>NZ_JAUTXR010000006.1 GCF_030658505.1 Stenotrophomonas raiganjensis (SeqCode) | reverse complement strand
CTTTCATGAGGACCTATTACCTCCCTAGACTATTTAATACCGTATTTTAAACATATATATTTGCCCACGTGGACATAAAAAATAATGCAAAATTATAAATAGTAATGTATCCACGTGGGCACATATATACCTTTAAAATACACTATTAAATAGTTCCGGGGTAAAAAATACGGTATTAAATAGTCTAGGGAGGTAATAGGTCCTTATGAAAGTTTAGTATCGCAACAGCAAATCCGACCAAAGTTGGGGTATTTTTCAGACCCTTATCCCTAAAAATTTCAAGTTGTAGGCTTGTAGCTTTAAGATGTATGCAATTTTATAAATTGTTCAAAATACAAACAATTAGAAAACCACATATATATCAACAAATAATACATTTAATTAAGATTACAAA
>NZ_JAUTXR010000050.1 GCF_030658505.1 Stenotrophomonas raiganjensis (SeqCode) | reverse complement strand
TCCCCGCACTGCGGTGGCTGAGGCCTGCTGAGAGGGGAGGGGTTACGGCAGGGCTGCGCCCTGCACCCGCAGAGGCCACTGCAACAGCAACAGCAACAGCAACAGCGCGCATTCCGTGGGTTGGCGGGGTGGGCCCGGTTGCAGGGGCGTGAGCGCCATGGATGGCGCGACCGAGCTTACAGGGATGTACTTGCAGCGTCCCCTGCAACCGGACCCACCCCGCCTCCCCGCAACAAGTCCGCTGTTGCAGTTGATGTTGCTCTAGCCTCTGCGGGTGCCGGGCGCAGCCCGGCCGGCCCCCTCAAGCGAACAAAGGGGCCTGGCGTTGTTCCAGCCGCAGCAGCGCGGCCTTGGTTTCCAGCCCGCCACCGAAGCCGGTCAGCGCGCCGTTGCTGCCGATCACGCGGTGGCAGGGCAGGATGATCGGCAAAGGGTTGCGCCCGTTGGCCGCGCCCACTGCGCGGGTTGCGCTGGGTTGCCCCAGGTGCTGCGCCAGTTGCAGGTAGCTCCAGGTCTGGCCGAACGGAATCAACGCCAGCGCCTGCCAAACACGCAGCTGGAAAGGCGTGCCCCGTGGTGCCAGCTGCAGGTCGAACCGGCTGCGTTCACCGTGCAGGAACTGCAGCAGCTGCTCCCGCGCTTCCGGCAATGCATCCGGCGCGTAGTGCCAGTCGTCTCGGCCGCGTGCCGGGTGGCGGTTCTCCGGGAACAGCACATGCGAAAGACCACGCTCGTCACCGGCGATGGTCAACACGCCGATCGGGCTGTCGAAACGATCAAACAACAGGGTCATGTCGGTTCTCCAACGAAAGTACCGGACAGGTGCCACAGGTGCAGCACGGCGTAGGCGCGCCACGGGCGCCACGATTGCGAGCGGGCTTCGGTTGCACGCTCGCTCAGGCGCTGGCCCTGCGCGTGGCCGAGCACCTGCTGCAGTACCAGGTCACCGGCGGGGAAGGCATCGGGCTGGCCAAGTCCGCGCAGGGCAATGTACTGCGCGGTCCACGGACCGATGCCGGGCAGCGCCACGCAGCGCGCAACGAACTCCTCCAATGCCTGGCCGGGCCCGAAGTCCAGCTGGCCGCTGGCGCAGGCGGCGGCCAGCGCACGCACGGTAGCGGCGCGGCTGCGCGGCAGGCCGATCGATTCCAGTGGCGCTTCGGCCAGCACCTCGGGCGCCGGGAACTGGCGATCGAACTCGGACGGCATGCCCGGCAGGTGCGCCCCGTATGCATCGACCAGGCGCCGCGCAAAGGTCGTGGCGGCGGCGACGCTGACCTGCTGGCCCAGCACCGCGCGCACGCCCACTTCGAAACCATCCCAGCCGCCGGGCACGCGCAGCCCGGGGCGTTCGGTGATGCCGCGTGCCAGCAGGGGTTCCTCGTTGAGGGCGGCGTGAACCTGCTGCAGGTCTGCATCGAGGTCGAAAACGCGACGTACCCGGCGCACGATGTCCGGGATCAGGTGCGGATCCACCGCACCCAGCTGCAGGCGCAGCTCCGGGCGCTTCGAGTCGGCAGTGACGCGCAGCAGGGTGGGGCGCTCCGGCGTGCCGAGCACGCGCTGGTAGCTGTCTTCGCCGATCAGTTCGATGCCGGGCAGGCTGCGCTTGCGCAGGAACGCCAGCATGCGTGGGAAGTCCAGCGGCGGGCGATACACCAGGCGCAGCACCAGGCCGCCATCATCGGCAGCCAGCGGTTGATGCTGGCGACGCAGAGCGGTCGGCGCCATCCCGCAGCCCTGCAGGAACGCGGTATTGAAGCGGCGCAGGCTGTTGTAGCCCGCGGCCAGCGCGACGTCGGTCACTGGCAGCGTGGTTTCGGTCAGCAACTGCTTGGCCAGCAGCAGGCGGTGGGTGGCATGGATCTGCCCGGGTGTCGCACCGAGATGTTCGACGAACAGGCGCTGCAGTTGGCGAGCGCTGAGGCCGAGTTTCGATGCAAGATCGGCCACCGGTTGCTCCTGCAGGAAGCCACCCTGGATCAGCGCCAGTGCGCGCTGCACGGTCTGCCCGGCAAGGGCCTGCTGTGCCTGCGGTGCCAGTTCCGGGCGGCAGCGCAGGCACGGCCGGTAGCCGGCGGCAGCGGCGGCGGCGGCGGTCGGGAAGTAGGTGATGTTGCGCGGCTTCGGTGGCGGTGCAGGGCACACCGGGCGGCAATAGATGCCGGTGCTGCGCACGGCGGTGAAGAACACGCCGTCGAAGCGTGCGTCGCGGGCCAGGCGGGCGCGGTCGCAGGCGGCGGTGTCGAGGGCGAGGGCGGTGTCCATGGTGCCAGTCTAGGCCCGTGCGGGCGGCGATACTCGCCACATTCGGACATGGATGCCGGAGGGCGTCAGGCCGGGCTGCACCCTGCACCCGCGGAGGCCAGAGCAACAACAACAGCGGGCTTTCTGGGGGAGGGCGGGGTGGGTCCGGTTGCGGGGGACGCTGCAAGTACCCCTCCGGGGCCCGGCCAAGCCGCTGGCGGCTGTGCGTTCGGGCGCTTGCGAAGCAGTGCTTCGCAAGCAAAGCGCCCTCACCCATGTAAGCTCGGTCGC
>NZ_JAUTXR010000113.1 GCF_030658505.1 Stenotrophomonas raiganjensis (SeqCode) | reverse complement strand
GGAATGAATGCCGTGCACATCGTGGACACGGTGCGCTCACTGCCGCCGACAACCCGGATAGTGACACTGCAGGCGCGGCGGATGCCGCCCCCGGTAGTGGCGGCCGCCGGCCGGCAGCCCCCTTCCCTCCCCCGGAGACCTGCATGGCCACCACTAAAAAAACCCCCCCCCCCCCCAAAGCTTCGCCCCAGGTGCGCAAAGGCAGCACCGCGACGAAGACCGCGGCCGACCCCGCTCGGCCGCGCGTGGTAGACCGCAACCCGCAAGGCGGCTGCCAGCGATCCACGGGCCGCACGCGTCGCGGCCCGGCAGCGGCGCCTGCAGGATCAGGAGAAGGCCAAGGACGTACGCGCGGCAAAAAAGCAACGAAGAAAGCTGCGACCCAGGCCGGTGCACGCCGGCAACCGGAGGCGATGCCGGCGCAGCAGCTGGCCAAGCCCGGGCATGAACACGAACTGGAA
>NZ_JAUTXR010000108.1 GCF_030658505.1 Stenotrophomonas raiganjensis (SeqCode) | reverse complement strand
GTAGGTGGAGGACAGCCACTGCGCCGAGGTCATCTCCGGGTAGGCGGCCTTGCATTCGGCAGTGAGGCGGGCCCCGAACGGGGCGGCGGTGTCGCCGGCCGGGGCGCTGCTGCGGGCGGTATCGGTGCCTGGGGTGGGTTCCTTCTTGCAGGCGACCAGGGCCTGCGTGGCGGCGGCGACAGCCGAGGCCAGCAGGAGATGACGGTGTTTCACGGGCGGTCCTTGGGTGGTGAACGACGGCCGAAGGCTAGTGGGCAGCCGCTGCCACCGCAAGTGGCGGAAGTCGGCCGGGCGGCGCCCGGCA
>NZ_JAUTXR010000107.1 GCF_030658505.1 Stenotrophomonas raiganjensis (SeqCode) | reverse complement strand
AATGCAACGGCAACAGCCAAAGCCAAAGCCAAAGCCAAAGCGGGCATTTCGTGGGATGGCGGGGCACTGTGGGTGGTCAGGACACGCCGTAAACCCGTCCATGGGGGCTCGATGGCGCCATCCATGGCGCCAACGGTCCTGCAAGCCCACACCGCCCCACCTCTGACAGATTTTCGCGATCGGGTAGATCCACGCCATGCGTGGATGAATCTCTATCGTGATCGAATTTGTCGAATTGATATCGAAAGGCATCCACGCTTGGCGTGGATCTACTGCAGATCGCAGAATTCTGTCGAAGGCGGGGTGGGTCCGGTTGCGGGAGTGTCCGCGGCATGGATGCCGCGGCCAAGCCCCCAGGGATGGGTTTACGGCGTCTCCCGCAACCGGATCCACCCCGCCATCCCTTAGGACGCCAGCTTTTGCTTCGGCTGTTGCCTTGGCTTGAAGCCTCTGCAGGTGCAGGGCCGCAGGCCCTGCCGAACCACCCTCACTCCGCAACGTGCTCGACCTGCCGTGGCTCCGGCTTGGTATCGGGCAACTGCCAGAAGATCATCGTCGAGGTCAGGGTGATCGCTCCCACGCAGATGAACGTGGCATGCAGCGCGGCGGTGGCGCTGTTGCTGTCCAGGTGGCTGCCGAACGCGGCCAGCAGGCTGCCGGCTGCAGCGGCACCGAAGCCGGCTGCGAGCATCATCACCATCGACAGCAGGCTGTTGCCGGAACTGGCGAATTCGCGGTCCAGATCACGCAGGGTCACGGTGTTCATCACGGTGAACTGCAGCGAATTGACCGCGCCGAAGAACGCCAACTGCAACAGGCGCCAGGCCAGGTGCTGGCCCGGCGTCATCAGGATGAAGCTGGCCATCGCCAGGCCCACCAGCACGGTGTTGACCATCAGCACGCGGCGGTAGCCGTAGCGCTCGACCAGCTTCACTGCCAGCTTCTTCGACACCATGCCAGCCGCCGCTACGGGCACCATCATCAGGCCGGCGTTCATCGGGCCGAGGCCGAGGCCGACCTGCAGCAGCAGTGGAATCAGCATCGGCATGGCACTGCTGCCGATGCGCGAGAACAGGTTGCCGAGGATGCCGATGCGGTAGCTGGGCACGCGGAACAGTGCCAGCGAGAACAACGGGGCGGTCGAGTTGGCCGCGTGCAGCCAGTAGCCCACCAGTGCTGCCAGGCCGGCAACGGTCATCAGCATCACCAGCGCGTGCGGGGTGCCCAGCCCGGAAATGCCGTCCAGCGCCAGTGACAGCACCACCATCGCGAAGGCCAGCATGATGTAGCCGCGCAGGTCGAAACGGGTGCGATGGCTGGCGTAGTGGTCGGGCATGATCTTCATCGCGGCGATGAATCCGATCACGCCGATCGGCAGGTTGATCAGGAACACCCAGTGCCACGACGCGATCTCCACCAGCCAGCCGCCCAGGGTGGGGCCGATCAGCGGGCCGACCAGTGCGGGGATGGCGATGAAGCTCATCGCGCGCAGGAAATCCTCGCGCGGCACCGACCGCATCACCGCCAGCCGCCCGACCGGCAGCAGCATCGCGCCGCCAATGCCCTGCAGCACGCGCGCGCCGACCAGCTGGTGCAGGTGCTGGGCCAGTGCGCAGGCCAGCGAGCCGAGGGTGAACAGGATGATCGCCACCAGGAAGGTGCGGCGGGTGCCGTAGCGGTCGGCGATCCAGCCGGAGGCAGGAATGAAGGTGGCCACTGCCAGCGCGTAGCTGAACACCACCGACTGCATCTGCAGCGGGCTTTCGCCCAGGCTGGCCGCCATCGCCGGCAACGCCGTGTTGACGATGGTCGAGTCCAGCATCTGCATGAAGATCGCCAAGGACACCAGCCACAGCAGGGGGCGCTGGCGGTTGTAGGTCGATGGCGATGTGGACATGGGGTGCGGCCGGTGCAGCGTGGGGGCTGCCATGATCGCGCACTGCGGGTCACGGCGCGATCAACATCGCGCCGCAACCGTATGCCGAATGCTCAGCGCTGGCTGTGCGCGTGCACCGCGTCGACCAGCACCTGCACGTGTGCCGGGTCCATGTCCGGCGACATGCCGTGGCCGAGGTTGAACACATGGCCTTCGCGCGATCCACCGTTGCCGGCGGCGTAGGTGTCGAGCACGCGCGCGGCAGCGGCGGCGATCGCATCCGGCGAGGCGTACAGCGTGGTCGGGTCGAGGTTGCCCTGCAGGGCGACGCGACCACCGGTGCGGCGCATGGCCTCGTCCAGGTCCAGTGTCCAGTCCAGGCCCAGCGCATCGGCGCCGGTCTGCGACAGTGCTTCCAGGTGCAGGCCGGTACCCTTGCCGAACAGGATCAGCGGCGTGCGCTCGCTGCCTTCGCCACGCTCCAGGCCTTCGGCGATGCGCTGCAGGTAGCGCAGCGAGAACTCGCGGTACATGGCCGGCGACAGCACGCCGCCCCAGGTATCGAACACCTGCAGTGCCTGCGCGCCGGCCGCGCGTTGCGCGCCCAGATAGGCGATCACCGCGTCGGTGGTGACCTCCAGCAGGCGGTGCAGGGCCTGCGGATGATTCAGCGCCATCGCCTTGATCCGCGCGAAGTCCTTGCTGCCGCCGCCTTCCACCATGTAGCAGGCCAGCGTCCAGGGGCTGCCGGAGAAGCCGATCAGCGGCACCTGGCCGTCCAGCTCGCGACGGATCAGGCGCACCGCGTCCATCACATAGCCCAGATCCTGCTCCATGTCCGGCACCGCCAGCTTGGCGATCGCCGCTTCATCGCGCACCGGGTGGCGGAACTTCGGGCCTTCGCCTTCGACGAAGTACAGCTCCAGGCCCATCGCATCGGGAATGGTGAGGATGTCCGAGAACAGGATGGCGGCGTCCAGCGGGAAGCGGCGCAGCGGCTGCAGGGTGACTTCGCAGGCGATCTCCGGATTCTTGGCCATGGCCAGGAAGCTGCCGGCCTTGGCCCGGGTCGCGCGGTATTCCGGCAGGTAGCGGCCGGCCTGGCGCATCAGCCAGACGGGGGTGCAGTCCACCGGTTCGCGGCGCAGGGCGCGCAGCAGGCGATCGTTGCGGAGAGGGCTGGTCACGGTGGGCATTCCTTGGACGAAAGTTGGCAGCGGCGTCAGTCGCTGTGCGAAAGGATCTGGAAGCCGCGATGCAGTTCGGCATCGCGGGCCTTCTCGAAGGCGTGGCGGGCTTCGTCGGCCTGCAGGAACAGCTCGCGCCGCAGCTGCGAGCGGCTGCCGACGCGACCGCTCTCGCGCAGCAGCTCCCAGCCGCCGAACAGGTCCGGCTGCAGGCTCAGGCGCAGGAAGCGCGGTGCCTGCGCACCGGCGTCGGGATGTTGCAGGTAGACGTGCATGGCGCCGATTGTAGCGGGGCCAGGGTGACCCCGGCCGCAACGCGGTGGTGCCGGCCGCTGGCCAGCACTACCGGGCCGACAGCACCTTCAGTACCGCCGCTTCATCCACGTCCGGCACCACTTCGGCGCGGCCCATGCCCTGCCACAGCACCAGGCGCAGGCGGCCGGCCACGTTCTTCTTGTCCAGCCGCATGCGGCCGAGCAGGGCCTGCGGGTCCAGCCCCGCCGGGATCGCCACCGGCAGGCCGAGGCGTTCCAGCAGCGCCTGCAGGCGAGCGCGGTCGGCATCGTCGGCCAGGCCCAGGTCGGTGGACAGCCTCGCCGCCAGCACCATGCCCACCGCCACCGCTTCGCCGTGGTTCAGCGCGTCGCGGCCCGGGGCCGAGTAGCCCTGTTCGGTTTCGATGGCATGGCCGAAGGTGTGGCCCAGGTTGAGCAGTGCGCGCTCGCCCTTCTCGAACGGATCGCGCTCGACGATGGCGGCCTTGTGCCGGCAGCTGCGCGCGATGGCTTCGGCCAGTACCGCATCCTCGCCGGCCAGCAGCGCATCGGCATGCTGCTGCAGCCATTCGAAGAACACTGCATCACCCAGTGCGCCGTACTTCACTACTTCGGCCAGGCCGGCACGCAGTTCGCGCGGCGGCAGGGTGGCCAGCACGCGGGTATCGGCGATCACCGCGCGCGGCGGATGGAAGGCGCCGACCAGGTTCTTCCCGGCCGGAATGTCGACCGCGGTTTTGCCGCCCACCGACGAATCGACCATCGCCAGCAGGGTGGTCGGCAGCTGCACGCAGTCCACGCCGCGCATCCAGCACGCGGCGGCGAAACCGGCCAGATCACCAACCACGCCGCCACCAAGGGCGAACACGCAGGCATCGCGGGTGGCGCCGAGCGCGGCCAGCGCTTCGATCGCGCGGCCGAATTCGGCCAGCGTCTTGGAGGCCTCGCCTGCTGCCAGCACGTGCTCGCCGACGATCAGGTCGGGGCGCGCAGCCAGCAGTGTCTGCTTCACGGCATCCAGATAGCGCGGGGCCACTTCGCTGTCGCTGAGCAGCAGCACGTGGCGGCCGCGCACATGCGAGGCCAGCGCGGCGCCGTCAGCCTGGGCGCCGGCGCCGATGGTGATGGTGTAGGGGCGGTCGCCGCCAACGGCGACCTGCAGCAGGGCGGGGGAAGTCATGCAGTCAGGTCCTGGCGCTGCCATTGCGTGGCCAGCTTCACCACCAGGTGGGCGGTTGCGTCGGCAGCGGTGTACGGGTCGGTATCAAGGGTGAGGTCGGCCAGTTCGCGGTACAGCGGGTCGCGGCGCGCGGCCAGATCGTGCAGCACCTGCTCGCGGTCCGGGCGCTGCAGCAACGGGCGGCCCTTGTCGCGGGCCAGGCGCTCCAGCTGCGCGGCCACGCTGACCTGCAGGTAGACCACGAAGCCGCGGCGGGCGATCAACGCACGGTTGCCAGGATCCAGCACCGCGCCGCCACCAGTGGAGACCAGCTGGCCGCGGCCTTCCAGCACGCGCGCAAGTGCCTCGCGTTCATGGCTGCGGAAGCCGGCTTCGCCGGAGTGCTCGAAGATGGCCGGGATGCTGGCGCCGGCGGCATCGACGATGGCCTGGTCGACATCGACGAAGTCCAGCGTGAAGCGCTCGGCCAGGCGGCGGCCGATGCAGGTTTTGCCGGCGCCCATCGGGCCGATCAGGATCAGGTTCGGAGCAGGATTCATGCCCTCTGATGCTAACACCTCCGTGCCCTTGCCTTTACGTCCTTCACGTCAGGGTAGGCGTTCCTGCGGGGTTTCCCGCGCCAACCGGAGTACAGGCCATGACGGTCGCCAAGGTCATCGAAATCACCGCCTCCTCGCCGAAGAGCGTGGAGGACGCCGTGCGCAGCGGTCTGAAGAAGGTCTCCGAGACGGTCAAGGGCATCCAGGGCGCCTGGGTGAACGAGACCAAGGTGGTGACCAATGGCAGCGGCGAAATCACCGAATGGCGGGTCAACCTGCGGGTGACCTTCCTGGTGGAGTAGGCGCGTTCAGCGCACGTCCTGCACCTGGCGCTGGCCGTCCAGCACCACCACATGGTCGGCCAGGGCGGGCAGGGCATGCAGCGCCTGGCGGCTGACCCGCTCGTAGTACTGCACGAAGCGCTCCAGCTGTGGCCGGCTCATGCCGTGCCGGCCCGGCTGCGCGGCCTGCAGGTTCTGCTCCTGCTGCCAGCGCCAGCGCGGTACCACCGAGAAATCCGGTGGCTGCAGGAACCACAGGCGGTCGCAGCGCTGCCACAGCGCGGGGTAGTCCCGGGCCAGCGCCTGGTTGCACCAGCGCCGCCAGCGGCCATCAGCGTCGGCCTCGCGTTCCAGCGCATTCAACGGGCTGTCCAGCGCGTCGTCATCCTGCGCGGGCGTGCCCAGGAACCAGCCTTCGAATACCAGCAGGTCCAGCGGTTGCTGCTGCGGCCATTGCGCTTCGGGCAGGCGTTCATCGGCCAGCTTGTCGAAGCGCGGCATCGCGAAGGGCTGGCGTGTGGCCACGGCGTCCAGCACGGCATGGGCCAGCGGCAGGTCATGGGTGCCGGGCGGGCCGCGGGTGATCAGCAGCGGATGCACCTGGCGGGCCAGTCGCTGGCGCTGCGCACGGGTGAGGTAGACATCATCGATCGACAGCGTGGCCGCGTTCAGGCCACGTGCCTGGGCGCGCGCCACCACCTGCGCGGCCAGCGTCGATTTGCCACTCCCCTGCAGGCCGCTGATCGCCAATACTGGAACCGCTGCGCCGCTGGCCAGCGCATCGTCCAGCGCCTGTTCGGCCACTGTTTCGGGGAATCCTTTCACCTGGGGCATATACGCAGCAGCGGCCATGCAGCCACAATAGACCCATCCGTGTGAGAAGAACGCAATCATGAGCGACCTGTACGCCGAAGCCCTGTCCACGTTTGCCAGCCTGTTCGACGAGGCCAGGCAGAGCCGCGAGGTGGAGCCGAATGCGATGACCGTGGCCACCGCCGATACGCACGGTCGTCCCTCGGCGCGCACCGTGCTGCTGAAAGCGTTCGATGAGCGTGGCTTCGTCTTCTACACCCACCTGGACAGCCACAAGGGCCAGGAGCTTCATGCCAACCCGCAGGCCGCACTGCTGTTCCTGTGGCGCAGCCTGCGCGAGGCCGGCATCCAGGTGCGCATCGAAGGCCGTGTAGAGCAGGTTGCCGATGCCGAGGCCGATGCCTATTTCGCCAGCCGCCCGCGGATGAGCCAGATCGGCGCCTGGGCCTCGCAGCAGTCGAAGACGCTGGCAACGCGCGAGGAATTCGATGCGCGCGTCGCCGAGGTCGAAGCCCGCTTCGAGGGCAAGGACGTGCCGCGCCCGGAGGGCTGGAGCGGCCTGCGCGTGGTGCCTGACCGCATCGAGTTCTGGTACGGCGCGCAGTTCCGCCTGCACGAGCGCTGGTGCTACGAAGCCGGTGCCGAAGGGCGCTGGAGCAAGCGCCTGCTGTACCCGTGATCGACAGCGCGCCCACGATCCGCCAGGCCACGCCGGCCGACGCGGCGGCGTGGGCGCAGTTGCGCCTCGGCCTGTGGCCTGATGCCGATGATCCGCTGGAGGAGCTGGCGCAGTCGCTGGCCGATGCCGAAGGTGCGGTGTTCCTGGCCTGCGCGGCGGATGGCGAGGCGGTTGGTTTCGCTGAAGTGCGCCTGCGCCGTGACTACGTGAACGGTACCGAGTCTTCGCCGGTGGGGTTCCTGGAAGGCTGGTACGTGCAGCCGCGCTGGCAGGGCCACGCCGTCGGCCGTGCCTTGTTGGCGGCTGTGCAGGACTGGACGCGTGCGGCAGGCTGCAGTGAGCTTGCTTCGGACAGCCGCGTGGAAGATGCGCAGGCGCACGCCGCGCACCGCGCCTGTGGTTTCGAGGAAACCGAGCGCGTGGTGTATTTCCGCATGGCGTTGGATGCGGCACCGCCCCGGTAGCCGTGTGCCAACCGAGGTTGACACCTACCAGGGCGCAGCGCGCCCGGGTAGCGGCCAACCTTGGTTGGCGATGTTGTGTGGCGTCGAGCAAGCTCGCCTCTACAACCCTTCCGCACGCAGCCAGCGCCACAGCGTGGTGCGTGATACGCCCAGCGCCTGCGCCATGCCCTCGCGGTCATTGCGATGTTGCTGCAGCAGTGCTTCCAGCTGCGAACGCGGCGGGCGCTTGCCGTTGCTTTCCAACGGTAGTGCAGTGGTACCTTCTTTCACCAGTTCGGGCGCGAGCTGCAGCAGTCGCGCCGCGTCGATCAGTCCTTCCCCGGGCTGCCAGTGGATGCGCAGGCGATCCACCAGATTGCGCAGTTCGCGCACGTTGCCGGGCCACTCTGCGGCGGTCAACACCGCCATCGCATCTTCATCCAGTGGGGCGTCGACGCCACGCAGCTGGCGGAAGAAGTGCTGTGCCAGCAACGGAATGTCGCCGCGCCGGGCGCGCAGCGAGGGCAGGGCGATGCGCAGCGCCGCCAGCCGGTAGTAGAGATCGCGGCGGAAGCTGCCGGTCGCCGCGCGCTGCTCCAGCGACTGCAGGGTGGCGGCGACCACGCGCAGGTCCACCGGGGTTGGTTCGGTGGCGCCCACGCGCAGTACTTCACGTTCCTCCAGCACGCGCAGCAGGCGGGTCTGCAGCGGCAGCGGCAGTTCGCCGATTTCATCCAGGAACAGCGTGCCGCCGTCTGCGGCCTCGACCAGGCCGACACGGCCACCGCGACGTGCGCCGGTGAAGGCGCCATCGCTGTAGCCGAACAGCTCCGCTTCCAGCAGCGATTCACTGATCGCGCCGCAGTTCAGCGCCACGAAGCGCCCGCGACGGCCGCTGGCCGTGTGTAGCTGGCGCGCCACCAGTTCCTTGCCGGTGCCGGTTTCGCCGGTGACCAGCACGGTGCTGTCGTGCGGCGCGTAGAGCGCGATCCGGGCGCGCACCTGCGCCATCGCATCGCTGTCACCGAGCAGTTCATGCGCATCGGCACGCGGTGCAGGGCGCCGGCGCGGGCCGGCGTGGTTGCTACCGGAGCGGGCCAGGGTCTGGGTCAGCTCCAGCGCATGTTCGAAGGCCTGCCGCACCGAGTCGGCCGAGTACAGCAGCACGCCGGGCAGGCCAGCCTGTTCGGCGTGGTCGATGGCCATGCCGGTGCCGACGATCACCTCGATGCCATTGGCGCGCAGATCAGCAATGCAGTCGCGGGCGTCCTCGCGGGTGACGAAGCGGCGATGCTCGATATCCAGGCCGAAACTCTGCTGGAAGTTGCTGAACACCGGCACGTCGCTGGCATGGGTGACCAGGCCGATGCGGCTGGCGATGCGGCGGGCGCGGGCGAGCGCTTCCATCAGGTCGAAGCCGTTGGCCTGGATCGGCACCAGCGGCAGCTCCAGCCGGCTGCGCAGCCAAGCGGCATTGGAGCCGCCGGCGATTACCACGTCGCAATGCTCGCGGCGCAGGCGCTGGCCGATCACCTCCACGGCTTCTTCGAAGCCGAGATTGACCTGCTCGATGCGCGCGCGGCGGTCAAACTCGGGAATGACGTCGCCGAGCAGGCCGGTCAGCCGCGAGACGCTGACCGTCCAGATCACCGGGCGACCGGGGTCGGCATCGGCGTGGCGCAAAGGCGAGCGGGGCAGGTACATGGCGGCGGCGACAGGTGGAGTGTTTCATGATACATCTGTTTCAGTGTTTCATTTGTTCCAGCGTTGCGTGGCGGTCATGCCCGTGAAATCAACAGCTTGCAGCTTGGCATGGTGCTTGCGCTCTTTTTCCCGTACTTCAACCTGGATCGCCGCATGACCGCTTCCGCCCCTTTCTCCGCCGGTGCCCGTTTCCGTGAGGCGCTGGCTGCCGAATCGCCGCTGCAGGTGATCGGCGCGATCAACGCCAACCATGCCCTGCTGGCCAAGCGCGCCGGCTTCGGCGCCATCTACCTGTCCGGTGGCGGTGTTGCCGCGGGCTCGCTGGGCCTGCCGGACCTGGGCATCAACACCCTGGAAGACGTGCTGGTGGACGTGCGCCGCATCACCGACGTCTGCGACCTGCCGCTGATGGTCGACATCGACACCGGCTTCGGCCCGAGCGCGTTCAACATCGCGCGCACCGTGAAGTCGCTGATCAAGGCTGGCGCGGCCGCCTGCCACATCGAAGACCAGGTTGGCGCCAAGCGCTGCGGTCACCGCCCGGGCAAGGAAATCGTTTCGCAGGGTGAAATGGTCGACCGCGTGAAGGCCGCTGCCGACGCCAAGACCGACCCGGACTTCTTCCTGATCGCGCGTACCGACGCCATCCAGGTGGATGGCGTGGACAAGGCCATCGAGCGCGCCATCGCCTGCGTCGAGGCAGGTGCCGACGGCATCTTCGCCGAGGCCGCCTACGACCTGGACACCTACCGCCGCTTCGTCGACGCGGTGAAGGTGCCGGTGCTGGCCAACATCACCGAGTTCGGTGCCACCCCGCTGTTCAGCCGCGATGAACTGGCGTCGGCCGGCGTTGCCATCCAGCTGTTCCCGCTGTCGGCCTTCCGTGCGGCCAACAAGGCCGCCGAGAACGTCTACCAGGCGGTGCGCCGCGATGGCCACCAGCGCAACGTGGTCGAGACCATGCAGACCCGCGAAGAGCTCTACGACCGCATCGGCTACCACGCCTTCGAGCAGCAGCTCGACGCACTGTTCGCCGCCAAGAAATAAGCAGTACCCTGCACCATCAAGTTTTCGGAGGGAAACATGAACGATACGACCGCAACCCCGACCTTCAAGCCGAAGAAGTCCGTCGCCCTGTCCGGCACCGCTGCCGGCAACACCGCGCTGTGCAGCGTGGGCCGCAGTGGCAACGACCTGCACTACCGCGGCTACGACATCCTGGACCTGGCCAACACCAGCGAATTCGAGGAAATCGCCTACCTGCTGGTGCACGGCAAGCTGCCGACCCGCGCCGAGCTGGTTTCGTACAAGGCCAAGCTGAAGTCGCTGCGTGGCATTCCGGCTGCGGTGAAGGCGGCGCTGGAAGAGCTGCCGCCGTCGGCGCACCCGATGGACGTGATGCGCACCGGCGTGTCCGTGCTTGGCTGCGTGGCGCCTGAGAAAGACGACCACAACCATCCGGGCGCGCGTGACATCGCCGACAAGCTGATGGCCTGCCTCGGTTCCATGCTGCTGTACTGGTATCACTGGAGCCACAACGGCCGCGCCATCGACGTGGAAACCGATGACGACTCGATCGGTGGCCACTTCCTGCACCTGCTGCATGGCGAGAAGCCGCAGGAATCGTGGGTGAAGGCGATGCACACCTCGCTGATCCTGTACGCCGAACACGAGTTCAATGCCTCGACCTTCACCTGCCGTGTCATCGCCGGTACCGGCAGTGACATGTACAGCGCGATCTGCGGTGGCATCGGTGCGCTGCGCGGTCCGAAGCACGGCGGTGCCAACGAAGTGGCGTTCGAAGTGCAGAAGCGCTACGACAACCCGGACGAGGCCGAGGAAGACATCAAGGCCCGCGTCGAGCGCAAGGAAGTGGTGATCGGTTTCGGCCACCCGGTCTACACCGTCTCCGATCCGCGCAACAAGGTGATCAAGGACGTGGCCCGCGAGCTGTCCGAAGAGCAGTCGAGCATGAAGATGTACGACATCGCCGAGCGCCTGGAATCGGTGATGTGGGACATCAAGAAGATGTTCCCGAACCTGGACTGGTTCAGCGCCGTCAGCTACCACATGATGGGCGTGCCGACCGCGATGTTCACTCCCCTGTTCGTGATCGCCCGCACCGCCGGCTGGAGCGCGCACATCGTCGAGCAGCGCATCGACGGCAAGATCATCCGCCCGAGCGCCAACTATATCGGTCCGGAAGACCGCGACTTCGTCGCCATCGACAAGCGCGTCTGATCCATCTGTTGTACCCATCCGGCCGGCCCTGTGCCGGCCGGATGCTTTCGCCGCCGCACCGCCGGCACCCGGCCCGCCCCAAGCACTCCGCCAGCCCATGAATACCGATTACCGCAAGAACCTCCCCGGCAGCGCGCTGGACTATTTCGACGCGCGCGCCGCCGTCGATGCGATCCAGCCCGGCGCCTATGCCACCCTGCCGTACACCTCGCGCGTGCTGGCCGAGAACCTGGTACGCCGCTGCGATCCGGCCACGCTCGCCGATTCGCTGAAGCAGCTGATCGAGCGCCGCCGTGACCTTGATTTTCCGTGGTTCCCGGCGCGCGTGGTGTGCCACGACATCCTCGGCCAGACCGCACTGGTCGACCTGGCTGGCCTGCGTGATGCGATCGCCGACAAGGGCGGCGACCCGGCCAAGGTGAATCCGGTGGTGCCGGTGCAGCTGATCGTCGATCACTCGCTGGCGGTGGAGTGTGGTGGTTTCGATCCGCAGGCGTTCGAGAAGAACCGCGCCATCGAGGACCGCCGCAACGAAGACCGCTTCCACTTCATCGACTGGACCAAGCTGGCGTTCGAGAACGTGGACGTGATTCCGCCGGGCAACGGCATCATGCACCAGATCAACCTGGAGAAGATGTCGCCGGTGGTCTACGTGCAGGACGGTGTGGCCTTCCCGGATACCTGCGTGGGCACCGACAGCCACACCCCGCACGTGGATGCGCTGGGCGTGATCGCGATCGGCGTTGGCGGTCTGGAAGCGGAGAACGTGATGCTGGGCCGCGCGTCGTGGATGCGTCTGCCCGATACCGTGGGCGTCGAACTCAGCGGTCGTCCGCAGCCGGGCATCACCGCCACCGACGTGGTGCTGGCCCTGACCGAGTTCCTGCGCAAGGAGCGCGTGGTCGGCGCCTGGCTTGAATTCTTCGGTGAGGGGGCGGCGGCACTGACCATCGGTGACCGCGCCACCATCTCCAACATGTGCCCCGAATACGGCGCCACCGCCGCAATGTTCTACATCGACGGGCAGACCATCGATTACCTGCGCCTGACCGGCCGCGAGGAATCTCAGGTGGCGCTGGTGGAGAACTACGCGCGCACCACCGGCCTGTGGGCCGATGACCTGGCCACCGCGCAGTACGAGCGCGTGCTGCGCTTCGACCTGTCCAGCGTGGTGCGCAACATGGCTGGCCCGTCCAACCCGCACAAGCGCGTGGCCACCGCCGAGCTGGCCGAGCGCGGCATCGCCGACGAAGCCAAGCTGGAAGCGGGCAAGGCCGAGCAGGCGCAGGGCCTGATGCCCGATGGTGCGGTGATCATCGCCGCCATCACCAGCTGCACCAACACCTCCAACCCGCGCAACGTGATCGCCGCTGCACTGCTGGCGCGCAACGCCAACGCGCGTGGCCTGCAGCGCAAGCCGTGGGTGAAGTCGTCGCTGGCGCCGGGCTCGAAGGCGGTACAGCTGTACCTGGAAGAGGCAGGCCTGCTGCCGGACCTGGAAAAGCTTGGCTTCGGCATCGTCGCGTTCGCCTGCACCACCTGCAATGGCATGAGCGGCGCGCTGGATCCGGCGATCCAGCAGGAAATCATCGACCGCGACCTGTACTCGACGGCCGTGCTGTCGGGCAACCGCAACTTCGACGGCCGCATCCACCCATATGCGAAGCAGGCCTTCCTGGCTTCGCCGCCGCTGGTGATCGCCTATGCCATCGCTGGCACCGTGCGCTTCGATATCGAAAAAGACGTGCTGGGCGTGGACGCCGACGGCAACGAGGTACGCCTGAAGGACATCTGGCCGAGCGACGCCGAGATTGATGCAGTGGTGAAGGCTGCAGTGAAGCCGGAACAGTTCCGCAGCGTCTACAACCCGATGTTCAACGTGCGCGTGGAGCACGGCGCCGCGGTCAGCCCGCTGTACGACTGGCGCCCGCAGAGCACCTACATCCGTCGTCCGCCGTACTGGGAGGGCGCACTGGCTGGTGAGCGCACGCTGGCAGGCATGCGTGCGCTGGCGGTGCTGCCGGACAACATCACCACCGACCACCTGTCGCCGTCCAACGCGATCCTGGCCTCCAGTGCCGCCGGTGAGTACCTGGCGAAGATGGGCCTGCCGGAAGAGGACTTCAATTCCTATGCCACCCACCGTGGCGATCACCTGACCGCGCAGCGCGCCACCTTCGCCAATCCGAAGCTGTTCAACGAGATGGTGCGCAACGACGACGGCAGCGTGAAGCAGGGTTCGCTGGCGCGCGTGGAGCCGGAAGGCAAGGTGATGCGCATGTGGGAAGCGATCGAGACCTACATGGACCGCAAGCAGCCGCTGATCATCATCGCCGGTGCCGACTACGGACAGGGCAGCTCGCGTGACTGGGCCGCCAAGGGCGTGCGCCTGGCCGGTGTGGAAGCGATCGTGGCCGAGGGCTTCGAGCGGATTCACCGTACCAACCTGATCGGCATGGGCGTGCTGCCGCTGGAGTTCAAGCCGGGCACCACCCGCCTGACCCTGGGCATCAACGGCACCGAGACCTTCGATGTGATCGGCGAGCGCACCCCGCGCGCCGACCTGACCCTGGTCATCCACCGCCGCGACGGCCAGGACGTGATCGTGCCGGTCACCTGCCGCCTGGACAGCGACGAGGAAGTGGCGATCTATGAGGCCGGCGGCGTGCTGCAGCGCTTCGCGCAGGACTTCCTGGAAGGCGCCAAGGTAGCGTGACGCAACCGACGGCCCGGCAACGGGCCGTCTTTCATTGCAAGGGATCTTTCATGGCATTTCTCCCCCAACTCCGCATTCCCGCCACCTACATGCGCGGTGGCACCAGCAAGGGCGTGTTCTTCCGCCTGCAGGACCTGCCCGAAGCCGCGCAGGTGCCGGGCGCCGCACGCGATGCACTTCTGATGCGCGTGATCGGCTCGCCCGATCCGTATGGCAAGCAGACCGATGGCATGGGTGGCGCCACCTCCAGCACCAGCAAGTGCGTGATCATCTCCACCGCCTCGGTGCCGGACCACGACGTGGACTACCTGTACGGTCAGGTGTCGATCGATACTGCCTTCGTCGACTGGAGCGGCAACTGCGGCAACCTCAGCACTGCGGTTGGCCCGTTTGCGATCGCCAACGGGCTGATCGATCCGGCCCGTGTGCCACGCGATGGCCTGTGCACCGTGCGCATCTGGCAGGCCAACATCGGCAAGACCATCATCGCCCACGTGCCGATGCGCGATGGCGAAGTGCAGGAAATCGGCGATTTCGAGCTGGACGGCGTGACCTTCCCGGCGGCCGAGATCCAACTCGAATTCATCGATCCGTCCGACGATGGCGATGCTGGCGCGATGTTCCCGACCGGCAATCTGGTGGACACGCTGGACGTGCCGGGTGTGGGAAGCTTCGAGGTGACGATGATCACCGCGGGCATTCCGACCATCTTCCTCAATGCCGCCGACCTGGGCTACACCGGCACCGAGCTGCAGCCGGCGATCAACGAAGACAAGGCGGCACTGCAGAAGTTCGAGACCATTCGTGCATACGGCGCGCTGCGCATGGGCCTGATCAACAGGCTGGAAGACGCGGCAACCCGCCAGCACACACCGAAGGTCGCCTTCGTGGCGCCGGGGCAGGACTACGTGTCGTCCAGCGGCAAGTCGATTCCGGCCTCGGCCATCGACCTGCACGCGCGTGCACTGTCGATGGGCAAGCTGCACCACGCGATGATGGGCACTGCCGCCGTGGCGATTGGTACCGCGGCGGCGATTCCGGGTACCCTGGTCAATCGCGCGGCCGGTGGTGGCGAACGCGAAGCAGTGACCTTCGGTCATCCCTCCGGCACGCTGCGTGTCGGCGCACAGGCCGGCCTCGTTGACGGCCAGTGGACGGTGACCAAGGCCATCATGAGCCGCAGCGCCCGCGTGCTGATGGAAGGCAAGGTGCGGGTGCCGGCCGATACGTTGTAAGGCAGGTTCATTGCGGTAGCGCCGGGCCACGCCCGGCGAGCGCAGCGGGCCCTGCCGCTGAACCGCCGGGCGTGGCCCGGCGCTACCGGAGAACACATGATGTCCAGCAGCCACACCCCCTCCAACGAGCGTGCAGCGTGGGATGCGCTGCTGGTGGATATCGTCGACTACGTGCGCGACGCGCGCATCGACTCACCCCTGGCGTTCCAGACCGCGCACCACTGCCTGCTTGACACGCTGGGCTGCGGGCTGGAGGCGCTGTCCTTCCCGGCCTGCAGCAAGCTGCTCGGTCCACTGGTGCCGGGCGTCAGCGTGGTCAACGGTGCGCGCGTGCCGGGCACGCACTACGTGCTGGATCCGGTGCAGGCCGCCTTCAACCTCGGCGCGATGGTGCGCTGGCTGGATTTCAACGACACCTGGCTGGCCGCCGAGTGGGGACATCCGTCGGACAACCTGGGCGGCATCCTTGCCGTCTGCGATTGGCTGGGGCGCAACGCGCAGGCCCTGCGTCGGCCGCCGCCGACCGTGCACGACGTGTTGCTGGCGATGATCAAGGCGCACGAGATCCAGGGCGTGCTGGCCCTGCAGAATTCCTTCAACCGGGTCGGGCTGGACCATGTGGTGCTGGTCAAGGTGGCCACCACTGCCGTGGTTGCGCAGCTGCTCGGGCTGGATCGCGAACGCATGCTCAACGCGCTGTCGCTGGCCTGGGTCGACGGCCAGTCCCTGCGCACCTACCGGCACGCGCCCAACACCGGCTCGCGCAAGAGCTGGGCGGCCGGCGACGCGACCAGCCGTGGCGTGCGACTGGCGCTGATGGCGGCCAGTGGCGAGATGGGCTACCCGAGCGTGCTCAGCGCACCGACCTGGGGCTTCGAAGCGGTGTCCATGCATGGCCAGGCGTTGACGCTGGGGCGACCGCTGGGCAGCTACGTGATGGAGAACGTGCTGTTCAAGATCAGCTACCCGGCCGAGTTCCACGGTCAGACCGCGGTGGAGGCGGCGATCACGCTGCACCAGCAGTTGCGTGCGATGGGGCGACGGGTCGAGGACATCGCGCATATCGCGATCCGCACGCAGGAAGCCTGCATCCGCATCATCGACAAGCAGGGGCCGCTGCATAATCCGGCCGACCGCGACCACTGCGTGCAGTACATGGTCGCCATCGCGCTGCTGCATGGGCGGCTGGTGGCCGAGGACTACGAGGACGACGTTGCCGCCGACCCGCGCATCGACACACTGCGCGCGAAGATGGCCTGCCATGAGGATCCGCAGCTCAGCGCCGATTACCTGGACCCGGACAAGCGCAGCATCGCCAATGGCCTGAGCGTGCGCTTCAGCGACGGTACTGAGCTGCCCGAGGTACTGGTGGAATACCCGCTGGGCCACGCGCGCCGACGTGAGGAGGGCATTCCGTTGCTGATGGACAAGTTCCGCCGGCACCTGGCCCACCGCTTCCCGACCGCCCAGCAGCAGCGCATCCTGGCCGCATCGTTGGACCCGGTGGCGCTGGCAGCGATGCCGGTGACCGACTACGTGGACCTGTACCTGCCAGGGTAAGGTGGGCGTTGGTGGGTGCCAACCTTGGTTGGCGCGGGCCCAACGCCAACCAAGGTTGGCGGCTACCGGGGACCGCCGGGCGTGGCCCGGCGCTACCGTTCCGATGCATTCCTGCCGAATCCGCGTCAACACCTTGACGCGGCCTGCCTATAATGACCACCTCGATCAAGGAGTGACGACATGAGCGGTCCGGCACGGCGGAAGCGGTGGGGATGGGCGGCGGTGGTACTGGCAGGAGGCCTGTTGCTGGGCCTGGCCGGCTGCCGCAACGACAGCGGGCAGCTGCCCAAGGCCAGTGGTGAAGCGATCACCACCAAGGCCGAGCAGGTGAAGGAATTCACCCTGCTGCGCGCGTACCCGGACCAGAAGAATGACGGCCTGTCGCTGGCGCTGGAGTTCTCGCGCCCGCTGGTCGGCACCCAGGACTTCGACAAACTGGTGCGCTTCGAAGAGAAGGTCGGTACCGACGACAGCAGTTGGACGCTGTCCGATGACGGCCTGACCCTGCGTTACCCGTTCGTCGAGGCCGGCAAGGAGTTCAGCCTGGTGGTCTCGGCCGACCTGCTGGCCGCCGATGGCAGCCGCCTGGGCAAGGAGCTGAAGCAGAAGGTGTTCAGCGGCGAGCTGAAGCCGGTGGTCGGTTTCGCTTCGCAGGGCAGCGTGCTGCCGGCCAAGGACAGCCGTGGCCTGCCGGTGGTGTCGGTGAACGTGCCGGAGGTCGATGTCGAGTTCCTGCGCGTGCGCGAGAAGGACCTGCCGACCTTCTTCAGCCAGTACCAGCGCGGCGGCCGCCGTGGCAGCTGGGAGCTGAGCAGCGACTACGAGCGCAGTCCGATCAACAAGCTGGCCGAGCCGGTCTACGTCAACCGTTTCATCCTGGGGGGCAAGAAGAACGAGCGGGTGCTGACCTACCTGCCGACCCAGGACATCAAGGAACTGCAGGAGCCGGGGCTGTACTTCGCCCTGCTCAAGCGCACCGGTGACTATGAAGGCGAGTTCGACACCGCGTTCTTCTCGGTCAGCGACATCGGCCTGCATACCCGTGCCTACAAGGACAAGCTGTTCGTGCACACCGCCGGCCTGAAGGACGGCGCGCCACTGAAGGGCATCGACCTGCGCGTGCTGGATGCCAAGGGCGAGGTGGTGCTCAAGGGCAGTACCGATGGCAATGGCAATGCGCTGCTGAACTACACCCTGGATGCCACCCACGTGCTGGTCGCCAGCAGTGGCAAGGACACCAGCTTCCTGCCGTTCAACCAGCCGGCGCTGGACCTGAGCGAGTTCGCCGTGGCCGGCCGTGACAACGCCTGGTTCGATGTCTATGCCTGGTCCGGCCGCGACCTGTACCGACCGGGCGAGACCGTGCGCCTGTCCGCGCTGCTGCGCGACAACGATGGCAAGCCGGTCAAGGCGCAACCGGTGTTCCTGCGCCTGAAGCAGCCCGACGGCAAGACCTTCCGCGAGACCCGCCTGCAGCCGGGTGACCAGGGCTATATCAACTTCGAGCAGGTGATCCCGGTCGAGGCGCCGACCGGGCGCTGGCAGGTCGAATTCCGCACCGACCCGGCCAGCAAGGAAGCGATCCAGGGCATGACCCTGCGCATCGAGGAATTCCTGCCCGAGCGCATGAAGCTGGACCTGGACAGTGCGCAGAAGACGCTGAAGCCGGGCGAGGACCTGCGCCTGCAGGCCAACGGCGCCTATCTCTACGGTGCACCGGCCGACGGCAACCGCTTCACCGCGCGCATGGCGGTAGCCGCCGAGCAGAGGCCGGTGGAGGGCCTGCCGGGCTATTTCTTCGGTGACCCGACCCTGCAGCTGCCGCGCGAAGCCAAGGACGTGATCGACACCACGCTGCCGGGCAATGGCCAGCTGCGCGAGGACGTGGCGTTGCCGGAAGAGGCGGCCAAGGCCAAGGCGCCGATCGCGGTGGTGCTGTCCGGCAGCCTGTACGAGACCGGTGGCCGCACGGTCACCCGCACCCTGAAGCGGGTGATGTGGCCGGCCAATGCGCTGGTGGGTGTGCGTCCGCTGTTCAATCCGGAGGACGGTGCCGATTCCAACGGCAATGCGCGCTTCGAACTGATGCGCGTGGATGCCGCAGGCACGCCGCAGCCGGCCAAGGGCCTGAAGATCACCCTGGTGCGCGAACTGCGTGACTATCACTGGACCTTCAACGACAACCGCTGGGACTACGACTACACCCGCCGTTTCGAGAACAAGGAAACCCGCACCGTCGATGCCGGCAGCAGCGCGGTCGCCTTCGATTTCCCGGTGGAGTGGGGCGAGTACCGGGTGGACGTGTTCGATCCGTCCACCGGCCTGACCAGCCGTTATCCGTTCCGCGCCGGCTGGAGCTGGGGCGATGACAACCGGGGCTTGGATGCACGCCCGGACAAGGTCAAGCTGGGCCTGGACAAGACCGGCTACAAGGCAGGTGACACGCTGGAGGTGACGGTGACTCCGCCGCATGCCGGCAAGGGCATCCTGATGGTCGAGACCGACCGCATGCTGTACGTGCAGGATATCGAGGCCAAGCCGGGTTCGACCTTCAAGATCCCGGTCACCGCGGACTGGGAGCGTCATGACGTCTACATCACCGCGCTGGTGTTCCGTGGCGGCAGTGCGCCGAGCAAGATCACCCCGGCCCGTGCCGTGGGTGTGGTGCATGTGCCAATGGATCGCAAGGGCCGCACCGTGGCAGTCGGCCTGGCTGCGCCCAAGCAGATGCGCCCGGAACAGGACCTGCCGGTGACGGTCAGCGCGCCGCAGCTGGCCGGCAAGATGGCGCACGTCACTGTGTCGGCGGTGGACGTGGGCATCCTCAACATCACCCGTTTCCCGGTGCCGGATGCTGGCGCCCACTTCTTCGCACAGCGTCGCCTCGGCATCGATGCCTATGACATCTACAGCCGGGTGATCGAGAGCTTCGATGGCGGTGCCGGCAAGCTGAAGTTCGGTGGCGACATGGCCCTGCAGGCACTGCCGCAGGCCAAGCGTCCGACCGCGCGCGTGCAGACCGTGGACCTGTTCTCCGGCCCGGTGCAGCTCGACGCCAAGGGCATTGCCCGGGTCCGTCTGAAGGTGCCGGATTTCAATGGCACGCTGCGCGTGTCTGCGCTGGTCTACAGCGATGACCAGTACGGCAAGCGCGACGTGGAAACCGTGGTACGTGCGCCGATCCTGGCCGAGGCCAGCATGCCGCGCGTGCTCGCCCCGGGCGACCGCAGCACCGTGACCCTGGACGTACAGAACTTCACCGGCAAGCCGGGCCAGTTCAACGTGAAGGTGGAGAGCGAAGGCCCGTTGAACCTGGGCGAGGGCAGCCGCAGCGTGCAGTTGAACGCCGATGCCAAGACCACGCTGAGCTTCCCGTTGTCGGCGCGCGAAGGCCACAGCGTGGCCAAGGTGCGGGTGCGGGTGGACGGCAACGGCTTCAAGGCCGACCGCCGCTACGACCTGCCGGTGCGTGCGGCATGGCCGCAGGTACTGCGTTCGCAGGTGCGTACGCTCGATCCGCTGGCGGCGGTCAGCCTCGACAGCAGCCTGACCGAGGGCCTGATGTCCGAGTCGGTGAATGCCCGCCTGCTGGTCAGCCCGCTGCCGCCGATCCCGTTCGCAAGTGCGCTGCAGGGCGCGTTGAATTATCCGTACGGCTGTGCCGAGCAGACCACCAGCAAGGGCTACGCGGCACTGATCCTGGACCAGGCGACGTCGTCGATGCTCGGTGCCGACGGCCTGGATGCCAAGACCCGCCGCGAGCGCATGGAAGGGGCGTTCGGTCGCCTGGCGTCGATGCAGGTGGCCAATGGCAACTTCTCGATGTGGGGTGACGATGGCTACGTGAACCCGTGGCTGACCCCTTACATCACCGAGTTCCTGCTCGATGCCAAGGACGCCGGTTTTGCGGTGCCCGACAACGTGCTGCAGAAGGCGCTCAACCGGCTCAGCGAGGATCTGCTGTCCGGCGGCAATCAGTTCTATGGCCAGGACGAGCGCGAGAAGCTGAAGTTCGCCAACCAGGCGTACTCGGGTTACGTGCTGGCGCGGGTCAACCGCGCACCGCTGGGCACCCTGCGCACGCTGTACGACAACGAGCGCAGCAAGGCGGTCGGTGGCCTGTCGCTGGTCCATCTGGGCGTGGCGCTGTCGCTGCAGGGTGATGCCAAGCGTGGCCAGGCGGCGCTGGCGGCAGCCTTCGCCAAGTCCAGCAGCGAGCGCCCCTCGTACTTCGGCGACTACGGCAGCGCGATCCGCGATGACGCGCTGATGATCGCGCTGACCCACGAGAACAAGCTGGCCAAGCCGGCCTGGGACGCGCGTGCGGTGGATCTGGGCCGTGGCCTCGATGCGCGCCGCAACGCCGGCTGGATGTGGCTGAGCACGCAGGAACAGGTGGCGATTGCCCGCCTCGGCAAGGCGCTTGCTGCCAACCAGAAGGCGCTGGTGGCCGGTGAGCTGGTGATCGGTGGCAGCACCGAAGCCATCGGCGAGCGCAAACTGTTCGGCCGCAACTTCAGCGCCAGCGAACTGGCCAGCGGCGTGCGCTTCACCCCGCAGGGGCAGCCGCCGATGTTCGCCAGCATCGACGTGGCCGGCATCCCGCGCAGCGCACCGGCGCCGGACAACAGCGTGCTGGGCGTCGAGCGCAGCTACTACGGTACCGATGGCAAGCCGTGGACGCCGCGCCCGCTGAAGGAAGGCGAAGCGCTGATCGTGCGTGTCACCGTCACCGCCGATACCACGATGCCCGATGCACTGCTGACCGACCTGCTGCCGGCGGGCCTGGAGATCGAGAACTTCAACCTGGGCGACGCCAAGCAGTGGGCCGACGTGGTGGTCGATGGCATCACCATCAGCGACCGTGGTGAGGCCGCCGATACCAAGCACGAGGAGTTCCGCGACGACCGCTACGTGGCCGCGCTGAAGCTCTCGCGTGGCAGCAAGGCGAACGTGTTCTACCTGGTGCGCGCGGTGACCCCGGGCACCTACTCGGTGCCGCCGCCGCTGGTGGAGGACATGTACCGGCCGCAGCTGCGCGGTGTCGGCCGCAGCAACCCGACCACGATCACGGTGGTGCAGCCGTGACCGCGCGGACGGGCCGCGGCGGCGCGGCCCGTCCTGCTGGCAACCTGCAATGAAGAACACGATGACGACCCGGCTGGCGGTCCTGCGCCGCTGGCTGCGGCCGCTGTGGCCGTGGCTGCGATGGGGCACGGCGGCGATGCTGACATTGCTGCTGGTCCTGGACTTCGCGTTCCCGCCACCACTGCCGAAGCAGCGCGATACCAGTACCCTGGTGGTGGCCGCCGATGGTACGCCGTTGCGTGCGTTCGCCGATGCCGAGGGCGTGTGGCGCTACCCGGCCTCGATCGACAGCGTCTCGCCGCTGTACCTGCAGGCGCTGCTGACCTACGAGGACCGCTGGTTCTGGCGCCATCCGGGCATCAACCCGCTGGCGATCCTGCGTGCCAGCGGCCAGCTGCTGCGTGGCGGCCGCATCGTCTCCGGTGGCTCGACCCTGACCATGCAGGTCGCGCGCATTCTCGACCCGCACTCGCGCACGCCCTGGGGCAAGCTGAAGCAGATGCTGCGTGCGGTGCAGCTTGAGGTGCACCTGAGCAAGCAGCAGATCCTGGCTCTCTATCTGGAGCGCGCGCCCTACGGTGGCACCATCGAGGGCGTGGAAGCGGCCAGCTGGGCCTATCTGGGCAAGCCGGCGGCGCAGCTGTCGCACGCCGAGGCCGCGCTGCTGGCGGTGCTGCCACAGGCGCCGAGCCGGCTGCGCCCGGATCGCCATCCGGAAGCGGCGCAGAAGGCGCGCGATAAGGTGCTGTCACGCATGGCCGAGCTGGGCGCATGGACACCGGAAGAGGTGGATGACGCGCGCATCGAGAACGTGGTGGCGCGTTCGCTGCAGCCGCCGCTGCATGCCGCGTTGCTGGCGCAGCGCCTGCACTCGGCGCATCCGGGCCAGGCACGCATCCGGAGCAGTATCGACATCGGCCTGCAGCGCACCCTGGAAGAGCGCGTGGCTAGTTATTTCTCGACGCTGCCCGAGCGTACCTCGGCGGCCCTGCTGGTGGTCGACAACCAGACCCTGCAGGCACGCGCCTATGTCGGCACATTGTCCTTCGGTGACCGCCAGCGGCTTGGTCATGTCGACATGGTGCAGGCCTGGCGTTCGCCAGGCTCCACCCTCAAGCCGTTCCTGTATGCGATGGCGCTGGATGATGGCCTGATCCACTCGGAGAGCCTGCTGGTCGATGCGCCGCAGAGTTTCGGCAGCTACCGCCCGGGCAACTTCGATATGGCCTTCAACGGTCCGATTGGCGCCTCCAGCGCATTGCGGCTGTCGCTCAACGTGCCCTCGGTGGACCTGCTGCAGCGTGTCGGTGCCGCGCGCTTTGCCGCGCGCCTGTCGCACGCTGGCATCCAGCTGCGCTTCCCGCCCGGCAGCACGCCCAACCTGTCGCTGATCCTGGGCGGCACCGGCGCGCGACTGGAAGACCTGGTCGGTGCATTCGCCGCGCTCAACCGCAACGGCATCGCCGGTCGGGTGCGTTACACCGACGACGATCCGATGATCGAGCGGCGCCTGGCTTCGCCCGGTGCCAGCTGGATCGTGCGCGAGATGCTGGAATCGAACCCTCGCCCGGGCTACAGCATCGGCACCTTCGATGTCGGTGGCCGCCCGCGCGTGGCCTGGAAGACCGGCACCAGCTATGGGTACCGCGATGCGTGGGCGATCGGCAGTACCCGCCATTACACTGTGGGCGTGTGGGTGGGCCGGCCCGACGGCACGCCGCTGCCGGGCCAGTACGGTGCAGTCACCGCACTGCCGCTGATGTTCGAGGTGGTGGACAGCCTGCCGCGCCAGCGTGGTGATTCGGCCGCTGCACCGATGCCGGCCAGTGTCAGCCAGGAGGACATCTGCTGGCCGACCGGCGAACGTGCCGAGGGCCTGCCGGCGGCGCTGTGCCAGCGCAGGATGCCGGCCTACCTGCTCGACGGCGCGGCACCGCCGACTTTCCCCGAGCGCGAGGCGCGACGTTGGCAGCCGGGCCGGCAGCGCTACCTCGCCGATGCGCACACGGGCCTGCGTGTATCCGCTGATTGCCGTTTGCCGCACGAAGAGGTAGCGCGCGAGATCACGCGCTGGCCGGCGCTGTTGTCGCCGTGGTTGTCCAGGGCGACGCGCGAGGCCTCGCAGCTGCCGCCGCTTTCGCCGGATTGCCGTGATGACGGGCGCGAGGCCAGCGTTGCGCTGCACATCGATGGCCTCAATGACGGTGCTGCACTGGCGCGTGCGCCCAATGCGGAACATGGTGTGCGCCTGCAGCTGCGCGCCCTAGGCAGTGAGCAGTCGGTGGACTGGCTGCTGGACGGCCGCTGGATCGCGCAGACCCGTGGCGCGCAGCTGATGCAGCGCGAGTTTGCCGAGCCGGGTGCGCATACCCTGACCGCATTGGCCGCGGACGGCGCGTGGACGCAGGTGCGGTTCAACGTCCTGCGGTAGGCGCCAACCTTGGTTGGCGTCGCGAACGACGAAGCGCCCACCAAGGTGGGCATCTACCGGGGCACCGGCCGGGTGATCATTCCCCGATCCACCCATCCAGCAGGTCGGCGAACTCGTCGGCGTGCTCCTCTTCCTGCGCCAGGATCTCTTCGAGGATGCGCTTGGTGGTCGTGTCGCGGTCGCCGATGAAGTTGATCATCTCGCGATAGCTGTCGATGGCGATGCGCTCGGCCACCAGGTTCTCGCGGACCATGTCGCGCAGGTCGCTGCCTTCCTTGTACTCGGCGTGCGAGCGCGCGGTCAGCGTATCGGGGTTGAAATCAGGTTCGCCGCCGAGCTGGACGATGCGCTCGGCCAGCTTGCCGGCGTGTGCCTGCTCCTGCTGTGCGTGCTCCAGGAACTCGGCCTTGACCGCGTCGGCCAGCATGCCCTTGGCCATGAAGTAATGCCGGTAATAGCGCAGCACGCACACGTACTCGGTGGCCAGTGCGTCGTTGAGCAGCTTGATCACCACCTTGCGGTCAGCGCTGTAGCTGTCGGTGATCGCCCCGTCTTCGATGTTGCGCCGGGCGCGTTCGCGCAGGGTCTTGCGGTCACTGATGCCGGGAACCTTTGTGGCGTGCTTTGCGGTTCTGGCTGGCTTGCTGGACATGGCTGGCCGTTTCCTTCTGCGGTGGGGAATCAGGTGGGCAGGTGCTCCAGCACGTACTCGGCTGAAGACACTTCGAACTGGCCGGGCTGCTCGATCCAGGCGGCGCGGACCACGCCATCGACCACGTACAGGGCGAAACGGCGCGAGCGGATGCCCATGCCCGAGGCACTGGCGTCAAGCTCCAGGCCAAGCGCGCGGGTCAGCTCGGCATTGCCGTCGGACAGCATCAACAGACCGTCGGGCACGCTCTGGTCGGCGGCCCAGGCCTTCATCACGAACGGGTCGTTGACCGCCATGCAGTAGACGTCGATGCCGCGCTGGCGGAAGGCCTGGAATTTCTCGACGTAGCCCGGCAGGTGGCGCGCCGAGCAGGTCGGGGTGAACGCTCCGGGCACGGCGAACAGCACTACCTTGCGCGCGTCGAACAGCGAATGCGTATCGAGCGTCTCGATGCCCTCGCGGATGCGCTTGAGGGTCACTTCCGGGATGCGGTCGCCGACATGGATGGTCATGGGGAACTCCTTGCTGGGTCAGGCTAGTGGGCCGGATGGGACAGGGGCGTCAAGACATTGGAAAACCCGTGTGCATGCCCCATCTTCAGGCTTTGTGGCGCGGGCTTCCAGCCACAGTCTGGCGCCGGGGGATGGCAGCCGCATTGCGCACGATCAGACGGCCTCACCGGGGCCGCACGAGGGGCGGCGTAGCATCGCCGGCGCGTAGAATGAACCAGGGGCGGCGCCACCGGCGCGGCCGAAGCGAATCGAGGTAGCTGGATGGAATTCAAGGATTACTACGCCACCCTGGGGGTGGAACCAAGCGCGGGCGAGGCGGAGATCAAGACCGCTTACCGCCGGCTGGCACGCAAGTACCACCCGGACGTGAGCAAGGAGGCCGGGGCCGAAGACAAGTTCAAGGCCGTCAACGAGGCCTACGAGGCGCTGCGCGATCCGGAAAAGCGCGCGGCCTACGACCAGCTGCGCGCGCAGGGCTATCGCCCGGGCGAGGAATTCAACGTACCGCCGAACTACGGTGGCGCCGGTGGATTCAACTTCGAGGAAGTGTTCGGCGGCGGTGGCGCCAATGGCGGCTTCAGCGACTTCTTCGAGAGCCTGTTCGCCCGCCAGCGCGGCGGTGCCGGCCCGGGGCCGGGCTTCAGCAGCCAGGGCCACGCCCCCAACCGTGACACCCGCGCCAAGCTGTCGGTACCGCTGGAAGCGGCCTACGGCGGCGACAGCCTGCGCATCACCGTCAACGGCAAGCAGCTGGACGTGCGCGTGCCCAAGGGCATCCGTCCGGGGCAGGTGATCCGCCTGGCAGGGCAGGGCAACCATGGTGGCAACCTGCTGCTGGAAGTGGAGTACGCGGCACACCCGCAGTTCGAGGTCGACGGCCGCAACATCCTCTATACGCTGCCGCTCACGCCGTGGCAGGCCGCGCTGGGTACCAGCATCAGCGTGCCGACCCTGGGCGGGGCGGTGGAGCTGAAGATCCCGGCCGACTCCGATGCCGGGCGCAAGCTGCGCCTGCGCGGGCGTGGCCTGCCGGGCAATCCGGATGGCGACCAGATCGTCGAGATCGAGATCGTGGCCCCGGCCGCGACCGACGAGGCGCAGAAAAAGGCCTACCGGAACCTGGCCAAGGCCTTTGGCGAAACGATCTGAGCACGCCTTGCGGTAGTGCCGGCCGCTGGCCGGCAATTTCATGACCCGGGACGATGATGCGTGATTGCCGGCCAGCGGCCGGCACCCACCCGCGAGGGCTCAGCCCTGGCCGGCGAACACCCGCTCCAGCACTTCGGACAGCTCGTCTTCCGAGAACGGCTTGGTGATGTAGGCCTTGGCGCCCTGGCGCATGCCCCACATGCGGTCGGTGTCCTGGTCCTTGGTGGTCACCAGGATCACCGGAATATGCCGGGTCGCCTCGTCGCGGGCGAGGGTGCGGGTGGCCTGGAAACCGTTGAGGTTCGGCATCACCACGTCCATCAGGACCAGGTCGGGCAGCTCGGCCTTGGCGGTTTCGACCCCGGCGGCGCCATCGGTGGCGGTCAGGATCTGGTGCCCGAGCTTCTCGACGATGCGCTGTATCCCCAACAGCTGCGACGGTGAGTCGTCGACGATCAGAATGCGTGCCATGTTGTTCCCCATGTAATGCCCGCAGTGTAGTGCGGGCACATTACCGGCGGGAGGGGCGCATCTGCCGTCCGTCGCCTGCCTGCGACGTTCAGTCGATCCGCACCACCGTGCGGCCCAGCGAGCGGCCGGCCAGCATCCGCTCGAACACGGCGGGCAGGCCATCGAGGCCGACCTCGGCGGTACAGATGCGGTCCAGGTGCTGAGGCTTCCACTCGCCGCCCAGGCGCGACCAGACTTCCTCGCGCAGTCCGCGTGGCGCATTGGCCGAGGACACGCCCAGAAGCGAGACACCACGCAGGATGAACGGCATCACCGTCATGTCCAGCGCCGGGCTGGCGGCCAGGCCAGCACTGACCACGCTGCCGTAGGGCACGGTCTGCGCCAGCAGGCTGGCCAGCATGTCGCCGCCGGCATTGTCGAGGCCACCGCCGAAGCGCGCCGACTGCAGTGGGCCGGTATCGGACAGTGCCTCGCGCGGCAGTACCTCGGAGGCGCCGATGCTGCGCAGGAAATCGGCTTGGTCCGGCTTGCCGCTGACCGCGTGGACGGCGTAGCCGGCACGGCTGAAGATCGACAGTGCCAGCGCACCGACGCCGCCGCTGGCACCAGTGACCGCCAGCGGGCCGAGGTCCGGTGTCTGCCGGTTGTCCTGCATGCGCAGCAGGGCCAGCGCTGCAGTGAAGCCGGCGGTGCCCAGCACCATCGCCTCGCGCGGCGTCAATCCGGCCGGTTGGGCGATCACTGCGCGCGATTCCAGCCGCACGTACTGGCTGTAGCCGCCGTCGCGGGTTTCGCTCAGGCCACAGCCGGTGGCCAGGACGGCGTCGCCTTCACGCCAGTCCGGGTCGGTGCTGGCGACCACGGTGCCGGCCACGTCGATGCCCCCGACCAGCGGGAAGCGACGCAGGATCTTCCCCTTGCCGGTACCGGCCAGGGCGTCCTTGTAGTTGACCGAGGACCAGTGGGCGCGGATCAGCACCTGGCCGGGGTTGATGTCGTCGACACCGAGCTGGGCCAGGCCACTGCGGTAGCCGGCGTCGTCGTTTTCGATGCGGAAGGCGGTGAACGGGGTGGTGGGGGCCATCGGCGTTGCCTGACTTCGAGGAAAACGCCACCTTACCCCGTTGCCCCCCTTTCGATCCTGCCGATCCGCCCCATCTTGTATGATCGGTGATGGTTTCACGGCTGGCGCCGCGGGAAGGGCCCGCGCCGCAGCCCAAATCTTGATGGAGCGTGCATGGCCTGGAATACACCCGGCGGCAACAAGGGCGGACAAGGCCCCGAGGACAATCGACGCGGGCCGTTCGGGTCGCGCGGCGGTGGCAATGGTGGTGGCTGGGGCGGACTGCCCGGGCCACTGAAGGACCTGTTCGACGGCGGCATCATGCGTTGGGTGGTGGCAGCCGTGGTGCTGCTGGTGCTGTTCTCCAGCTTCCAGCTGATCGGCGAACAGCAGCGTGGCGTGGTGCTGCGCTTCGGCCAGTTCTCGCGCATCCTGCAGCCCGGCCCGAACTTCAAGCTGCCGTGGCCGATTGAATCGGTCACCAAGGTCAACGCCACCGAGATCAAGACCTTCTCGATCCAGGTGCCGGTGCTGACCCGTGACGAGAACATCGTCAACGTCTCGCTGAACGTCCAGTACCGCATCGACGACCCGCAGCAGTACCTGTTCGGCACCGTGGATGCCAACCAGGTGCTGGAACAGTCGGCGCAGAGTGCAGTGCGCGAGGAAGTCGGCCGCGCCGACCTCAACGCCGTGCTGAACAACCGCGGCCCGCTGGCCGTGGCCGCCGAAGAACGCCTGCAGGCGCTGCTGAAGGCGTTCAAGACCGGCCTGACCGTGACCGGCCTGACCCTGCAGGACGCCCGTCCGCCGGAGGAGGTCAAGCCGGCCTTCGACGAGGTCAACGGTGCCCAGCAGGTCAAGGAACGCCTGATCAACGAAGCCCAGGCCTACGCCGCCAAGGTCGTGCCGGAGGCCCGAGGCCAGGCCTCGCGCGCCCGGACCACCGCCGAAGGCTACAAGCAGGCCGTGGTGTCCAAGGCCGAGGGTGACGCGCAGCGCTTCAGCCTGTTGCAGGCCCAGTACAAGGACGCCCCGGAAGTGACCCGCAAGCGCCTGTGGCTGGAGACCGTGCAGCAGGTGCTGAGCGAGAACCGCAAGGTGATCGGTGGCGATGGCCGCCAGCTGATCTACGTGCCGATGACCGGCGACACCCGTCCCACCACCTCGGCCCCGGCCGCAGTGGCGAACCCGGACGTGGTGATGCCGTCGCTGCCGGGTGCAGCGGTGGAAGCTTCCCGTGATCCGGGCCGGCCGGTGGGCCGCCCGACCGGGCGACCGAGCGGCCGTGAGGAGGGCAGCCGATGAAGAGTCCTATCTGGATCGCCGTGATCGTGGTGGTGGTGCTGGGCCTGCTCGGCTCGGTGTACGTGGTCCGTGAGGACCAGACCGCCATGGTCCTGAACCTGGGCAAGGTGGTGCGTTCGGACATCAAGCCGGGCCTGCACTTCAAGGTGCCGGTGGTGGAAACGGTGAAGGTCTTCGACCGCCGCTTCCAGGTGCTCGACACCGCGCCGGCGCGTTACTTCACCGCCGAGCAGAAGGACGTCAGCGTCGACTTCTTCGCCATCGGCTACATCTCCAACGTGGGTGACTACTTCCGTGCCACCGGCGGCGATCCGCGCATCGCCAACGCCCGCCTGGCGCCGATCATCACCGACTCGCTGCGCAACCAGATCAACTCGCGCACCCTGCAGCAGCTGGTTTCCGGCGACCGCAGCGAGCTGATCGCCGAGCAGCTGAAGGGGATCAACGAAGCCGTGGCCGGCCTGGGCATGCAGATGATCGACCTGCGCATCAAGCAGGTGGACCTGCCGACCGACAGCCAGGTGATCAACGACGTGTACGAGCGCATGCGCGCCCAGCGCAAGCAGGAAGCTGCAAAGCTGCGTGCGGAGGGCGAGGAGCAGTCGCTGACCATCCGCGCCCAGGCCGACCGTGACAGCACCGTGCTGATCGCCGAGGCCGAGCGTGATGCCCAGCGCCTGCGCGGTGAGGGCGACGCCGATGCCGCCCGCATCTACGGCAAGGCCGGCTCGGCCGACCCGTCGTTCTACGCGTTCTACCGCAGCCTGGAGGCCTACCGTGGCTCCATGACCGACGGCAACGGTGTGATCGTGCTGGACAAGAACGACCCGTTCCTGCAGTACCTGAAGAACGACCGCTGAGGTCGCAGGGCAGTACCCCACGGGGCCCGGCCAGATGCCGGGCCCCGTGCTTTTTCCGGAGTTCCCCATGAAAGATCTGTTCGCCGCCGTCTGCCTGGTCGCGGTGCTGGAAGGCCTGTTCCTGTTCGTCGCCCCGTTTGCCTGGAAGCGCATGGCCGAGCGCCTGCTGGATCTGCCCAGCCCGGCCCTGCGCAGCTTCGGCGGGCTGGTGCTGCTGGCCGGCCTGAGCCTGCTGTGGTGGGCACGGCACTGAACCCCGCCCTGTAGCGTCCGAGCCCATGCTCGGGCGGCGCCGCGCAGCGGCGGGAAGGCAGCCGAGCATGGGCTCGGCTCTACATGAGACGCCGGCCTGACCGGCCGGTGAAGCCGCCCGTCGGAAAGGTGGCACCCGACCCCGGAAACCCGGATAATGCACAAAAGCCGGACGGGCCTCCCCGTTCGGCTTTTTCCGTGTCTGGGCCTTCCATCACCGGCCGCTCCCCGTTTGGAGCCGCCCTCCAGGTGCTGGCCAGCCCCGCCACGGTTTACCCGTCCGCGGCCCCGATGGCCGCAACAAATCGAGGAGCCCGTCATGGGTCAGTCTGTCGTAGTGTTGGGTGCCCAGTGGGGCGATGAAGGCAAGGGCAAGATCGTCGATCTGCTCACTGAGGAAATCGGCGCCGTCGTGCGCTTCCAGGGCGGCCACAATGCCGGCCACACCCTGGTCATCAACGGCAAGAAGACCGTCCTGCACCTGATCCCGTCGGGCATCCTGCGTGACGATGCGCTGTGCCTGATCGGCAACGGCGTGGTGATCTCGCCGGCCGCGCTGCAGAAGGAAATCGCCGAGCTGGAAGCCTCCGGCGTGGAAGTGCGTTCGCGCCTGAAGATCTCCCCGGCCGCGCCGCTGATCATGCCGTACCACATCGCCCTGGACCAGGCGCGCGAGCGCGCTGCCGGCGGCAAGGCGATCGGCACCACCGGCCGTGGCATCGGCCCGGCCTACGAAGACAAGGTGGCGCGTCGCGGCATCCGCATTGCCGACCTGCACTACCCGAAGCAGCTGGAAGAACTGCTGCGCACCGCGCTGGACTACCACAACTTCGTGCTGACCAAGTATCTGAACACCGATGCGGTCGACTTCCAGAAGACCTTCGACGAAGCGCTGGCCTTCGGCGAATACGTACAGCCGATGAAGTCCGACGTGGCCGGCATCCTGCACGACCTGCGCAAGCAGGGTAAGCGCGTGCTGTTCGAAGGCGCGCAGGGCGCGCTGCTGGACATCGACCACGGCACCTACCCGTACGTCACCAGCTCCAACACCACCGTCGGTGGTGCGCTGGCCGGTTCCGGCGTCGGCGCCGATTCGATCGACTACGTGCTGGGCATCGCCAAGGCCTACGCCACCCGCGTCGGCGGCGGCCCGTTCCCGACCGAGCTGGACGACGAAGTCGGCCAGGGCATCCGTGACCGCGGCGCCGAGTACGGTGCGTCGACCGGCCGTCCGCGTCGTTGCGGCTGGATGGACATCGTCGCGCTGAAGCGCGCCGTGGCCATCAACGGCATCAGCGGCCTGTGCATCACCAAGCTGGACGTGCTCGATGGCATGGAAAAGCTGAAGGTCTGCATCGCTTACGAATACAACGGCAAGCGCACCGAGTACGCGCCGCTGGACGCTCAGGGTTGGGAAGAGTGCACCCCGGTGTACCTGGAGTTCCCGGGCTGGAGCGAGAACACCCACGGCATCACCCACTGGGACGACCTGCCACCGGCCGCGCGCGCCTACCTGCGTTCGCTGGAAGAGCTGGCCGGCTGCCCGATCAGCATCGTCTCCACCGGCCCGGACCGCGACCACACCATGGTCCTGCAGGATCCGTTCGCCTGAGTGCGTGACGGGTAGCGCCGGGCCACGCCCGGCGTCGCTGCAAGGAAAAGCCCCGCGCAAGCGGGGCTTTTTCGTTACTGTGTCGCCAGGGCCAGCGGGGAAGCGACGCAATGACCAGGATGTCAGCGTGAAAGGCGAGACCGTGGTGCGGGTCACCCTGTGGGTGTTGTGGAGCCTGTGGGGCATCGCCTGCGCGGTTCTGGCGCTCGGCGCCATCGCCAACCATCTGGCCTCGCGTACCCAGACCCTGCCGCTGCTGCTCAGCCCCGGCGCGACGGCCGAGGTGACGGTCTACCGCTTCATTGATGACCAACTGCGGCTGCGACTGCGGTATGCCGCAGACGGAACTGAGGCTGCCCCTGAAGTGCTGCTGCGCATCGACACTCCCACCGATCATGGGGACTTCCGCGCAGGAGAGCGTTCGGGAGTGGCCGGGCAGGGTATCAACCGCAGGCTGGCATCGGTTGAGTCCAGCGGGCTCATGGCGTCCTACTTTGGATATGGCCGCGGCGATGCATTGCCACGCGGACGCTCATGGCTGCGGGTAACCGTACTGGAGGTGGACCCGGCGCTGGCGGGCAGGGCGGCCGTGATCGAACTGCAGCCCCCGCTGGACCTGCTGAAGCTGACCGACCTGGATTACGTCTGGCTGTGGCCGTTCTTTTTCTGGAAGGTGGCGGCGATGTTCCTGCTGATTCCGGGGGCTGCCTTGGCGGTATTCACGTTCACCTTGTGGCGCTGGCGGCGCCCGTCGTCGAAGCAGCCGGCTTCAGCAGCGGATACGGATTGATCGATTCGCCCTTCCACCACTGTTTTTCAGGGCCCAGCACGTGCACCTCGAAATGCAGGTGCGGCGCCTCGGCGCTGGCATTGCCGGTGCTGCCCACGTAGCCGATCACCTCGCCGCGCCTGATCACCTGCTTTTCGGCCAGGCCATCGGCATAGCGCTGCAGATGCGCGTAGTAGTAGCACCAGCGCCCGCTGGGTTCGAACTGGTAGATCGTCAGCCCGCCGCGCTTGCTGTCGAACAGTTTTTCCACCGTACCATCGGCCACCGCCAGCACCGGTGTTCCGGCGTCGGCCATGATGTCGATCGCATCGTGCACGCGCCCCTCGCTGCGGGCGTCAGTGAAGGTGTCGCGCAGCTGCGAGGGCAGTACGCCCCGCACGGGAAGCAGCAGGCCGTCCGGTGCTGCGTCGACGCTGGCTGGCAGTGGCGCACGCGCGGTCACCGCTTCCGCCGTCGGCGTTGCCATCACGGTGAGCGGCGTTGCAGGCGTGGACACCGCCGTAGTTTCAGTGGCATCGCGGCGCAGCCACCAGCCCAGTCCCACACCCAGCAGCACGCCCAGCACGATCAGCTGCGAAAGACGCATCGGCTCACTCCTGCATCAGCACGGGGACGGAGGTATCCACCGCATCGGCCACGCGCAGCGCATCCCAGTTGGTCATGCGCACGCAGCCATGCGATTCGGTCTTGCCGACATGACCGGGGACCGGCGTTCCGTGCAGGCCATAGTGGGGCTTGGACAGGTCGATCCAGACCCGGCCGACCGGGTTGTTCGGACCGGGCGGCAGGGTGGCCTTCTTCTCGCCCTTGCGTGCATCCCAGAACAGCTTGGGGTTGTAATGGAACGGCGGGTCGCGATACACACCGAGAATCTTCCACTCGCCGATCGGCAGCGGATCATGCTGGCTACCGGATGAGACCGGCACCTGCGCGATCACCTTGCCCTGCACATCCAGCAGCTGCAGGGTGGAATCGGACTTGTCGACCACGATCTTCGCCGCCTTCGGCAACGCAGCCGGTGCGATGTTGGGCACCTGGATGCGATTGCCGGCCTTGGCCAGATCGACGCCGGGGTTGAGCGCCTTCAGCAATGCCGGCGAAGCATGGAAACGCTCGCCCAGTGATTCCTCGACGCTGCTGTAGCCCAGTGCCTTCAGCTTTGCCTGCGCGGCCGGCGTCTTCGGAACGGCGACGAACGGCCCGGCCACGTCCTCGGCGGTCAACGTGTAACTGGCAAGCGGTGTGGTCGCATCGGCCTGCAGTGCCTTCCAGGTGCTGTCGTCCAGCTCTCCGCTCACCGTCAGGCCGTGAGCGGCCTGGAACCCGGCCACGGCGCGTCGCTGGTTGCTGCCGACTTCACCGTCGATCTCGCCCGGGGAGAAATTGGCGCGATCCAGCAGCACCTGGGCGTGCAGCGGCGAGCGCGCCGCGGTATCGGGTCCGGCCTTCTCGGCAATGGGCTCCGGTAGCTGGGCTGGCGGCGGCACCTGCGCGAAGGCGGGGGACATCAGCAAGGACAGGGCGAGCAGGGCGGGGCGGTGTACGGGCATGGAGATCTCCGGCAGATGGCCGCTCCACCCTGCCCGCAGAGGCTGCGCAGCCCCCGTGAAAGCAACCTGATGCTGGCATGAGCAGTGCGGTCCCGGCGGGCGGTTGGACCTTGCGGCAGAAGCGCGGCGCGTGGCCTCACCAAGGTGAACGGCTGCCGACGCGCGTGCGTGTTGCCGATCAAGATTGCCGGTGGCACGGCCGATAGGGGCGCATCCCCCCGTTTTGGATGTACCGATGAACTACTTGAGGAATGTCAGGGTTGCCTGGCGTCTTGGGCTGGGCTTTGGCCTGTTGCTGCTGCTGGTCGCCGCCGTGGTGGCCACCGGCGCCACCGCCAGTGTCGTGCAGAAGCGCGCGATGCAGCAGGTGGTCGACGTCAGCGTGGCCAAGGTGCGCCTGCTGTCGCAGATGCTCGATGCCAACAACCAGATGATGGTGGTGCGCCGCGAGATGCTGATCCGCCAGGGCGAAGACCGCAGCAGCGACGAGAAGCGCATCGCCGACCTGGTCAAGCGCTATGAGGCCAGCTGGACCGCCTACCAGGCGCTGCCCAGCGACGCCGACGGCAAGGCCATCGCCGAAACCATCGCCGCCAAGCGTGCCATCGCGCGCCCGCTCAACAGGCAGACCAGTGAACTGATGGAGCAGGGCGACTACCCGGGCGCCGTGGCGCTGACCCTGGGCCCGGTGCAGGAGGCGGCCAATGGCTGGAACAAGGCGCTGTCCGACGGTGTGGACTTCGAAGAGAAGGAAAGCCGCGATGCGGCCGCCGAGGCGATCCGCCTGGGTGAGCGCAGCCTGCTGCAGTTGCTGGTGCTGGGCGGCGTCGCGCTGCTGGTGGGTATCTGCGCCTCGGTGATGATCGGCCGCAGCCTGACCGGCCCGCTGGCCCGCGCGGTTAACCTGGCCGAGCGCCTGTCCAAGGGCCAGCTGGACCAGGAGTTCCGCCTTGGCGGCCGCGATGAACTGACCCAGCTGGGTGAAGCCATGGCCAGCGTGCGGCAGAGCGTGCAGGCGGCGATCGGCGCACAGCTGCAGATGGCCGAACAGCATGAGGCGGGCGCGATCCGCTATCGCATGGACGCCAGTGCGTTCCCTGGCGATTTCGGCCGCATGGTGCAGGCGACCAACAGCCTGGTCGAATCGCACGTGCAGGTGGAACTGCTGATGGCTGAAGTGATGCAGCGTTACGCCATCGGTGACCTCAGCCGCGACCTGCCGGACTACCCGGGCGAGAAGGGCACGCTGACCCGCACCCTGGCCGCAGTGAAGCAGAGCCTGATGGCGATCAACGCGCAGATCGATGAACTGGCCCGCGCCGCGCGTGCCGGTGATTTCAGCATGCGTGGCGATGCCACTGCGTTCCAGTTCCAGTTCAAGGCGATGGTCGAGCACCTCAACGGCATGATGGCCAGTTCGCAGGCCAGCATCGCCGACGTTTCCGACGTGCTACGCGCGATCTCGCACGGCGACCTGACTGCACGCATGGACGGCGAGTACGACGGTGTATTCGCCCGCATGCGTGACGACGCCAACACCACCACCGCGCAGCTGACCGGCATCGTGCGTGGCATCCAGGTGGCCGCCGACAGCATCAACAACGCGGCGCAGGAACTGGCCGCCGGCAACAACGACCTGTCGCGCCGCACCGAGCAGCAGGCCGCCAACCTGGAAGAAGCTGCTGCATCGATGGAGGAACTGACCTCCACCGTGCGCCAGAACGCCGAGCTGGCGCGTCAGGCCGACAGCGAGGCGCATGCCGCCGGTGTCGCCGTGCGCGAGACCGAGCAGGCGATGGCCCAGATGGCGTCGGTCATGGGTGAGATCGACCAGTCGTCGGCGCGCATCTCGGAGATTTCCACGGTGATCGACGGCATCGCGTTCCAGACCAACATCCTGGCGCTGAATGCCGCAGTGGAAGCTGCGCGTGCAGGCGAGCAGGGCCGTGGTTTTGCCGTGGTCGCCAGCGAGGTACGCACGCTCGCACAGCGTGCCGGTGTCGCCGCCAAGGAGATCAAGGAGCTGATCGAAGACGCCGCTGCCAAGGTGAAGAGTGGCCTGGCGGTGACCGTTGAATCGGAAGCCGCGATCGCCCGCGTGGCCCAGGCCAGCTCGCGCACCACGCAGCTGATGAGCGACATCGCAGCGGCCAGCAAGGAACAGGCCGCCGGTATCGAGCAGGTCAACCAGGTGGTGGTGCAGATGGACCAGGTGACCCAGCAGAACGCTGCGCTGGTGGAAGAAGCCACTGCCGCCAGCCGCGCGCTGGAGGAACAGGCGCATGCGCTGACCACGTCGGTGGCGGTGTTCAAGGTGGAGCAGGGCGCGCGCATGCCCATCGTGCCTGCGCAGGCGGCGTAAGCAACCTGCGATTGGATGTTGGATGACGCCCTGCATGCGATGCCCCGCATGCAGGGCACCGCATGCACGCAACCGGTCGGTGCCGCTGGCTAGCGGCCGCCCGCGGCGCGTTCGATCAGCCAGCCGGCTGCGTACAGCAACAGCAGTGTTGGCGGAACCAGTACTGCATACGCGGTCGACCAGGGTTTGCCGTACAGCAGGCTGCCTGCGCCGATGGCATCGAGTGCAGCAGACTGCAGGGTGATGGGGAGCGACATCAGGATATAGGCCCCCTTCGGGTCCGCATCCGACTGCGCGCCGTGAACCAGCCATGCGGTCAACAGCAGGTAGACCACGCAAAGCGCAAGACCGGTCCAGCTCAGTAATCGCCGCATCTTCATCCGCACGCCTCCGTTCAACGGACGTCGAAGTGAGCCTGCAGAGGCAGGCTCACATTCCGCAGCAGATCCCTGACCACCACCTGCGCAGTCCACGTGCCTTTCGGATCACTGGCCTCGGCCACGAACTTCAGGTGCAGGTTGGTCATGTACAACAGGGTTGGCGGGCCGGGCAGGGCAGCGGTGAAACAGGGAACATCGCTTTCGTCGATGCTGGTAGTGCCGTCCGGGCGCAGCATGCGCAGATCGCAGTGCACCTTGGGTACGCGGTTCTCATCCAGTTGCGGGTTGGACAGGAATGTCAGCAGGAACAATTCACCGCCCGGGTGGACTTCGTCGGCCTGGGTAAAACCGGGAGTGGTCTCTGGCGGGGTCTCCCACTTGGCCTGCCAGTCGGCATCGGAGGTGACCAGCAGCGATGCCGCAAAGCCACCGCTGGATTTCATGGCATCGGTCTCCGGCATCGCCTTGCCTGCCCCGTTTATCCAGCCATCGCTGGCGGAACTGTTCAGTGGCAGCATCGTGACCATCATGGCCAGCGCGTAGGTCCATCGCATCAGAGGCTCTCCTTGGCAGCCGCGTCCCGCGGCAGAGCGGGGAGTATCGCTCAACCTTGACCGGCAAAGCAGCAGGAGAGCCGGAGCGAAGGTTCCGCTGCCTGCCGATGTGGGCGATGCTTGCCAGCAAAGGAGGTGACATGGGAATCGGGAGCGAGGAAAAGCCGGGCTGTGATTCGGCATCACCCACGCCGCAGCACGTGCTGATGCTGCCCGGGCTGGATGGCTCCGGCAGGCTGTCGATCCCGTTTCTGTCAGCACTCCAGGCTCATGGGCTGACGACGCAGGCGATTACGCTGCCTGCGCAGGGAGGGCAGGATCACGCCACGCTGGCCCAACGGCTGCGGTCGCAGCTGCCCGGCCATCCCTTCATCCTGCTTGCCGAGTCCTTCTCGGGCCCGTTGGCGGTTGAACTGGCCACGCGACAGCCCGCCGGGCTGCGCGGACTGGTGCTTGCCGCGACCTTTGCGCGTCGGCCGGTGCCATTGCCGGCAGCCAGCGCAGCCCTGCTGACGCCGACCTGGCCTCTGCCTCCCGTGGCGTTGCTGGCGGGCCTGCTGCTGGGGCGGTGGCGCACCCGCGAGCACCTGTCGATGCTGCGCGATGCGCTGGCCCGGATTCCGGCGGCCACACTGCGGCAACGCGCCGCAGCGACCCTGCGCGTCGACGTACGCGCATTGCTGCCGGCAATCGACGTGCCGACGCTGTGCCTGCACGCGTGCCATGACCGCCTGCTGTGGCCGCCCAGCGTGGCAGAACTGCAGGCCCTTTTGCCGGATGCCCGGCATGTTTCGCTGGAAGGGCCGCATCTGCTGCTGCAGGCACGCGCTGACGCAGCCGCAGCCGAAGTTGCCGCGTGGATGAGGACGCTGTCGCCCTGATCGAAGGACTCAGCCGCGCGCGCGGGTACGCGCGGCCTTCTTCGCCGCCACCTTGCGCACGGTCTTCTTCGCCGCACGTGTCTTCGCCGCCTTCTTCGCTGCAGCACTGCGCGAGGCGGCTGTACCGGCCTTCCTGGCCGCTGTCTTCTTTGCGGTTTTCTTTGTGGCTGTCTTGCGAGCCGGTGCCTTCTTTGCCGCCGCCTTCCTGGCTGTCGTCTTCTTCGCAGGTGCCTTCTTCGCCGCCGTCGTCTTGGTCGTGGCCTTCTTTGTGCCCGACTTCCTGGCAGGCGCCTTCTTGGCAGCCTTCTTGCTGGTCGCCTTCTTCGTACCCTTGCGCGCGCTGCCGCTACGCTTGCCACCACCATCCTGCTTGTTCACGGTTGCCCAGGCAATGCGCTCGGCCGTGCCTTCGCTGGCACCGCGCTCGCGCTCGCTTTCCTCGATGTGCTCGGCCTGGCGCTTCTGTTTATCGGAGTATGCGGATTTGTCACCACGGGGCATGACAGTTCTCCTGTTGTTGTAGTCAGGCCAGCAGGCGCAGCTTGGGTTCGCGCGCCCACTGGCGGGTGGCGGCCGCCGCCAGGAATGCCTTGGCGTCTTCCGCTTCGACGATGCCGGCGTCGTTGCCGACCCTTGCCGCCTTCAGCAGCGTCTGGCCGCCCGCATCGCTGGCGATGGCCTTCAGGTGCGCCCACGCCTGGCTGACGAATTCGATGGCTGCACTCTCTTTCGACAAGGCCTTCGCCGCTTCCGGGCTGAGCACCACGGCTACTGCATCGAACACGGCCGACGGGGTGCCCGCCAGTTGCCCATCCGCCGCCTGCAGCGCGCCATCGCTGAGCGTGGCGCCACCCACTCTGGGGGCGACCAGCTTCACATCCGCACCTGCTTTCCTGGCTGCCTTGCTCAGGCTGGCAATGATCCGGGCATCAGAACCCTCATCGAACAGGATGCCGATGCAGCGCCCTTGCAGGGTGGGTTTGTTGCGACCGATCACCCGCACTTCGGGGGCGGGGGGCATGTCCCGCACTGGGGTAGCGGTCGGCGCCGGGTCGGGCAGTGCAGGCAACGCCAGACCATCGGCCACGCGCTGCGCCAGTGAGTCATCGATGTTGCGCAGGTGGCTGACGGTGCGTACCCGCACCTTCAGCGTTTCCACCTTGGACAACTCGAACACCAGCGCCGATGCCAGGTGCGCCTGCTCCGGCTTTTCGAGGCTGCGGAAGAACATGCGGGCCTGGCTGTAGTGGTCGGCGAAACTCTCCGCGCGGGTGCGACCCTTGCGGCCATCGTCGGCGCTGGCATGGCTGCGGAATCCGGCAGGCGTCTCGCGCGGGGTGTCCTCCTGCAGCGAACTGGGATCGTAGGCCACCCGGCCCTTGGGAACCTGCATCTGCATGTGGCCGTCGCGCTGATGATTGGCAAACGGGCACTTGGGCGCATTCACCGGGATCTGGTGGAAGTTCGGGCCGCCCAGGCGCAGCAGCTGGGTGTCCAGGTAGGAGAACAGGCGCCCCTGCAGCAGCGGGTCGTTGCTGAAGTCGATGCCCGGTGGCACGTTGGCCGGGCAGAAAGCCACCTGCTCGGTCTCGGCGAAGAAGTTGTCCGGCCAGCGGTCCAGCACCATGCGCCCGATGACCTGCAACGGCACCAGCGATTCGGGAATGATCTTGGTCGGGTCCAGATGATCGAACGGGAATGCGTCGGCGTCTTCTTCGGTGAACAACTGCACCGCCAGTTCCCATTCCGGGAAGTCGCCGCGCTGGATGGCCTCGAACAGGTCGCGGCGATGGAAGTCATTGTCGGCCGATTGCAGTTTCAATGCTTCGTCCCAGACCGTGGACTGGATACCCAGCTTGGGCCGCCAGTGGAACTTGACGAACGTTGACTCGCCGGCCTCGTTCAGCAGGCGGAAGCTGTGCACACCGAAGCCTTCGATCATCCGCAGCGAACGCGGTATGGCGCGGTCGCTCATCGCCCACATGATCATGTGCATCGATTCGGGCATCAGCGAAATGAAGTCCCAGAACGTGTCATGGGCCGATGCGGCCTGCGGGAAGGCACGGTCCGGTTCCATCTTCACCGCGTGCACCAGGTCCGGGAATTTCATGGCGTCCTGGATGAAGAACACCGGGATGTTGTTGCCGACCAGGTCCCAGTTGCCCTCCCTGGTATAGAACTTCACCGCGAAGCCGCGCACGTCGCGCGGGGTGTCCACCGAACCTGCGCCACCGGCCACGGTCGAGAAGCGGGTGAACACGGGTGTCTTCACGCCAACCTCGGTCAGGATGCGCGCGCGGGTATGCGCCTTCAGTGATCGGGTCAACTCGAAGTAGCCATGCGCAGCGCTGCCGCGGGCGTGCACGATGCGCTCGGGAATGCGCTCATGGTCGAAGTGGGTGATCTTCTCGCGCAGGATGAAGTCCTCCAGCAGCGTAGGCCCCCGAGGTCCCTGCCGCAGGGAGTTCTGGTTGTCTGCCACCGGGATGCCCTGATCGGTGGTCATCGCCGGATGACTGCCCCCGGCCTGCTGGTGCAGTTCATCGCCGTTGCCGCGGTGGTGGTTCTCGGCGTGGGTGGTTGCGCGCTTGCCGGTCGGCTTGCTGGCGGCCATTGACGTTGGCTCCGGATGCTCAAAGAGAACCACGACACTGGAACCGGGCCCGTTAAACCGAGGTCCGGCAAAGGTGAACGTACAGGCAAAAGCAGGCTCGGGTATGCTTGTTCCATGCGAGTCGAGCCCGCCGACATCGAAGCCCTGTTCGACGCCATCCCGGATGTGCTGTTCTTCATCAAGGACCTTCAGGGGCGTTACACCCACGTCAACCAGACCATGCTGCGGCGGCTGGGCCTGCGCGCCCGCAAGGACGTGATCGGGCGTACCGCGGCGGAGATCTACCCGACCGGGCTGAGCGCCGACTACGTGGACCAGGACGCCCGCGTGCTGGCCGGTGAGGTGATCGAGAATCTGATGGAGCTGCACCTGTTCTCCAACCGCGAACCGGGCTGGTGCCTGACCTGCAAGCGTCCGCTGGTGGTCGATGGGGCCATCGAGGGCCTGATCGGCATTTCCCGCGACCTTGGCCAGAAGGACAGCCTGGGTACCCAGTACGAGCAGCTGCGGCTGGCGCTGGCCCACCTCAACGCGCACTACGCCGAGAACGTGCGCATGCAGACCCTGCTGGACATCACCGGCTTCTCGCTGTCCAAGCTGGAGCGCAGCTTCCGCAAGGTGTTCCAGATGACTCCGCAGCAAGTGCTGACCCGGCTGCGGATCCAGATGGCCATGCACCTGCTGCACGGTGACGACAGCATCGCCTGCATCGGCCAGGCCTGCGGTTTCAGCGACCAGAGTGCCTTCACCCGCAAGTTCAAGGCTGAAACCGGTTTCTCGCCGCGCGCCTATCGCGCCCGTATCGGCGGCAACGTCGGCGAGCCGGCGCTGGCCTGAGCCGCCTGCTGCGCTGTGCCTATCCCCACGGGCACGGGACAGGGTAAGGTGTCGCCCCTGTAGCCCGCCGCCAGCCCCGCCGATGCCCAACTCGATTCCGACCGCTTCGCCGTCCCGCCTCGGACATTCGCTCAAGCCCCGCCAGCTGATCATGATGGGCTTGGGCAGCGCCATCGGTGCCGGGCTGTTCCTCGGCTCGGGCGTGGGCGTGCAGGCGGCCGGACCGGCGGTACTGGTGTCGTATCTGGTCGCAGGGGCGCTGGTGATCATCGTGATGAACGCACTGGGCGAGATGGCGGCGGCCAAACCGACCAGCGGCGCGTTCTCGGTGTACGCCGCCGATGCCATGGGCGCCACCGCCGGCGCCACGGTCGGCTGGTTGTGGTGGGTGCAGCTGGTGATCGTGATCGCCGCCGAGGCGGTAGGCGCGGCCGGGCTGCTGGCCACGGTCTGGCCGGCGGTGCCGGTACCGATGGCGGCGTTGGCCTTCATGCTGTTCTTCACCGCGATCAACCTGCTCGGGGTGAAGAACTTCGGCGAGTTCGAATTCTGGTTCGCCATCCTCAAGGTGGCGGCGATCCTGGCCTTCATCGCCATCGGCGTGGCGCTGCTGATGGGCTGGCTGCCGCAGGTGACCTCGCCGGGCCTGAGCAACTTCACTGAGCACGGTGGCTTCGCCCCCAAGGGCCTGGCCGGGATCGGCGCGGCGCTGCTGGTTGTCGTTTTTGCCTTCGGTGGCACCGAGATCGTGGCCGTGGCAGCGGCCGAAACTGAAGATCCCGAGCGCAGCATTGCCCGTGCCATCCGCACCGTGGCCTGGCGCATCCTGGTGTTCTACATCGGCTCGCTGAGCGTGATCATCGCCGTGGTGCCGTGGACCAGCGAGGCACTGAAGTCGCCGTTCGCCGCCGTGCTGGACATCGCCCGCATCCCGGGCGCCGGTACCGCCATCACCCTGATCGCGGTGATCGCGCTGCTGTCGGCGCTCAATGCCAACCTCTACGGCGCCTCGCGCATGATGTATTCGCTGGCGCAGCGCCGCGAAGCCCCGGCCGTGCTGGGCTGGACCGATCCGCGCCAGGTGCCGGTCATTGCCGTACTGGCCAGCGTGCTGTTCGGCTTCGCCGCCACGGTGATGGAACTGCTGTTCCCGGACCGGGTGCTGCCGGTGCTGCTGAACATCGTCGGTTCCACCTGCCTGCTGGTGTGGACCCTGTCGCTGGTCTCGCAGCTGGTGCTGCGCCGCCGTGCTGATCGCCTGGGTACCCGCCTGCCGTTCCGCATGGCCGGTTTTCCGTGGCTGACCTGCTGCGCGCTGGCGATCCTGGCGCTGATCTTCGGCCTGCTGCTGAGCGAGTCGCACACCCGCCTGCAGTTCCTGTCGATGGTGGCGCTGACCGCCACGATCGCCGCCGGCAGCGCCATCGCGCGGCGCATGCGCGAGGCGTGACTGAAGCTGCCGGCCAGCGGCCGGCACTACCACGGGGGCTGCACATCCGCCGTGCCATCCTGATCGTGTGGGCCCGTCATCGGCCCGTCGACCGGGAGTACCGCATGCTGCGCAGTCGCCCCTTCCTGATGTTCACCGGCCAGGCCGAGGCCGCCCTGGCCCTGTACGCCGAGGCCTTCGCCGATTTCCGCCTGCTGGCAATGCAGCGCCATCCGGATGGCGCCGGTGCCGGCGTGCCCGGGCAGGTCCGACAGGCCATCTTCCTGCTCGGTGGCACCCACTACCTGTGCTTTGACAGCCTGGACGTGCACGATTTCACCTTCAGCCCGTCGATCTCGCTGTTCGTCGAGTGCTCCGGCGCCGAGCAGTTCGAGCGCGCCGCGCGCGTGCTGGGCGAGGGCGGCCACTGGCTGATGCCGGTGGGCGACTATGACTTCAGCAACCGCTACGGCTGGGTGCAGGATCGCTTCGGCGTGTCGTGGCAGTTGAGCCTGGGCCAGATGCCCGATCCGTGATGCACAATGAGAACGGCCCGCTTGCGCGGGCCGTTTTCATTTTCGATGGGGCGAAGGATTACGCCTCGACTTCATCATCCTTGTAGGCATCGACCGGGATGCAGGCGCACATCACGTTCTTGTCGCCGTACACGTTGTCGACGCGCGCCACCGGCGGCCAGTACTTGCTCTGCTTCAGGCTGGCCAGCGGGAAGGCAGCCAGTTCGCGCGGGTAGGCGTGGGTCCACTCGCTGGCGGTCACCGCGGTGGCGGTGTGCGGCGCGTTCTTCAGCGGGTTGTCCTCGCGGTCCAGGCGGCCGTCTTCGATCGCGGTGATCTCCTCGCGGATCTGGATCATCGCGTCGATGAAGCGGTCCAGCTCGTGCAGCGATTCGCTCTCGGTCGGTTCGACCATCAGCGTGCCGGCCACCGGGAAGCTCAGGGTCGGGGCGTGGAAGCCGAAGTCGATCAGGCGCTTGGCGACGTCCTCGGCGCCGATGCCGCTGGTCTTCTCCAGCGGGCGTACGTCGAGGATGCACTCGTGTGCCACCAGGCCGTTGCGGCCGGTGTACAGGGTCTTGAAGTGCGGGGCCAGGCGCTTGGCGATGTAGTTGGCGTTGAGCTGCGCGACCTGGGTGGCCTTGCGCAGGCCTTCGCGGCCCATCATCGCGATGTACATCCAGCTGATCGGCAGGATCGAGGCGCTGCCGAAGCTGGCGGCGCTGACCATGCCGACCGGGCCGTTGTCACCCAGCTTGCCCGGCAGGAACGGGGCCAGGTGTTCCTTGACCGCGCACGGGCCGACGCCCGGGCCGCCGCCGCCGTGCGGGATGCAGAAGGTCTTGTGCAGGTTCAGGTGCGAAACGTCCGAACCCCACTTGCCGGGCTTGGCGACGCCGACCAGGGCGTTCATGTTGGCGCCGTCGGTGTACACCTGGCCGCCGTGCTTGTGGATGATCTCGCAGATCTCGACCACCTCTTCCTCGAACACGCCGTGCGTGGACGGGTAGGTCATCATGATCGCGGCCAGGCGGTCGCTGTACTTCTCGGCGTTGAGGCGGATGTCCTCGACGTCAACGTTGCCGTTGGCGTCGGTCTTGGTCACCACGACCTTCATGCCGCACATCTGCGCCGAAGCCGGGTTGGTGCCGTGCGCCGAATCGGGGATCAGGCAGATGTCGCGGTGGCCTTCGCCGCGCGAGCGGTGGTAGGCGCGGATCGCCAGCAGGCCGGCGTACTCGCCCTGTGCGCCGGAGTTCGGCTGCAGGCTGACCGCGTCGTAGCCGGTGCATTCGACCAGCATCGCTTCCAGCGTGTCGATCAGTTCCTTGTAGCCCAGCGCCTGGTCGGCCGGCACCAGCGGGTGGATCTGCGAGAACTCCGGCCAGGTCACCGGGATCATCTCGGCGGTGGCGTTGAGCTTCATGGTGCACGAACCCAGCGGGATCATCGTGCGGTCCATCGCCAGGTCCTTGTCGGCCAGCGAACGCAGGTAGCGCAGCAGTTCGTGCTCGCTGTGGTGGGTGTTGAACACCGGGTGGGTCAGGAACGCGGACTGGCGCAGCAGGCCGGCCGGCAGCGCGTCGGCGGTGCTGGCGTCCAGCGCGTCGACGTCCAGCGAGGCACCGAACACCGCAGCCACGGCGACGATGTCGGCGCGGGTGGTGGTCTCGTCCAGACTGATGCCGACCGAGTCGCTGTCGATCGCGCGCAGGTTGTAACCGGCGGCGCGTGCCTTGGCATGGATCTCATCGGCATGCACGCCGGTGACGTGCAGGGTGTCGAAGAAGTCGCCACCGACCTGCACGCCGGCATTGCGCAGCGCTGCGGCCAGGATCGAGGCCAGGCGGTGCGTGCGGCGGGCAATGCGGGTCAGGCCTTCCGGGCCGTGGTAAACGGCGTACATCGAGGCCATCACCGCCAGCAGCACCTGCGCGGTACAGATGTTGGAGGTGGCCTTCTCGCGGCGGATGTGCTGTTCGCGGGTCTGCAGGGTCAGGCGGTAGGCCGGGTTGCCCTGGGCATCGATCGAAACGCCGATCAGGCGGCCCGGCATCGAGCGCTTGTAGGCGTCACGGCAGGCCATGAAGGCGGCGTGCGGGCCACCGAAGCCGAACGGCACGCCGAAACGCTGGCTGTTGCCGACCACGATGTCCGCGCCCCATTCGCCCGGGGCAGCCAGCAGGGTCAGGGCCAGCAGGTCGGTGGCCACGGCCACCAGGCCGCCGCGTGCGTGCACGGCATCGACCAGCGCCTTGTAGTCGCCGACCTGGCCGAAGGTGTCCGGATACTGCAGCAGCAGGCCGAACGCTTCTGCTTCCAGTGCTTCGGCCGGGGTGCCGACGCGCAGCACGATGCCCATGGGCTCGGCGCGGGTACGCAGCAGTTCCAGGGTCTGCGGGTGCACGGCGTCGTGCACGAAGAAGGTGTCCGACTTCGACTTGGCCGAACGCTTGGCCAGAGTCATCGCTTCGGCGGCGGCGGTGGCTTCGTCCAGCAGCGAGGCGTTGGCGATTTCCATGCCGGTCAGGTCGGCGCACAGGGTCTGGAAGTTGATCAGCGCTTCCATGCGGCCCTGCGAGATTTCCGCCTGGTACGGGGTATAGGCGGTGTACCACGCCGGGTTTTCCAGGATGTTGCGCAGGATCACGTTCGGCGTGTGGGTACCGTAGTAACCCTGGCCGATGAAGCTGCGCAGCACGGTGTTCTTGTCGGCGATCGCACGGATCTTCGCCAGTGCCTGCACTTCGGTCATCGACTCCGGCAGTGCCAGCGGTGCCGGCGACTTGATCTTGGCCGGCACGATGGCGTCGGTCATCGCATCCAGCGACGCGTGGCCGACGACGTCGAGCATCTGCGCGATCTCGGCGTCGTTGGGGCCGATGTGGCGCTCGACGAACGCGTTGTGGTGCTCGAGCTCACGCAGGGAAGGGGTGTTCTGGGACATGGCGAAGGATCCGTCAGGAAAGGGCACACGCACGGGCACAAGCCGCCGGTCGGCGGTCTGCGGGGCGCCCCTCTGTCCTTTTGCCTGAGAGTTTAAAAGCGCGGCGGACCGCAGCTTCGTGCCCCTTCGGCGCCGGATCGAACCGGTCTCTCCAGAGTTGTGTTACGGGTGGTATCGGGCCTGAGCGATTACGGGCGTTGCGCCTTCGGCAGCGGTGTTCCGCTTCTCCCACCGTGTTGCCCGCCGATTATAGCCCGTTGCGGGCGCGGCGGCCGCCTTCGGACCTGGCGGCCGCGCCTGAATGGCCGATGGCCCGTCCGTGCGTTTTGTGCACTGCTGCATGGCATCAGGCGCAATCCCCACCTATGATGGGCGGATACCCGAATTCATCTGGCGCCGTCCCTGCTGCAGGGGACCGGCGCCCGCCGTGCGTGCCGCGCATGGCCCTGCCGGACGCCTTTCCCATGACCGCCGCTGTTGCTCCCTCCACCCGCCGCATGGCCCTGCTGCTCGCCGGCCTGGCCATGTTCGGTCCGTTCTCGATCGACACCATCTTCCCCGCGTTCCCGGAGCTGGCCCAGCGCCTGGCGGTGGACGAGGTGGCGGTGCAGCAGACCATCAGCGTGTACCTGCTGTTCTACGGCCTGATGAGCCTGGCGCACGGCCCGCTGTCCGATGCCTGGGGCCGCAAGCGGGTGATCCTCGGTGGCCTGGTGGTGTTCGTCGGCGCTTCGGTCGGCTGCGCGCTGTCCACCGACCTGACCACGCTGCTGGCGTTCCGCGCGCTGCAGGGCCTGTCAGCGGGCGTCGGCATGATCGTCGGCCGCGCGGTGATCCGCGACCTGTACCACGGACACGACGCGCAGCGCCTGATGAGCCAGGTTTCGATGCTGTTCGGCATCGCTCCGGCCATCGCACCGATCATCGGCGGCTGGATCCTGCTCAGTGGCGCGGGATGGCCGCTGATCTTCTGGTTCCTGGTGGTGTTCGCGCTGGTGCTGCTGGCGGCCACCGCACGCTACCTGCCGGAAACCCATCCGGTCGAGGCGCGGGTGCCGCTGTCGCCACGGGTGCTGATGCGCGACTACGTCAGGATCGGCTTCAACCCGCGGTTCCTGCGCCTGGCGCTGGCCGGCAGCATCGGTTTCGGCGGCATTTTCCTGTACATCTCCTCGGCGCCGGTGTTCGTGATGCAGCACCTGCACCTGGGCGAGGGTGGCTTCGCCTGGTTGTTCATTCCCACCATCGGCGGCATGACCACCGGTTCGTTCCTGTCCGGGCGCATGGCCGGGCACACCACGCCCACCCGCCAGGTCTCCATTGGTTTCGGCCTGTGCGCATTGTCTGTGCTGCTGAACGTTGGCTACGTGGTGCTGTCGCCGCAGTTCGTGCTGCCGTGGGCGGTGCTGCCGATCTTCCTGGGCGGCATGGGCATGGCCCTGATCTTCCCGATCCTGGCCTTGGCAGTGCTGGACATGTACCCGCATCAGCGCGGCCTGGCTTCGTCGCTGCAGGCCTTCGTGCAGCTGATGATCAGCACGGTGGTGGCCGGCGTGGTGTCGCCGCTGCTGAGCGCGAGCCCGCTGCACTTGGCACTGGGCCAGGCCGCGTTCTTCGGCGCCGGTTTCGTGTTCTGGTACTGGGAACACCAGCGTGAACGCGCGGCGCAGGCAGCCTGCACGGTCCATTGAGCAGCGCGCAGGGGTAGGGCAGGCCGCGATGTCCGTAACGCTTGCGGCGAGGAACGACCGGACTAGGCTGAGGACTCCAGCCAGCCGGTGCGTGGATGCACGACAGCCAGCCGATCCGATGTCGTTGCATGAGGTTCCCCCATGGCTGCGCAGCAGACCTATCGCCTGTTCGAGGTGGCGCTGAAGGAGCGCCGCGTTCTTTCCCCTTCCCTGGACCGCATGGTGTTCACCGGTGCCGACGTGGCGCGGATGAAGACCGAAGGCCCGGACCAGCGCATCAAGGTGTTCTTCCCCTTGCCCGGCCAGGACGTGCCGCAGGTGCCCAGCGGCGAGGACTGGTATCCGCGCTACCGGGCGCTGCCGGACGACCAGCGCCCGCCCATGCGCACCTACACCATCCGCCGCCTGCGCGCCGAGCAGGGCGAGGTCGACGTTGATTTCGTGCTTCATGGCGAGACCGGGCCGGCCTCGCGCTGGGCCATCCACGCGCGACCGGGCGACCGCGTAGTGCTGCTGGCCCCCGATGCCGACTGTGCCGACAGCAGCGAAGGCTGGGAATGGAAACCGCCGGCGGGAGTCGGCCAGGTGCTGCTGGTGGCGGATGAAACCGCGCTGCCGGCGGTGGCCGGAATTCTTGAGGAACTGGCGGCCATGGTCGATCCACCGCGCACGCTGGCGCTGCTGGAGGTGGCGCAGGCCGGTGATGCGGTGCACCTGAAGGCGCCCTCCAGCGCCGAGCTGGTCTGGCTGCCGCGCGGGCAGGCCGCCTACGGACAGCCGTTGCTGCAGGCGGTCCAGGCGCGGTTGGCAGCGACCTCGAGCGTGGCTACCGGCGATGCGCTGGAGGAGATCGACGTCGATACGCAGATCCTCTGGGAGCAGGCCGATGCCCGCGTGGCCGGGCCGCTGTATGCCTGGGTGGCGGGTGAGGCGGGGGCGGTGATGGCGATCCGCCGCCACCTGGTGCGCGATTGCGGGCTGGACCGCCGCGCGATCACCTTCATGGGCTACTGGCGGCATGGCAAGGTGCTGGACTGACCGGACTGGATCGAGCACGCGTGAAGCAGCGCTGCGGGCGGGGTGCGCTATCCTTGCGCCCCCCTTCGCAGCGGTACCGCACCATGTCCACCAGCTCCAAGACCCGCCGCGACCAGCGCCGTCGCCAGGAAAAGCAGGCCGCCAACAAGGCCGCTGCGCAGGCCTCGCCGGTGGAACCGCATGCCGAACTGCGTGACGCGCAGCGCACCCTGCTGGCCGGCGTCGTGCGCCGCGACGGCGAATGGGTGCTGGGCATGGATGGCCGTATCGCCGGCCACAGTGACTCCGCCGCACAGGTACTGGCGCTGATCATGCAGGCCGGTGAACTGCACGAGCGCAACGGCACGCCGGTGCGCCTGATGTACTCCGATGCGCTGCGCGACGCCGCGCATGCCGAAGCGAAAGAGAAGGGCCAGACCTTCGAGGAATTCAAGGCGGAACTGGCCGCGGCGATGGCGGCGAAGAAGGACAGCTGATCGCGCCCAATCTGTAGAGCCGAGCCGTGCTCGGCTTGCCGTGCGCAGCACGGTGGAAACGCAGCCGAGCATGGCTCGGCTCTACAGCACGGAGAAGGGGCGGATCCTCGCGGACCCGCCCCTTTTCTCATTTTGCCGCCGGGGCCGCGTTGGCCTGCCAGCCGCACATCTGGCCTTCGTTCTGCTGCTTCAGCCACTCGTTGACCGGGGTGAAGTACTCGATCATCGGGCCGGCATCGAGCTTGTCGGTACCGGTCAGCTCCTTCAGCGTGGCCTGCCACGGCTGGCTGGCACCCTTGCTCAGCATCGCCCAGTACTTCTGGCCGGCTTCCTTGTTGCCGTAGAAGGTGCACTCATGCAGCGGGCCCTTGTAGCCGGACGCGTCGCACAGGCCCTTGTAGAACTGGAACTGCAGGATGCGCGCAAGGAAGTAGCGGGTGTACGGGGTGTTGCCCGGCACGTGGTACTTCGCGCCCGGATCGAAGAACTCTTCGCCACGGGTGCTGGCCGGCGCCACGCCCTGGTACTTGGCCTTCAGGTCCCACCACGCCTTGTTGTAGTTGTCGGCGGTGATCGAGCCATCGAACACGCCCCAGCGCCAACGGTCGATCATCAGGCCGAACGGCAGGAAGGACACACCGGACAGCGCCATGCGCATCTGGTTGTTGATGACCGCCTCGCGGCTCTCGGTCGGCGCGTCGACCAGGCCGATCGAGCTGAGGTACTTGGGCGTCATCGCCAGCACGATGGTGTCGCCGATCGCTTCATGGAAGCCATCGTTGGCACCGCCCTGGAACAGCGGCGGCAGCGGGTTGTAGGCCAGGTCGTAATAGATGTGGCCCAGCTCGTGGTAGATGGTGGTGAAGTTCTCTTCGTTCGGCTTGATGCACATCTTGGTGCGCACGTCGCCTTCCATGTTCATGTCCCAGGCGCTGGCGTGGCAGACCACGTCGCGGTCGTCGGGCTTGATGAACTGGGTTTTCTCCCAGTACGACTGCGGCAGCGACGGCATGCCGAGCGACACGTAGAAGTCCTGCGCGCGCTCCGTCATCTGCTTGGCGGTACGCAGTTCGGCCTCACGCTGCGCCTTGTACTGCGCGGCCACGTTGGCATCCTTGCCGGCCTTGGCCAGCGCGGCGCTCAGGTTGGTCTGGTACTGCTTCTCCAGTGCCGCGGTGATGTCCAGGCTGCCGGCGCCCGGGTAGGGTTCCAGCTGGTCCCACAGGTTCGACCAGTCCTGCTGCCACATGTTGCCCAGCAGGTGCGCGGCGATCAGGCCATTGCCCACTTCGGCCTTGTCCTTGCCGTAGGTCTTGTCCAGCTTGCCGCGTGCGTAGCAGTGCAGCTGCTCGTACATCGGCTTGACCTGTTCCCACAGGCGGTCGGTCTCCGGGCCGATCTGCTCCGGCGGCATGTCATAACCGCTGCGCCACATCTGGCCGGCATCGGTGAAGCCCATGCCCTTGGCGCCTTCGTTCACCAGGCCGACGAACTTCTGGTAGTCGCCGCGCATGCTCTTGGTGGTGCTGTGCCAGCCCTGCCAGGCGTCGAGCTGCTTGTCGTAATCGCGGCTGCGTGCCAGCACCTGCTCCAGCTCGCCCAGCTGGCGACAGGAGTTCGGATCATTGGCATCGGTGCAGTACTTGCCGGCCCCGTAGCTGCCTTCCATGCGGGTGGCGATCTGGGTCAGCTCGGCCAGCTTGGCCGGGTCGCGCGGCGCGGGCATCGAGGACATCAGCTTCAGCAGGTGGATCGCGCGCTTGCTGTCCTCGCTCATCGGCTTGCCGTCGAACTTGGCGGCCTGTTCGATCCAGCTGTTGAGCTGGGTCAGCGAGCGCTCGTTGGCCTTGGCCGCGATGCGCTCGGAATCACTGTTGATGTAGGTGGAGGACAGCCACTGCGCCGAGGTCATCTCCGGGTAGGCGGCCTTGAATTCGGCATTGATGCGGGCCACGAACTGGTCGGCGGTTTCGCCGGCCGGGGCGCTGCTGCTGGCGGTATCGGTGCCTGGGGTGGGTTCCTTCTTGCAGGCGACCAGGGCCAGCGTGGCGGCGGCGACAGCCGAGGCCAGCAGGAGATGACGGTGTTTCACGGGCGGTCCTTGGGTGGTGAACGACGGCCGAAGGCTAGTGGGCAGCCGCTGCCACCGCAAGTGGCGGAAGTCGGCCGGGCGGCGCCCGGCACCCGCAGAGGCTTTCAAGCAAGGGCAAAGGCCGAAGCAACAGCGTGCATTCCGTGGGATGGCGGGGCGGTGTGGGCTTGCAGGACACGCCGTAAACCCCGCTCCGCGGTCCGGCCCAGCCGCTGGCGGCTATGCGTTCGGGCGCTTGCGAAGCAGTGCTTCGCAAGCAAAGCGCCCTCACCCATGGGGGCTCGATGGCGCCATCCAT
>NZ_JAUTXR010000076.1 GCF_030658505.1 Stenotrophomonas raiganjensis (SeqCode) | reverse complement strand
GCGTTCTGCTGGGTGGTTTCGTCCATCTGCACCACGGTCTGGTTGACCTGCTCGATGCCGGCGCTCTGTTCCTGCGAAGCCGCAGAGATCTCGGCCATGATGTCGGTCACCCGCTGCACCGAGGCGACGATCTCGCCCATGGTGCTGCCGGCCTGGTGCACCAGGCTGGAGCCTTCGGCGACCTTGCCGACCGAGTCGTCGATCAGGCCCTTGATCTCCTTGGCGGCGGCGGCCGAGCGCTGGGCGAGGGTGCGCACTTCGCTGGCGACCACGGCGAAGCCGCGGCCCTGTTCGCCGGCACGTGCGGCTTCGACCGCGGCGTTCAGTGCCAGGATGTTGGTCTGGAACGCGATGCCGTCGATCACCGAGATGATCTCGGCGATCTTCTTCGAGGAGGCCTCGATGGCCGACATGGTGGT
>NZ_JAUTXR010000075.1 GCF_030658505.1 Stenotrophomonas raiganjensis (SeqCode) | reverse complement strand
GCTGCCCTTGGTTCGGTAGAACTGGATACGCTCCAGGAAGTAGCGCTTGCCCTGCTGGCCACTGCTCAGTTCTTCAGCCACCAGGCTGATGGCCTCATCCCGCTCCATCAACGATCGGGTCAGAAGCACGAACCGGACCATGGCATTGCCGGCGGTGTCCTGGATGCCCTTCATCGGGAATCGATTCAGCAGGAATGCACCGGCAGTGGTGACGAAGCGGTCAACACCACTGTCGCGGAGGATGCGGGCACTGGCGGTGGATGGCACTGCCTCCTTTTGCGCAGCTTCCAGCTTGCGATAGTTGGAGATGAAGGTCTTCAGATGCGCCGTCCCGGACACAAACGCCGCCCAGCTCGCACCTGCGGCGGACAGCACGGTGTCGGCCCCAGCTTCAGCCGCCTTGAGCGTCTGCTGCAGCTCTTGCCGGGCAGCGTCCTGGTTCTGCGCAATGACTCGCCACAGCAAGGACGATCTTCCGGTCACAGCCAGATCGCCAGCAAGCTCAGTCAACAGCGTTCGGCCGATCTCGTGCATGCCAAGCACCGCGATGGCGTCGGTGATGATCTCCTCAAACCACACGCCCTGCGCCGCAGACTGGCCATCAAAGTCCTCCAGGGTCACCAGCAGCAGATCGTGGCGGAGCCACGCAACCAGCACCGACATCTTCGGTCCCAGCCGGTCGAGTACCTGTTGCGTCATCGCGTCCATGTTCTTCTTGAACGCGGTGAAACGGGGCTCGTCAATCAGTGGCCAGTACTTGTTCTTCCACGCGTCCTGGGCGTCCTTCAGATAGAGCGGCAGGAACTGGCGCTCATACTCGCGCGCGAGTTCCCTCTTCTCCTCCTCGGAGAGCTTTACCTTGGGATCCCATGAGGGAAGCGAGGGATTGCCGAGGCGGCGCTGCCGCTCCACCTCGCGGACGGTCTGTGCTGCGTAGTTCCCTGCCATCACCGCACCGTTGAGCTCCAGCAGGCGCGAGATCTGTTCGATCTGGTCAACAGCGCTGACTTCCAGTTCGCGCTCGCTCTTGAACTGGCTGATGCAGGCAACCAGGTCGTTGCAGTAGCCACTCAGCTCGTTCACGACGCCAACCGCATCCCACAGGCCCAGCAGCATGGGTGGGTACTCCTGGCGATCATTGCCGATGCGGCCGTTGCTGCTGTGCTGCTTCAGGCGCTCAAACCGCTGCTGGCGCGGGTCGACACCGTCGCTGCGAGGGTAATCCCGCCGCGACCAGGGGTAGCGCGTGCCATGCGCGTGCAGCCGCGCCTTGCGAAGTGCTCCGTCCGGATTGGAGGCAGCCGGGAGCGCACTGCTGTACGGAAGGTCTGGCGGATCCCCTGAGGGGTTATCCAGCCATCGATATTCCATGATCGAGTCCAGCCCGGCGGTATCCTTCAATGGTGCTTGATCGCCTTCTGCCCTCGCCGACGTGATCCATCTGGCTGGCTCGATCGGCTGCATCCGCTCGGCGCGCAGGGCCGGATCAGCTCCATAGCGATCCAGCGTCGCAGGCGTCCAGGGGTGCTGGGAGTAGGCGAGCCAGACCGTTCCGCACAGATGTGGGCGCTGGAGGGTGATGAACTCCGTGCGCATCGGATCGTGGCCACTGCGGCCACAGCTGGGCAGGCCACCGCCTGCGATCGCGCGCGCACTGTAGGCGGTGGGTTGCCGCCACAGGGTGCCGTTTTCGGCGATGGCGTAGCACTCCCAGTACTCCGGACCGTAGGGACCCTGCTCGTAGTACAGGTACAGCAGACCCTGCCGCAACGTTCTGAGCGCGTAGGTGTATCCCGCCGCACTGACATCAACGTCGCTGGCGTGTGCGGGCGACAGGCCACCAAGGCTCACGTTGCAGCTGGCAGGCACCACCGTGTAGCGCACCGGCAGGATGGCCAGCCCAGTGGAGCGGCAGACGTCGCAGGCTGATTTCTCTGTCTCGTCCGGCAGCGTGGCGGCAACCGCCGGAAGATCGACGATGTCTGGACTGCCCGCGCTGCGGATCCCGACGTTGCTTTCACCCGTGAAGGGCCCGCTGGAGTCGAACCTATCTTTGCTATCGCGCGTCATGTGCCCCGTCTCCCTTGATCGCACTTGCGTGTGCGGACGCCGCGATGCGGATGTCCTGCCACTCCGTGTCTCCAATCCGTCGAATCAGCTCGCCATACCGCTCACCGTGCGCGATCTGCGCCAGTAGCGTCTGGACCGTGGGATGCCTGTGGAACTGAGGCCCGATAGAAAGCCCATGCGTGGCGAACAGATCCAGATCAGTACCGCTGGACACACCACAACGGCGCCCCTCTCCGACACTGCGCTGCACCTGCGCGAACGTGGCGCGATCCGGCGCAGTTCCGGCTCGCAGCGCGCCGATCCACGCCTGGTTCAATGCACCGATGGATTCCAGCTCGGGCCAGGGCACGGCAGGGTCACCGGGCAGTGCAGGCGCGACGGCGTTGCTGATGGCCCACGCTCCCCATCGATCCAGGAACATCCACGTGGTCACACCTTCGAACCGATACGCCCGTTGCGAACGCGATGAGCACTGCAGGAACAGATCCGTCACCATCGGGTCGTAGAAGCGCAGCCACCGCTTCCGGCCCTGCGCATGCGGGCAGTGCGCGACCGCACGCTCGGCCAGCTGTCTGGCCAGTTGTGGTGTCAGCAACGGTGTCCATACCCACGCACACGCACGCTGTGGGCGCGCAGCCAGCAAGGACGATGCCGAGCGCTGTGCCATCGCCATTTCCACCGCCTGGGCCGACAACAGGGAGTGCGTACCTTTGCCCAGGTCGAGGGGAATCAGGGACGGCCACAGGGCCTTCGGTATCTGTCGAATGGCGACGGGAACCGGCGTTATCCCGACCGATTCCAGTAGCGCGTCGAAGGCCTCGTCCCTCTCGCATCGATCTTCCGCCGGCTGCATCAGCAGGTGGCATTGCCCCGCACTGCTGCGGTTGATGGCAACCAGCTGTTCGCACAATGCTTCAACCGACATCGGCGCAGGCCTCCTGTCGGCGCACGGCGGCATTCAAGTGCGGCTCACAGCCCTTGAAGCGCCCTTCAGGCACCTTCGCCTCCCCCGCCACACTCGCCGGCCCCACCCACTCCCGCTGGCTCGCCTTGAACTCCACCTTTCCCGGCGCGCCCAGCTCGATGTTGTCGCCTTCGATGCGGATGTAGGCACCCGCCGCGGTCGCCAGCAGGTGCTTGCTCGGTGCCGACAGCTGCACGTCCGCTTCGGTGCTGGCGATGCGCACCTGCGTTTTGGCCGCCACGATCGCCTGGTTCTTGTGCGCGCGCGCACTCACTTTGCCCTGTGCCGCGTGCAGCGCGATGCCGCGCTCCTGGTTCGGGCTTTCGCCACTGGGCTGCACGCCCGCGGTGTACAGCACCAGGCCGCCGGCCACGGCCATCGTCAGCGAGCCCTGCGTCATCCAGTTCAGTGCCACGCCGCTGGCCAGGGTGGTGTGGGTGCCGCTCACCCAGACCTGGTCGGCGGGGGTCAGGCTCAACACGCCGGCCACGCCACTGCCCAGCAGCACCGGTGCGCTCCAGCCAGGCGCTTCGCCGTCGCCGCCCGCGATGCTGCCCGCGGCACTGCCGCTGTGGGTGGCACGCAGCGCTTCCTGCAGCTCGGTCAGGGTGGTATCGACCGGCAGCTCTTTCGGGTCACTCGGCAGCTGCGCCTGCTGGTTGGCGGCCGATTCTGTCAGCTGCTGCAGCAGCTGCTGGCTTTCCTGCAGCTGGCTCAGTGCCTGCGGCGCCGCCATCTGAGGCGTGCCCTGCTCGGTGGTCAGCAGCAGGCCACGGCCGGCGCGCAGCGCGCCCTGGGCCTGGGTGGACAGCTCCACGCCAAAGCCGCGCTCGCCCTCGCGCACGTTGTCCTGGCCGCCCTTCAGGTGGCCCAGGGTGAGCGTGGTCTCGTGCTGGGTGGTGGACAGCTGCGCGCGGCCCTGCCCGGGCGTGTCGTCGAAGCGCAGCTGCTGATACCCACCGGTGCCGCCCTGGCTGTCGGCCAGCGCCTGGCTCTTGAAGCCGGTGTAGACCGCCGCGTGGTCATTGCCCTCGAACCAGGCGGCGGCGTTGCCGGTGGCGTTGGCGCCCCCGCCGTTGATCTGGTTGTGCTGCGCATCCTGCTGGCCACGGCCGTTGTAGACCGCGCCGACCACCACCGGGCGATCGATGTCGCCTTCCAGGAACGCCACCAGCACTTCCTGCCCGCGCCGCGGCAGCACCACGCCGCCCCAGTTGTCGCCGGCCCAGGGCGTCATCACCCGCACCCAGGTCCAGGCGCCGCCGTTGGCCGGTGCATTGTCGTCGCCACCGGGATGGGCCAGGCCGCTGCTGGCGTTGCCGCCGCGCTGCCACGGGAACTGCACCTTGATGCGATGGTCGCGGTCGGACAGCAACGGGTCACCGTCGCTGACCACGATGGCACTGAGCGTGCCGGTGATGGTCGGGCGCGGGTGCAGATGCGCGCCGTGGCCGTCCTCGGTCTGGGGTCGATAGGTCACTTCGGCCGGGATGGCGACGAAGCGGTTGTCGTAGAACGCGGCAGACACCTCGTCGGGTGCATCGCCATAGGCCAGCCCGGACAGTGCACCAGGCAGCGTCGGTACGGTGACGCTGGCCGGTCCGAGGGTCTGTTCCAGCGCGTCGAACACATCGGCATCCAGGTTGTTGCGCGCCTGATGCCGCACCGACAGGCACAGGAACGACGCGTCTTCGCCCACCTGCGGATGCTGCGACAGGCCGAAGCGCGCGCCCGGCGCCAGCGCCCGCCATTGGCCGGCGCCTTCGATGGTATGCGCGCGCACGCGCAGCGCATCCAGATGCTGCTGCGCGCGGCGCTGGCCGCGCGCGTTGTCCTGCCAGCCGTAGGGGCCACAGGTATCGCGGTCGACGATGCCCAGGTCGTTGTTCTGCGCGGCCTCGGCGCTGGCCTGGCGGCGCTCCAGCGTGCGGTAATCCCAGGTGGCGCGCTCGACCTTGCCCGGCCGCCAGCGGTGCGCGGTGGACCACTGCTGCACGCTGTCACTGCGCTCGCTTTCGTCACGGCGATGGAAGCGCACGCTGCCCAGTTCGGCGGTGTCATGGCTGTGGTCGGCCAGCACCAGCGTGTGCGTGCCGAAGTCCGCGCTGCCGGGCTCGCCGGCATGCTCGAACCAGTAATAGATGCCTTCCTCGGCCAGCAGGCGCTGGACGAAGGCCAGGTCGCTTTCCTGGTACTGCGTGGTCAGGCTGCGCCGTGCGTACTGGCTGGCGTCACCCAGCGACCAGCGCCAGGCCGGCGCCAGCCCGCTGTAGTCGGCAAACAGGTCTTCGACGATCTCGACCACGGTCTTGTCGTGGAAGACGTAGCTGTCCACCCGCTGCGAGAGGAAGGCCAGCCACGGCTGCAGGCGCAGCCGGTAGCGGGCCAGGCCACCATTGCTGCCCAGCCGCTCGGCGGCGGTGATACGGCCGTGCAGCGGACGCAGGCTGCCATCGGCCTGCTGCAGCTGCAGCAGCGCGCCCTGCCCGATCAGCGGCGCCAACTGCAGGCCGGCGTCCAGCGACAGGGCGGTGATCGTCCACTGGAAACCGATGCCGTCGA
>NZ_JAUTXR010000031.1 GCF_030658505.1 Stenotrophomonas raiganjensis (SeqCode) | reverse complement strand
TATGGTAATAGAACGTACTGCGTGACAACTCTGCTGCTTCGAGCAGAAGCGACAGCGTATGAAACTGCCTCAATCCTTGGATGGCTTGCGCTTTGCGTCTTGCGCCGCCTGCTCTTCCCGGATCAAGGCAGCGAGTTTTTTTAGGTAGTCGGTCTCCGCACGCAGATAGGCGACTTCCTTGAGCAGCTCATCGCGGCTCATATCCTCAGGTGGCTTGGACGAACGGGTCTTTTTCATCGGCTTTCGGGGCGGCGGCGGAGGCGGTGCCCACGCTTGGGCACCGCCTTGAGCATACAGGCGCCGCCATCGCCCCACCGCGCCGGCATCACCAATCTGGAAGTAGGTGGTGGCCTCCCGCCCGGACATGCCGTCCTGGCTCATCTTTTCCAGGACAGCCAGCTTGAACGGG
>NZ_JAUTXR010000028.1 GCF_030658505.1 Stenotrophomonas raiganjensis (SeqCode) | reverse complement strand
ATTTGACACTTGTGTCACCCCAAACTTGAATTATTATTTTCTTCGTAAATGTTTTTAGCTATGATTGACTTGAGCATATTTATGCTTTTCAATTGATTCTTGAGTACGAACCACTCCCTTGGGACTCGACCCCAACTCACTAGTTGGGTTATATTACTATTGAACGATCGATGATGCTTAGTATTGGATGAAGTATCTTTGATAGCGTTTAAAACATTTCTTATCACCGAATATCAAAAAGGGTAGGTAATGTAGCTTATGAGTTGGAGCAACCAGAAGAGTTAGTCGCGGTTCATCCGGTATTTCACATCTCCATGTTGAAAAAGTGCATGGGCAATCCTTCATTGATCATACCAACT
>NZ_JAUTXR010000131.1 GCF_030658505.1 Stenotrophomonas raiganjensis (SeqCode) | reverse complement strand
ATTTAAAGAGTGCATTGCAGCCCCTAAGTCTAAAAAACCAAGACTTTCAAAACTTTCCAAATCTTGGCACCAAACACCAACTTAGTCCAGTCTCACCACCAAACATAGCTAGCTTGAAAAGCAACTAAATTCAAACATTCCTTGTACCTATATGTTGACACTAATTATCATTTGGGCATTTAAAGAGTGCATTGCTACCCCTAAGTCTAAAAAACCAACACTTTCAAAAGTTTCCAAATCTTGGCACCAAACTCCAACTTAGTCCAGTCTCACCACCAAACATAGCTAGCTTGAAAAGCAACAAAA
>NZ_JAUTXR010000130.1 GCF_030658505.1 Stenotrophomonas raiganjensis (SeqCode) | reverse complement strand
GCTGCCCTTGGTTCGGTAGAACTGGATACGCTCCAGGAAGTAGCGCTTGCCCTGCTGGCCACTGCTCAGTTCTTCAGCCACCAGGCTGATGGCCTCATCCCGCTCCATCAACGATCGGGTCAGAAGCACGAACCGGACCATCGCATTGCCGGCGGTGTCCTGGATGCCCTTCATCGGGAATCGATTCAGAAGGAACGCGCCGGCAGTGGTGACGAAGCGATCAACACCACTGTGCACAGGCCACCCAAAGGCGATAGATGTCAGTCGCCATCAGCACGCGTAACCTCGCAACACTAACAGTCAAAGCATGCGTCGCCAAGTGCAACGCGATCATCCGAGCTCAGTATCTGAAATAGGTGTCACCCAATGCGGCATGATCACTCTTTCGACGCGCCGCCCTTGTTATCTTCCGCAAGTCAATTGCCGCACCTCGACTCCAACCAAGCGCAGAGAATATCGAATCCGCCATCTTCGCATAGCGAGTGAATCTGCGCCCAATCCGGTACCCAACCGCAAGAGAGAAAACTACCCCTGCAAAGTATGCGTACACAAGAATCTCAACCGACAATGATGAGACTACAGACAAAATACCCAAGAAGACTGCCCAATATGGAACGGCGAACATAAGAGAGTACTTCGCTACAGAAATCCAGTGTGCCCAGCTTCCGGCACTTACATGCGGATAGGAAACGATTAATCTCTTGCTCTCATCAAGCACTGATAGAGCGAAGAATTTCCCTTCACCATCTCGCTTTCCGACGACCCTGACGAAATCTCCCTCGCTGAAAGGCCAGTTCCAAAGCAGCCCTTCAACAGGCATCTCATCGAGTAAAAACTCCACCCTCGCAACCGGCTCTTCCATTTCCTCTGAAGACATCACCGCCATACCGGCAGCGACGCCGCTGTGACCCAGCGCAGCGGACAAAGCACCAGTGGCAGCCATTCCCACGCAATCCCCCTCTCGCCAAAAAATATTCTCCATGGCGTATTGAACCCTCTGACCGGAAATAGTTCCGATCTCTGTTTCAAGCAACACGTCCTCACCGACAATCACTTGAGCACCCCACCTATTGAGACCGAATCGAAACCGAGCCAATAGCCCTGTCAAATGCCAACTGCTGCTCCTGTGCAGTCGCATAGACATCGTCGGGCGAGCGACGTCCTCTCGACCTGTCACCAATCTTCTTACCGAAGACGTTGGTCATACACCATTTCTCCAGATCATTCGCGCTAACAGCCCATATCAAAACTTCGACGATCAGAAGACCCAAAGCCACCTCCCATCCACTAAGTCGCAAGATCCATGTGCCGATACGTTTCATGGCTTGAGAGGAAACGATGTGCCCACCTTCTCCACCCGCCGCTGCCTCAATGCCAGCCCTTAGACCTCTAAGGCCGATCGTTAGTGAGTTGCGTCCTACCACGCGCTCAATGACAGGGGAAGAATAGGCAAGAGCGGTCAAAAACTGAGCGGAGGCGGTAGCTGCCATTGCTCCCCCCTTTATCACCAACGCTATAGGGACGCGCATACCAAATTCACTTGCCTTCTCAGCCTCCAGCACGCTGTAGTACGCCCCAATAAAACTACCCGCACCCGCCATCACACTCCCGGCAACCTTCATCCGTATGGCACTGGCGCTTCCCGCACCAAAAAACTCCTTCGCCACAGCCTCATGCACACCGGCATACACGGCCACAAGCGACATTCCAGAGGCCAATAGCGTCGCGTAGTCACGCGTCTGCTTATCCACCTTCGTGGCCAGATGGATGAAGTTCACCATCTCCAGCACGCCGGTCAGCGAGTTCAGGCGCACCACGTTGCGGCTGCTTTCCGCCGCTGCCTGCCAACGCTTGCGCATCGCCAGCGCGCCGTGG
>NZ_JAUTXR010000129.1 GCF_030658505.1 Stenotrophomonas raiganjensis (SeqCode) | reverse complement strand
ACCGATACGCCCGTTGCGAACGCGATGAGCACTGCAGGAACTGATCCGTCACCATCGGGTCGTAGAAGCGCAGCCACCGCTTCCGGCCCTGCGCAGGCGGGCAGTGCGCGACCGCACGCTCGGCCAGCTGTCTGGCCAGTTGTGGTGTCAGCAACGGTGTCCATACCCACGCCCACGCACGCTGTGGGCGCGCAGCCAGCAAGGACGATGCCGAGCGCTGTGCCATCGCCATTTCCACCGCCTGGGCCGACAACCGGGCGGGCGTACCTTTGCCCAGGTCGCGGGGAATCAGGGACGGCCACAGGGCCTTCGGTATCTGTCGAATGGCGACGGGAACCGGCGTTATCCCGACCGATTCCAGTAGCGCGTCGAAGGCCTCGTCCCTCTCGCATCGATCTTCCGCCGGCTGCATCAGCAGGTGG
>NZ_JAUTXR010000126.1 GCF_030658505.1 Stenotrophomonas raiganjensis (SeqCode) | reverse complement strand
GTTCTACTTCCGTACCACCGACATCACCGGCGCCGCCCAGCTGCCGGAAGGCGTCGAAATGGTGATGCCGGGTGACAACGTCAAGATGGTCGTCACCCTGATCAACCCGGTGGCCATGGACGAAGGCCTGCGCTTCGCCATTCGCGAAGGTGGCCGTACCGTCGGCGCCGGCGTGGTCTCGAAGATCATCGAGTAAGCCTGCAGTACCGGTGGTTGCATAGCGCCGCCGGTTACGCGAATGGCGGGCCGGGAACCTCGGTCCGCCTTCGCCGTCTAAGGGAAGGCAAGTTTTCAACGTACGCCAGTAGCTCAATTGGCAGAGCAGCGGTCTCCAAAACCGCAGGTTGGGGGTTCGAGTCCCTCCTGGCGTGCCATCTGCCCACCTTATCCAGCGGCCTGGGCCGCTAAAGCAGACACAGCCGGATGAATAGCAAGATCGAACACTCCAAGGACAACTCCGCCAACGGTGGGGATATCGTCAAGTATGTCGCCGCATCGCTGCTGGTGCTGGCCGGTCTGTTCGTCTGGTTCTGGTTCTCCGCCGACTCTGGTCGCGCCGCCCAGCTGGGTGCGTGGGCAGGTCAGCTGCGTGCGTTGGCGGTCGTGGTCGGTCTGGTTGGCGGTATCGGCGTGTTCATGCTGACCGGCAAGGGGCGCGACACCCGCGAATTCCTCTCCGAGTCGCGCTTCGAACTGCGCAAGGTGGTCTGGCCGACACGCCAGGAAGCCATCCGCATGACCTGGGTCGTGATCGTCGTGGTGCTCATCCTCAGCCTGCTGCTGGGTGGCTTCGACTTCCTGATCCAGAAACTGACTCAGTGGTTCCTGAGCCGCTAAGGAGAATTGCATGAAGCGTTGGTACGTCGTTCACGCCTATTCGGGCTTCGAGAAGTCGGTGGCGCAGGCTCTGCGTGATCGCATCGTCCGTGACGGCATGGAAGAGCGCTTCGGCGACGTCCTGGTCCCGACCGAAGAAGTGGTCGAGATGCGCGCAGGCCAGAAGCGCCGTTCCGAGCGCAAGTTCTTCCCGGGTTACGTGCTGGTCCAGATCGAGACCCACGAAGAGGCCGGTATCCCGCGCATCGACAACGAAAGCTGGCACCTGGTCAAGGAAACCCCGCGCGTGATGGGCTTCATCGGTGGCACCGCCGACCGTCCGCTGCCGATCGCCGATTCCGAGGCCGAGGCCATCCTGAACCGCGTTCAGGAAGGTGTCGAGAAGCCGCGTCCGAAGGTGCTGTTCGAGCCGGGCCAGATGGTCCGCGTCACCGACGGCCCGTTCAACGATTTCAATGGCGTCGTCGAAGAGGTCAACTACGAGAAGAGCCGCCTGCGCGTCTCGGTGCTGATCTTCGGTCGTGCCACTCCGGTCGAGCTTGAGTTCGGCCAGGTCGAAAAGGCCGTCTGACCCGTCTGTAGAGTCGAGCGATGCTCGGCTCCGGACCAGAAGCCGGGCCTGGCCCGGTTTCGTTCGTTTACGTGCCGCTTCAGGCATGTGAAGAAAAAACCTGTTATAGTGCGCGGCTCCCCGCTGGGAAGCCAGCAGGACGAAGCCGCCGCAAGGTGGCTTTCGGCATGATTTCAAAACGCGATGCCGGGACGCGTGATTCCCGGTCCGATGGGGAGCCTGTTGTCGAAAGGCGCTAGCACCCGGAGAGCATACTCATGGCAAAGAAAGTTGTCGGTTACATCAAGCTGCAGGTGAAGGCCGGTCAGGCCAACCCCTCGCCGCCGGTCGGTCCTGCGCTGGGTCAGCGCGGCCTGAACATCATGGAATTCTGCAAGGCGTTCAACGCTGCCACGCAGAAGCTCGAGCCGGGTCTGCCGGTTCCGGTGATCATCACGGCCTACTCGGACCGTACGTTCACCTTCATCACCAAGAGCACCCCGGCCACCACCCTGCTGAAGAAGGCCGCTGGCATCTCGTCGGGCTCCAAGCGCCCGAACACCGAGAAGGTCGGCAAGGTCACCCGTAAGCAGCTGGAAGAGATCGCCAAGGCGAAGGAACCGGATCTGACTGCCGCCGACCTGGACGCCGCCGTGCGTACCATCGCTGGCTCTGCCCGTTCCATGGGCCTCGTGGTGGAGGGTTAATAAGATGGCACAGACCAAGCGTGAGAAGGCCATCAAGGCCGCCGTCGTTCCGGGCAAGGCATACGCCTTCGAGGACGCGATCAACATCCTGAAGACCGCCACCAAGGCCAAGTTCGTCGAGTCGATCGACGTTGCTGTGCGCCTGGGCGTCGATGCGAAGAAGTCCGACCAGCAGGTCCGTGGCTCCACCGTGCTGCCGGCCGGTACCGGCAAGTCGGTCCGCGTCGCCGTGTTCGCTCCGGCCGGTGCCAAGGCTGACGAAGCCCTGGCTGCTGGCGCCGAGGCCGTCGGTATGGATGACCTGGCCGAGAAGATGCAGGCCGGCGATCTGAACTACGACGTCGTCATCGCGACCCCGGACGCCATGCGCGTCGTCGGTAAGCTGGGTACCGTGCTGGGCCCGCGCGGCCTGATGCCGAACCCGAAGGTCGGCACCGTTTCCCCGAACCCGGGTGAAGCCGTGAAGAACGCCAAGTCGGGTCAGGTCCGTTACCGCACCGACAAGGCCGGCATCATCCACTGCACCATCGGCAAGGCCGACTTCGCCGAAGACGCGCTGAAGTCGAACCTGACCGCGCTGCTGCTGGACCTGATCAAGGCCAAGCCGGCCACCTCGAAGGGCACCTACCTGCAGAAGGTTTCGGTCAGCTCGACGATGGGCCCGGGCGTCACCGTCGACCAGTCGTCGCTGACCCTGAAGTAATTGTTTGAAGCGGTCACGGCGCCACGGGTGCCGTGACCGCGACATTTGAAGGCATCGCTGGCAGTCCATCGCCCGCGGTAGCCGTCAAAGACCGCAGGCGCGGTCGTGGCAATACCGGCGACGGGCACGGACGCTCGATCTGGCAAGGAGTCGCCGCCGGAGCAGCCATGAACGCTTAATCGATTCCCCGGAATCACCCTGCGTAGATGGTGCCCTTCTGGAGTTTTTCTGGTTCACGCATGTCTGGGATTTCCCTGATTGCCTCCAGGTCTGGAACGGCCCACCCCCCGGAACATCATTCCGATGTTCCCGGCGTCCAGGACGGATGCCGCACAGGACCGCACACGGCAGGAGCCGTAAGCGGAGTTCAATAGGAGGAGTGCAATGGCTCTCAATCTGTCCCAGAAGCAAGAAGTAGTCGCCGAGCTGGCAGACGTCGCCGCCAAGGCCCACTCCTTGATCGCAGCCGAATACGCTGGCACCACGGTCGCCCAGATGACCGCGATGCGCAAGCAGGCTCGTGAAACCGGTGTTTTCTTGAAGGTTGTCAAGAACACCCTGGCTTCGCGCGCCGTTGAAGGCACCGAGTTCGCAGTCGCCCAGGACCAGATGGTTGGTCCGCTGCTGTACGCGTTCTCGCTCGAGGAGCCCGGCGCAGCCGGTCGCCTGATCAAGGAAGCCGCCAAGGGCAACGACAAGCTGAAGGCTAAGGTCGTCGCCATCGGTGGCGAAGTGTTCCCGGCAAGCCACGTCGAAGTGCTGGCCTCGCTGCCGACCCGCGATCAGGCCCTGGCCATGCTGGCCCGCGTCCTGACCGAGCCGGTCACGATGTTTGCCCGCGCCATCAAGGCCGTTGGCGAGAAGCAGGGTGGTGGCGACGTCGCCGCCGACGCTGCCGAGCCGGCCGCCGAGACCGCCTGAGTTTCGACTTACCGTGGTTCCTGACGGAACCTCAACCCAGAAAATCATCCAAAGGTATTTATCATGTCCCTTACCAACGAACAGATCGTCGACGCCATCGCCGAGAAGTCCCTGATGGAAGTGATGGAGCTGGTCAAGGCCATCGAAGAGAAGTTCGGCGTCTCCGCCGCTGCTCCGGTTGCCGTGGCTGCTGCCGCTGGCCCGGCCGCTGCTGTTGAAGAGCAGACCGAGTTCACCGTCACCCTGAAGTCGGCCGGCGACAAGAAGGTCGAAGTCATCAAGGCCGTCCGCGCCATCACCGGCCTGGGCCTGAAGGAAGCGAAGGACCTGGCCGAAGCCGGTGGCGTGCTGAAGGACGCCGCTTCGAAGGAAGACGCCGAGAAGATGAAGAAGGACCTGGAAGCTGCTGGCGCGACTGTCGAAGTCAAGTAAGCACTTCCCTTGCATCGTCATCGATTCGCGGCGATGCAGCCAAGGCTGGGGGCGTAAGCCCCCGGCCTTTGGTCGTTTCATGCAACACCCGATGCACGCGCGGTAACAAAGCCCAACACGGGCTGCGGTCAGACCCCGGCAGGCCAGCGCATGGCGCGGCGGCGGGGAGTGGATGCAGACGAGTTGGCAGTTGGAAGTAGCGGGAGAAGGCGTGCTGGTGCCGGCAATACCAGCGACTTCCAACTGACAATTTCAAGTTCCCTTCAGGGTCGTGGACGCACGGCCCGCACAACAAGGTGGAAGACCTCATGACGTCCTATTCGTTCACCGAAAAAAAGCGTATCCGCAAGGATTTCGGCAAGCAGCGCTCGATTCTCGAAGTGCCGTTCCTGCTCGCCATCCAGGTGGATTCCTATCGTGAATTCCTGCAGGAAAACGTCGATCCGGCCAAGCGCACGGACCACGGCCTGCACGCTGCGCTGAAGTCGGTCTTCCCGATCGCCAGCTACAGCGGCAATGCCGCCCTGGAATACGTCGGCTACAAGCTGGGCGAGCCGGTCTTCGACGAGCGTGAGTGCCGCCAGCGCGGCATGAGCTACGGCGCCCCGCTGCGCGTGACCGTGCGCCTGGTGATCTACGACCGCGAGTCGTCGACCAAGGCCATCAAGTACGTGAAGGAGCAGGAGGTCTATCTGGGCGAAATCCCGCTGATGACCGAAAACGGCACCTTCATCGTCAACGGCACCGAGCGCGTCATCGTTTCGCAGCTGCACCGTTCGCCGGGCGTGTTCTTCGACCACGACCGTGGCAAGACCCACAGCTCGGGCAAGCTGCTGTACAGCGCCCGCATCATTCCTTACCGCGGTTCCTGGCTGGACTTCGAGTTCGACCCGAAGGACGCGCTGTTCACCCGTATCGACCGCCGCCGCAAGCTGCCGGTGTCGATCCTGCTGCGCGCGCTGGGCTACAGCAACGAAGAGATGCTGGCCGAGTTCTTCGAGATCAACACCTTCCACATCAACCCGGATGAAGGCGTCCAGCTGGAGCTGGTGCCGGAGCGCCTGCGTGGCGAAACCCTGGGCTTCGACCTCGCCGACGGCGACAAGGTCATCGTGGAAGCCGGCAAGCGCATCACCGCGCGCCACATCAAACAGCTGGAAGCCTCGGGCATCGCCGCCCTGGCCGTGCCGGACGACTACATCGTCGGCCGCATCCTGTCGCACGACGTGGTCGATGCCTCGACCGGCGAACTGCTGGCCCAGGCCAACGATGAGATCACCGACGAGCAGCTGCAGGCCTTCCGCAAGGCCGGTGTGGATGCCGTGGGCACCCTGTGGGTGAACGATCTGGATCGTGGCCCGTACCTGTCCAACACCCTGCGCATCGACCCGACCAAGACCCAGCTGGAAGCCCTGGTCGAGATCTACCGCATGATGCGTCCGGGCGAGCCGCCGACCAAGGATGCCGCGCAGAACCTGTTCCACAACCTGTTCTTCACCTTCGAGCGCTACGACCTGTCCGCGGTCGGCCGCATGAAGTTCAACCGTCGCGTGGGCCGCAAGGAAACCACCGGCGAAGCCGTGCTGTACGACAGCAAGTACTTCGGTGAGCGCAACGACGAAGAGTCCAAGCGCCTGGTCGCCGCCCACGGTGACAGCTCCGACATCCTGGACGTGATCAAGGTCCTGACCGAGATCCGCAACGGTCGCGGCGTGGTCGACGATATCGATCACCTCGGCAACCGCCGCGTGCGTTCGGTCGGCGAAATGGCCGAGAACGTGTTCCGCGTCGGCCTGGTCCGCGTCGAGCGCGCGGTCAAGGAGCGCCTGTCGATGGCCGAGTCGGAAGGCCTGACCCCGCAGGAGCTGATCAACGCCAAGCCGGTCGCCGCTGCCATCAAGGAGTTCTTCGGCTCCTCGCAGCTGTCGCAGTTCATGGACCAGAACAACCCGCTGTCGGAAGTGACCCACAAGCGTCGCGTCTCGGCCCTGGGCCCGGGCGGTCTGACCCGTGAGCGCGCCGGCTTCGAAGTGCGCGACGTGCACCCGACCCACTACGGCCGCGTCTGCACCATCGAAACCCCGGAAGGCCCGAACATCGGCCTGATCAACTCGCTGGCCGTGTACGCCCGCACCAACCAGTACGGTTTCCTCGAGACCCCGTACCGCAAGGTCGTGGACGGCAAGGTCTATGACGAAGTCGAGTTCCTGTCGGCGATCGAAGAAAACGAATACGTCATTGCGCAGGCCAACGCCCTGACCGATGCCAAGGGCACCCTGACCGAGCAGTTCGTTCCGTGCCGCTTCCAGGGCGAATCGCTGCTGAAGCCGCCGGCGGAAGTCCACTTCATGGACGTCTCGCCGATGCAGACCGTGTCGATCGCGGCTGCGCTGGTTCCGTTCCTGGAGCACGATGACGCGAACCGCGCACTGATGGGCGCCAACATGCAGCGTCAGGCCGTGCCGACCCTGCGTGCGCAGAAGCCGCTGGTTGGTACCGGCATCGAGCGCGCGGTGGCGCGTGACTCCGGCGTGACCGTGAACGCCCGCCGTGGTGGCGAGATCGTGCAGATCGACGCCGCCCGCATCGTGGTCAAGGTCAACGAGGAAGAGATCGTTGGCGCCACCGACGCAGGCGTGGATATCTACAACCTGGTCAAGTACACCCGTTCGAACCAGAACACCTGCATCAACCAGCGTCCGCTGGTCCAGGTGGGTGACGTCATCGCCCGCGGCGACGTGCTGGCCGACGGTCCGTCCACCGACATCGGCGAACTGGCCCTGGGCCAGAACATGCTGATCGCGTTCATGCCGTGGAACGGCTACAACTTCGAAGACTCCATCCTGCTCTCCGAGCGCGTGGTGGAAGAGGATCGTTACACCACGATCCACATCGAAGAGCTGACCTGCGTTGCGCGTGACACCAAGCTGGGGCCGGAGGAAATCTCCGCCGACATCCCGAACGTCTCCGAGCAGGCGCTGAACCGCCTGGACGAGAGCGGCGTGGTGTACATCGGTGCGGAAGTCCGCGCCGGCGACATCATGGTCGGCAAGGTCACCCCGAAGGGCGAAAGCCAGCTGACCCCGGAAGAGAAGCTGCTGCGCGCGATCTTCGGCGAGAAGGCTTCGGACGTTAAGGACAGCTCGCTGCGCGTTCCGCCGGGCATGGACGGCACCGTCATCGACGTGCAGGTCTTCACCCGCGACGGCATCGAGAAGGACAAGCGCGCCCGCCAGATCGAAGAGTCTGAAATCAAGCGCGTCAAGAAGGACTTCGACGACCAGTTCCGCATCCTGGAAGCCGCCATCTACATGCGTCTGCGTTCGCAGATCGTGGGCAAGGTGGTCAACGGTGGCGCTGGCCTGAAGAAGGGTGACGTGATCACCGACGCCTTCCTGGACGGCCTGAAGAAGGCTGACTGGTTCGCGCTGCGCATGAAGGACGAGGACGCCTCGGAAGCCATCGAGCGCGCGCAGAAGCAGATCCAGGCGCACGAGAAGGAGTTCGAGCGTCGCTTCGCCGACAAGCGCGGCAAGATCACCGCCGGCGACGACCTCGCCCCGGGCGTGCTGAAGATGGTCAAGGTGTTCCTGGCCGTGAAGCGCCGCATCCAGCCGGGCGACAAGATGGCAGGCCGCCACGGCAACAAGGGTGTGGTCTCCAACGTGGTGCCGGTCGAGGACATGCCGTACATGGCCTCGGGCGAAACCGTGGACATCGTGCTGAACCCGCTGGGCGTGCCGTCGCGTATGAACATCGGCCAGATCCTGGAAGTGCACCTGGGCTGGGCCGCCAAGGGGCTGGGGCGCAAGATCCAGGCCATGATGGAAGCCCAGGCAGCGGTTGCCGACCTGCGCAAGTTCCTGGACGACATCTACAACCACGACGACACCAACGTGGCCAACCGTGTCGACCTGTCGCAGTTCAGCGACGAGGAGCTGCTGCGCCTGGCCCGCAACCTGACCGACGGCGTGCCGATGGCCACCCCGGTGTTCGACGGCGCCACCGAAGCGGAAATCAAGCGCATGCTGGAGCTGGCCGACCTGCCGAGCAGTGGCCAGACCCAGCTGTACGACGGCCGCACCGGTGAAGCGTTCGATCGCCACACCACCGTGGGTTACATGCACTACCTGAAGCTGAACCACCTGGTCGACGACAAGATGCACGCCCGTTCGACCGGTCCGTACTCGCTCGTTACCCAGCAGCCGCTGGGCGGCAAGGCGCAGTTCGGCGGCCAGCGCTTCGGTGAAATGGAAGTCTGGGCGCTGGAAGCCTACGGCGCGGCCTACACCCTGCAGGAAATGCTGACGGTGAAGTCCGATGACGTGCAGGGCCGCAACCAGATGTACAAGAACATCGTCGACGGTGAGCACGAGATGGTCGCGGGCATGCCGGAATCCTTCAACGTGCTCGTGAAGGAAATCCGCTCGCTGGCCATCAACATGGAACTGGAAGACAACTGATCCATGCCGGCGCGGCGGCCTCAACCGCCGCGCCGCTGGCAGTCAACTGAAAGCCCATCGACACAGCATTCCTCCTTCTGGAGAACACCATGAAAGACCTGCTCAACCTCTTCAACCAGCAGCGCCAGACGCTGGACTTCGACGCGATCAAGATCGCGCTGGCCTCGCCGGACCTGATCCGTTCGTGGTCCTTCGGCGAAGTGAAGAAGCCGGAAACCATCAACTACCGTACCTTCAAGCCGGAACGCGACGGCCTGTTCTGCGCCGCCATCTTCGGCCCGGTGAAGGACTACGAGTGCCTGTGCGGCAAGTACAAGCGCATGAAGCACCGCGGCGTGGTCTGCGAAAAGTGCGGCACCGAAGTGACCCTGGCCAAGGTGCGCCGCGAGCGCATGGGCCACATCGACCTGGCCTCGCCGGTCGCGCACATCTGGTTCCTGAAGTCGCTGCCGTCGCGCATCGGCCTGATGCTGGACATGACCCTGCGCGACATCGAGCGCGTGCTGTACTTCGAAGCCTACGTGGTGACCGAGCCGGGCTTGACCGCCCTGGAGCGTCGCCAGCTGCTGACCGAAGAACAGTACCTGCAGGCCCGCCAGGAGCACGGTGACGATTTCGACGCCGCCATGGGCGCCGAGGCCGTGTACGAACTGCTGCGCACGATCGACCTGCAGTCGGAAATGACCCGCCTGCGCGAGGAAATCGCTGCTACCGGTTCGGAAACCAAGCTGAAGCGACTGACCAAGCGCATCAAGCTGATCGAAGCCTTCCTGGAATCGGGCAACCGTCCGGAATGGATGGTCATGACCGTGCTGCCGGTGCTGCCGCCGGACCTGCGTCCGCTGGTCCCGCTGGATGGCGGCCGCTTCGCGACCTCCGACCTGAACGACCTGTACCGCCGCGTCATCAACCGCAACAACCGCCTGCGCCGCCTGCTCGAACTGAGCGCGCCGGACATCATCGTGCGCAATGAAAAGCGCATGCTGCAGGAATCGGTCGATGCGCTGCTGGACAACGGCCGTCGCGGCCGTGCCATCACCGGCACCAACAAGCGCCCGCTGAAGTCGCTGGCCGACATGATCAAGGGCAAGCAGGGCCGCTTCCGCCAGAACCTGCTCGGCAAGCGCGTCGACTACTCGGGCCGTTCGGTCATCGTGGTCGGCCCGTACCTGCGCCTGCACCAGTGCGGCCTGCCGAAGAAGATGGCGCTTGAGCTGTTCAAGCCGTTCGTCTTCGCCAAGCTGCAGCGTCGTGGCCTGGCCACCACCATCAAGGCCGCCAAGAAGCTGGTCGAGCGCGAAGAAGCCGAAGTCTGGGACATCCTGGAAGAGGTCATCCGCGAGCATCCGGTGATGCTGAACCGTGCGCCGACCCTGCACCGTCTGGGCATCCAGGCGTTCGAGCCGGTGCTGATCGAAGGCAAGGCCATCCAGCTGCACCCGCTGGTCTGCACCGCGTTCAACGCCGACTTCGACGGTGACCAGATGGCCGTCCACGTGCCGCTCTCGCTGGAAGCCCAGCTGGAAGCGCGTGCGCTGATGATGTCGACCAACAACATCCTGTCGCCGGCCAACGGCGAGCCGATCATCGTGCCGTCGCAGGACGTCGTGCTGGGTCTGTACTACATGACCCGCTCGCTGGAAAACAAGAAGGGCGAGGGCATGGCCTTCGCCAACATCGCCGAAGTCAAGCGCGCCTACGACAACCGCGTGGTGGAACTGCACGCGCGCGTCAAGGTCCGCATCACCGAAGTGGTGACCGACGAAGACGGCGTCAAGCAGCCGAAGACCTCGATCGTGGACACCACGATCGGTCGCGCCCTGCTGGCTGAAATCCTGCCGGAAGGCCTGCCGTTCGCGCTGGCCAACACCGAGCTGACCAAGAAGAACATCAGCCGCCTGATCAACTCCAGCTACCGCCAGCTGGGCCTGAAGGACACGGTCGTGTTCGCCGACAAGCTGATGTACACCGGCTTCGCCTACGCGACCCGCGCCGGCGTCTCGATCGGCATCGACGACATGCTGATCCCGGACGAGAAGAAGGGCATCCTCACCGAGGCCGAAGCCGAAGTGCTGGAAATCCAGGAGCAGTACCAGTCGGGCCTGGTCACCGCCGGCGAGCGCTACAACAAGGTGGTCGACATCTGGTCGCGCACCAACGAGCGCATCGCCAAGGCGATGATGGACACCATCGGTACCGAGAAGGTGGTCAATGCCAAGGGTGAGACCATCGACCAGAAGTCGATGAACTCGCTGTACATCATGGCCGACTCCGGTGCGCGTGGTTCGCAGGCGCAGATCCGTCAGCTGGCCGGCATGCGTGGCCTGATGGCCCGCCCGGACGGCTCGATCATCGAGACGCCCATCAAGGCGAACTTCCGCGAAGGCCTGAACGTGCAGGAGTACTTCAACTCCACCCACGGTGCCCGTAAGGGTCTGGCCGACACCGCGCTGAAGACCGCGAACTCGGGTTACCTGACCCGTCGCCTGGTCGACGTGGCGCAGGACGTGGTGATCACCGAGGTGGATTGCGGTACCACCGAAGGCCTGATCATGACCCCGATCGTGGAAGGCGGCGACGTGGTCGAGCCGCTGAAGGACCGCGTGCTGGGTCGCGTGGTGGCCGAGGACGTGTTCCTGCCGGGCAACGACGAGGATCCGATCGTCACCCGCAACACCCTGCTGGACGAAGCCTGGGTTGCCAAGCTGGAAGATGCCGGCGTGCAGACCATCAAGGTCCGCTCGACCATCTCCTGCGAATCGGCCTTCGGCGTCTGCTCGCGCTGCTACGGCCGCGATCTGGCCCGTGGCCACCTGGTCAACATCGGTGAAGCGGTCGGCGTCATCGCCGCCCAGTCCATCGGTGAGCCGGGTACCCAGCTGACCATGCGTACGTTCCACATCGGTGGTGCGGCGTCGCGAGCTGCTGCGGTCGACAACATCACCGTCAAGACCACCGGCTCGGTCAAGTTCAGCAACCTCAAGTCGGTCGAGCACGCCAACGGCTCGCTGGTGGCAGTGTCGCGCTCGGGCGAAATCTCGGTGCTCGATGCCCACGGCCGTGAGCGTGAGCGTTACAAGCTGCCGTACGGTGCGACCATCACGTCCAAGGACGGTGATGCGATCAAGGCTGGCCAGACCGTGGCCAACTGGGATCCGCACAACCACCCGATCGTGTCGGAAGTGGCCGGCTTCATCCGCTTCATCGACTTCGTCGACGGCATCACCGTCATCGAGAAGACCGACGAGCTGACCGGCCTTGCTTCGCGCGAAATCACCGATCCGAAGCGTCGTGGTACCCAGGCCAAGGACCTGCGCCCGATCGTGCGCATCGTCGACGCCAAGGGCAACGACCTGTCGATCCCGGGCACCGACCTGCCGGCGCAGTACCTGCTGCCGCCGCGCTCGATCGTCAACCTGCAGGACGGCGCCCCGGTGGGCGTGGGCGACGTGGTCGCCAAGATCCCGCAGGAAGCGTCGAAGACCCGCGACATCACCGGTGGTCTGCCGCGCGTGGCCGATCTGTTCGAGGCCCGCAAGCCGAAGGATCCGGCGGTGCTGGCCGAGCGTTCGGGCATCATCAGCTTCGGCAAGGACACCAAGGGCAAGCAGCGCCTGATCATCAAGGACACCGATGGTTCGGAGCACGAAGAGCTGATCCCGAAGTACCGCCAGGTCATCGTGTTCGAAGGCGAGCATGTCACCAAGGGTGAAACCATCGTGGACGGCGAGCCGAGCCCGCAGGACATCCTGCGCCTGCTGGGTGTCGAACCGCTGGCGGCCTACCTGGTGAAGGAAATCCAGGACGTGTACCGCCTGCAGGGCGTGAAGATCAACGACAAGCACATCGAGGTGATCACCCGCCAGATGCTGCGCAAGGTCGAGATCACCGATCAGGGCAGCAGCAAGTTCCTGAACGGCGAGCAGGTGGAGCGCCAGCGCGTTATCGAGGAGAATGCGCGCCTGTCGACCCGCAACGAACTGCCGGCGCACTTCGATCCGGTCCTGCTGGGTATCACCAAGGCCTCGCTGGCGACCGAATCGTTCATCTCGGCCGCGTCGTTCCAGGAAACCACCCGCGTGCTGACCGAAGCGGCCGTCCGCGGCACCTCGGACAACCTGCGTGGCCTGAAGGAAAACGTCATCGTGGGTCGCCTGATTCCGGCCGGTACCGGCCTGGCGTACCACAGCAACCGCCGTCGCGGCGCTTCCGGTCTCACCGAGTCGGAAATGCAGACCCTGGCCGGCACCCCGGCCGCGGTCGAGGCACCGGTGGTTGAAGCCGAAGCTGAACAGGCCTCGGGCGAAGAATGAGGTATCCGGTCCGGCCGCAAGGCCGGACCACCCATCGGTTCATCGATGGGGTTGGAAAGGGCAGGGGAGGTCGTCCGCGATCCCCCCTGCCAACCTGAACGGGGTACATGGAGGCCCCCCAGTAACGTTCCGGGATCAGGAACGGGCTTGACAGGAGGCGTTTGACTGCTTTCCTGGCAGGTTGCTACAATCGTCTGTCTCAGCAGGCCAGAATTTTGGCCTGCTTTAACATTTCCGCATCTCTGGCCGGATTTTCCGGCCACCAATCAGAAGAACCTACTGATGGCGACGATCAACCAGCTGGTCCGCAAGCCGCGGCAAGCGACCACCTACAAGAGTGCCTCGCCGGCGCTCGACAAGTGCCCGCAGCGCCGTGGCGTCTGCACCCGTGTCTACACCACCACCCCGAAGAAGCCGAACTCGGCTCTGCGCAAGGTTGCCAAGGTCCGCCTGACCAACCAGGAAGAAGTGATTTCCTACATCGGTGGTGAAGGCCACAACCTGCAGGAGCACTCCGTGGTCCTGATCCGCGGCGGTCGCGTCAAGGACCTGCCGGGTGTGCGTTACCACACCGTTCGTGGCTCGCTCGACGCCGCCGGCGTTGCCAAGCGTCGCCAGGCCCGTTCCAAGTACGGCGCCAAGCGTCCGAAGGCATAAGGAGAGAGCACTATGTCGCGTAAGGGTAATACTCCGCAGCGTTCCGTCCTGCCCGATCCGAAGCACGGAAGCGAAACCATCGCCCGCTTCATCAACATGGTCATGCAGAGCGGCAAGAAGTCCGTCGCCGAAAAGATCGTGTACGGCGCCATGGACGTGATCACCGAGAAGAACAGCAGCGCCAACGCCATTGAACTGGTGCAGAAGGCTCTGGACAACGTCGCTCCGGCGGTCGAAGTCAAGTCGCGCCGCGTCGGTGGTGCCACCTACCAGGTGCCGGTCGAAGTGCGTTCGTCGCGCAAGATGGCCCTGGCCATGCGCTGGCTGATCGACTCCGCGCGCAAGCGTGGTGAGAACACCATGCCGAAGAAGCTGGCTGCTGAACTGATCGACGCCTCGGAAAACCGTGGCGGCGCCATCAAGAAGCGCGAAGAAACCCACCGCATGGCCGAAGCCAACAAGGCATTCGCCCACTACCGCTGGTGAGTTTGACGGCCTTGTAAAACAGGCAGGGCAGCACCACTTCGGTGCGTGCTGCCTCGCGGTCCCAGAAGGACTGCGCCAATCCGAAGGCCGCCGAAAGGCGGCGTTCGGCCATCCGAAATCCAAGAAATCTGAGAGGCTCCCGTGGCCCGTTCCACTCCCATCGAGCGTTACCGTAACTTCGGCATCATGGCTCACATCGATGCCGGCAAGACCACCACGTCCGAGCGCATCCTGTTCTACACCGGCAAGAGCCACAAGATCGGTGAAGTGCATGACGGCGCCGCCACCATGGACTGGATGGAGCAGGAGCAGGAGCGTGGCATCACGATCCAGTCCGCTGCCACCACCGCGTTCTGGAAGGGCATGGACAAGTCCCTGCCGGAGCACCGCTTCAACATCATCGACACCCCCGGGCACGTCGACTTCACCATCGAAGTGGAGCGCTCGCTGCGCGTGCTCGACGGTGCCGTCTTCGTCCTGTGCGCCGTCGGTGGCGTGCAGCCGCAGTCGGAAACCGTGTGGCGCCAGGCCAACAAGTACCACGTGCCGCGCATCGCGTTCGTCAACAAGATGGACCGCACCGGTGCCAACTTCCAGAAGGTCGTCGGCCAGCTGAAGGCCAAGCTGGGCGCGGTTGCCGTGCCGATGCAGCTGCCGATCGGCGCTGAAGACAACTTCAAGGGCGTCGTCGACCTGCTGAAGATGAAGGCCATCCACTGGGATGAGGCTTCGCAGGGCATGAAGTTCGAGTACGGTGAAATCCCGGCCGAACTGCAGGGCCCGGCTGAGGAGGCTCGCCAGTTCATGGTCGAGACCGCTGCCGAAGCCAGCGAAGAGCTGATGGAAAAGTACCTGGGCGGCGAAGAGCTGGCCGAGGCTGAAATCATCAACGCCCTGCGTACCCGCACCCTGGCCACCGAGATCGTGCCGATGTACTGCGGCTCGGCCTTCAAGAACAAGGGCGTGCAGGCCATGCTGGACGGCGTGATCCAGCTGCTGCCGTCGCCGGTCGACGTGCCGGACGTGAAGGGCGTGGACGTTGACGACGACACCGTCGAGATGACCCGCAAGTCGGACGACAAGGCTCCGTTCTCGTCGCTGGCCTTCAAGATCATCACCGACCCGTTCGTCGGCGCGCTGACCTTCTTCCGTGTCTACTCGGGCACCCTGAACGGTGGCGACACCGTGCTGAACTCGGTGAAGGGCAAGAAGGAGCGCATCGGCCGCATCCTGCAGATGCACTCGAACAACCGCGAGGAAATCAAGGAAGTTCTGGCCGGTGACATCGCTGCTGCCGTGGGCCTGAAGGACACCACCACCGGTGACACCCTGTGCGCCGTGGACGCCCCGATCATCCTGGAGCGCATGACGTTCCCGGAGCCGGTGATCTCGATGGCCGTCGAGCCGAAGACCAAGTCGGACCAGGAAAAGATGGGCCTGGCCCTGGGCCGTCTGGCGCAGGAAGATCCGTCGTTCCGCGTCAAGACCGACGAAGAATCCGGCCAGACCATCATCTCGGGCATGGGCGAGCTGCACCTGGACATCATCGTCGACCGCCTGAAGCGCGAGTTCAACGTTGAAGCCAACGTCGGCGCGCCGCAGGTGGCCTACCGCGAAACCATCACCCTGGCCGACGTGAAGTCGGACTACAAGCACGCCAAGCAGTCCGGTGGTAAGGGTCAGTACGGTCACGTCGTGATCGAGCTGTCGCCGATCACCGCTGCCGACCGTGCCGATCCGAAGCTGGCTCCGGCCATCAAGGACGACTTCCTGTTCATCAACGACATCACCGGCGGCGTGATCCCGAAGGAATTCATCCCGTCGGTTGAAAAGGGCCTGCGCGAAACCATCACCAGCGGTCCGCTGGCTGGCTTCCCGGTCGTGGACGTCAAGGTGAAGCTGGTGTTCGGTTCGTACCACGACGTCGACTCCTCGGAAATGGCGTTCAAGCTGGCTTCGTCGATGGCCTTCAAGCAGGGCTTCGCCAAGGCCAAGCCGGTGCTGCTGGAGCCGATCATGAAGGTCGAGATCGTGACCCCGGAGGATTACCAGGGTGACGTGATGGGCGACGTCAGCCGTCGTCGCGGCGTGCTGCAGGGTTCCGACACCACCGGTGACGGTTCGGCCAGCATCATCAACGCGATGATCCCGCTGGGTGAAATGTTCGGCTACGCCACTGCGCTGCGTTCGCAGACCCAGGGCCGCGCCACCTTCACCATGGAATTCGATCACTACGAGCCGGCTCCGACCAACATCGCCGAAGCCGTCATGAAGAAGGGCTGAGCCTCGCTCAGCCTCTCTTGAAACCACTTACGAACAATCAAGGTATAGAACAATGGCAAAGGGTAAGTTCGAGCGCACCAAGCCGCACGTCAACGTCGGCACCATCGGTCACGTCGACCACGGCAAGACCACGCTGACCGCTGCACTGACCAAGATCGGTGCCGAGCGCTTCGGTGGCGAGTTCAAGGACTACTCCTCGATCGACGCCGCGCCGGAAGAAAAGGCGCGTGGCATCACGATCTCGACCGCGCACGTCGAATACGAATCCCCGATCCGTCACTAC
>NZ_JAUTXR010000123.1 GCF_030658505.1 Stenotrophomonas raiganjensis (SeqCode) | reverse complement strand
GGCCGATGCGGGCCGCGCGCCGCGGGCGGGTGCTCCGTGCCCGGCGGTCGTCCTTCGGCTGGGTGTCTGCCTTGTAGTCGAACTGGCGCGCATCGGCCTCGTTCTTCAACAGGTCCTGGTAGGTGCGGATCGACACCACGCCGCCGCCCTGGCTGGGCTGTTTTTGGTTTTGCTTTCGCCCTCGAACGGGCCAAGCGCCGCCTCGCTTGGGCTCGGCTCTACAGTAAAGCCACGCCATGCGTGGATGCTTTATGCCACCGGCAATCCGCGTTCGATCAACCACGCCTTCGCGTCTTCGGCGTCCTGCTCGA
>NZ_JAUTXR010000120.1 GCF_030658505.1 Stenotrophomonas raiganjensis (SeqCode) | reverse complement strand
TTGGCCGGGCGGCGCCCGGCACCCGCCGAGGCCAGGGCAACGGCAACAGCAACAGCAGCTGCCAAAGCAAAAGCAGGATTTCCGTGGGATGGCGGGGTGGGTCCGGTGGCAGGGGACGCCGTAAACCCATCCCTGGGGGCTTGGCCGCGGCATCCATGTCGCGGACACCCCGCCATCCGACACCTCCCCGCCTTCGACAGTTTCCCGGTGACGGTTGGTAAATCGCGATTCCCGGTAGGTGTCGACCTTGGTCGACACAAGTAGATCCACGCCATGCGTGGATGAGATCTGTCAGATCGAAGCCGGGTAGGGGGCTGGTCCAACCTGGCAGCCACCCGAAGTGCCGCTTTTGCTTTTGATCTTCTTTTTCTTTCCGTGGCGGGCGAAACCGCCGGAATGTGTCAGAGGCCGGGCGGGTGGGGCTGCGCAGGGGCGTGAGCCGCATGGATGCGGCGATCGAGCTTATATGGACGTACTTGCAGCGCCCCCTGCGCAGTCCCACCCGCCCGGCCAAGCCCACCAATCCAACCGGGGCTCTCCTCGACCAACCCCACCCCGCCACGAGGGGCTGCGCCGTTGGCTGAAAATCCATGTAACCGCTTACAAGGAAACGGATTTTTGCCGCAACGGGTATCATGACCGGCTGACTTCACACAGGAGCCACCCGCTCATGCGCCGCAAGATCGTCGCCGGAAACTGGAAGCTGCATGGCAGCCGTCAATTCGCCAATGAACTGCTGGGGCAGGTGGCCGCCGGGCTGCCGCTGGAGGGGGTGGACGTGGTGATCCTGCCGCCGCTGCCGTACCTGGGGGAGCTGGTCGAGGACTTCGGTGAGACCGGCCTGGCCTTTGGCGCGCAGGATGTAAGCAGCAACGAGAAGGGGGCCTACACCGGCGAGGTCTGTGCGGCCATGCTGGTTGAAGTGGGCGCCCGCTATGGCCTGGTTGGTCATTCCGAGCGCCGCCAGTATCACCATGAAAGCAGCGAGCTGGTCGCGCGCAAGTTCGCCGCCGCCCAGCATGCCGGCCTGGTGCCGGTGCTGTGCGTGGGCGAAACCCTGGAGCAGCGCGAAGCCGGGCAGACCGAGACGGTCATCGCCAGCCAGCTGGCGCCGGTGCTGGAGCTGGTCGGCGCGGCCGGTTTCGCCAAGGCCGTGGTCGCCTACGAGCCGGTCTGGGCCATCGGCACCGGTCGTACCGCCAGCAAGGAGCAGGCGCAGCAGGTGCACGCGTTCATCCGTGGCGAAGTCGCGCGTATCGATGCTAGAATCGCTGATTCACTGCCCATTGTTTACGGCGGTAGCGTGAAGCCCGACAATGCCGGGGAACTGTTCGCGCAGCCGGATGTCGATGGTGGGCTGGTCGGCGGCGCCTCCCTGGTGGCCGCGGACTTCCTGGCCATCGCACGGGCGGCGGCCGCGAACTAATCCTAGAAGTATTGTCCGAGGGCGGTTTTCAATGCTGATGTTGATCCTCAATGTCGTCTACGTGCTGGTCGCTGTGGCCATGATCGCGCTGATCCTGATGCAGCGTGGCTCGGGTGCGGCGGCGGGTTCGGGCTTCGGCGCCGGTGCCTCGGGTACGGTGTTCGGTGCGCGCGGCGCCTCGAACTTCCTGTCCAAGTCGACCAAGTGGCTGGCCGTCGTGTTCTTCGGCATCAGCCTCTTCATGGCCTGGTATGCCGGTCACGGCACCCGTCCGGCGGCCGACCAGGACCTGGGGTTGATGTCCGCCCCGGCGGCGACCGCCCCGGCGGCTCCGGCGGGCGAACTGCCGGCCGTTCCGAAGGCCGATGCGGTCCCGGCCGCCCCGGTTCCGGCCGCGAATGTGCCGGCTCAGGCGGAATCTTCGGTTTCTGGTGAAGAAAAGCCTTCGGAAGGCTCCCAGAAACACTGAAGCCGGTTACAATACGCGGCGCATCGGGAAGATAGTCTGATGTGATCGTTTGCCCAGGTGGCGGAATTGGTAGACGCACTACCTTGAGGTGGTAGCGACGCAAGTCGTAGGGGTTCGAGTCCCCTCTTGGGCACCATTTGTAAGTAAAGCGGGTTCGTCTGGCGCGCAATGCGCCAGGCAGATTTCCGTCCACTCCCCCATGCCAAAGCGCCTGCAGGCGCGGCGGCAGAGGCAAGAGAGAATCGCTGTGCTGGCCGAATATTTGCCGTCTCTGCTGTTTCTGATCGTTGCCACCGGTATCGGCATTACGCTGATGCTGGTTGGTCGATTCCTCGGTCCCCGCCGCCCCGATCTGGAAAAGCTGTCGCCGTACGAGTGCGGCTTCGAGGCCTTCGAAGACGCGCGCATGAAGTTCGACGTGCGCTACTACCTGATCGCGATCCAGTTCATCGTCTTCGACCTGGAAATCATCTTCATCGTGCCGTGGACCCAGGTCTTCATGGAATTGGGCGCCCGTTCGCTCATCACCATGGGCCTGTTCGTCGGCATGCTGTTCCTCGGTTTCATTTACGTCTGGAAGAAGGGAGCGCTGGAATGGGAGTGATTCAGACTCTCGATGGCCTCATGAACAACCCGTCGCCGGAAGGCCGGGTTGATGACATCCTGCGGCCGGAAGGCGACAACCCGCTGCTGGAAAAGGGCTTCGTCACCACCAGCGTCGACGCACTGCTGAACTGGGCGCGCACCGGCTCGATGTGGCCGATGACCTTCGGCCTGGCCTGCTGCGCGGTCGAGATGATGCACGCCGGCGCCGCGCGCCTGGACCTTGACCGCTACGGCGTGGTGTTCCGCCCGTCGCCGCGCCAGTCCGACGTGATGATCGTGGCCGGTACCCTGGTCAACAAGATGGCCCCGGCGCTGCGCAAGGTCTACGACCAGATGCCGGACCCGAAGTGGGTCATCTCGATGGGTAGCTGCGCCAACGGCGGTGGCTATTACCACTACTCCTATTCTGTGGTGCGCGGCTGTGATCGCGTGGTGCCGGTGGACGTCTATGTCCCGGGCTGCCCGCCGACCGCCGAGGCGCTGGTGTACGGGATCCTGCAGCTGCAGAAGAAGATCTGGCGTACACAGACCATCGCCCGCTGACCCCTTCACCTGACAAGAGCGCGCCAAGCCCCCATGGCAGAGCAAGCATCCTTCATCGACCGACTCTCCGCACGTTTCGCAGGTGCGAAGGTCATCGTGGTCGAACCCCGCGGCGAAGTGACGCTGGAAGTGCCTGCCGCCGAGTGGCACGCCACCGCCCTGGCGCTGCGTGACGAGTTTGGTTTCGAGCAGGCCGTGGATCTCTGCGGCGTCGATTACCTGGGTTATGGCTCCGACGAATGGGACACCGCCGACGTGTCTTCGCAGGGCTTCAGCCGAGGTGTCGAAGGCAAGGCCCAGGGCCGCTTCGCGTGGGGCGAGTTCCCCACCGAGGAAAACGGTGCCGAGGGCGCCCGCCCACAGCACATGCCGACCCAGCGTTTCGCCGTGGTCGCCCAGCTGCGTTCGTACCAGCACAACCTGATGATGCACCTGCGCTGCTTCGCGCCTGACGAAGCACTGCCGGTGGTGTCCTCGCTGACCAGCATCTGGCCGGGCCTGAACTGGTTCGAGCGCGAAGCGTTCGACCTCTACGGCGTGATCTTCGAAGGCCACCCGGACCTGCGGCGGATCCTGACCGACTACGGTTTCGTCGGCCATCCGTTCCGCAAGGACTTCCCGCTGATCGGCAATGTCGAAGTCCGCTACGACGAAGAAAAGAAGCGCGTGATCTATGAACCGGTCACCTCGGTGGAGCCGCGCGTCGGCGTGCCGCGCGTGATCCGCGACGACGCCCGTCTGCAGACCGCAGAAGGTGAGCGCGCGCAGGAGGCAGTGAAGTGAGCGAGTTCCACCAGGCCCGCGAAGCGTTCGCGAGCAATCCGGCCGAAGCACGGCAGGAAATCCGCAACTACACCATGAACTTCGGCCCGCAGCATCCGGCCGCGCACGGTGTGCTGCGCCTGATCCTGGAAATGGACGGCGAAACCATCATGCGCGCCGACCCGCACGTGGGTCTGCTGCACCGTGGTACCGAAAAGCTGGCCGAGTCCAAGCCGTTCAACCAGTCGATCGGCTACATGGATCGGCTGGATTACGTGTCGATGATGTGCAACGAGCACGCCTACGTGCGCGCGATCGAGACCCTGATGGGTATCGAGGCGCCGGAGCGTGCGCAGTACATCCGCACCATGTACGACGAAATCACCCGCATCCTCAACCACCTGATGTGGCTGGGTTCCAACGCGCTCGATCTGGGTGCGATGGCGGTGATGCTGTACGCCTTCCGCGAGCGCGAAGAGCTGATGGACTGCTATGAAGCGGTCTCCGGCGCACGCATGCACGCGGCGTACTACCGTCCGGGCGGTGTTTACCGCGACCTGCCGGACCACATGCCGAAGTACAAGGAATCGCGCTGGCACAAGGGCAAGGCGCTGAAGCAGCTCAATGCTTCGCGCGAGGGCTCGCTGCTGGACTTCCTGGAGAACTTCACCGTCGAGTTCCCCAAGCGCATCGACGAATACGAAACCCTGCTGACCGACAACCGTATCTGGAAGCAGCGCACCGTCGGCATCGGCGTGGTCACTCCGGAACTGGCGCACCAGTGGGGCATGACCGGCGTGATGCTGCGCGGCTCGGGCGTCGCCTGGGACCTGCGCAAGAAGCGCCCGTATGCCAAGTACGATGCCGTCGATTTCGACATTCCGCTGGGCAAGGAAGGCGACTGCTACGACCGTTACCTGGTCCGCGTTGCCGAAATGCGCGAGTCCAACCGCATCATCAAGCAGTGCGTGGCGTGGCTGAAGGCCAACCCGGGCCCGGTGATGGTGAAGAACTTCAAGGTCGCTCCGCCCAAGCGCGAGGACATGAAGGACGACATGGAAGCGCTGATCCACCACTTCAAGCTGTTCAGCGAAGGCTATTGCGTGCCGGCCGGCGAGACCTACTCGGCGGTGGAAGCCCCGAAGGGCGAGTTCGGCTGCTACCTGGTCTCCGATGGCGCCAACAAGCCGTTCCGCGTGCACCTGCGTGCGCCGGGCTTCGCCCACCTGTCCTCGATCGATTCGATCGTGCGCGGCCACATGCTGGCCGACGTGGTGGCGATGATCGGTACCTACGACCTGGTGTTCGGCGAGGTTGACCGGTAATGCCGTCCGCCACGCCAACGCCCGCTGCAGGCAGCCGGCGCAAGCCGGCGCCGCAGTTTCTGGAATTTCACGTTATGCATTTCGCTGAGGTCGGCCGATGAAGGCGACAGGTAATTTCGAGGCGGCGCGCGACGTCGACCCGATGGTGGTGCTGAGCGACAAGACCCGCGCTCACATCGATCACTGGCTGTCCAAGTTCCCGCCGGACCGCAAGCGCTCTGCCGTGCTGCAGGGCCTGCATGCGGCCCAGGAGCAGAACCAGGGCTGGCTGACCGACGAACTGATCGCCGGCGTGGCCAAGTACCTGGACCTGCCGCCGGTGTGGGCCTACGAGGTCGCCAGCTTCTACTCGATGTTCGAGACCGAGAAGGTCGGCCGCAACAACGTGGCCATCTGCACCAACATCAGCTGCTGGCTCAATGGCGCCGAAGACATCGTGCGCCATTGCGAGAAGAAGCTGGGCATCAAGCACGGTGAATCGACCCCGGACGGCCGCGTCTACCTCAAGCGCGAGGAAGAGTGCCTGGCCGGCTGCGGTGGCGCGCCGATGATGGTCATCAACGGTCACTACCATGAGCGTCTGACCCTGGAAAAGGTCGACGAGCTGCTGGACGGGCTGGAGTAAGGGCATGGCACATCACCACGAATCCAAGGGTCCGGTCGGCCCCGCGCCGCTGCCGCACCAGGTGGTCTACACCACCCTGCATTACGACACCCCGTGGTCGTACGAAAGCTACCTGAAGACCGGTGGCTACGCCGCCCTGCGCAAGATCCTCGAAGAGAAGATCCCGCCGGAGCAGGTCATCGAGATGGTCAAGGCCTCGGGCCTGCGCGGCCGCGGTGGCGCCGGCTTCCCGACCGGCCTGAAGTGGTCCTTCATGCCCAAGGGCAACATGCAGAAGTACATCCTCTGCAACTCGGACGAGTCCGAGCCGGGCACCTGCAAGGACCGCGACATCCTGCGCTACAACCCGCATTCGGTGGTGGAAGGCATGGCGATCGCCTGCTACGCCACCGGTTCGACCGTGGGTTACAACTACCTGCGCGGTGAGTTCCACCACGAGCCGTTCGAGCACTTCGAGCAGGCCCTGGCCGACGCCTATGCGAACGGCTGGCTGGGCAAGAACGTGATGGGCTCGGGCGTGGACATCGACATCTACGGTGCGCTGGGCGCCGGCGCGTACATCTGCGGCGAAGAAACCGCGCTGATGGAATCGCTGGAGGGCAAGAAGGGCCAGCCGCGCTACAAGCCGCCGTTCCCGGCCAACTTCGGCCTGTACGGCAAGCCGTCGACGATCAACAACACCGAAACCTACGGTTCGGTGCCGGCGATCATCCGCAACGGTCCGGAGTGGTTCAAGGGCCTGAGCCTGACCGCCAACGGCGGCCCGAAGTGCTTCTCGGTGTCCGGCTGCGTGCAGAACGGCGGCAACTTCGAAGTGCCGCTCGGCACCAAATTCCACGACCTGCTGGAAATGGCCGGTGGCCTGCGTCCGGGCCGCACGCTGAAGGGCGCGATCCCGGGCGGCGTGTCGATGCCGGTGCTCACCGCGGCCGAGCTGAAGGACCTGCCGATGGACTACGACACCATCCGCGCACTGGGCTCCGGCCTGGGTTCGGGTGCGATCGTGGTGCTCGACGACAGCGTCTGCTGCGTCAAGTTCGCCTGCCGCATCAGCCAGTTCTTCCACAAGGAATCCTGCGGCCAGTGCACCCCGTGCCGTGAGGGCACCGGCTGGATGCACCGCGTGCTGGAGCGCATCGTCGCCGGCAAGGCCACGATGGAAGACCTGCACCAGCTGAAGGCGGTGGCCGGCCAGATCGAAGGCCACACCATCTGTGCGTTCGGCGAAGCGGCTGCATGGCCCATCCAGGGCTTCCTGCGCCAGTTCTGGGACGAGTTCGAGTACTACATCGTCAACGGTCATTCGATGGTTGACGGCAAGAAGGTGGAGGCAGCCGCTGCATGAGCGCGCAACCCGTAAATCCGAGCGTCCCACCCGATCACGTCACCATCGAGATCGATGGCAAGTCGCTGGTCGTGCCCAAGGGCTCGATGATCATCCAGGCCGCCGACAAGGCCGGCATCTCCATTCCGCGCTTTTGCTACCACGAGAAGCTGCCGATCGCCGCCAACTGCCGCATGTGCCTGGTGGACGTGGAGAAGTCGCCGAAGCCGGCACCGGCCTGCGCCACCCCGGTGATGGACGGCATGAAGGTCGCCACCCGCAGCGAGAAGGCGCTGAAGTTCCAGCGTTCGGTGATGGAGTTCCTGCTCATCAACCACCCGCTGGACTGCCCGATCTGCGATCAGGGCGGCGAGTGCGAGCTGCAGGACGTGTCGCTGGGTTATGGCCGTTCGGTCAGCCGCTTCAACGAGCGCAAGCGCGTGGTGCCGGACGAGGACATGGGTCCGCTGGTCGCCACCGAGATGACTCGCTGCATCCAGTGCACCCGCTGCGTCCGCTTCACCGCCGACGTTGCCGGTACCTACGAGCTGGGTGGCATGTACCGCGGTGAGAACCTGCAGATTGGTACCTTCGACGGCAAGCCGCTGACCACCGAGCTGTCCGGCAACGTCGTCGACGTCTGCCCGGTCGGGGCGCTGACCAACAAGGTGTTCCAGTTCCGCGCCCGCCCGTGGGAACTGACGGCGCGCGAATCGCTGGGCTACCACGACGCGATGGGTTCGAACCTGTTCCTGCACGTGCGTCGCGGCGAAGTGCTGCGCACCGTACCGCGCGACAACGAAGCCGTGAACGAGTGCTGGCTGTCCGACCGTGACCGCTACTCGCACCAGGGCCTGTACAGCGAAGACCGTGCGGTCAAGCCGCTGCGCAAGGTCAATGGCGAGTGGAAGGAAGTGAGCTGGGCCGAAGGCCTGGCCGCGGCCGCCGAGATCCTCAAGGCCAACCAGGGCGACAACCTGGGCGTGCTGGTGCATCCGTCGACCTCGAACGAGGAAGGCGCGCTGCTGGCCCGCCTGGCCAAGGGCCTGGGCTCGAGCAACATCGACCACCGCATCAACAACCGCGATTTCTCCGATGCCGCAACCGCCGAAGTGTTCGGCCTGCCGCTGGCCGAAATCGAAGGCGCCGACCGCATCGTCGTTCTGGGCAGCAACATCCGCCACGAACTGCCGCTGCTGCACGCCCGCCTGCGCAAGGCGCAGACCACCAAGGGCGCGAAGATCCACGTCGTCAATCCGGTGGACTTCGACTTCGCCTTCAGTGTCGCCGGCAAGCAGATCGTTGCCCCGTCGAAGTTCGTCGACGCGCTGGCCAACGCCGAGCTGCGTTCGGCAGTGCAGGGCGGCAACAACACCGTGCTGATCGTCGGTGGCATCGCCGAGAACCACCCGCTGGCCGCCGCGATCCGCGCTGCTGCGCGTGAGTTCGCTGCCGCCACCGGTGCCAAGCTGTGCCGCATCCCGCAGGGTGCCAATGCCGTTGGCCTGACCCGCGCCGGCGTACTGCCGGCCGGCAAGGACGTCGCCGCGATGCTGGCGCAGCCGCGCCAGGCCTACGTGGTGTACGGCCTAGAGCCGGGCCTGGACTTCGCCGACGCACCCGCGGCGCGCAAGGCGCTGGCCGGTGCCCAGGTGGTGGCCTTCAGCCAGTTCGCCTGTGTGTCGACCCGCGACGTTGCCGACGTGATCCTGCCGATCGGCGCGCTGCCGGAAATCGATGCCACCCTGACCAACCTCGATGGTCGCGAGCAGTCGGCCCGTGCCGGCGGCAAGCTGCCGGGCGAGGCCCGTGAAGGCTGGCGCGTGCTGCGCGCACTGGGCGGCGAAATGGCGCTGGCCGGTTTCGACTTCACCGACCTGGCCGGCCTGCGTGCCAGCCTGGCGCCGGTGTCGGTCAGCGTTGCTGCTTCGGCACAGCCGGCGGTTGCCGGTGAAGGCCTGGAAGTGGCTTCGACCGCCGCGATCTACCGCACCGATGCGGTGGTCCGTCGCGCGCCGGCGCTGCAGTCGCATCCGCTCAACCACGCTCCGCGCATCGTGTTGAACGCTGAAGATGCCGCTCGCCTGCAGCTGCAGGAAGGGCAGATGGCCAAGGTCGGCACTGATGCCGGCAAGGCCACCCTGCCGGTGGTGGTCGACGCCCGCGTCGCTGCGGGCTCGGTCTGGATTGAATCGGGCCACGGCGCGACCGCGCCGCTGGGTGCCGCTCGCGTATCGGTGGTGGCTGCATGAACGAATTGCTGTTGAACGCGGTCGACCCGCTGCACCAGTGGCTGCTTGGCCTTGGTGACATCGGCGCGCTGATCTGGATCATCCTGAAGATCCTGGTGATCGCCGTTCCGGTGATCATCTCGGTGGCTTTCTACGTGGTCTGGGAACGCAAGCTGATCGGCTGGATGCACGTCCGCCACGGCCCGATGTACGTGGGCATGGGCATCTTCCAGGCCTTCGCCGACGTCTTCAAGCTGCTGTTCAAGGAAGTGGTCCAGCCGAGCAGCGCCAACAAGGCGATCTACCTGCTGGCGCCGCTGATCACCCTGGCCCCGGCCTTCGCGGCCTGGTCGGTGGTGCCCTTCGATTCGCAGATCGTGCTGTCCAACGCCAATGCGGGCCTGCTGTACCTGCTGGCAATGACCTCGATGGGCATCTACGGCATCATCCTGGCCGGTTGGGCGTCGAACTCGAAGTATGCGTTCCTTGGTGCCATGCGCGCCTCGGCGCAGATGATCAGTTACGAAATCGCCATGGGCTTCGCCCTGGTCGGCGTGATGATCGCCTCGGGCAGCCTGAACCTGAGCAACATCGTGATGGCGCAGGCCGGCAGCTCCGGTTTCTTCGACTGGTTCCTGCTGCCGCTGTTCCCGCTGTTCGTCATCTACTGGGTGTCGGGCGTGGCTGAAACCAACCGCGCGCCGTTCGACGTGGTGGAAGGTGAATCGGAAATCGTTGCCGGCCACATGGTCGAATACTCCGGTGGTGCCTTCGCGCTGTTCTTCCTGGCCGAGTACGCGAACATGATCCTGATCAGCTTCCTGATCTCGATCTTCTTCCTCGGCGGCTGGCTGAGCCCGGTCCAGGGCTGGGTCAACTTCGGCGATGTCTCGCCGCTGGTCGACTGGATCTGGAAGGGCGGTGCACCGTGGCTGTTCGTCAAGGTGTTCTTCTTCGCCAGTGCCTACATCTGGTTCCGTGCCAGCTTCCCGCGCTTCCGCTATGACCAGATCATGCGCCTGGGCTGGAAGGTCTTCATCCCGCTGGCCATTCTGTGGATCGCGGTTACCGCCGTCATGGTGTTCTTCGGCGTGATTCAAAAGGGCGTCTAAAGTGATGAACCGGATTACCCATTACTTCAAGAGCCTGCTGCTGCTCGAGCTCCTCGGTGGCCTTTGGCTGACCCTGAAGTACAGCTTCAAGCCCAAGTACACGATGATGTACCCGATGGAGAAGTTCCCGCAGTCGCCGCGCTTCCGTGGCCTGCACGCCCTGCGCCGTTACCCCAACGGTGAAGAGCGCTGCATCGCCTGCAAGCTGTGCGAAGCGGTGTGCCCTGCATTGGCCATCACCATCGACTCGGCCAAGCGCGAAGACGGCACCCGCCGTACCACGCGCTATGACATCGATCTGTTCAAGTGCATCTTCTGCGGCTTCTGCGAAGAAAGCTGCCCGGTGGACTCGATCGTCGAAACCCACATCCTCGAGTACCACTTCGAGAATCGTGGCGAAAACATCGTTACCAAGCCGCAGCTGCTGGCCCTGGGCGACCGTCTCGAATCCGAGATCGCCGAGCGTCGCGCCGCCGATGCCGCTTACCGCTGAGGTCGAGAGATGGATTGGGTAAATATCGCTTTCTGGGTGTTCGCCATCGCGGCAACGGTTTCGGCCGGTGCGGTGATCAGCGTGCGCAACCCGGTTCACGCCGTGCTCTGCCTGGTGCTGACCTTCTTCTCCATTGCCTGCGTGTGGCTGCTGGTGGGCGCCGAGTTCCTCGGCGTGGCCCTGGTGCTGGTCTACGTCGGCGCGGTGATGGTGCTGTTCCTGTTCGTGGTGATGATGCTGGACATCGACCCCACCAAGCTGCGTGAGGGCTGGGTGCGCTACCTGCCGGTCGGCCTGATCGTGGCGGTGGCGATGCTGGCGCAGATGCTGATCCTGATCGGCGTCAAGGCACGCTCGGTCACGCCGTTCCCGGCCGACAACGCCGCCGCGGTCGCCGCCGACAGCTCCAATGTGACCTGGCTGGCGCGCACGCTGTTCACCGAATACCTGCTGCCGTTCGAGTTCGCTGCCGTCATCTTGACCGTGGCCGTGGTTGCCGCGGTGATGCTGACCCTGCGCCGCCGTACCGGCGTGAAGAGCCAGAACCCGGGCGAGCAGACCATGGTCAAGGCCGGCCAGCGCCTGCGCATGGTCAAGATGGGCGCCGAGGCACCGGTCGTGCACAGCAACAGCAAGCCGGCCGCCGGCGAGGAGACCCAGCCGTGATTACCCTTGGCCACATGCTTGCGCTCGGCGCGGTGCTGTTCGCCATCAGCCTGGCCGGCATCTTCCTCAACCGGAAGAACGTCATTGTCCTGCTGATGTCGATCGAACTGATGCTGCTGTCGGTGAACATCAATTTCGTCGGCTTCTCGCGTCAGCTGGGCGATCCGTCCGGCCAGCTGTTCGTGTTCTTCATCCTGACCGTCGCCGCCGCGGAAGCCGCCATCGGCCTGGCGATCCTGGTGACCCTGTTCCGTACCCGCCGCACGATCAATGTCGGCGAAGTCGATTCGTTGAAGGGCTGATCCACAGATGGAAATCACTCTCTCCAAGAGTCTGTTGATCGCAGTGGTGCTTGCACCGCTGTTCGGCAGCATCATCGCCGGCCTGTTCGGTCGCCAGGTCAAGCGCTTCGGCGCGCAGACCGTCACCATCCTCGGCGTCGCGGTGGCCTGCGGCCTGTCGATGTACACGCTCTACCAGCTGCTCTGGGGTGGCGCACAGCCGTTCAACCAGAACATCTACACGTTCTTCGAAGTCGGCCAGTACTCCGCGCACGTCGGTTTCATGGTCGACAAGCTGACCGCGATGATGATGGTGGTGGTGACCTTCGTGTCGCTGCTGGTCCACATCTACACGATCGGCTACATGCAGGACGATCCGGGCTACCAGCGGTTCTTCAGCTACATCTCGCTGTTCACCTTCTCCATGCTCACCCTGGTGATGAGCAACAACTTCCTGCAGCTGTTCTTCGGCTGGGAAGCGGTGGGCCTGGTGTCGTACCTGCTGATCGGCTTCTGGTTCAAGCGCCCGACCGCGATCTTCGCCAACATGAAGGCGTTCCTGGTCAACCGCGTCGGTGACTTCGGCTTCCTGCTGGGCATCGCCGGCGTGCTGTGGGTGTTCGGTACCCTGGACTACTCGCAGGTGTTCTCGCAGGCCGGCATGCTGGCCGACCCGCGTGCCCAGCTGCAGATCTGGGACGGCACGATCCTGGGCATGCAGCTGCTGAACGAGCCGGTGATCTGGTCGATCGCCACCGTCATCTGCATCTGCCTGTTCATTGGTGCCATGGGCAAGTCGGCCCAGGTCCCGCTGCACGTGTGGCTGCCGGATTCGATGGAAGGCCCGACCCCGATCTCGGCACTGATCCACGCCGCGACGATGGTGACCGCCGGTATCTTCATGGTCACCCGCATGTCGCCGCTGTTCGAGCTGTCGCAGACTGCGCTGAACTTCGTGCTGTTCATCGGCGCCACCACCGCGTTCTTCACCGGCCTGATCGGCATCGTGCAGAACGACATCAAGCGCGTCGTCGCGTACTCCACGCTGTCGCAGCTGGGCTACATGACCGTCGCCCTGGGCGTGTCGGCCTATTCGGCCGCCGTGTTCCACCTGATGACCCACGCCTTCTTCAAGGCCCTGCTGTTCCTGGGTGCCGGCTCGGTCATCATCGCGATGCACCACGAGCAGGACATGCGCAAGATGGGCGGCCTGCGCAAGTACATGCCGATCACCTTCATCACCATGTGGATCGGTACCCTGGCGCTGGTCGGTACGCCGTTCTTCTCCGGCTTCTACTCGAAGGACACCATCATCGAGGCGGCCGAGGTGCACGCGCACCTGTCCAACAACTGGGTGGCCACCTACGGCTACTGGGCAGTGCTGGGTGGCGTGATCGTCACCAGCTTCTACAGCTTCCGCCTGCTGTTCCTGACCTTCCACGGCAAGGAGCGGTTCCGCGACGCCCATGACGATCATGGTCATGACGATCATCACGCCGCCGACGCCCACCACGCCGATGCGCATCACGATGACCACGGCCATGGCCACGGTCCGCATGAGCCGCACGAGACCCCGTGGGTGGTGACCCTGCCGCTGATCCTGCTGGCCATCCCGTCGATCGCCATCGGTTTCTTCAGCATCGGTCCGATGCTGTACGGCACCGATTGGGCCGGCAACCACGCGCACGACGCCATCAAGGGCCAGGCGCATACGTTCTTCACCGGCGTCGTCGATTTCTACGATCCGGCCAAGAACACCATCGGTTTCCTGGGTGAGGAGTTCCACGGCCCGGTCGCGTTCGCGCTGCACGGCATGATGGCTCCGGCGTTCATGCTGACCGTTGCGGGCTTCCTGCTGGCCGCACTGTTCTACCTGTGGAAGCCGGACCTGTCGGGCAAGGCCCGCAAGACCTTCGCTCCGCTGGTGTCGGTGCTGGAAAACAAGTACGGCTTCGACAAGCTGTGGATCGATGGCTTTGCCGGTGGCAGCGTCAAGCTGGGCAAGGTCTCGCGCTGGATCGACAGCAACATCGTCGACGGCGTGGTCAATCTCTCGGCACGTGTTGTGGACGTCGCAGCCGGCGTGCTGCGTCGTACCCAATCCGGTTTCCTCTATCACTACGCCTTCGCGATGATCATCGGCCTGATTGCCCTGCTGGGCGTGCTGATGCATTACCTGCGTTGATGACCTGTACGGAATAAGAAGACGTGTCGAACTGGCCTCTACTCAGTGTCCTCATCTGGCTGCCGATCATCGGTGGCGCCCTGATCCTTGCGATCCGTGATGCGCAGGCCGCCCGCTGGGCGTCCCTGGGCGTAGCGGTGCTGACGTTCGTGGCGAGCCTCTCGCTGCTGAGCGGCTACAACGCGGGTATCGACGGTCTGCAGTTCGTCGAGACCCATGCCTGGATCCCGGCGTACAAGATCGGCTACAACCTGGGCGTGGACGGCATTGCCGTGGCGCTGATCCTGCTGACCACCCTGGTCAGCGTGCTTGCCCTGATCGGCGCCTGGAGCGCCATCGACAAGCGCGTGAACCAGTACGTGGCGGCCTTCCTGATCCTGGAAGGCGTCACGGTCGGTATCTTCTCGGCGACGGACGCGATGCTGTTCTACGTGTTCTTCGAGGCGATGCTGATCCCGATGTTCCTGATCATCGGTGTCTGGGGCGGCCCGCGCCGCATCTACGCCGCGCTGAAGTTCTTCCTGTACACCTTCCTCGGCTCGGTGCTGATGCTGGTGGCACTGATCTACCTGTACATGAAGGGCGGCAGCTTCCAGCTGGCCGACCTGTACGCGCTGCCGCTGTCGGCCAAGGAACAGACCTGGATCTTCTTCGCCTTCCTGATCGCCTTCGCGGTCAAGGTGCCGATGTTCCCGGTGCACACCTGGCTGCCGGACGCCCACGTGGAAGCGCCGACCGCCGGTTCGGTGATCCTGGCCGCCATCGCCCTGAAGATCGGTGGCTACGGCTTCCTGCGCTTCAACCTGCCGATCGTCCCGGACGCGTCGCAGGAATGGGCCTGGCTGGTGATCGCGCTGTCGCTGATCGCGGTGATCTACGTCGGCCTGGTCGCCCTGGTGCAGGACGACATGAAGAAGCTGATCGCCTATTCGTCGATCGCGCACATGGGCTTCGTCACCCTGGGTACCTTCATCGCCCTGTGGCTGGTGCGTGAAGCCGGCAACGCCGATGCAGCCCGCCTGGGCCTGCAGGGCGCCATGGTGCAGATGATCTCGCACGGCTTCGTGTCCGGCGCGATGTTCTCCTGCGTGGGCGTGCTGTACGACCGCATGCACAGCCGCCGCATCGCCGATTACGGCGGCGTGGTCAACGTGATGCCGTGGTTCGCCACCTTCGCCATGCTGTTCTTCATGGCCAACGCGGGCCTGCCGGGTACCAGCGGTTTCGTCGGCGAGTTCATGGTCATCCTGTCGGCCTTCCAGCGTAATCCATGGATCGCTCTGGGCGCGGCCACCACCCTGATCATCGGCGCCGCCTACACCCTGTGGCTGTACAAGCGCATCTTCTTCGGTGAAGTGGCCAACAGCCATGTTGCCGAACTGAAGGACATCAACGGTCGCGAATGGCTGGTGCTGGGCGTGTTCGCCATCGGCGTGCTGGCCCTGGGCATCTATCCCAAGCCGCTGACCGACCTGATGGAGCCCTCGATCGCGAAGCTGGCGATGCAGATCGCATCCAGCAAGCTGCTGTAATTCCAGGATTTGATGATGACCACCTCGCCGCTGCTGCCATTGACCGCCGCTGACCTGCCACCGCTCGCTCCCGAGCTGGTGCTGATCGGCAGCGCCTTCGCCCTGATGATCCTCGACCTGTTCGTCAGCAACCGGAACAAGATCGTCACCCACCTGTTCTCGCTCGCTGCGCTGGCCGTGGTGCTGTTCATGCTGGCTACCGGCGTGGGCGGGCAGGGGGAGGTCTTCCATGGCATGTTCGTGCGCGATACCGCCGCGGACGTGATGAAGACCGGGATCGTGCTGCTCAGCGGCCTGACCCTGGTCTACGGCTGGCGCTACCTGCGTGACCGCAACCTGTTCCAGGGCGAGATCCCGGTGCTGATCCTGTTCGGCACCGCCGGCATGATGATCCTGGTCTCGGCCGGCAGCCTGCTGATGGTCTACCTGGGCCTGGAACTGCTCGCGCTGTGCTCCTACGCCCTGGTCGCCAGCAACCGCGAAAACGGCCTGGCCTCGGAAGCGGCGATGAAGTACATCGTGCTCGGCTCGCTGGCCTCCGGCCTGCTGCTGTACGGCATGTCGCTGATCTACGGCGCCACCGGCAGCCTGCACCTGGACGTCATCCGCGATGCCATCCCGCACTCGGAAGAGCGCGTGCTGCTGATCACCGGCGCGGTGTTCATGATCGCCGGCGTCGCCTTCAAGCTGGGTGCCGCGCCGTTCCACATGTGGTTGCCGGACGTGTACCAGGGTGCCCCGGCGCCGATCGCGCTGTTCATCAGCTCGGCACCGAAGCTGGCCGCCTTCGGCATGGCCTATCGCCTGCTGGAAATGGGCGTGGGCCCGCTGTCAACCGAACTGCAGCTGCTGATCGCCGGCCTGGCCGCCGTCTCGCTGGTGATCGGCAACCTGATGGCCATCGCGCAGAGCAACCTCAAGCGCATGCTGGCGTTCTCCACCGTCTCGCACATCGGCTTCCTGCTGATGGGCATTGCCGGTGGCGGTTCGCAGGGCTACGCCGCCGCACTGTTCTACGCGCTGGCCTACGCCATCATGTCGACCGCCGCATTCGGCGCGATCATCGCACTGTCGCGTGCCGGCTTCGAAGCCGAGAACATCGAGGACTTCAAGGGCCTCAATGCCCGCAATCCGTGGATGGCCGGCCTGGTGCTGTGCATCATGGCGTCGCTGGCCGGCATCCCGCCGTTCCTGGGCTTCTGGACCAAGCTGGCGGTACTCGGTGCGGCCGTCAACGGCGGCCTGCTGTGGCTGGCCATCCTTGGCGTGCTGTGCGCCGTGGTCGGCTGCTTCTACTACCTGCGCGTCATCAAGGTCATGTACTTCGATGAGCCGGTGGGCGAGGCCATGCCGCGCAGCAACGACCGCGTGCTGGGCCTGGTGCTGGGCGTGAATGCCCTGGCACTGCTGGCCCTGGGCCTGGCCTGGAACCCGATCATGGTCTGGTGCCAGCAGGCATTTGCGCATCTTGCATAAAAGTTGACACAAAGCTGCGCGATTCGTGTAATATGCGCAGCCTGAGTTGTCACTGCAGCGGTTCAGCCAGAACATCGTTGCGGTAGCCCTCCTCGAAAGAGCAGGGCAACAGTTCAAACACTTCCGGTGCGGGGTGGAGCAGTCTGGCAGCTCGTCGGGCTCATAACCCGAAGGTCGCAGGTTCAAATCCTGCCCCCGCTACCAACTTCATATCGGCGCCAACCGGTTTGATGAATGAGGGAAAGCTTGCATTTATCGCAGCAATGCCTCATGATTCCGCTTCTGATGCGGGGTGGAGCAGTCTGGCAGCTCGTCGGGCTCATAACCCGAAGGTCGCAGGTTCAAATCCTGCCCCCGCTACCAAGTAAAGAGATCGCCTTCGAAGCCCTGCTTCGAAGGCGTTTTTCTTTGGGGTTTGCGCCGTTTCTGCGTGATCGGGGTCAGATCCCTTTTTCGCGGAAAAGGGATCTGACCCCAGGCCCCGCACCTTGCACCAGCGCGGTGCAGTCGCTATCATCAGCGACCTAGCAGTACCCCTGAAGGCGGCCTCCCAGCGGGAGTCCGGACCCGGAAGGAGGGCCGCAACCGGCAGGCACTGCAGGTTGCAACCGGAATCCAGTCACCGGAGTCTTTCCGGAAAAGGGGCCCAGCGGGCCCTTTGTCGTTTCCGGGGCGTCATGTTTTCACGCCGGCCAAGGCCGGCACCCAACCAAGAGATCAAGGCAGGCTGTGAGCGACAAGGCAACCGACATCGCGAATCTGCTCGCCCCGACCGTTGTGTCGCTGGGCCTGGAGCTGCTGGGCGTTGAGTATCTGCCGGCCCCCGGCGGTGCGACCCTGCGCCTTTACATCGACGTGCCGCTGGCTGAACAGCCCGAGCGCATCATCAATGTCGACGACTGCGAGCGGGTCAGCCGCGAAGTGTCGGCGCAGCTGGACGTCGAAGACCCGATCAGCGGCAATTACACGCTGGAAGTGTCCTCGCCGGGCGTGGACCGCCCGCTGTTCAACCTGGAGCAGTTCGCTCGCCACCAGGGTGAATCGGCCAAGGTCACGCTGAAGCTGCCGCAGGACAACCGTCGTCGCCTGCAGGGCCGTATCGAGGCGACCGACGAGGCCGCAGGCACCATCACCTTCATCGTCGACAAGACCGAAGTGGTGGTGTCGGCCGACAACATCGACAAGGCACGGATCATGCCCGACTGGGTGGCGCTGGGGCTGGCCCCGAGCAAGCCGACCGGTCCGGCACCGAAGCGTCCGAAGCCGAACACGAATTCTTCTTCCAACGAGCCGGCGGCAAAGAAGCCGCGCGCGGAGTGAGCCAATGAGCAAGGAACTGTTGCTGGTAGTCGACGCGGTCGCCAACGAGAAGGGCGTGCCGCGTGAAGTGATCTTCGATGCCATCGAGGCCGCCCTGGCCTCGGCAGCGAAGAAGCGCTATCCCGACGAGGAAGTGCTGACCCGCGTGGTCATCGACCACAAGGATGGCAGCTACGAAACCTACCGCCGCTGGGAAGTGGTGGCCGATGACGTGGTCATGGAATCGCCGGACCGCCAGATCCGCCTGATGGACGCCATCGATGAAGCCGAAGGCGTGGACGTCGGCGACTACATCGAAGAGCAGATCGAGAACCCGGACTTCGGCCGCATCGCGGCCCAGGCCGCCAAGCAGGTCATCGTCCAGCGCGTGCGCGAAGCCGAGCGCCAGCAGGTCGTGGATGCGTGGAAGGATCGCGTCGGCGAGCTGATCACCGGTGTGGTCAAGCGCGCCGAGCGCGGCAACATCTATGTCGACCTCGGTGGCAACGCCGAAGGCTTCATCCCGAAGGACAAGGGCATTCCGCGCGACGTGCTGCGCGCCGGCGACCGCGTGCGCGGCTACCTGGCCGAAGTCCGTTCGGAACCGCGTGGCCCGCAGCTGTTCATCAGCCGCGCCGCCCCGGAATTCATGATCGAGCTGTTCAAGCTGGAAGTGCCGGAAGTCGGCCAGGGCCTGGTGGAAATCAAGGCCTGTGCCCGCGATCCGGGCGACCGCGCCAAGATCGCCGTGCTCGCCCACGACCAGCGCACCGATCCGATCGGCGCCTGCATCGGCATGCGTGGTTCGCGCGTGCAGGCCGTGTCCAACGAGCTCAATGGCGAGCGCGTGGACATCGTGCTGTGGAACGACAACCCGGCCAACTTCGTCATCAACGCGATGGCGCCGGCCGAAGTGCAGTCGATCATCGTCGATGAGGACAAGCACTCGATGGACCTGGCCGTCGCCGAAGACCGCCTGGCCCAGGCGATCGGCAAGGGCGGCCAGAACGTGCGCCTGGCCAGCCGCCTGACCGGCTGGCAGCTCAACGTGATGACCCAGGACCAGGTCACCGCCAAGTCGGAGGCCGAGCAGGCTTCGGCCCGCCAGCTGTTCATGGACAAGCTGGAAGTGGACGAAGAGATCGCCGGCATCCTGGTCAGCGAAGGCTTCGGCACCGTCGAGGAAATCGCTTATGTACCGGTTGGCGAACTGCTGGCCGTGGAAGGTTTCGACGAGGACATCGTCGAAGAGCTGCGCGCTCGTGCCCGCGATGCGCTGCTCAATGAGGCCCTGGCAGTCGAAGAAGGCCTTGAAGACGGCCAGCCGGCGCAGGACCTGCTGTCCCTGAAGGGCATGGACGAAGCCACCGCGTATGCGCTGGCCGGCCACGGCGTGCGTACCAGCGAGGATCTGTCCGACCTGGCCGCCGACGAGGTCATGGACTTCGGCATTGAAGGGCTGGACCAGGAGCGCGCTGCGGCGCTGATCCTGGCCGCGCGTGCCGAGGAGATCGCCCGACTGGAACGCGGCGAATGAGCCGGCAATGAACAGGGCCCTGAGCCGCTCAGGGCGTAGAATCCGCGCCACCTCCAGATGCGGGGGGGCGCCCACAAGATCATAGGATCCGAATGTCGCAGCAAACCACCATCCGCAAGCTTGCCGAACTGGTCAACACGCCGGTCGAAAAACTGCTGGAACAGCTGGCCGGTGCCGGCATGAAGTTCAGCGGTCCCGACCAGGTCGTGACCAGTACCGAGAAGGTGAAGCTCCTGGGCTTCCTTCGTCGCTCGCATGGCAAGCCCGAGCAGGCCCCGGAAGAGACGGATCAGTCTGCAAAGAAGATCACGCTCAATCGCCGGAAACAGCAGGAAGTGACGGTCAGTTCCGGTCGCAGCAAGACGACCGTGAATGTCGAGGTGCGCCAGAAGCGTACCTACGTCAAGGATGGTGCCCGCGCCATGACGCCGGACGAAGAGCGCGCCGACATCCTGCGCAAGCTGGAAGAATCGCGCGCACGCAACCTGGCCGAACAGCAGGCGCTGGCCGAGAAGGATCGCCTGCGTGACGAGGCCATCGTCCGCGCCCGCGAAGAAGAAGCTGCGGCCAAGGAACGCGCCGAGGCAGAGAAGAAGGCGGCCGAAGAAGCTGCGGCTGCCGCCAAGGCTGCCGAGGCACTGGCTGCCACCAAGCCCAAGCGCGCTCCGATCGATGAAACCGCGCCGCGCCCGCCGCGTGCTCCGGCCGCCGCTCCGGCTGCGCCGCGCAGTGCACCGCCGCCGCCGCGCAGCGACGACCGCAACAACCGCAGCGCGCCGCGCAACGAGCGTGGCCCGGGCGACCGTTTCGCCGGCCAGATGCACCTGTCGGCTGCCGACCGTGCGCGTCGTGGCAACAGCAACAACAGCAACACCCGTGGTCGTCCGGGCGGGCGTAACCAGGCCGGTGGCCGTCGCGACATGTCGCGCGGTGGCAACAATGCCGGTCCGCACGCCTTCGAGCGTCCGACCGCGCCGGTGGTGCGTGAAGTGGCGATCGGCGACACCATCACCGTGGCCGACCTGGCGCAGAAGCTGGCGCTGAAGGGCGGCGAAGTGGTGAAGGCGCTGTTCAAGATGGGCGTGATGGCCACCATCACCCAGTCCATCGACCATGACACCGCCGCGCTGGTGACCGAAGAACTCGGCCACAAGGCGATCCGTGCCAACGACAACGACGCCGAAGACGCACTGCTGGCCTCGACCGGTGAAAACCAGGGCGAAGCCACCCAGCGTCCGCCGGTGGTCACCATCATGGGCCACGTCGATCACGGCAAGACCTCGCTGCTGGATTACATCCGCCGCACCAAGGTCGCCACCGGCGAAGCCGGCGGCATCACCCAGCACATCGGTGCCTACCACGTGGATACGCCGAAGGGCGTGATCAGCTTCCTGGATACCCCGGGCCATGCTGCCTTCACCTCGATGCGTGCCCGCGGTGCCAAGCTGACCGACATCGTGGTGCTGGTCGTGGCTGCCGATGACGGCGTCATGCCGCAGACCAAGGAAGCGATCCAGCACGCCCGTTCGGCGGGTGTGCCGCTGATCGTGGCGATCAACAAGATCGACAAGTCCGACGCCGACCCGATGCGGGTCAAGAACGAACTGCTGTCCGAGCAGGTCGTGGCCGAAGACTTCGGTGGTGACACCCAGATGGTGGAGATCTCGGCCAAGACCGGCCTGGGCATCGACGACCTGCTGGACGCCATCTCGATCCAGGCCGAACTGCTGGAACTGAAGGCCGTCGACGAAGGCCGCGCCTCGGGCGTGGTGATCGAGTCGTCGCTGGACAAGGGCCGCGGCCCGGTCGCTACCGTGCTGGTGCAGCAGGGCCGCCTGAAGAAGGGCGACTACCTGGTGTGCGGCATCCAGTATGGCCGCGTGCGTGCGCTGTTCGACGAAACCGGCAAGCAGCCGGAGTTCGCTGGCCCGTCCATCCCGGTGCAGGTCCTGGGCCTGTCCGGCGTGCCGGAAGCCGGTGACGACTTCGTGGTCGTCGAGGACGAGCGCCTGGCCAAGGACGTTGCCCAGCAGCGTGAGACCAAGCGCCGTGAATCGCGCCTGGTGGCCACCGCGGGCAGCCGCATGGAAGACATCATGGCGACCCTGGGCAAGGGTGAGGGCCAGCAGGTCCTCAACCTGGTCATCAAGGCCGACGTGCAGGGGTCGGTGCAGGCCCTGAGCCAGGCACTGGTCGCGCTGTCCAACGACGACATCCGCATCAATGTGATCCACTCCGGCGTGGGCGGTATCACCGAATCGGACGCCAACTCGGCGGCCGCTTCGAAGGCCACCGTCATCGGCTTCAACGTGCGTGCGGATGCTTCGGCCCGTCGCATCATTGAATCCAACGGCGTGGACCTGCGTTACTTCTCGATCATCTATGACGTGATCGACCAGGTGAAGCAGGTGGCCTCCGGTCTGCTGGGCGTGGAGATCCGCGAAGAGATCATCGGTATCGCCGAGGTCCGCGACGTCTTCCGCAGCTCCAAGCTGGGCGCGGTTGCCGGCTCGATGGTCATCGAGGGCGTGGTCAAGCGCAACAAGCCGATCCGCGTGCTGCGCGACAGCGTGGTGATCTTCGAAGGCGAACTGGAATCGCTGCGCCGCTTCAAGGAGAACGTCGAGGAAGTCCGCAACGGTACCGAATGCGGTATCGCGGTGAAGGCCTACAACGACGTCAAGCCGGGTGACCAGATCGAGTGCTTCGAGCGTATCGAAGTGCCGCGCACCCTGTAATGCTGCAAGGTGGCCCGACCAACGGTCGGGCCCTACCGTGATGTAGAACCCGACCAACGGTCGGGTACCATGTAGATGTAGCGCCCGACCGTTGGTCGGGCGACAACTGAACCAAGAGCTCCTCGTGCCCAAGACTTTCCATCGAACCGACCGTGTCTCCGCCCAGCTGCGCCGTGAACTCGGCACCCTGGTGCACAACGCCGTGCGCGAGCATGGGTTGCCCTCGGTGAGCGTGTCCGACGTGGAAATCACCCGCGACATGGCCCATGCCAAGGTGTTCGTCACCGCGCTGATGCCGGAGCGTTCGGCTGAAGCCGTGGCCGGCCTGAAGGAGCTGGGCTACCGCCTGCGCATGGACCTGGCCCGCGCGATGAAGCTGCGCCACGTGCCGGAGCTGCACTTCCACTACGACGACTCGGTCGACCGTGGTGAGCACATCGACAACATCCTGCGCGACCTGCCCGATACGCTGGCCGCGGAGAAGCGTCGCGAGAGCGACGAAGAATAAGCCAGCGCCGGGCCCATGCCCGGCGTCTTTTCATTCCGGCAACGCGATGCCTGTGCGGGCCGCGCTGCGGCAGCCGGGCATGGCTCGGCTCTACACACTCCTGCCATGACCCGAATTCAGTTCCGCCGCCTGGATGGCATCCTGCTGCTCGACAAGTCGACCGGCATGAGTTCCAACGCCGCCCTGCAGGTGGCCCGCCGCCTGTTCCGCGCCGAAAAGGGCGGCCATACCGGCAGCCTCGACCCGCTGGCCACCGGCCTGCTGCCGCTGTGCTTCGGCGAGGCGACCAAGATTGCCGGCCTGCTGCTCGGCTCGGCCAAGGCGTACGACGCCGAGATCATGCTGGGCCAGACCACCGACACCGACGATTCCGAAGGCCAGGTGCTGCTGCAGCGCCCGGTGCCTTCGATCAGTGCCGAGACCCTGCAGGCGGCGCTGGCGCCGCTGACCGGCAGCATCCGCCAGCGCGCGCCGATCTATTCGGCACTGAAGCAGGGCGGTGAGCCGCTGTATGTGAAGGCCCGCCGCGGCGAGGCCATCGAGGCCCCGGAGCGCGAGGTGCAGGTGCACGCCATCGAGGTGCTCGAGCAGCAGCCGGAGCGATTGCGGCTGCGTGTAACCTGTGGCTCGGGCACCTATATCCGCAGCCTGGCCCGCGACCTGGGCGAAGCACTGGGTTGTGGTGCGCACATCAGTGCGCTGCGCCGGCTCTGGGTCGAGCCGTTCCGTGAACCGGTGATGGTCACCCTGGATCAGCTGCGGGCGATGGTCGAGGCCGGTGACGAGGCGGGCATGGACGCGCTGCTGCTGCCGCTGGCGGCCGGCCTGGCTGAATACCCGCGGGTCGACCTTGACGCGGACCAGGCTCACCGGTTCTGTGTCGGCCAGCGCCAGCGCGACCTGTCCTGGCCGCAGGGCCTGGTGGCCGTGTTCGGCCCGGACGATGCCGTCCAGGGCCTGGGCCAGGTCGATGACAGTGGCCTGCTGGCCCCGCAGCGCCGTTTCAACCTCTGACCGAGGCAGGGCGGTTCAGCCGCGGTCCTTGTCCCGGAAGCCCCCGACCGTTACAATTTCGCGGCCGTTTTCCGGCAGCCTGCCTCGTGCAGGTTTCATCCTCGTAGTCCACGGCGAGCCTGGCGGTGCGCGAAGCGCGTTCCTGCCGGCCACGCATCACAGAGAAAAAAGCAATGTCGATCGACACCCAGAAGGTCATTGAAGACAACAAGCGCAGCTCGGCTGACACCGGCTCCCCGGAAGTCCAGGTGGCCCTGCTGACCGCCCGCATCGAGCTGCTGACCGGCCACTTCAAGACCCACAAGAAGGACCACCACAGCCGTCGCGGCCTGCTGCAGATGGTCAACCGCCGCCGCAGCCTGCTCGACTACCTGAAGAAGAAGGACGTCGAGCGTTACAAGGCTCTGATCGAGAAGCTTGGCCTGCGTCGCTAAGCAACGAATCCCCCGCGGCGCAGCGATGCGCCGCGGTTTTGTTTTGTAGCACCGCAATCCCCGATTCAGGCCGGAACGATCCGGCCACCCGCTGGCGGCAAGGGTCGCCGACGGTCCAAATTCGCAGACAGCATCCCCAAGGACACCCTCCGTGGCAAAAATCACCAAAACCTTCCAGTACGGCAAGCACACCGTCACGCTTGAGACCGGCGAAGTCGCCCGTCAGGCCAGCGGCGCCGTCATCGTCAAGATGGACGACACCGTACTGCTGGTCACCGCCGTCGCCGCCAAGAGCGCGCGCGAAGGCCAGGACTTCTTCCCGCTGACCGTCGATTATCAGGAAAAGTTCTACGCCGGCGGCCGTATCCCGGGTGGTTTCTTCAAGCGTGAAGGCCGTGCGACCGAGAAGGAAACGCTGATCTCGCGCCTGATCGACCGTCCGATCCGCCCGCTGTTCCCGGAAGACTACAAGAACGAAGTGCAGATCATCGCCACGGTCATGTCGTTGAACCCGGACGTGGACGGTGACATCCCGGCCCTGATCGGCGCCTCGGCTGCCCTGGCCCTGGCCGGCACCCCGTTCATGGGTCCGATCGGCGCTGCCAAGGTCGGTTACAAGAACGGCGAGTACATCCTGAACCCGACCGTCAGCGAACTGGCTGACTCGCAGCTGGAACTGGTTGTCGCCGGTACCTCCAACGCCGTGCTGATGGTCGAATCCGAAGCCGCGCTGCTGTCCGAAGAAGTGATGCTGGGCGCCGTGACCTTCGGTCACCGCGAAATGCAGAAGGTCATCAACGCGATCAACGAGCTGACCGTCGAAGCCGGCACCAAGCCGTCGACCTGGGAAGCCCCGGCCAAGAACGACGCGCTGATCTCCGCCCTGAAGGAAGCCATCGGCCCGCGCCTGGGCGAAGCCTTCCAGGTGCGCGACAAGCTGCAGCGCCGCGACGCCATCTCGGCGATCAAGAAGGACGTGTTCGAAACCCTGGCTGGCCGCGTGGCCGCCGAGGGCTGGAACCCGGCCGAGCTGTCGAAGGAATTCGGCGAGCTGGAATACCGCACCATGCGTGACTCGGTGCTGGACACCAAGGTCCGCATCGACGGCCGTGCGCTGGATACCGTCCGCCCGATCGCCGTGAAGACCGGCGTGCTGCCGCGTACCCACGGTTCCTCGCTGTTCACCCGCGGCGAAACCCAGGCCATCGTGACCATCACCCTGGGCACCGCCCGTGACGGCCAGGTCATCGACGCCGTTGCCGGTGAGTACAAGGAAAACTTCCTGTTCCACTACAACTTCCCTCCGTTCTCGGTGGGCGAGTGCGGCCGCATGATGGGCCCGAAGCGCCGCGAAATCGGCCACGGTCGCCTGGCCAAGCGCGGCGTGCTGGCTGTCATGCCGTCGCTGGAAGCCTTCCCGTACACCATCCGCGTCGTCTCGGAAATCACCGAGTCGAACGGTTCCTCGTCGATGGCTTCGGTCTGCGGCTCGTCGCTGGCCCTGATGGACGCCGGCGTGCCGGTGAAGGCGCCGGTGGCCGGTATCGCCATGGGCCTGGTCAAGGAAGGTGAGCGCTTCGTCGTCCTGTCCGACATCCTGGGTGACGAAGATCACCTGGGCGACATGGACTTCAAGGTGGCTGGTACCGCTGAGGGCATCTCCGCCCTGCAGATGGACATCAAGATCGAAGGCATCACCGAAGAGATCATGAAGCAGGCCCTGCAGCAGGCCAAGGCTGGCCGTCTGCACATCCTGGGCGAAATGGCCCACGGCCTGACCGCTCCGCGTGAAGAGCTGTCGGACTACGCGCCGCGCCTGCTGACCATCAAGATCCACCCGGACAAGATCCGCGAAGTGATCGGCAAGGGTGGCTCGACCATCCAGGCCATCACCAAGGAAACCGGCACCCAGATCGACATCCAGGACGACGGCACCATCGTCATCGCGTCGGTCAACGCCATCGCTGCCCAGGCTGCCAAGGCCCGCATCGAGCAGATCACCTCGGACGTCGAGCCGGGCCGCATCTACGAAGGCAAGGTCGCCAAGATCATGGACTTCGGTGCGTTCGTCACCATCCTGCCGGGCAAGGACGGCCTGGTCCACGTCTCGCAGATCTCCAGCGAGCGCGTCGAGAAGGTCGGCGACAAGCTGAAGGAAGGCGATGTGGTCAAGGTCAAGGTGCTGGAAGTCGACAAGCAGGGCCGTATCCGCCTGTCGATGAAGGCCGTGGAAGAAGGCGAAGGCGCCAGCGCCGAGTAATCGACCTCCGGTCGATTACGGTAGGTGTCAACCTTGGTTGACACGCTTCTGGAATCGCTGAAATGAAAAAGCGGGCTTCGGCCCGCTTTTTCTTTGCCTGGAATCCGGTGGGTGAGGACCGGTGGTCCTTACACCTGCGCGCATTCTTCTTCCTCCCCCAGCCACCAGACCTGCCCCGGCTCGGGGTCATTCAGCCCATGCTCGCGCTGTTCGATGGCCTCCAGCACGCGTCCCGGCGCTGCCGCGGCCCACGTCGTCATCAGTTTCTCCACCGCGGCGCGGCCCTGCGCAGCGATGCCGAGGTCACGTTCGCGGGCCCAGCCATGGTCATCAGCGCACTCGGTGTCGTCGTCATGCTGGTGCGGCGTGCCATAGCTGCAGCGGCGGCACAGCCGGCGCACGGTCGCGGTCCAGTCCTCGACCATGCCGACGCCGGGCAGGTTCATGGCCTCAAGGGCGGCGATGTCATCGGCCGAATCGCACTGCACGAACACGGTGAAGGTCGCCATGTCCGATGGCTGCAGGCGCTGCATTGCATTGAACACCGGCACCTCGTGTTCGCCGTACGTACGGCGGCCGGTCGATGCACCGTCATGCAGCACGATGTCGCCGAAGCGGAAGCCGCTTTCGGGCAGCGGTACGTTGTCGATGCGTGCACGCACCGGATCAATGCGGCTCATGTACACCACTTCGGCGTCGGACCATGGCGCCAGGCGCACGCAGGCCACGCCGAAGTGGCCCTCGATCGGGCCCTCGCCTTCGGGCAGGGTGATGCCACAGCGGCTCCACTGGCGTCGTGCTTCGGCCCAGTCCGCCATGCCGGTGGCGGCGATGCCGGCATTCCAGGCGGTGGCGACATCGAATTCCCCGCGCAGCTGCTCCGACCGCAGGTTGTCCTGCAGCGACGCCGGCCAGTCGCGCAGGTACTTGTGCGCCAGCCCGCGCATGTAGTGCAGGTAGGGCACCTCGGGGGCGATGGCGATCAGTTCGCTGAACAGCCCCACTGCCTGCGCCAGGTCACCCTGGTGGAACGCGTCGTAGGCGCGCGCCTCCAGTCGCTGACGCTCGTCGAGAGCGTCGTGGTCCAGCAGGTCGCCCTCGTGGCGGGTGTCGTGATCGGTACTCATGTCCATGTACGGTTGTGGATCCGCGGCCACCTTAGCCGATGCCGGGGGCCGAGTGCGCTGCGCCAGCGCGTGTCCTGCTGCAGTGCATGAGAGGCGCGGCATGACTGCCACGTTGTCGCCCTCTGGCGGATCGTTGTTGTCCACTGGACGACATGCCACGACATCCGTCCCACAGCCCCATCGGTTTGCTAACGTGGCTGCGCCTTCGAACCGGGAGATCCCATGTTGCGCCAGACCGTGGCTGCCCTTGCCGTGCTGATTGCCGGTGCCTTGCCCATTGCCGTGCATGCGGCGCCTGCGCAGCCGCCGATCTTCGGTGCCTACTACCCCGGCGGATCGGCCGAGCGCTATCCGGTATCGAGCATTCCGGCCGAGCGTCTGACCCACCTGTTCTACGCGTTCTCGACCATCGAGGACGGGCGCTGCACGATCGGTGCGGAAGCGCCGAAGAATTTCGCCGCCCTGGCCGAACTCAAGAAGGCGCACCCGCACCTGCGCACGCTGATCTCGATTGGTGGCTGGGGCGCAGGTGGCTTCTCCGATGCGGCGCTGACCGAGGCCAGCCGCAAGCGCCTGGTCGATTCGTGCATGGCGCTGTTCTTCGAACGCCACGCCGGCAGCTTCGATGGCGTGGACATCGACTGGGAATTCCCGGTCAGTGGTGGGCCGAAGGAACTGGCGCACCGCCCGCAGGATCGCGCCAACCTGACCCGGCTTGCGCAGGCGTTCCGCGTGGCCCTTGATGCGCATGGCCGCAAGGCGGGGCAGCCGATGCTGTTGACCGCCGCACTGGCCGCCGGTCGCCTGCAGACCGATGGCCCCTACGATCCAGCGGCGAGCTATGACCTGCCGGCGCTGGCCAGGGTGTTCGATTTCATCAACCTGATGAGCTACGACATGGGCACGGGCTTCTCATCGGTGTCGACCTTCAATGCGCCCTTGCATGAAGTGCCGGCCGATCCGCTGGCGCCGGAGCTGCGGCGCTGGAACAACGTGGCCGGCGCAGTGCAGTACTACCGTGAACATGGCGTGCCGGCCGACAAGCTGGTGCTGGGCGTGCCGTTCTATGGACGCGGCTTCAAGGTCACCGGAGAAGCAGCAGATGGTCTGTACCAGCCCTACAGCGGACCGGCCGACGCCGGCGACTGGCGGGTGATCAAGGCACGCTATCTCGACCAGCCGGGTTGGACCAGGCACTGGCAGCCACAGGCGCAGAGCCCGTGGCTGTACAACGCCGGGCAGAAGATCTTCATCAGCTATGAAGATCCGCGCTCGATCGGCCTGCGTGCGCAGTTTGCCCGCGAGCAGGGGCTGGCCGGGGTATTCATGTGGGAGCTGACCGGCGACGACGAACAGGCCAGCCTGCTCAACGCCATGCTCGGCCCGTGGCAGAAGGCTCGCATCGGCGATTGAGTCGCCCGCTGGCGCCGGGCCATGCCCGGCGGATGCGGAAACGCCATCGGCCCAACGCCGCACACCATGACAACGCCCGCAGCGCTACGCTGTGGGCATGATCCTTCTCGAACGCCTGGACCATCTGGTCCTTACCGTCGCCGACATCGAACGCAGCTGTGACTTCTACATGCGCGTGCTTGGCATGCAGGTCGTGCGCTTCGGCGCGGGACGTACCGCGCTGCAGTTCGGCCAGCAGAAGATCAACCTGCATCCGGCCAACGCGCCCTTGCAGCCGCATGCGCTGCAGCCCACGCCGGGCAGTGCCGATCTGTGCCTGGTCACGCGGACGGCGACGAGCGATGTGCTGGCTCACCTGCAGGCGCAGGGCGTGGCGGTGGAAGAGGGGCCGGTGGCCCGCACCGGCGCACTGGGCCCGATCGAATCGGTGTACTTCCGCGATCCGGACGGCAACCTGATCGAAGTCAGCCGTTACCTCGACGAAGCGCACCTGCTCCGGTAGCGCCGGGCCATGCCCGGCGAAGACTCAGTTGGCCCAGACGCTGTTCGGATCGCCATCGCGGGCGCGGCGCTGGCTGGCCACCGCCAGGCGGGCGAAGCCGAAGGCCATGGCCAGCGCGATGGCATCGACCCAGAACAGCGGCCAGTGGCCACGCGCGGCGGCGCGCCACAGCCAGTCGCCATTGAGTGCGCCGTGCAGGACCGGCACCAGCGCGGTGCTGATCGCCGCCGCCCAAAGCAGCTCGCGTGCGGCCTGCGCCGGGCGCCGCAGCGCGGCCCACAGCGCACAGGCTGCCCAGCTGCCGAAGCAGGCCCAGCGGATGCCATGATCGACCGTCGATGGCGCCACGCGCTCAAGTACCAGTGCGGTGACGAACGCGACCGAGATCGCCACGCACAGGCCGATGCAGACGCCCACCGTGGCCCGCGCCATGTTCACCCCGGCGCGGGGCTGCTGCGGCTGGCGGCGCTTGCGCCGCGACTCGATCCACAACAGGTTGCCGGAGTAGAACAGGAAGGCACCGCCGAGGCCGAGCAGGAAGTACAGCCACACCACCACGCCGTTGCCGAACTCGCCGAAGTGCAGTGCGTAAGCGGCGCTGAGGGTGGCGTGGTTGGCATCGCGCTGTCCTGGCAGCTGCGAAGCCAGCAGGTTGCCGGTGGCCACATCCAGCGCCACGGCGCCGAGCGGGCCGAGCGTGCCGGTGGATTCACCGGTGATCTCGATGGTGGCGTTGGCATCGCCGCCATTGGCCAGCTTCAGGTACGCCGGCTCGAAGTTGGCCACGCCCTGTGCGCGGGCCAATTCAAGGGCGCGTGCATGCAGCATGCGCAGGCTGCCCGGCGGGGCCGGGATGCCGCTGGCATCACGCAGCGGCGCAGTGTCCATCGCGGTCGGCACGGCCTGCAGGGCCTTGCCGTCGTAGATCAGAGGGTTGAGCAGGGCCATCTGCACGAACACCAGGCAGAGCAGGGCGCCGGTCACCGCGAACATCAGGTGGAAGGGCAGGCTGAGCACGCCGATCACGTTGTGCGCGTCCTGCCACAGCTGCTTCAGGTTGCGACCCGGACGCAGCGCGAACAGATCGACGAACAGCTTCGGAAGGTGGATCACCAGGCCGCTCAGCAGCGCCATGCCATACAGCAGGCTGACGATACCCATCACGTAGATGCCAGCCACTGGCAGGCCCAGGCTGTAGTGCAGTTCGTTGACCAGTTCGGCCAGTCCGGTCTGCGGTGGCGTCGGGCTGCCCGCGATCTGGCCCGGCCAGGCGTAGCGCCAGCTGCCGTCATCGGACTGCCAGTACGCCAGGGGCTGCGGGTGTTCGGTACCGGGGAAGGTCATGCCGACGTGGTGGCGCGCTTCCGGATGCGCCGCCAGCACATCTTCCAGCAGGTACTGCGCGTCATCCAGGCTGGCCGGAAGTGCCGTGGCGGCGCCAGGCGTCTGCCACAGTGGAAGGTCGTGGTGGAACAGGGTCAGCGAGCCTGCGTAGAAGGCCACGAACAGGCCGAAGCCGGCCGCCAGGCCGACCCAGGTATGCAGGGTGGTGAACGTACGCAGCGTCTGCGAACTGAACTTCATGGGAGCGATCTCATTGCACCGCGCCACTCAGGCGCAGCAGCGTCAGCACGGCGAAGCCCGCTGCAGCACTGCCAGCCAGTGCCATCCAGGCACGCAGCGCGCTGTGGAAGCTGAACGCCCATAGGGCGGCCAGCATCCACAGTGGGATGAAGGCGATCAGGGTCGGCACCAGCGCACGTTGCCACGGGCCGGGCGGCAACCAGGCCAGCAGGCCGGTAACGGCGGCCGCAAGCAGGAATCCGGCGATGATGCCGGCGAAGGCGCGCGGCCACATCAGGGCGACTCCGGGCCCGGGCGATGCCAGGCGGCCAGCGCTGGCAGCAGCATTGCGGCGAGCATCCAGGTGCACAGCATCGCCACCAGGCCTGCAGCGAAGCCGAGTTCGGCCATCCACAGCCACAGCGCCGCGGCGGCCGCGACCAGGCCGATCTGGCGGCCAAGGCGGCCGGCACGGCGCAGGCGCGGCCAGCGGCAGTGCGGCGACGCGGCATAGAAGGCCAGTGCGGAGAACATCGCCGCCAGCATGCCCAGGCTGCAGAAGCCGAGCGTGGAAAGGCCGACGGTGATCATTGCGGGCGGCCAGCCGGGCAGCGGGCCAGCGAACGCGGGGCACGGGCGGGGCCGGCGGGAGCCGGTCGGAGCGGGTGGCGCATCACGGGGTCCTGGGGGAAAGCGGGCAGGCTGGCACGGGACAACCTGCGCCGACATGGTAATCATTGCAATTTCACGCTGCCAGCGAGACCCATTCAGCGGACCGTACGGTAGCCCTTGGGCTTTCCGGTGCGCTGGTTTAAGATCATCCATACTCCCTGACTGGAACAAGGTGGCCCGCGCCCAGCGCCGGCCGAGCGTGCGACATGAGCACTACCACCGCCCACGGTTGACCTGCCCCCGAAGGCCCTGTGTTCCAGGCGCCCTCGCGGCGCTTTTTTATTGCCCGGGCGCCGGCCCGGGAGCGCTTTCCAGCCCGCCCCGCGGGCCCCGCACGAAGCCACTGCGATGATCAACATTACTCTTCCCGACGGCAGCCGCCGCGAATTCGAAAACCCCGTCAGCGTCATGGACGTCGCCCAGTCGATCGGCGCCGGCCTGGCCAAGGCCACCATCGCCGGTGCCGTGGATGGCGTGCTGGTCGATGCCAGCGACGTCATCGACCACGATGCCAGCCTGCGCATCATCACCGCCAAGGACGAGGAGGGCGTGGAGATCATCCGCCACTCCTGCGCCCACCTGGTCGGCCACGCCGTCAAGCAGCTGTACCCGGACGTGAAGATGGTGATCGGCCCGGTCATCGCCGAAGGCTTCTACTACGACATCTATTCCGAGCGCCCGTTCACGCCGGACGACATGGCCGCGATCGAGAAGCGCATGGGTGAGCTGATCGCCCAGGACTACGACGTCATCAAGAAGATGACGCCGCGCGCCGAAGTGATCGAGATCTTCAAGGCCCGTGGCGAGGACTACAAGCTGCGCCTGATCGAGGACATGGCCGACGACATCCAGGCGATGGGCATGTACTACCACCAGGAATACGTGGACATGTGCCGCGGCCCGCACGTGCCGAACACGCGTTTCCTGAAGGCCTTCAAGCTGACCCGCATCTCCGGCGCCTATTGGCGTGGCGACGCGCAGAACGAGCAGCTGCAGCGCATCTACGGCACTGCCTGGGCCGACAAGAAGCAGCTCGAGGCGTACATCAAGCGCATCGAGGAAGCCGAGATGCGCGACCACCGCCGCATCGGCAAGCAGCAGGACCTGTTCCACCTGCAGGAAGAGGCCCCGGGCCTGGTGTTCTGGCACCCGAAGGGCTGGGCGCTGTGGCAGGTGGTCGAGCAGTACATGCGCAAGGTCTACCGCAACAGCGGCTACGGCGAAGTGCGCTGCCCGCAGATCCTGGACGTGAGCCTTTGGAAGAAGTCCGGCCACTGGGACAACTACCAGGACAACATGTTCTTCACCGAATCGGAGAAGCGCACGTACGCGGTCAAGCCGATGAACTGCCCGGGCCACATCCAGGTGTTCAACCAGGGTCTGCACAGCTACCGCGACCTGCCGATCCGCTACGGTGAGTTCGGATCCTGCCACCGCAACGAGCCGTCCGGCGCGCTGCACGGCATCCTGCGCGTGCGTGGCTTCACCCAGGACGACGGCCACGTGTTCTGCACGGAAAACCAGATCGAGTCGGAAGTGACGGCCTTCCACCAGCAGGCGCTGGCGGTCTACCAGCACTTCGGCTTCGACGACATCCAGATCAAGATCGCGCTGCGCCCGGAATCGCGCCTGGGCGACGATGCCACCTGGGACAAGGCCGAAGGCGCACTGCGCTCGGCGCTGACCGCCTGTGGCGTGGAATGGCAGGAGCTGCCGGGCGAGGGCGCCTTCTACGGCCCGAAGATCGAGTACCACCTGAAGGACGCCATCGGCCGTACCTGGCAGCTGGGCACCATGCAGGTCGACTTCATGATGCCGGGCCGCCTGGGCGCCGAGTACGTGGACGAGAACAGCCAGAAGAAGCACCCGGTCATGCTGCACCGCGCCATCGTCGGCTCGATGGAGCGCTTCCTGGGCATCCTGATCGAGCACCATGCCGGCCAGTTCCCGGCCTGGCTGGCCCCGACCCAGGTGGTGGTGGCCAACATCACCGACGCCCAGGCCGAATACGTCTCGGGCGTGACCAAAACCCTTGCGGAGCAAGGCTTCCGCGTCAGCTCGGATTTGCGTAACGAGAAGATCGGCTATAAAATCCGCGAGCATACGTTGCAGCGCGTGCCCTACCTGCTGGTCATCGGTGACCGCGAGAAGGAAAATGGGGCTGTGGCGGTGCGTACGCGTTCTGGCGAAGACCTGGGCAGCATGAGCCTGCAGGCCTTCATCGAGCGGCTCCACGCCGAGGGCGCGTAAGCAAAGGTCCGGTCCGGGCGCACAGGCACCCGGACCGGTTCGATACCCTTGGGAGAACGTAATATCAGCACCCCTGACAACAAACAGAACCGCAAGAATCAGGAAATCCGTGTGCCGCGCGTCCGCGTGATCGGCAGTGACGGAGAAATGATCGGCGTGTTGTCGCGCGACGAAGCGCTGTCCATGGCCGAAGATGAAGGCCTGGACCTGGTCGAAATCCAGCCGCAGGCCGATCCGCCGGTCTGCAAGATCATGGACTTCGGCAAGTTCAAGTTCGAGGCGCAGAAGAAGGCCAGCGAGGCCAAGAAGAAGACCAAGCAGGTCGAGATCAAGGAAGTGAAGTTCCGTCCGGTCACGGACGAGGGCGACTACCAGATCAAGCTGCGCAAGATGCGCGGGTTCCTCGAGGATGGTGACAAGATCAAGGTCAACATCCGTTTCCGTGGCCGTGAAATGAGCCACCAGGAACTGGGCCGCGAAATGGCCAACCGGATCGAGACCGATCTGGGCGAGGACATCGTCATCGAATCCCGTCCGCGCCTGGAAGGGCGTCAGATGGTCATGATGATCGCGCCGAAGAAGAAGACCTGAGGCCTGACGGGCCGCCTTCCGGGGCGCCTGGCTGAATGGTTCAGGGTAAGGGGGCGCCGCTGGCGTCCCTTTGCTTTTGCAGGAGGCCGGCGAATTGCCGGCGAAAGGGTTGCAGGGGCTGGTGGCAGGGCGGTTTTGCCTGTATCATGCCCGGCTCGACCCACCCAGGACGGGTCGTACGCCGATCATGGCAGGACGGAAAGAGCGGCCCAGGCCGCCGCCAGATCAGTCAGAAACCAGGGTCATATCCCATCAAGGACATTGCAATGCCCAAGATCAAGACCAACCGGGCAGCGGCCAAGCGTTTCCGCAAGACCGCCTCGGGCAAGTACAAGTGCGGCCACGCCAACCGTAGCCACATCCTCACGAAGAAAGCGACCAAGCGTAAGCGTAATCTGCGTCAGACGGGCCATGTCCGTGCAGAAGACGCAGGCCGTCTGGACCGCATGCTCCCTTACCTCTGAGGAACTGAAAAATGGCACGAGTTAAGCGTGGCGTACAGGCGCGTCGCCGCCACAAGAAGATTCTGGATCTCGCCAAGGGCTATTACAACGCCCGTCGCAAGGTCTTCCGCGTCGCCAAGCAGGCGGTCATCAAGGCACAGCAGTACGCCTACATCGGCCGTAAGCAGAAGAAGCGCAACTTCCGTTCGCTGTGGATCACCCGTATCAATGCGGCTGCCCGCATCAACGGCCTGAGCTACAGCCGCTTCATGAACGGTCTGCTGAAGGCAGGCATCACCCTGGATCGCAAGGTCCTGGCTGACATCGCCGTGCACGACGCAGCCGGTTTTGCTGCGCTGGCCGAAAAGGCCAAGGGCGCGCTGGCGGCATAAGTCCTTCCCGATGCCGTAACCGTTCACTCGGAACGGTGTCAGGTCAAGGCAATGCATGGGGAAGGGCGCAAGTCCTTCCCCATTCTTTTTTGGGTCCCGGCGAGGCCACGACGGCAGCGCGGGGACGGCGGTGGCGACAGGGGTCGGCCCTTCGCGCATCGCGATGGCAGATCGACTGGAGTTCCGGCCCCCCCATGAGCGACATCCAATCCCTCACCACCCAGGCGCTGGCCGATGTGGCCGCCGCACAGAGCCCCGACGTGCTGGAACAGCTGCGCGTGGCCCTGCTTGGCAAGAGTGGCAGCATCACCTCGCAGCTCAAGCAGCTCGGCGCCCTGCCGGCCGACGAGCGCAAGGCCGCCGGTGAAGCGATCAACCAGGCCCGTGACGCGCTGACCCGCGCGCTGGGCGAGCGCAAGGCGCTGCTGGAAGACGCGGCACTGGATGCGCGCCTGGCCGCCGAAGCCATCGACATCACCCTGCCGGGCCGCAATGGCGACCGTGCCGGCCTGCACCCGATCACCCGCACCCTGGAGCGCATCACCGGCATCTTCGGCCGGCTGGGCTACGAGCTGTCGGAAGGGCCGGAGATCGAGGACGACTGGCACAACTTCGAGGCGCTGAACTTCCCGCCGCACCACCCGGCGCGCGCCATGCACGACACCTTCTACTTCGGCGACGGCCGCCTGCTGCGTACGCATACCTCCGGTGTGCAGGTGCGTTACATGGGCGACCACGCGCCGCCGCTGCGCATGATCGCCGCCGGCAAGGTGTACCGCAGTGACAGCGACCAGACCCACTCGCCGATGTTCCACCAGGTCGAAGGCCTGCTGGTCGACGAGCATTCGACCTTCGCCGATCTGAAGGGCACGCTGGCCGAGTTCGTGCGCGCGTTCTTCGAGCGCGATTTCGAGATGCGTTTCCGTCCCAGCTACTTCCCGTTCGTTGAACCGGGCGCGGAAGTGGACATCGCCTGGCAGCAGCCCGATGGCAGCACCCGCTGGCTGGAAGTGCTCGGCTGCGGCATGGTGCATCCGAACGTGCTGCGCAATGTCGGCATCGATCCGGAGCGCTACACCGGCTTTGCCTTCGGCATGGGCGTTGAGCGTTTCGCGATGCTGCGCTACGGCGTCAATGACCTGCGCGCGTTCTTCGAGAACGATGTGCGGTTCCTGAAGCAGTTCGCGTAACGCACTAGGTAGCGCCGGGCCATGCCCGGCGGACTCAACAACGCAGGCCCAGGCGCATGCGCCGGGCCCACCAGGGTGACACCATGAAATTCTCCGAAAACTGGCTGCGCAGCCACGTCCCGACCTCCGCCCCGCGCGATGAACTGAGCGCGGTGCTGACCGCCATCGGCCTGGAAGTGGAAGAGGTGACCGCGCTTGGCGAAGGCCTCGACCACGTGGTCGTGGCACGCATCGTCGAAGCCGTGCGCCATCCCGAAGCCGATCGCCTGCAGGTGTGCAAGGTCGATGCCGGGCAGGGCGAGCTGCTGCAGATCGTGTGCGGCGCACCGAACGCGCGCCCGGGCCTGGTCGCGCCGCTGGCGATGGTCGGTGCGCAGATCGGCGAGCTGAAGATCAAGCCGGCCAAGCTGCGCGGCGTCGAGTCCAACGGCATGCTGTGCTCGGCCAAGGAACTGGGCCTGGACAATGATGCGTCCGGCCTGCTGGAGCTGCCGGACGATGCCCCGATCGGCCAGTCCCTGGTCGAGTACCTGGGGCTGCCGGACGCCAGCATCGAGATCAAGCTGACCCCGAACCGCGCCGACTGCTTCAGCCTGCGCGGCATCGCCTACGACGTCGCCGCGGCTACCCGCAGCGAAGTGCTGGAGTTCGCCGCCGATGCCGTTGCGCCGGTCGGCAGCCGTGAACTGTCGATCCAGCTCGACGCTGGCGCCGAAGCGCCGCGTTACCTGGGTCGCGTCATCGAAGGCGTCAACGCCGCCGCCAAGACCCCGCTGTGGATGGCCGAGCGCCTGCGCCGCAGCGGCGTGCGTCCGGTCTCGCTGCTGGTCGACATCACCCAGTACGTGATGCTGGAGCTGGGCCAGCCGATGCATGCCTACGACCTCGGCACCCTGCAGGGCAGCATCGCCGTACGCCGTTCGCGTGCCGGCGAAACGCTGAAGCTGCTGGACGGCCGCGATGCCACGCTGGATGACAGCTTCCTGGTGGTCACCGATGCCGACCGTGCGGTCGGCCTGGCCGGCCTGATGGGCGGGTTCGACACCCGTGTCACCGACGCCACCACCGCCGTGTTCCTGGAGGCCGCGCATTTCGCGCCGGCCGCGATCATGGGCCGTGGCCGCAAGCTGGGCCTGCATACCGATGCCGGTCATCGCTTCGAGCGTGGCGTCGACCCGGCATTGCCGCGCACCGCGATCGAGTACGCCACCCGACTGGTGCTGGACCTGGCCGGCGGCACCCCGGCGCCGGTCACCGAGGCCGTGCGCGCCGATGACCTGCCGCAGCCGGCAACCATCGTGCTGCGCCGCGCCCGCATCACCCGCGTGCTGGGCATTACCATCGACGATGCCGAAGTCGAGCGCATCCTGCGTGCGCTGGGCATGGACGTGGCTGCCACCGCCGAGGGCTGGCAGGTCGCCGCGCCGAGCCGTCGCTTCGACATTGCCATTGAAGAAGACCTGATCGAAGAACTGGCCCGCATCCACGGTTACGAGCAGATCCCGACCACGCTGCCGGGCGGTGCCTCGCGCGTGGCGATGCCGAGCGAGACCCAGCTGGACACGCTGAGCGTGCGTCGCCAGCTGGTCGCCCGCGACCAGCAGGAAACCGTCAACTTTGCCTTCGTCGACGACGCGCTGCTGACCCAGTGGCAGCTGCGCGACGGCCTGGTGCCGCTGGCCAACCCGCTGTCGGCCGAACTGGCGGTGATGCGCCCGTCGCTGCTGCCGGGCCTGGTCGCCACGCTGGGCCGCAACGCGGCCCGTCAGCTGGGCCGCGTGCGCCTGTTCGAACTGGGTCGCGTGTTCGCACAGCAGGCCGGAGATGGCCAGCCGGCGCCGCTGGAAACCCCGCGCGTGGCCGCCGCCGTCTGTGGCGATGCACAGGCCGTGCAGTGGGGCCTGCCGACCCGCAAGGTCGATTTCCATGACCTGAAGGGCGACCTGGAATCGCTGGCGGCTGCCAGTGGTGCGGTACTGGAGTTCCGCCCGTCGGCCCGTGCCTACGGCCACCCGGCGCGTTCGGCCGAGGTGTTCCGCGATGGCGTGGCGATTGGCTGGATCGGCCAGATCCATCCGCGCCTGGCGCGGGCGATGGAGATCGAGGCCGACGTGTACGCCTTCGAGCTGGACCTGGAGCCGCTGGCCGCCCGTCGCCTGCCGCGTGCCGGCGAGCTGTCGCGCTTCCCGGCAGTGCGCCGCGACCTGGCGTTCCTGGTGCCTGAACAGGTCGCCTGGGCCGACCTGGCGGCGACCGTCCGCCAGGCCGCCGGCCCGCTGCTGCGCGACCTGAACCTGTTCGACCGCTATGTTGGCCAGGGCGTCGAGCCGGGATTCAAGAGTCTCGCTATGGGCTTGATTTTGCAGGACAAGTCGCGCACTCTGACGGACCGCGACGTGGATGCGGTGGTGGCCGAGGCGGTCACTGCCATCGAGCGTGAACACCACGCCCGGATCCGCGGCTGAGCGGGCAGCACTCGGGGGTAGCAGGCAATGGCATTGACCAAGGCGGAGATGGCGGAAAAGCTGTTCGACGAAGTCGGTCTGAACAAGCGGGAAGCCAAGGAATTCGTCGACGCGTTTTTCGATGTGCTGCGTGAAGCATTGGAACAGGGACGTCAGGTGAAGCTGTCGGGCTTCGGTAATTTCGATCTGCGGCGCAAGAACCAGCGCCCGGGTCGCAACCCCAAGACCGGCGAGGAAATTCCGATTTCCGCCCGTACGGTGGTCACCTTCCGTCCGGGCCAGAAGCTCAAGGAGAGGGTGGAAGCTTATGCTGGATCCGGGCAGTAACCGCGAACTACCGCCGATCCCGGCCAAGCGCTACTTCACCATTGGTGAAGTCAGCGAGCTGTGCGACGTCAAGCCGCACGTCCTGCGCTACTGGGAAACCGAGTTTCCCAGCCTTGAGCCGGCCAAGCGCCGGGGCAACCGCCGCTACTACCAGCGCCATGACGTGCTGATGGTGCGGCAGATCCGCAGCCTGCTGTACGAACAGGGCTACACCATTGGCGGTGCACGCCTGCGCCTGGACGGTCCCGATGCCCGCGAGGAATCGGCGCTGAGCAACCAGATCATCAAGCAGGTGCGCATGGAGCTGGAAGAAGTGCTGCAGTTGTTGCGCCGCTGATCCCATTTCCATCGTAATCCGCTATACTTCACGGCCCGCCACACTGGCGGGCACATTGCAGCATCAGTCGGGGCGTAGCGCAGCCTGGTAGCGCATCTGCCTGGGGGGCAGAGGGTCGTCGGTTCGAATCCGGCCGTCCCGACCAAAAGCAGCGATAGAACAAGGGCTTGCACCATGCGGTGCAGGCCCTTTTTCGTTGTGGTCACTACGTGTCCACTATTCCACCACTATCGCGGCAGCGCGATGCCCGTGGTAACCGACTGCCACGGCGCTTCGTGGCCCCCCAGGTAATGCTCGTCATCGATGCGTTGCCGTGCCCCATCAGCCCCCGGGGCGCGTGAGCAGTGCCGCGCTGGCATGGGTAGGAGGGCTGGGCTCAACGATTCTCCATAGGTTTCTTAGGCGGCCTGTCATCGATGAGTACGAGTATGTAATTGCAGTTGTCGTCGCAGGAAGCCCTTTGCGATAGCTGCAGTGCGATGACTATTCATGACCTTGGTGTTTTTCCCTCGTAGTAGGCCCTCTTCAATGGAAAAGATCATGTACAAGCACACAACCATGGCTGCGCTGGCTGCTACCGCTCTGTTCGCTACCGTTGCTGCCGCTTCGGCACAGACTGTCAATGTCACTGGAGGCGGTGCCTCGATACCGGCCACCCTCTACAAGGGTTCGGATGACAGCATCCTGCCAGCCAACTTCAGCTACGCCGTGACAGGTTCTGGCACTGGCAAGAAGGCGTTTCTGGAGAACAACACGGCGCTGTTCTCGACCACCGGCACCGTGCATTTTGCTGGCAGCGACTCGGTGCTGAGCAGCGCAGAGCTCAGCACCTACAACAACACCTACAACGTTGCTGGAGATGCCAACCGTTACGGCCCGTTGATACAGGTCCCGTCGGCACTGATGCCGATTGTGATTCCCTTCAACAAGGGCGGTCCCGCGCTGGACCTGAATGTGACGCAGATATGCGGCATCTTCTCCGGCAAGATCAATAACTGGAGCCAGCTGGCTGGCTCGGGTCGCGCCGGGCACATCTCCGTTGTGTATCGTCCTGAAAGCAGCGGAGCCAGTGAAATTCTGACCCGCTTCCTGACCTCCGCTTGCCAACCAGCCGATGTCTCAGGCACCACACTGAAGCTGAGCAACGGTGTGCCGGCGTTCTCGGTGCAGTCGAACTTTGCAGATGTGTTTGCCAAGAGCATCTATGGCAGCAACACTCCGGTGAATTTTGTCGCAGCTCCGAGCATGGGCGATGCATCGCACTACAACGCGGTGTATGCCCTTGAAGGCAGAATCGGCTATGTCGGCCCGGATGTGGTCCCGAACCTGGCAGACGCGACCAGGATCGCCACCGTCAAGGGGTTCTCGCCAGGCGACGTAAACGTTCAGGCCACCATCGAGACCGTGGCTCCGCCGAGGGGTGCTGCCGCCGATAATCCAGCCAACTGGGTCCCGGTGTTTGGCAACCCGAGCACGGGCTATCCGATTGTTGGATACACAAGTTTTGTGTTTGGCCAGTGCTACAAGGATGTCCATGTGGGTGCTCGCTTGCGCGGCTTCCTGTTCAGGCATTACAACACCGGCGCCGACGGCAACAATGATGCGCCCCTGAGCGCTCATGGTTTCATCCCACTGACCAAGGCATGGCGCGATGCGATCCGGGAGCACTTCGCGGTCGCATCCAGGAGCACGGCGCTGAACAATCCTGCTGCCTGCAATGGTATCGGGCGGCCGCTGTAATTGCTTTTCCTGGGACCTTCCTGGATCAGTTGTCGGCAGAAGTGCCTTCAACTGATTCCACCTTGGCCACGCGTAAGGGCCTGATTGAATGCATGGCAGCCTGCATTTTCTGGAGGCGAATGGGAGGCCTGAAACCCTCGCAGTTCAACAGGATGGGCCCATCTGCAACGATGCCTGGGGGCGGAGGGGGCGGTTCGAATCCGCCGTCCCGACCACTGTGATGAATCAAGAAGCCTGCGCAGCAATGCGTGGGCTTTTTTGTACGTGCGGTGTATGCTGCGCGCAACTCGTATTACCGCGGCTGCTGAACCCGGTACTCACGAGAACACATCATGGAATCTGCAAGAAGCCGTGCCTGGCGTCGCAGCCAGTCCCGCAACCGTGGTGGCGACCGCGCCACGACCGCCTACAGCTACAAGCCCGAGAAGAACTGGAAGCTGCTGTATACGCGCGATGCCAAGCTCGCGCGCGCACGCCAGCTGGGCTTCACCTATCCAGTCCTCAGCGCCCGCCAACTGCAGGAACAGGAATGATCAACCTGCTGTTCGTCTGCAGCCGCAACCAGCTGCGCAGCCCGACCGCCGAAGCCATGTGGCGCCGGCGGTCCGGCTTCACTGCGCTGTCGGCCGGCACCAGCCCGCATGCACGGCGTCCCATCGGCCCAGCGGATATCCGCTGGGCCGATGTCATCTTCGTGATGGAGGCCAAGCACCAGCATCGCCTGCAGGCCGTATACGCGCGGCTGCTGGAGCATAAGCGCCTGCATTGCCTCGAGATTCCTGACGACTATCGCTGCATGGATCCGGTGCTGATGGAGCTGCTGGATACCAGGGTGACCGCGTATCTCGATCAGCTGCCGGCAAAGCGGTAGATCCGCGCTGGATCGCCTTCGTCCAGGCCATGCACGGTGCTGCGGTCGATGAAACCGGGCGCGGCGAGCAAGCGTTGCAAGCCGGTATTGGGTGCATGGGGCGAAGTGAAGCGCCTGCCGTGGCCCCGCAGCGCGATGGCGTGCGCATGAGCAAGCGCCGCAGCCAGCGTGTGGTCGGCAGTCAATACACGCGGAATTCGGCGCGGCAGCCGTCACTGACCCAGATGCCGCGGCGGTCCCAGCCCCAGTTCTGGTCCTCGATGCACGCCGTCACCGATTTCTGCCTGACCAGCCGTACCTCGTGGCGCACGCGGACGCGGCACTCCTTGTCCTTGTTCTCGTAGGACTCGCAGACCAGGCGTTCGCCTTCGTTGTCGCGATCACCGCCGCGGCCACGTCCCGGCCAGCGCCCGTACCCGTCGGCGACGAACTCTGCGCGGCAGCCGTCGGTCACCCACAACGTGCGGCGGCTCTGGCCCCAGTTCTGGTTTTCCACGCAGCGGGTGACCGACAACTGCCTGGCCAGGCGCATCGGGCCCTCGATGCGGCATTGCTCGGTCTTGTTGAACTGGGATTCGCAGCGCAGCGCTGGAATGTGATCAGTGTCGTAGTCCTGGGCGGCCACGGCGGTGGCGGCCAGCAGCAGGGCAAGGGCGGCGGCGGTGATCGGCAGCAGCGGGCGAAGGGTCATGGGGAGCCTCGAGCGGGGATTCGGGCGGCAAGAATGACCCAGCACGGGGCCGTCGGAACGTATCGTTCCGGAAGTGGCTCAGTAGGGATTTAGTAGTGCGCACGGGCCCATGCAGAGGCTTACATCCCGTATCATCGCTGCACATCCGATTGCATCGGTTTACACCTTCTTACATGTCTTCCACGCCTGTCGGCGCAGCCTGTGGCTGCCGTCACGGGTGTGCGGGCGGCCTGCGGGGGAGGATGCGCGGACCACGACGACCACAGGGGGTTGCGTTGATCAGCAGTACCGTCATTCATCGCTCGGCCGACGCAGGCGGCGCCGAGGTGCGGGTCCTGGACACCACGTTCAAGGGCAAGCATGTGTTCATTGCCTGGGGCCTGCGCGGGCCGGAACTGACCCGCAGCGCGGACCCGGCTGCGACCGTGGCCGCACGCAAGGCGCTGCACGCAGTTGCCGGCCACAGCGAAGGGCCGCGCAGCCCGGAAGTGTTCATCGCCAACCAGTCGGCGGTGGCGATCACCGTCTACCGGCTGCTTACCGAGGCGCGTTCCGGCGATGCGATTTTCTTTCTGTGTGATTCGCAGGCCGTGGTCGATTGGCTGATCACCGCGCTGGAAGTGCAGGGCGCGGACTGATACCGCGCCGCATCGCACGTGGGAGGGATCAGGCCAGCGCCGCGTCCACCGCGGCCCGCGCATGCAGGGCCGTGGTATCGAACAGCGGCACGGCACTGTCCTCCGGCCGCACCAGCAGCATGATTTCGGTACAGCCAAGGATGATCGCTTCGGCACCGCGCGCCACCAGTCGCGCGATCACGCCGGCATAGACCTGCCGCGAGTGCTCGCTGACCACGCCGGCAATCAGCTCCTGGTAGATGATGTCGTGCACGCTGCGCCGATCATCGGCATCTGGCACCAGCACTTCCAGGCCGAAGCGATCCTGCAGCCGGCCGCGGTAGAAGTCCTGCTCCATGGTGAAGGCGGTGCCGAGCAGGCCCACCTTGCGTGCGCCTGCCTGCACGATGGCCTGGGCGGTGGGGTCGGCGATATGCAGCAGCGGCAGTGGGCAGGCCGCCTCGATGCGGTCAGCCAGCGTGTGCATGGTGTTGGTGCAGACCAGCAGCAGATCGGCGCCACCGGCCTGCAGGCGCCGTGCGGCGTCAACCATATGGTTGCCCAGTGCAGCCCAGTCGCCGTCATGCTGCAGCTGCTTGATGCCGGCAAAATCCACCGACCACAGCAGCAGTTGTGCCGAATGTGCGCCACCGAGGCGCTGTCGCACGTCCTCGTTGATGAGCCGGTAGTACTGGGCCGAGCTTTCCCAGCTCATGCCGCCGATCAGGCCGAGGGTCTTCATGCACAGCTCCATGCCAGGAGCCCTCATTGCAGCACAGATGGCATCCGGTTGCCGATGGCGGCGATCTGTAACCACCGTATCCATGTTGTGCTGTATGTGCCGCGCGCTGCAGGCGCACTCTATGCTGGTTGGGTCTTCTGAAGTGGATGTGCGCTATGGCCCTGCATACCTGGTGGTGGTTCCTCGCCACGGTGTTCGTTCTGTGTGGCACGCCGGGGCCGAACATGCTGCATATCCTTGGCCGCAGCGTCGGGCTCGGGTTCCGCGGCAGCGTGCCGGCGATGGCCGGCTGCCTGCTGGCAATGCTGCTGGTGCTGGCGGCCTCCGCAGCAGGCCTGAGCGCGCTGCTGCATTCCTCGCCGATGCTGTTCGAGGTGCTGCGCTACCTGGGCGTGGCCTATCTGGCCTGGCTGGGCCTGAAGGCATGGCGTGACAGTTGCCGGCCAGCACCACCGGTGACGGTCGATGCCGCGCTGCCGGTTGCGGCGTCGCTGGGCGCGTGGAAGGTGTTCCGTGGCGGCCTTCTGGTGGGTCTGAGCAATCCCAAGCTGCTGTTGTTCGCGGCGGCGTTCCTGCCGCAGTTCGTCGATCCGTCACGCGGCCAGGCGCTGCAGTACAGCGTGCTGGTGGCCACCTTCGCCGCCTGCGAACTGTTCTGGTATGTGATGTATGCAGCCGGTGGCCATGGCCTGCGCCGCTGGCTGGCCAAGCCGTTTGCACGGCGCTGGTTCGAGCGATTGGTGGGCAGCGTGTTCCTGGCGTTTGCCGTCGCGCTGCTGCGCTTCCGTCCGCGATGATTCACGCCGCGCACGCGGCCTGTTCACGACTGCCGCATCGGCTACGGCCTAGCCTGATCATCCAGTACGCAGTCCCCGCGGGGAAAGGTTTGACATGATCAAGTGGGCCATCATCTTCGCCGTCATCGGCGTCATTGCGGGCGTGCTCGGCTTCGGTGGCATTGCCGGTGCCGCCGTCGGCATCGCCAAGTTCCTGTTCTGGGCCGGCATCATCATCGCCGTGGTGCTGTTCCTGCTTGGCATGACCGTGGCGAAGAAGGTCAGCTAGCGCGTGTCGCGCAGCAGCGTGCTCAGTGTGCGCTGCTGCGCGAGAACAGGTTGATCACCAGTACGCCGGCACAGATCAGGCCGATGCCGATCAGCGCCGGCGCATCCAGGCGCTGCTTGAAGACCACCAGCCCGATCAGCGAGATCAGCACGATGCCGACGCCGGACCAGATGGCATAGGCGATGCCGGTCGGTATCGATTTCATTGTCATCGACAGCAGGTAGAAGCACAGTCCGTAGCCGGCAAGGGCACCCAGCGTGGGTCCCAGCCGGCTCATTCCCTCGGAGGCCTTCAGCAGCGAGGTGGCGATCACTTCCAGTACGATCGCGGCGGCGAGACAGGCGTAAGGATTCATCGCGGGCTCCGGTTCACAGCGGATCGCACAGTTTCAGGGCCTGCTCGGCCATCGCCAGCGCGTTGACGCGCTCCGCTTCGTCCAGCGGGCGTCCGTAGGCGGTGGCCCAGTAGCCATCTGCCGCGCAGCGCGCTGCATACAGGCGCGGGTCGTTGGCTTCGTCGGGGAATTCGGCCAGCATCGCGCGCTTCCAGCTGCGCCAGTGCAGCAGCAGGCCCGGCTCCATCAGGTTGCCGAGGGTCAGGCCGATGTCGTGGTCCCGTTCCTGCTCCAGCAGGTGTTCGAAGTTGGCTTGTACATAGGCCCGGCTGAAGCGGCCATGCGTCGCCGGATTTTCCCGCAGCAGGGCACGTACCCGTGCTTCGAACTCGGCGATGAGTGCGCCGATGGCCTCGTCGACCAGTGCCTGCTTGCTGCTGAAATGATGGAACAGCGCGCCCTTGCTGACGCCTGCGGCGTGCGCAACGTCCTGTACGGTCAGCGCCACCAGCCCCTTCTGGCCGATGACTTCAATGGTGGCGTGCAGCAGCGACTGGCGCACGCTTTCAGGCGCCTTGCGGCGTGAGCGGGAAGGAGATGCGGACATGGAGGGAAGAAACCGACTGGACGGTACGATTGTAGCGCAGGCCCAGCAGGTCGCTGTGCTTGCCGGCCGCAACCGGCGGAACGCTCAGGCGTCGATGCGGGCGAAGCGCGGCTGCGGCCCGTGTTCGCCGGGCACCTGCTCGACGAACATCGGATAGGGGCGGACCCACAGGCCGCCTTCGCCATAGAGGGCGCGGTACAGGACCAATGGCTCCAGCGTCTCGCTGCTGCGGACGATGTCGATCACTTCGTACTCGCCACCCTTGAAGTGGCGGTAGCGGCCGGGCGCGAGGGCAGGCAATGGACTCAACTCAGCCATGCGCGCGGCTCACTTGCGTGCCGGGCTGGCCGGCTTCGCGCAGTAGGCATCGATGGCTTCGGCGGTGTTCGCCAGGCCCTGCGCCTGTGCCAGTTCCCACGGACGCTCGCAGCGCTGGCTGTGCTCGCACCACTGGTAGCCGGCCGAGCCGATGCAACCGTGGGCATCGCGGTCGCCACCGACCTTCGGCGTGGCGGGCGAAGTGGCCGCCGTATCGGCACGCGCAGCGGCCTGGTGCTGGTTGGCACAGGCGGACAGCACCAACAGGGCTGGAATCAGAAGAAGCGCTTTCATCGGGCGGGGTCCGTGCCTAAAGCGACAGTGTCTGTCGCAAATAGCCCTACAGCAAGCGCTCAGTGCATGGCGGCGCGGATCAGTTCTTCGATCAGTACGAGGTAGCTGGCGACGAAGTAGAACTTCAGCAGCGTCCAACGCTGCTGTGAGAAAAAGGTGCGCATGTGGAAGGGGCCCCTGTTGGTGACGATAGTGTGAAGCCCTGCTGACTCCGTGACAAGGATCACGGAAAGGGCAGGCTAAACAGGCTCAGGGATGTGATGGCAGGCAAGGGCTGACCGGATATCGCGGCATTTTCGTACAAATCTGATGGGCCATCCCTGAGGTGATCGCTAGCCTGAGGGTGTACCGGCACGTGGCCCTTCCGCGTGCCACTGCACCCTTCCGTCCGCAGGAGCTCTTCATGGTCTTTACAGTTCAATGCACCGCCCGGCACTGGTCCGTACTGCATCCGCAGGCGCGCGATGCCACCCGCTACGCCCGTGGCGCCGATGCCTTTGATGCGGCCGCTGCGCTGGCCCTGGAGCATCATCGCCGCACCGGCCAACGCAGTACGGTACGGGTCGAGGCACTCGGCAGCACCGTGGACGCGCTGCACGTCGGAGAGTGACGCCTCTGGCCGTGGGGCAGTCAGCCACGGTTGCGTTGCTTGAATGGAAAAAAACCACCGGTACGCGCCCCCCTGTGCGCCGTGCAGCGAATCCCGGATGCTTGCGCCATCGTATTCATCTGGAGAGATCGATGGGCAAGGCACTGACCTGGCGCACCCTGGCCTGCACCGTGCTGCCGATGCTGGCGGCCGCGGGCGGCGCCCAGGCGCAAAGCTATGGCTACGGGTATGACGATGACCGCTATGGCGGCCGTGAAGGCAGCGGCATCGTGCGCTGCGAATCGATCAAGAACCGCAGCAACGAGTGCCGCCTGGAAGGCCGTGCGCGGATGATCCGCCAACTGTCCGGCTCGCCGTGCGTGGAAGGCGAAACCTGGGGCCAGTCGCGTTACGGCGTCTGGGTGACCCAGGGCTGTCGCGCCGAGTTTGTCGGCGAGTACCGCCGTGGCGGTGGCTGGGGCAACGGCGGCGGCTGGGGCAATGGCAACGGTTGGGGCGGTGGCGAGGTGATCACCTGTCATTCCAACGGCCATCGCCAGGAGTACTGCGATGCACGCATCCGCCGTGGTGTGCGCCTGGTCCGCCAGGATTCGCGCAGTGCCTGCATCGAAGGCCAGACCTGGGGCTGGGATCGCCGTGGCATCTGGGTCAGCGACGGCTGCCGCGCCCAGTTCCAGGTGAATTGAGCGCGCCTGTCGAAATTCAGAATAATCTGATAGAGATCACAATTTGAACGTCGTATCTTCTGCGATGAGGGGCGCCTCTGTGTGCCCCGGTCCGTCGCGATGATGCGTGCCGCAAACCGTACGTACGTCCCCACCACCGTCGATACGCTGTCTCAAGGAGTGAGCCGCATGTTGATCCGCCTGCAATGCGAACAGCGCCAATGGCGCGTGCTGCATCCGGACCGGCCGGAGCCGATCGATTTCCGCGATGGTGCCCGGGCCTTCGATTTCGCTGAAACCCTTGCACGCCTGCATTTCGTCGACACCGGGCAGCGCGCCGCCGTGCGCGTCGAGGCCAGCGGTGCGTTCGTAGAGGCGGTCAGCTACGGCTGAGGGCTGGGCTCCCGGCCAGATCCTGCTGCCGGAGCCCGCTATCCACGCATGGCCTGGATCTACCGGGCGTGGATGCGCCCGTCAGGGGCATTGATGGGTGTCTTCGGTAGATCCACGCCATGCGTGGATCCACTGTCTGCTGGGTTGCTTCAGCCCGCCGCGCTGAGCGGCGGGGTTCCGGCCACCAGTTGCGGCCAGCGCTTGAGCACTGCCGCGCGGATACCTGCCTCATCGATGCCGGCTTCGGCCAGCAGGTCCTCGCGGCTGGCGTGGTGCTGGTAGCTGTCGGGCAGGCCCAGATGCAGGATCGGGCGCAGTACGCCTTCGGCGTTGAGCAGCTCGCCCACGCCGGAGCCGGCGCCACCGGCCACCACGTTGTCTTCGATCGTCACCAGGCCCTCGTGCTGGGCGGCCACGGCCAGCACCAGGTCGCGGTCCAGCGGCTTGATGAAGCGCATGTTGACCACCGTCAGGCCAAGCTCGCGGCCGACCTGTTCGGCGGCGGCCACGGTACTGCCGAAGGCGAGCAGGGCGATGCGGTTGCCCTGCAGGCGGAGCTCACCCTTGCCGATCGGCAGGGTGGACAGGTCGGTACCGGCGGCGACGCCGGTGCCGGTGCCGCGCGGATAGCGCACAGCCGCCGGGCCGGGATGCTGCAGGCCGGTGCTGAGCATCTGCCGGCACTCGGCCTCGTTGGACGGTGCCATCACCACCATGTTGGGTACGCAGCGCAGGAAGCTCAGGTCGAGGTTGCCGGCGTGGGTTGCGCCGTCAGGGCCGACCACGCCGGCGCGGTCGATCGCGAACAGCACGTCCAGGTCCTGGATCGCCACGTCATGCACCAGCTGGTCGTACGCGCGCTGCAGGAAGGTGGAATAGATCGCCACCACCGGCTTGCCACCCTGGGTGGCCATGCCGGCGGCCAGCGTCACCGCGTGCTGTTCGGCGATCGCCACGTCGAAGTAGCGCTGCGGGTATTCCTTGCTGAAACGCACCAGGCCGGAGCCTTCGCGCATCGCCGGGGTGATGCCGTACAGACGCGGCTCGGCGGCGGCGGCATCGCACAGCCAGTCGCTGAATACATCGGTGTAGGTCGGCTTCTTGGCGCCGGCCTTGGCCACCAGGCCCTTGTCCGGATCGAACGGGCCCACCGCGTGGTAACCGATCTGGTCACCTTCGGCCGGCTCGTAGCCCTTGCCCTTGGTCGTCATCACGTGCAGCAGCTTCGGGCCCTTGGAGGCGCGCAGCGTCTTCAGCGTGGACAGCAGGGCCGGCATGTCGTGGCCATCGATCGGGCCGGTGTAGTGGAAGCCCATTTCCTCGAACATTGTGGACGGCACGAACATGCCCTTCCAATGTTCTTCCCAGCGCTTCACGAAGCGCGCCGGGTTGTTCTTCTTGTCGCCCAGGATCTTCTTGCCACCTTCGCGCAATGCGTTGAGCGTGCGGCTGCCGGTGGCACGGCCGAGCATCTTGGTCAGGCCACCCACTGCCTCGGAGATCGACATGTTGTTGTCGTTGAGGATCACCAGCAGGTTGGGCTCGGGCTCCATGCCGCCGGCGTGCATCAGTGCTTCGAAGGCCATGCCCGCGGTCATCGCGCCGTCACCGATCACCGCAACGACCTGACGGTTGTCACCTTCGGACTGGCGGGCGATGGCCATGCCGAGTGCGGCCGAGATCGAGGTCGAAGAATGGCCGACGCCGAAGGTGTCGTACTCGCTTTCCTCACGCTTGGGGAACGGCGCGACGCCGTCCTTCTGCTTGACGGTGTGGATCTCGTCGCGGCGACCGGTCAGGATCTTGTGCGGGTAGGTCTGGTGGCCGACATCCCAGACCAGCTGGTCCTGCGGGGTCTGGTACAGGTAGTGCAGGGCCACGGTGAGTTCGATCACGCCCAGGCCGGCGGCGAAGTGGCCGCCGCTCTTGCCCACCGATTCGATGAGGTAGGCGCGCAGTTCGTCGGCGACCGCCCTCAATTCGGATTCGTCGAACGTGCGCAGGTCATCCGGTGTCTGGATGCGCGCGAGGCGGGGATAGCGGGCAGAGTCGATCATCATGTTCGCACTTGTTCTGAACGCCCATTTTCGCCCTCAAACGGGGGTGGGGCAAGCAAACGCCGCCGCCCGTGACAGGACGGTGAGGGTTGCATTTCCGGCGATTCAGGTGCTCAGTTTTGAACGCTTCGGCAATTGCGCCTTCAGGAAGGCCATCTGGTCGGCCAGGATGTTGCGGTTGGACAGGATCAGATGCTCGATCCAGCTTGGGCGGTAGGGCACCGCCAGCAACGGCATTCCCGCCTGTTGCGGGGTGCGGTCGCTCTTGCGCGAATTGCAGTGGAAGCAGGCGGTGACCACGTTTTCCCAGCAGTCCAGGCCGCCCTTGGACAGCGGCATGACATGGTCGCGGGTGAGCGTGGGGCGGCTGAACTGCTGGCCGCAGTACATGCACAGGTGGGCGTCGCGGGCGAACAGGGCCGGATTGGTCAGGTTCGGCGTGGGGTCGATCGCGCGGGAGCGTGCGTGACCGCGGGCGGCGATGATGGGGTGCAGGTCCATCCCGCTCTGCAGGCCGCTGAAGCGGTTGGTGCCGCCGTGGATGTGCAGGCAGGGATCGCCCAGTGTCCAGGCCACGGCTTCGCGGGCGTAGAGGCAGGCCGCATCCTGCCAGGTGATCCAGTCCAGTACGCGTCCGTGGGCATCAAGCGAGAGCAGCCGGACCGAACCGGGGCGATGCAGCGTCGTGGCGTTGGGCGATGCTTCGGCGCCCGGAGCAGAAAACGGAGCTCCGGCTTCGATCAGACCCAAGCGTGTAGTGTCTGTCTCCATCGGGAGAACAGCTTATACCTGAATGTTGACGATTTGTGTATCGCCTGTCGGCGATACGCAAATCGTCAACATTCAGGTCCGCGCATTCGGCATCCCAGCCCGCCGTCGGCGGGCTGGGATGCCCACGCATTCTTCCTATTCCCCGCACCTGTCGGTGCGCCCCCTTTAACAAAAGGGGGCTTTTATCCAGAGAGATACTGGGGGCTGCCAGGTCGGGGTCGGATCCTTTTCCGCAGGAAGGGGCTCTGACCCCTCATCCACGCTTGGCGTGGATCCAACGTGTCGACCAAGGTCGACACCTACCAACAGCAGCAGAAATCTGTCAGAGGCGGGGTGGGTCCGGTTGCGGGGGCGTGAGCGCCATGGATGGCGCGATCGAGGCTACAGGGACGTACTTGCGCCGTCCCCCGCAATTGGACCCGCCTCGCCATCCCGCAGAAGCCAGCTGTTGCTCTTGCTCCAGCTGTTGCCTCTGCAGGTGCCGGGCGGCGCAGCCCGGCTCAGGCGCCGAAGCGCTCGTCGTCCATCGCCATCAGCGGGGCGGCGCCGGACTGGATCGCGGCGGCGTGGCTGAGCGTGCGCGGCAGCACGCGGGCGAAGTAGAAGCGAGCGGTTTCGCGCTTGCCCTGGGCGAAGGCGGCGCCGTGCGCGCTGGCGGCGGCGGCGGCCACGCTGCGGGCCCACCAGTAGGCCAGCACCACGTAACCCGAATAGAACAGGTAGTCGTAGCTGGCTGCGCCCAGTTCGTCGGGGTTGGCGGCTGCGCGCTGCAGCACGTCCAGGGTCAGCTTGCCCCACTCGGCGGCCTTGGCGCGCAGTGGGCCGATGAACTCGGCCAGCGCTTCGTTGCCCTCGTGTTCCTTGGCGAAGGCTTCGATCTCGGCCAGCATCAGCTTCAGGCCGGCGCCCTGGGTGGATGCGGTCTTGCGGCCGATCAGGTCCAGTGCCTGGATGCCGGTGGTGCCTTCATACAGCGTGGTGATGCGGGCATCGCGGGCCAGCTGTTCCATGCCGTGTTCGCGGATGTAGCCGTGGCCACCGAAGCACTGCAGGGCGTTATAGGTGTTCTCGATGCCCCATTCGGTCTGGCAGGCCTTCGAGATGGGCGTGAGGAAGCTCACCAGGGTGTCGGCGCGCTCACGCTCGGCGGCGTCTTCGGCGTGATGGGCGACATCGATCAGGGTGGCCGCGTGCAGGGCCAGCAGGCGGCTGCCTTCGACCAGCGACTTCACGGTCAGCAGCATGCGGCGCACATCCGGGTGGACCAGGATCGGATCGGCCGGCTTGTCCGGGAATTTCGCACCGCTCAGGGCGCGCGACTGCAGGCGCTCACGGCTGTACTTCAGCGCGTTCTGGTAGGCGCGTTCGGACAGGCCGATGCCCTGCAGGCCGACGCCCAGGCGCGCGGTGTTCATCATGGTGAACATCGCCTGCAGGCCCTTGTGCGGCTGGCCGACCAGGTAGCCCTGCGCACCATCGAAGTTCATCACGCAGGTGACCGAGCCCTTGATGCCCATCTTGTGTTCGATCGAACCGCAGCGCAGCGCATTGCGCTCGCCGACGTTGCCGTCGCGGTCGACCTTGAACTTCGGGGTGACGAACAGCGAGATGCCCTTGGCGCCCGGGGGAGCGTCGGGCAGCTTGGCCAGCACCAGGTGCACGATGTTGCCGGTCAGGTCGTGTTCGCCGGCGGTGATGAAGATCTTGGTGCCGGTGATCGAATAGCTGCCATCGGCATTCGGCTCGGCCTTGGTCTTCAGCAGGCCGAGGTCGGTGCCGCAGTGCGGCTCGGTCAGGCACATGGTGCCGGTCCAGCGGCCCTCGATCAGCGGCTTCAGGAAGGCCTCGTGCTGCCAGGCCTCGCCGTGCTGCTTCAGCGCTTCGATGGCGCCGTGCGAGAGCAGCGGGAAGTTGCCCCAGGCCAGGTTGGCGGCGTTGATCATTTCGTTCAGCGGCACGCCCAGGGTGTGCGGCAGGCCCTGGCCGCCCAGTTCCGGCGAGGCGGTCAGGCCGGTCCAGCCGCCATCGACGAACTGATCGTAGGCCTGCTTGAAGCCGGGCGGGGTGGTCACTTCACCGGTGGCCTGGTCGAGCACGCAGCCGATCTCGTCGCCGACGCTGTTGAGCGGGGCCAGCACGGTGGCGCTGAAGCGGCCGGCTTCTTCCAGCACGGCATCGACCACGTCGGCGGTGGCGTCAGTGAAGCCCAGGCGGGCGAACAGGGGTTCGACCTTGAGCACATCGTGCAGGGCGAAACGGAGGTCGGAAAGCGGGGCGGTGTAGCTGCTCATCGGTACGTCTCGATTTGATCAGGGCAGGGGAGAGCGGCGCCAGGCGCCGCCACGGAAGGTGGAAATCAGCGCAGCACGCCCGGCAGGCCCGGGGCCTGGTTGAGGGTGCTGCGGCTGCTGATGTCGAAGCTGCGCTGCTTCTTTTCCTGCGGCGTGGCCGCGACCGTTCCCTTCAGGCCATAGGCCAGGGTGCGGTTGCCGGCCAGTGCATCGGCCACCACCAGGCGCGCGGCCGAACTGGGCACGAGGTCGACATTGATGACGTCGGCGGAGGTGCCGCCGATGGAGATGCCGGGCTTGGCCTGCAGGGTGCCGGCGTCGCTGTCGCCGACCGTCAGTGCCAGTGCGACATCATCGAAGGTCATCGGCATTGAGCTGAAGTTCTGCAGGCGCAGGGCTACGGTCCAGTTGCCGTCGGCGCGCACGGTCAGCTGCTGCAGGCTGGCCGCCGGTTCCGAAACACGCTTGACGATGCCGTTGTTGCAGGCAACAAGGGCGAGGGTGCACAGGACGATCAAGGCGGTACGGAAGCGGTGGAGCATGGGCGCAGGTCCTCTGGAGGGGGTGCGTTGGATAAGCATACTACGGCGTATGGTCGTTTGGATCGCCCGTGGCGACCCGTCGCAGAGGGTAGCGCGTGAAGATGGCGGCCGGGCGTGCGCGGCGCCGGATGGCGCGCGCGGGGTGCCGCGGTTGCGGCGCGGTTCAATCGGCGGGCGTATCGCGAAGCGGGGCCATCAGGCGCAGCGGGCGCAGGTCGTAGCCCATGGCCTCGGCTTTTTCTTTCAGTGCCTCGAAGCGTGCGCGATCCATTTCCGGCAGGCGCGAGAGGATCCACAGGTACTTCCGGTCCGGTTCACCAACCAGTGCCCATTGATAGTCCGGATCCAGCGCCAGCACCCAATAGTCAGCCCAGACCAGCGGGGCCCAGCTCAGCCAGTCCGGCACGAAGCGCACCTGCAACTGGCCGGGATGGCCTGCCACCGGGCGTGCCACGCCTTCAGCGACCACGCGCTCGCCGTCGCCGTTGCGGCAGGCATTGGTGACGCTGATGCGGCCGTCGCGGCGCAGCCCGTAGTTGGCGGTGATCTCGCCGACGCACCGCTTCTGGAATGACACCGGCAGGTGCGCGATCTCGTGCCACTGGCCTGCGTAGCGATCGATGTCCAGGCTGTCGACCGCCCGCAACGGCTCGGCGGCGATCGTTGGCGAGGCGACCAGCAGCAGGCAGGCGAGCAGGGTGGGGCGCAGAGGCATCGGCAGGCTCCAGGCAGGAGTCTGGAGCGTAGGTGCCACGGCATGGGCCGGTGTAAATGTTTCGTCAATCGACAGGCAGCCGCCCGTCGTGGAAGAAGGTCAGGCGTCGAGGGGATAGCGCGAACAAAAAAAGACCTGCATTTCTGCAGGTCTCTTAAGATGGTGGCCGAAGACGGAATCGAACCGCCGACACGGGGATTTTCAATCCCCTGCTCTACCAACTGAGCTACTCGGCCAAATTGTGCGGCAACCGTGATCAAACCCGGTTTCCGGAAAAAAAAGACCCGCATTTCTGCAGGCCTTCGAAAGTGGTGGCCGAAGACGGAATCGAACCGCCGACACGGGGATTTTCAATCCCCTGCTCTACCAACTGAGCTACTCGGCCACATGTTTCGTAGCAGCGAGGTCGCTGCCAAGGAGGCGTATATTACGGAGGTCGGCAGTCTTCGGCAAGCGTTTTGCCAAGATTTCTTCACATTGCCGTCTGCGCGCTCGCAAGTGCTTGATCCTCCGTTGTGGGGCGGGCGTGGCCAATCGATCATCGTCTGCCGTGGAAATCAGCGGGTCGCCGCAAGCGCGAATGCTGCAAGGGCAGGGGCTGCGCCGGACCCGCGCGGGTCCGGGCAATGGAACGCTGTTTTCGTGGCCGCCATCGGGGATCGCCGCGGCGTAGTGTCGGCAGTCCTTTCCTGATGCTGGCAACAGCAGAGACCTGGCCATGTCCGATCCCTCGACCACCTCCCGCATCGTGCTTGCGTCGCGTCCGCAGGGAGCGCCGAGCGCGGCCAACTTCCGCCTGGAACAGGCTGCGCTGCCGGCATTGGCGGATGGCGAAGTGCTGCTGCGCAACCGCTACCTGTCGCTGGACCCGTACATGCGCGGACGCATGGACGAGGGTCCCTCGTATGCCGCGCCGGTTGCGGTGGGCGCGGTGATGGAGGGCCAGACCGTGGCCGAAGTGCTGCGATCCAACGCCGAAGGTGTGACGGTGGGAGATCTGCTGCTGGCACCGGGCGGTTGGCAGACCCATGCAGTACTGCCGGCCAAGGCGCTGGGGCGTCGGCTGGATCCGGCCGGCCTGCCGTTGAGTACGGCGCTGGGCGTGTATGGCATGCCCGGTTTCACCGCCTATTCCAGCCTGCATGAAATCGCCCGCCTGAAGCCGGGCGAGACGCTGGTGGTGGCCGCCGCGACCGGGCCGGTCGGCGCGACTGTGGCGCAGCTGGCCAAGCTGCAGGGCGCGCGCGTGGTCGCCATCGCCGGTGGCGAGGCCAAGCGTGCCTATCTGCAGACGCTGGGCGTGGACGTGGCGCTGGATCATCGCGCGGCTGATTTCGCCGCGCAGTTGCGCGCAGCGGTACCTGCGGGCATCGACGTGTACTTCGAGAACGTCGGGGGCCATGTACTGGATGCAGTGCTGCCGTTGCTCAACGACTTCGCCCGCATTCCGGTGTGCGGCACCATCGCTACCTACAATGATCGGGGTGTCGAGCAGCCTGGCCCGGACCGCCTGCCAGCGCTGTTCAGCCAGATCCTGCGCCAGCGCTTGACCGTGCGCGGTTTCATCGTGCACGACTTCAACCATCTGTGGCCGGACTTCGAGCGCGAGATGCCGCAGTGGCTGCGCGAGGGCCGCATCCAGTACCGCGAGGATGTGGTGGAAGGGCTGGTGAACGCGCCGGAGGCGTTCTTTGGGCTGCTGAAGGGGCACAACTTCGGCAAGCTGGTGGTGAAGCTGGATTGAGTGCCTGGCGAGTGTGCCGACCAAGGTCGGCACCTGCTTCAGGCCGTCGAGGCCTTTTCCCGGCGCAGCAGTTCGCGCTTGCGTGCAACGCCCCAGGCATAGCCGGACAGGTCGCCATCGCGGCGCACCACCCGATGGCAGGGCACTGCCACCGCCAGCGGATTGCTTGCACAGGCGCGTGCCACCGCGCGGCTTGATCGCGGCGCGCCGATACGCGCGGCGATGTCGGCATACGAGGCGGTCTGGCCGCGTGGAATCTGCTGCAGCGCCTGCCATACCCGTTGCTGGAAAGCGGTGCCGCGGATGTCCAGCGGCAGCGTGGTGCCTCGTGAGGGATCCTCGACCAGGCCCACCACGTGTGCCACCAGTTGTTCATAGCCCTGGTCGGCGCCGATCAGTTCGGCCCGGCGGAAGCGTTGCTGCAGTGACTGCAGCAGCGTCTCCGGATCGTCGCCGAGCAGGATCGCGACCACGCCGGTGGCACTGCTGGCCACCAGCACGCTGCCCAACGAGCTCTCGGCAAGCGCGAAGTAGATGACTTCGCCGCGTCCACCGGCACGCCATTGCTTTGGGGTCATGCCCAGTAGCTTCGGTGCGTTTTCGTAGAAGCGCCCGCTGGAACCGAAGCCGGCATCGTGGAAGGCATCGGTGATGCGCTCCTGTTGCTCCAGCCCGGTGCGCAGGCGATCGGCGCGCAGGGCGGCGGCGTACTGCTTCGGGGTCAACCCGGTGGCCTGCTTGAACAGGCGGTGCAGGCGGGTCGGGCTGCAGCCGGCGATGTCGGCCAGTTCCTGCAGCGAGGGTTCGTCGAGGCTGGCCTGCAGATGACGGCAGACTCGTTCGACGCGGGCATCGAGGGCGGTGATGGCGGTGCTGTCCATGGCTGGATTCTGGCATGCGCCGTCGCTACGGAAACTCCGTTTCCTGCACCTGGCCACGAGGCCCGGAAACGGAGTGTTGGCGGGCCGAAGGCGCGGCATCGTGGCGGCCACTTCACAACCGGTACCGCCTGCATGCGCCTGAACAACAAGATCGCCCTCATCACTGGTGCCAGCGCTGGCATTGGCCGCGCCAGCGCACTGCGCTTCGCCGCCGAAGGAGCAAAGCTGGTGCTCAACGCGCGGCGGCCGAAGCCGTTGCAGGCACTGGCCGAGCAGATCCGCCTTGCCGGGGGCGAAGCCGTGGTGCATGCCGCCGACGTCGCCGACCCGGGCACGGCGCAGGCGCTGGTCGATCTGGCCCAGCAGTCATTCGGCGGCCTGGACATCGCCCTCAACAATGCCGGCATGCTCGGCCCGGGCGTGCCGGCGGCGGAGTTCCCGGTGGACGCCTGGCGCGAGGTGATGGCGACCAATCTGGATGCCGCCTTCCATGCTGCACGCGCGCAGCTTCCGGCATTGCTGGCACGCGGCGGTGGCTCGCTGGTGTTCGTCGGTACCTTCGTCGGCCATACCGTGGGCTTCCCGGGCATGGCGGCCTATGCGTCGAGCAAGGCCGGACTGATCGGCCTGAGCCAGGTGATCGCCGCCGAGTATGGGGCGCGTGGCGTGCGCAGCAACGTGCTGCTGCCCGGGGGCACCGATACCGAGATGGGCCGGCAGGCGGCGCCCACCGGCGATGCACGTGACTTCGTGCGCTCGCTGCACGCACTGAAGCGCATGGCCGAGCCGGAGGAGATCGCCAACGCGGCGCTGTTCCTGGCCAGCGATGAAAGTAGTTTCGTTACCGGCAGCGCGATGCGCGTGGAGGGTGGGGTGTCGATCACCCGCACCTGAGCACGGTCACCGACGTGGCCGGTAGCGGATACCGCTGCTGGCCATGAAGCCCTTCGGATCGAAACGGGCCCAGGCTTCGCCCCAGTCGAACTGCGTGTAGCCGCCGGCCAGCTTGCGGCCCAGTGCCGCGCCCAGCGTGCGGCGCATGAAGGCGACTTCGGCATCGATCGCGTCCGGTTCGCACCCGGCTGACCGGCAGATCACCTTGCAGTCTCTAGCGAAATGGCTGGCTGGACCTTCGCCGATACGGGGGATTTCGATGAGTGAGCGTGACAACGGCCAGAGCGACGCGAAACAAGGTGTGCCGGAAAGCCGCCAGGACAGGGGCGGGATGACGAGGCCAGGCAGCGGCCCGGGCAGCGCGATCAGCAGGTCCGTGATGCGTATTCGAGCAGTCCGCGGCGCAAGGACGGGGCGAGGATCCAGCTTGAATGGCATCCGGAAAAGAAAAAGCCCGCAGATCATGAAGATCTACGGGTGTTTCTGAGTAGCGGTGGAGCTCGATACTCGAGAAATGAGGGGTGGTTCCTGCACTCGGTTGATCATTCCGGGTCTTCAATACGCGGGGGTTCCTGTGGCTTTCCACCACCGCCATTGCCTGGGTTTGAGATCGGGCCGACGACAACATTTCCCCCGCAGTTGCCGTAGCACCCACCCCCGCCAATCATCCCGCCGCCGGTACCGCCAGTGTCACCACCGCCTGCATCAACATCCCCTCCGTAGATCGGGTCGGGCGGAACCCCTTCTCGAGCGATCTGTCCCTCGCCCACCCAATTGCCTTCGAAGTTTTCATGATAGACCGTGCAATGAGTCGAATTGCAGATCTGGTACGTCGTTCCCGTTGCCCACGCGAAGAGCGGAACATAGTCGATTGGTGCGCGCGAGTCTTTTATGATTTCCAAGGTTCTTGCGTCAGGGACTGGCGATGCCACGTGACAGTCGTTGCAGAAGTAGGGGCCGCGCTCAAAGGCGAACGTGCTTGCTGCGAGGGCGAGCGCGGCAGTGACTATCAGGATGAGAATGGCCTTGCGGCGGGGGATGCGGAAGAACTTCCTATCGACAGCACGAGGCATGGATTTGAGTTCCCTTTCTTTTTGCCATGGAAAGTTGTTCTCCGTTTAGCGATTTGTCCAAGGTGCCAACCTGACGTGCCGGTACTATTGACGGGTCCACAAGGCGCACGGCTTCAAAGTACGCTCTGCTTGCAACCAGGTCCTCATCGATCAGGACTCCAGCGTGGTAGGCATTCCCAAGCTGAAGGAGCGCGTCGGTGCTGCCTTGAGATGCCATGTCCTGCAGATAGTCCACGGCTTTCCGCTTGTATTCATTTGCGAGGTCTGGGCTGCGAAGCAGTTCCGCAGGCCCGCCGAGCGCTGATTCGGAGTCTGCGGCATACAGGAGTCGCGCTCCGATGTTTCCCTGCTCTGCAGCAAGTGACAGCCATTTGCTTGAGTTGACGTCACTTTCCATCGAAAAATCATTGCAGGCAGCTGCGACATCTGGTGTTGCTTGAAGGGCGACGCCCCTGGATGCGCGTCTGTTGATGTCTGCGCATTCATTGAACTTTAGAAAAATTCCATACGAGGCTGTCGCGTCACCGGCTATCGCCAATGGCGAGAGTTCCGCAATTACCTTGTCGATGGTTCCGCTCGGCACAGGCCCGAAGTCCTCGACAACATAGGCTCTGCCAGATAGATGTCGCACGCGAACTGATCTGTTTGCCGAGGAGGTCAGACCGATCGCTGTAGTTGCGCCAGCAGTGGGGGTGGCATTCCTGGTCGCCGTGATCCTGGGTCCTTCAGTCATGGGGGCTGCGACGGTGTCGTGGCTCTGTCGCGGTGGCGGGGAGGCGGTTTCATACCAGATGCCTGCCCCGACCAAGGCGCCGGCTGCCAGGAGGAGTGGAACCTTGGCCTTCGGTGACATTGTCTTCCTTCAGCTTGCAACGAGCAGGAGTGAGCAGGTGTCGATAGAGGGCTCGACGACAAGGGCATCAGGCGCGCTGAGCTCAACGTCCTGCTTTTGTGATTGCTTCATACATTTTTCATGTTGTCAGTTGCCGAAAAGCTCGTCGATCAGGAGCGTCCGCGTTGTGCTGTGGGTAAATACCTGCCCTTGGGCGCGTCGCGTCGTGGTGGACGGAGCGGTAGGATTTTCTCCTGGCAATGGGCCGGCCCTGGCCGCGACGACTTCCTTCATCTACAGAGTCGGATCACGCCTCGGGTCGACTATGCGCCTCGCGTCTTCGCGGCGGTTACGGGCCAGCTGCGGTGGCACCTCGAGGCGGGCGCCCAGCGCCAGGCACATCTCCTTCCCGTCGAAGCGGTACTTCATCCGCCACCAGCGGCTGCCGCTCGGGGAAATTTCCTGATGGAGGCCGTCGCCGTCGAACAGCTTCTGGGTTTTTCCACTCGGCTTTGCACGCCGAGTCGCAAGGTCGGGGAGTGGGGGGCATCGATCCTGGGGGCATTGGGCGGATGTCCCAAAACATGCTCGCTACCGTCTCACCAGCTGGACCGGTCTGCACCGTGCAACGAAAAAGGCCGGAAGCCCTGTTGTTTCAGGAGTTCCGGCCTTCTGAGTGCGTTACCGCACTGAATAGTGGTGGAGCCAAGGAGGATCGAACTCCTGACCTCGTCATTGCGAACGACGCGCTCTCCCAGCTGAGCTATGGCCCCACGGCAGGGATTCAGTGTAGCGCTGCCCGGCGGGCTTGCCAAGCGCCGGGCCGGGACGGCGGCGGCACAAGGCCTGCCGCCGCCCCAAACCGGGTCAGCGCAGGGCCGGCGCAGCAGCGTGCCCGCGCGCTGAACTGCTACGTCAGTGCGGGGACTGACCGCGTGCAAGTGGATGCAGGCGTGGATCATCCCGGGCAGCCGCTCCAGCGTGCAGTCGACGCCCGCAGCCTGCAGGCGATGCGCGTACTGCTCGGCCTCGTCGCGCAGCGGGTCGTGTTCGCAGCTGAGCACGGAGGCCGGCGCCAGCCCCTGCAGGTCGGTTGCGTGGGCGGGCGAGGCCAGGGCCGGCGGAGGAACCTGCCCTCCCAGGTAGGCCTGCCAGCAGCGCTGCATCAGTTCGGCGCTGAGGTAGTGGCCCGTGGCGTAGTCACGGTAGGAATCGCTTCCCATGCCTGCATCCAATGCCGGGTACAGCAGCAGTTGGTGGCGCGGCTGCGGCACCCCTGTCTCGCGCAGCAGCAGGCAGCAGGCGGCGGCGAGATTGCCGCCGGCGCTGTCGCCACCGATCGCCAGGTGCTGCGGGTCCAGGCCCAGGCCCTCGGCGTTGACCTGCAGCCACTGCCAGGCGTCGGTGACGTCGTGCAGCGGCACGGGGAACGGATGTTCCGGCGCGAGCCGGTAGCCGACTGCCGCGATCACGCAGCCGCTGGCGTTGGCCAATGCGCGACAAGGGCCGTCATAGACCGCCAACGAACACTGGAACCAGCCGCCGCCATGCGCGAACAGCAGGGCCGGCGCCGGGCCATCGCGCAGCCCTTGCGGTGTGTAGAGGCGGACCTCCAATGCATGCCCGTCGCGTGTGATCACCGTGTGCTCGATCACGCGTGAAACTGGCTGCGGCGCCCCCTGCAGCGTCGGCAACGCCCCCTCGCTGATCGCACGCAGTTCCCGCAGATCGTCGGGCAGTGGCTGCGATGCCACAGCGTCGACGAACTGCTGCAATTCCGGTTCAAGCCGCATGGCGCGCCTCCTGCAGGAACGGTAGCAGCTGCGCGAGGAACGCCTGCGGTGCCTCCTCCATGATGAAGTGACCGCAACCCGGCACGATGCTACCGCGCACGTTGTCGGCATGCGGTTGCAGGGTCAGCATCGGCGCATCGCCGGTGGCGTGCTCGGCGCCGATCGCCAGCACCGGCATCGGCAACCGGCGCTGCGCGCGCTGCTTGTTCTGGCGGATCGTTTCCGGAATCGCGCGGTACCACGCGAAGCCGGCCCGCAGTGCGCCGGGGCGGCTGTAGGCGGCGATGTAGGTATCGGCGGCCACTGCGTCGCGGCGGTACGACCAGCGGTCGAACATGAACTCCAGGTAGGCGCGCTCACGGCCGCTGATCAGCGCCTCCGGCAGATCGGCAACCTGGTTGAACATGAAGTGCCAGAGGAAAATGTTGTCGGCCGGTGCGGCGAAGATGCCCGGTTCCGGCGCCAGGCCGGGAATCACTGCTTCGGTGACCGCCAACTGGCGCACTGCCTGTGGCTGGTCGCTGGCCAGTGCATAGGCGATCCACATGCCGATGTCATGGCCGACCACCTGGTAGCGATCGTGGCCCAGCGCCTGCATGGTCTGGTGCAGCACGTCGGCAGCGCTGCCGGTGTCGTAGCCGTGGGCAGGGCGGTCGGATTCGCCGATGCCCGGCGGATCGACCGCGATCGCTTCGAAGCCGGCTGCGGCCAGGGCATGCAGCACGTGGCGCCACGCGTACCAGGTCTGGGGCCAGCCGGGAATCAACAGTACCGGCTCGCCTTGGCCGGCGGAGACGCAGTGCACGCGCTGGCCATCGATGCGCAGGTAGTGGTTGCGCAGGGTGTCGTCGCCGGCAGCGCCAGCGGGAAGGGACGTCGTCATGGGGAGTGCTCCGTTGTGGCTCAGGCGATGCCGAGCATCTGCTGCATCTGTGCGGTGCTGATCGGTGCACCGGCGAAGTCGTCGAAGATCTTGTCGGTGACCGGAATGATGTGATCACGGATGAATGCGGCACCTTCGCGCGCACCGGCTTCCTGGTCCTTCAGGCAGCACTCCCATTCCAGCGTCGCCCAGCCCTGGTAGTCGTACTGGGCCAGCTTGGAGAAGATCGACTTGAAGTCGACCTGGCCGTCGCCCAGCGAGCGGAAACGGCCGGCCCGCTCGGTCCAGTCGGCGTAGCCACCGTAGATGCCCTGGCGGCCGCTGGGGCGGAACTCCGCATCCTTGACGTGGAACATGCGGATCAGCGGGTGGTAGATGTCCAGGTACTGCAGGTAATCGAGCTGCTGCAGCACGAAGTGGCTGGGATCGAACAGGATGCGGCAGCGCTCGTGCTGGCCGACGCGCTCGAAGAAACGCTCGAAGCTGATGCCGTCATGCAGGTCTTCGCTGGGGTGGATCTCGTAGCAGAGGTTGATGCCGTTGTCCTCGCAGGTATCGAGGATCGGCCGCCAGCGGCGCGCCAGTTCATCGAAGGCGGCATCGATCAGGCCAGGCGGGCGCTGCGGGAACGGGAACAGGTAGGGCCAGGCGAACGAGCCGGAGAAGGTGCCCATGTCCTGCAACCCAAGACGGCGCGAGGCACAGGCGGCCAGGTGCAGCTGCTGCTGTGCCCATTCGCTGCGCGCTTTCGGATTGCCGCGCAGTGCTTCGGGGGCGAAACCATCGCAGAGTTCGTCGTAGGCCGGATGCACGGCCACCAGTTGGCCGAGGATGTGGGTGGTCAGCTCGCTGACCTGCAGGCCGTGCTCGGCCAGGGTGCCGCGGATGTCGTCGCAGTAGTCCTGGCTGTCGGCGGCGGTGGCCAGGTCGAACAGGCGCGCATCCCACGCGGGAATCTGCAGCGCCTTGAAACCGTGGGCGGCGGCCCACGCGGCGATGCCGGCAAGTGAGTTGAATGGGGCCTGGTCGGCGGCGAACTGCGCCAGGTGCAGGCTGGGGCCCTTGAGGGTCTGCATGTGTTGTTCCAATTATTTGTCGATCGACAAAGAATAGGCGCGACCCTCGCGGTGGTCAACACCCGCGTTACACTGCGCGCCTCACCAGGGCAGGCAGGCAGATGGCAGGGCGACCGCGCGAATTCGACAGGGACCAGGCGTTGCGCAAGGCGATGCTGCTGTTCTGGCAGCACGGCTATGAAGGCACGTCGATGTCGGCACTGGTCGAAGCACTGGGCATCGCCTCTGCGCGCATCTATGCCGGGTTCGGCAGCAAGGAGCAGCTGTTCCGCGAAGCCGTTGCGCTGTACGAGGAAGGCGAGGGCGGCTTCGCGCCGCGCGCGCTGGAGCAGGCCGCGCTGCGTGAGGCGATCGGCTCCATGCTGCGCGAAGCGGTGCTGACCTATACCCGGCGCGGGCGCCCGCATGGGTGCCTGGTGGTGTCCTCGGCCAGCAGCGTGTCGCCTGATGGCGAGGGCGTGCGGGACTGGTTGGCCAGCCATCGTCGCCAGCGCACGGCGGCGATCATCGCGAGGCTGCAGCAGGCACAGGCCGAGGGTGAGCTGGCCGATGACGCGGCGGTGCAGGCGCTGGGTGACCACTTCGCCACGGTGCTGCATGGCATCTCGGTGCAGGCCCGTGACGGCATCAGCCGCGAGCGCCTGCTTGCGATGGTCGATGTGGCGTTGACCCCATTGCCGTGAGTCAAGCCTTCAGGGCGTGCGGAATGCCCTGTGACTGTGCCGAAACCGCTTGTTTCACCGGGTTCGGGCGCCGCGCAACGAAATCGTAACAATTTGGGGGATAATGGCCGCTTGCGCAGTTCTCCTCCTTTTTGCCGCCCGGCTCGCGCAGGCCGCACGGACGCCTCCTCAGAGCATTCCATGCCCTCCCATTCCGATTCCCGCCGCCTGTCGGGTATGTCGTCTTCCTTCGTCTCCTTCCGCCGCCACCCGCTGGCCCTGGCCTGTGCCGGCCTGGCCCTGGTCGGCAGCTTCGGTGCCGCCGCGCAGGACAGCGCGCCGACCCCGACCGGGCTGGACACGATCACCGTGACCGCCGAACACCGCGAGCAGAACCTGCAGGAAGTGCCGGTCTCGGTCGGCGTTGTGCAGGGCGAGCGCATGCGCGACTTCACCGCCGGCGGCGACGACACCCTGCTGGCGCTGTCCGGCCGCGTGCCGAGCCTGTATGCGGAAACCACCACCGGCCGCATTTTCCCGCGCTTCTACATCCGCGGCCTGGGCAACATCGACTTCTACCTGGGTGCCTCGCAGCCGGTGTCGATCATCCAGGACGACGTGGTGCTGGAGCACGTGGTGCTGAAGTCCAACCCGGTCTATGACGTGGACCAGGTGGAAGTGCTGCGTGGCCCGCAGGGCTCGCTGTTCGGCCGCAACACCACCGCCGGCATCGTCAAGTTCGACACCCTGAAGCCGACCCAGGACTACACCGGCCGCGTCAGCGCCAGCTACGCCACCTACAACAGCGTGTCGATCGACGGCGGCTTCGGCGGCCCGATCAACGACGTCGCCTCGTTCCGCGTGTCGGCCCTGTACCAGCACCGCGACGACTACGTCGACAACACCTACAAGGGCCCGAGCGCCGATGGCACGGTCAGCCCGAAGAAGAACGCCATGGGCGGCTTCGATGACCGCAACGTGCGTGCGCAGCTGCTGCTGACCCCGAGCGACCAGTTCTCGATCCTGGCCTCGGCCCACGCCCGTGACTACGAGGGCACCTCGACCCTGTTCCTGCGCGGTGCGCTGGCCAAGGGCTCGAACAAGACCGACGTGCCGCGCGACAAGGTCGCCTACGACGAAGCCGACAACAACCCGCAGGCCTACAAGACCTACGGTGGTTCGGTGAAGGCGCGTTATGACTTCGGTGCGATCGACTTCACCTCGATCACCGCCTACGAAACCACTTCCGGCTACAGCCGCGGCGATACCGACGGTGGTGCCGCAGTCAATTTCCCGGTGAACGGCGTGCCGAACGGCTACGGCCAGTCGATGGGCCGCATCCGCGACCTGGACCAGTGGACCCAGGAATTCCGCCTGGCCAGCCATGACGACAGCGCGCTGCAGTGGCAGGCCGGTGCGTTCTACTTCAACGGCAGCGACACCACCGACTTCTACCAGCGCGGCTGGTTCCTGCAGGGCGCGGCACGCAACCCGAACAACTGGGTGCGCCTGCGCAACAAGAACACCTCGTGGGCCGGTTTCGGCCAGATCAGCTACGCCTTCACCGACAAGTTCACCGTCACCGCTGGCCTGCGCCAGACCAAGGACGAGAAGCATACCCGTCTGCTGAAGACCGCTGATACCGCCGCCGGCGTGGTCACCTACAAGGGCCGCACCGACGTCAAGATGTCCGACACCACGCCGAGCTGGGATCTGAGCGCGATGTATCAGATCACCCCGGACGTGAGCGTCTATGCCAAGGTCGCGCGCGGCTTCCGTGGCCCGACCATCCAGGGCCGCTCGGCGGTATTCAACGCCGACTTCACCACCGCTGATTCCGAGACGATCCTGTCCTGGGAAGCAGGCGTGAAGAGCAGCCTGTGGGACAACCGCCTGCGCCTGAACGCCACCGCGTTCACCTACACCGTCAACGACATCCAGCTCAACGGCAACGATTCGGACGGCAACGGCGTGCTGTTCAACGCCGACAAGGCCAAGGCCTACGGCTTCGAAGCCGACATGGAGCTGCGCCCGATCCCGAACCTGACCCTGAGCGCTGGCCTGAGCTTGCTGCACAGCGAGATCAAGGACAAGCGCGTGTACGCGCAGGTCTGCGGCCTCAATGGCCAGGTGGTCTGCACCGTCGGCGACCCGACCATCAAGGTCGGCGCCAATACCTTCGCGCAGATCGACGGCAACCCGCTGCCGAATGCACCGAAGTACAACGTGAACCTGGCCGCCCGCTACGACTTCCCGGTCAGCGACGCCGGCACCATGTTCGTCTCCACCGACTGGAACAAGCAGGGTTACACCAGCTTCGTGCTGTACGACACCAAGGAGTTCAACTCCAAGGGTGACTTCGAGGGCGGCCTGAAGATCGGCTACTCGGGCAACTACGGTGCCTACGAAGTGGCGCTGTTCGCGCGCAACATCACCAACGAGAAGAACCTCAAGGGTGTGATCGAGAACTACATGGCCGCGGTCTACAACGAACCGCGCACCGTGGGTGTCTCGCTGAACATGAACTGGTAAGGCTCTGGCGCGGTGGCGGGTTCCCCCGTCATCGCACCGCTGGAATGCAAAGGGCGGCCCGGAGTTCCGGGCCGCCCTTTTCGTTGTTTCAGACTGCGGTAAGGTCGCTGTCCTGGCTGCGCTGGCCGAAGGTCAGGGCCCAGGTGGCGCTGTCCACCTGCTGGCGGTCCTGCGCCTGCTGCTTGCGCGCACGGCTGGCACCGAACCAGCGGCCTTCGCCATTGATCAGCGGCGCCATGCGCACTACGTCCACGTACTCCGGGTCGATCTCGATGGCGCGCTGCAGCCACGCCAGGGCCAGGAAGGCGTTGGCCGGCACGCCATTGCCGAAGTGGTAGATGTCGGCCAGGTAGCCGGCGGCCCACAGCTTGTCATCGTCGTCACCACGCCACCACAGCGGAATCAAGGCACGTTCGACCGCCTCGCGCTTGTGCGCGTCGTTCTGTCCATCGAACGCCAGGCAGGCCAGGTTGCGGCAGGTCGGGCCCCATACGCGCTCACCGGCGTCGGCCTCGCGCAGGCAACGCAGGTACAGCTCGCGCGCACGCGCTTCATTCTCCGCGCCACCTGCGGCGACCAGGCGCACGGCGAGGTTGTAGGTGGCGATCAGGTCGCCGCCTTCCACGGCACGCTCCTGCCAGTACAGGGCCTTCTGCGCATCAACGAAATCCGGCTGGTCGCGGCCGCCCAGCCGGCCCTTGTACAGGTCGCACAGTGCGGACATCGCGCCGGCGTCACCCGCTTCGGCCATCCGCAGCAGCAGCGACAGGCCGGCTGCCTGCGAGACATCGCAGAACAGGTTGGCCGCGAACGTGACTGCCGACGTGTTCTCCTGCGGTGCCAGTTTCAATGCGCGCTGCAGCAGGGGCTGTGCGCGTGCAGGGTCGGCGGTCTGGCCCAGCATCCCGTGCTCGATGGCGGTAGCCGCCCAGAGCAGGCCGATCGCCGAATCACCTTCGCGTGCGGCGTAGTCCACCACCTGGGCGAACAGCGCTTCGGCACCGGCGACATGGGCGAACCAGGTGCAGGCCTCCAGGTTGCTGAGGCCCTCATGCAGGACCACGTCGCGGTCCAACGTCCATGCCTGCTGCAGGTCTTCCAGTACCGCCTGCATGTGGCGTGCATCCCACTGCACGACATCGTCCGTGCCTTCAATGCGGCCAAGCCGGTAGCGCAGCCCGGCACGCTGGGCCAGGACCTGCGCGCGCAGGTTGCGGTCCAGGTGCCAGTCGAGGATCTGCGCATACGCGCGCTCGTGCGCGGCTACGGTTTCGCTGTCATCGCGCTGCGGCGACTCGGCCAGCCAGTCCTGTGCCTTGCACCAGCGCAACGCATTGCTCTGCGCCAGGTCGAGGCCGCGGCACCAGCTGCCTTCGATGAAGTCTTCCATCGCTTCGTGGCTGCCGCCCCAGCGTGGGTACAGGAAGTAGAGGGTGTCTTCCAGCGTGCTCAGGTCGTCGGGGCGCTGTTCCAGCACCAGGCGCATCCAGTAGCCCAGCGGTGCATCGAAATCGTCCTGGCTGCGCTCGCGCAGCAACGGGGGCAGCGTATCCGGCAGTGTCCGCAGCGGTGCGCCGAAGCGCGACAGCAGCTGCAGTGCCTGTGGCCAGGCCTGCGGGTAGTGCTCGGCCAGCGCGGCATCATCGGACCCGGCAGGCTCCCCGGCCTGCAACGCGCGCAGCCAGTTCGGTTCGCGCAGGTAGCTGGTGATGCGCTTGATGCCATCCAGTGCCAACGCGGGGCGTGGCGACAGCGGGACCGCCTGGAGGTAGGCCTGCACGGCATGATCGCGGGCCAGCTGTGCGGCCAGCCACTGGCTGTCTTCAACCAGCGCAGCCACATCGGCGCTGCGCAGGGCGCCGGCCGCTTCCTCCCAGCACGCGCCCAGGCGCAGGTGGGCGTAGTAGCTGTGGGGCACGGCAGCGACCCACTGCTGTGCCTGCTGCAGGCGCGCGTCCAGGGTCAGGGCGGGATCCTGCAGGTTGCGCAGGCGCCAGCGGATGCCGGGCATCGGCCGTTCGCCCGCCAGCCAGGCCTGTTCGTGCGATGCCAGCGCTGCGTCCAGTTCGGAATAGCGTTCTGCCTGCAATGCGGCACGTGCCTTTGTGCGCCAGGCCAGGTCCTCGGCGGAGAGGCCATCCTTCGCAATTCCATTTGTCATCTGATGCAATCCAACATTGGCGGGGACGCTATTGGACAGTCCCACACCTGCGCCGGCAAGCGTGGAAGATGCTCATTCTGCGCATGGCGGGTACCGATGCGGCGCTGGCGCCCGCGGTGTCAGCGCGCGGGCAGCAGCGCCTGCAGCCGCGATTCCAGTTCCTGCTGGCGCCAGCCGGCCAGTGCGGCCGGCCACTGGCGACGTTCCAGATAGCTTTCCAGATGCTTGCGCGAGGCAAGGATGCCATCCGGCAGCCCCAGCTCACGGCTGCGCTCGGCCACCGCATCCTGCAGCTTCTTCAGGGCCTGCTTGTTGCTGTCGTTGGCCGGCAGCGCCAGCGGGGCGTCGGCTTCATCGGCCAGCGGCGTGGACAGCGACTGCCAGACAGCGCCGGCCAGCTTGCGCGGTGCCTTCGGGAACTGCTCGAACAGCTTGCCCAGCGCAGCCTCGTCGGCCGGTGGCGTGCGCGCGAGGGTGGCGGCCAGTTCGTTGTCCAGGATCCAGCTGCGCGGGCGGTCGCTGTTGCGTGCCTGCACGTCGCGCCAGCGCAGCAGGCGCAGCAGGCGGTGCTGGGCGGCGGCATCAAGGAACTGTGCCGAGCGCATTGCCAGGTGCGGCCAGCGGTCTTCATCGTTGGCGACGCTGGCCAGCAGCCGCTCGCCATCGTCGTGCAGCCACTGCTGGCGACCCAGGGCCTGCAGCTTGGCATCAATGGCGTCATGCAATGCGAACAGGTGCTCGACATCGTCGGCGGCGTACTGCAACTGCGACTCCGACAGCGGGCGGCGCATCCAGTCCGAGCGGGTCTCCCCCTTGGCCAGCGCCACGCCGGTGATTTCCGCCACCAGCTTCTGGTAGCCCATGCCACCGCCGATACCGGCCAGCGCGGCACCGATCTGGGTGTCGAACAGTGGCCGCGGCAGCACGCCGCAGGCCCACTTGAACGCGACCAGGTCTTCGCTGGCGCTGTGCATCACCTTGGTGATCGATTCATCGGCCAGCCAGGGGGCAAGCGCTTCGGTCATGCCGGGAATCAGCGGGTCGATCAGCAGGATGTCCTGCCCAACGGCCATCTGCACCAGCGCCAGCTGTGGCCAGAAGGTGCGTTCACGGATGAATTCGGTGTCCAGGCCGATGCGGGTCGGGCGCTGCTGGAAGTACGCATCCAGCTCGGCGGGGGTGGTGATCCAGGTTGCCACGGGTCAGGGCCTACTACTCGGGTTTGCTCAGGCAGGGGAGAATAGCCTAACGTCGGTCCGCGTCCGTGCCGAAGGAGGCTCTGCTTGCGTTTTCCGTTGTCGCCCGTGCTGTGCACCGCCCTGGCCGTGGCCCTGGCCGGCTGCACGCCGTCGCCGTCCGCGCCGGCGGACAGGGCCGCCAGCGGAGAGGCGCCCGCGGCCGAGGGGGCCGACACCGGCACCGATGCCAGTCCGCAGGCCGGGCAGGGCAGCGTGACCATCGCCGGTGAAGATGCCGCCGAGGACGTACAGCAGTGGACGCCGCCAAGGGTGGACCGCCAGGGCCGCAGCCTGGCCCAGTTGCGTCGCGCCGCCGAGCAGGCGTTCGCCGAAGGGCGGCTCTATGAAGATGCGGACGCTGCCATTCCGCTGTGGCTGGCGGTGCAGGTAGAAGACCCGGATGATCGCCAGGCCCGGCTGGGCCTGCAGCGTGCCCGGCAGCGACTGCAGCAGCTGGCCGATGCGCTGCTGGTGCGGCCGCTGAAGCAGCGCGAGGCACTGGCCGAGGCCAGCCGCCAGGCACTGGTGTTGCTGACCCTGGCGCCGAAGGATGAGAAGGTGCGTGCGCTGCAGGCGCGGGTGGAGCTGGCGCAGCGCGTGGTGGCCTACAACCGCGCCGGCGAGGAGGACCTGCGCTCGGACCGGATCGGTGAGGATGGCGACGGTGCCATCGGCAATTTCCGTGAGGCGCTGGCGCTGGATGAAGACAACAGCCGCGCACGGCAGGGCCTTGCTGCAGCCGAGAGCGGGTTGATCCGCCGGGCCGAGGACGCCGCGCGGGCGCGGGATTTCGCCAGTGCCGGCACTTGGCTGGCCGAGGCCAGCAAGGTCCGTGATTCTTCGCCGACGATTGCCGACGCGTTTGAGCGCATCGAGCAGATCCGCGCCGCCACGCTGCTGCAGCTGCGTGATGAGGGCCTGCGCGACCTCGCTACACCGCAGGGGCTGAAGCCGGCGCGCGAGAAGCTGGCCGAGGCGCTGCGCATCGCCCTGCCGGGTGACGCCGTGGTGGGGCAGTTGCGCGAGCGCATCGACCTGGCCACGCATTACGGCAGCTTCCGTCCCGGCCAGGTGTTCAGCGACGCCATGCGCGATGGCGGGCGCGGGCCGCAGATGGTGGTGGTACCGCATGGCGGCTTCCAGATGGGCGCCGGTGATGCAGAACCGGGATCGACCGATTCCGAGCGGCCTTCGCACTACGTGCGCTTCGATCGCGGCTTTGCGATGGCGGTCACCGAGGTCACGGTCAGCGATTTCGAGCGCTACGTGAAGGCGTCCAATGCGCGCCCACGTGCGACCCGGCGCGGCCATTCGGTGGTGTATGACGAACGCAGCGGCAATTTCATCCGCCGCAGCGGGGTGGACTGGCGTTCCGACTATGACGGCGGTCGTGCGCTGGGCAATTCGCCGGTGATGCACGTCAGCGTGCGGGATGCCGAGAACTACGCGGCGTGGCTGTCCGAGCAGACTGGCCGCAGCTACCGGCTGCCCAGCGAGGCTGAATTCGAGTATGCGCTGCGTGCTGGGAGCAGTGGCCGCTATCCCTGGGGAGATGCTGGCACGCCGCCGCCGGGCAGCGGCAACTTCACCGGCAGCAAGGACGTCTCGCCTTCGGGTCGGCACTGGCACAACGCTTTCATCGGCTACGGCGATGGCTGGTGGGGACCGGCCCCGGTGGCCAGCTTCCAGGCCAATGCCTTCGGCCTGCACGACATGGCCGGCAACCTCAGCGAATGGGTGGCCGATTGCTGGCATGCCAGCTACCGGCGCGCGCCGTCCGATGGTGCGGCCTGGTTCAACCCGGGTTGCCGGTCACGGGTGATCCGGGGCGGCAACTGGGCCAATGCGCCCGAGCAGACCCGTGCGGCCTGGCGGCAATCGCAGGATTCGGATACCACCAACGCGCGCATCGGCTTCCGTCTGGTGCGGGGCATCTGAGCGGCATCGGGCTTCACCCGCTGCAGGCGTCCGCACACTAAGATTGCGCCGTGCCCGCCAGCCGGCGGGATCTGCTGGAAGACCACCGATGCGCAATGATCCCTTTTCCCGCTCGCCGCAAGGCCCGCAGCGGCGCGGCCTGTTCGGCAACATCCGCTGGTGGGTGCTGCTGCTGGCGGCGGGCTATGCGGTGTTCTACTGGTTCTCCAATCGCACGGTCGATCCCTACACCGGCGAGAAGGTGATGATCGACAGCAGTCTGGATGCGCGCCAGGAGACCGCGCTCGGGCTGCAGGCCTACCAGCAGATCCTGTCGCAGGAACGGCCGATGGATCCGAATGCGCCGATCGCGCGCGATGTGCGCGACATCGCACAGCGGCTGATCGCCAAGGTGGATGTGGTGGAGACCGCACTGGCACAGGAGCACGGCGTGCAGCCGGCGCATTTCGCGCGGGATTTCCAGTGGGAAGTGAATGTGATCCCGTCCGAGCAGGCCAATGCGTTCTGCCTGCCGGGCGGCAAGATGGCGGTCTACACCGGCCTGGTGCCGGTGGCGCGTACGCGCGATGCAATGGCGGTGGTGATGGGCCACGAGATCGCCCATGCGCTGCTGCGCCACGGCGCGCAGCGCATGGCGCAGCAGAAGCTGACCCAGATCGGGCAGATGGCGGGTGCCGCCAGCGGCATGGATGCGCAGCAGCAACAGATGATGATGTCGGCGATGGGCTACGGCTATCTGCTGCCCTATGCGCGCAGCCACGAGACGCAGGCCGACGAAGTGGGGCTGATGCTGGCCGCGGCAGCGTGCTTCGATCCGCGCGAGGCGGTGCCGTTGTGGCAGCGCATGGGCCAGGCCAGTGGCGGCCAGGCGCCGCCGGAGTTCGCTTCCACCCACCCGAATCCGGGTACCCGCATCCAGAACCTGCAGGCGTTGATGCCGAAGGCGCTCGAGTACCGGCAGAAGTTCTGCGAGCAGGCAAAGTAGGGGGGGGCGGCAGGGCTTGCAGCCCTGCACCTGCCGAAGCCAGAGCGACAGCAACAGCAATAGCAATAGCAATAGCAACAGTGTGCATTCCGTGGGGTGGCGGGGTGGCGCCGGTTGCGGGAGACGCCGTAAACCCGTCCATGGGGGCTTGGCCGCGGCATCCATGCCGCGGACACTCCCGCAACCGGACCCACCCCGCCTTCGACAGATTTCTGCTGCTGTTGGTAGGTGTCGACCTTGGTCGACACGGTAGATCCACGCCATGCGTGGATGCTTTTCGATCTTGATTCGAAATATTCGATTCCGATGGAGATTCATCCACGCATGGCGTGGATCTACCGATCGCGGAAAACTGTCAGAGGTGGGGCGGTGCCGGAGTGCGGGGTGTCAGCCGCATGGATGCGGCTGCCAAGCCCCCATGGACGGGTTTACGGCGTCCCCGCACTCCGGGACCGCTCCGCCAACCCACGGAATGCCAGCTTTCGCTGTTGCCGTTGTCTTGGCTTGAAGCCTCTGCAGGTGCAGGGCGCAGCCCTGCCGAACACCCCTTTACTTCACCTGCACGTCGATCACGCCGTCGCCGACGCGTGCCTGCAGCGCATCGCCAGGCCGCACCTGGTCGACCTTCCGCACCAGGGTGCCATCGTCACTGCGGGTGAGGATGCTGTAGCCACGCGCCACGGTGGCCAGCGGGCTGACGGCCTCCAGCGAACGCGCCAGCCCGCGCAGGCGCAGTGCATCACGTTCCAGCAGGCGCTGCATCGCGGCCTGCGGGCGGCCGCGCAGGGCGGCCAGCCGGCGTTGCATCGCATCGAGCTGGCGCTGCGGGTGGCGCCCGCGCAGGATCGCTGCTGCATGGCGCAGGCGCGCAGCACGGCGTTCCTGCTGCTGGTTGAAGGCGGCATGCAGGCGCCGGCCCAGATCAAGTTGACGGCGACGCAGCAGGTCCAGCCGCGCCTGCGGGCTCTGGGCGTTCAGTCGCAGCAGGGCGCGGTCGGTGCGCTGCATGGCCTGCTGCATCGCATGCCGTTGCAGCTGCACCATGCGCGCGGCGGTGCGGCGCAGGCGCAGCGCCAGTTCGCGCTGGTCAGGGACCAGCAGCTCGGCCGCTACCGATGGCGTTGGCGCACGCAGGTCGGCGGCGAAGTCGCTGAGGCTGAAGTCGGTCTCGTGGCCCACCGCCGACACCACTGGGGTGCGACTGGCAGCGATCGCACGGGCGAGGGCTTCGTCATTGAATGCCCACAGGTCTTCCAGCGAACCGCCGCCGCGGGTCAGCAGGATCACATCGTAGCGGCCACTGGCATCGGCGGCCTGCAGCAGCCGGGTGATCTGCGCCGCGGCGCTGCTGCCCTGTACCAGGGTCGGCAGCAGGTCCACCTCCAGCAGCGGGAAGCGGCGGCCGAGCACGCTCAGCACGTCGCGCACGGCGGCGCCGGTGGGCGAGGTGATCACCGCCAGGCGTTGCACGTGTGCCGGCATCGGCCGCTTGCGTGCCGGGTCGAACAGGCCTTCAGCCTCCAGCCGTGCCTTCAGCTCCTCGAATGCGCGGCGCAGTGCGCCTTCGCCGGCTTCCTCCATGTGGTCCAGCACCATCTGGTACTCGCCACGGGCGTCGTAAAGGGTCACCTTGCCGCGCACCAGCACGCGCATGCCTTCGCGCGGCACGAACTTCAGGTACTGCGCCTTCATCCGGAACATCGCCGCACGCAGCTGCGCGCGCGCATCCTTCAGCGTGAAGTAGAGATGCCCGGAGGCGGGGCGCGCCACGCTGCCCAGTTCGGCCTCGACCCAGATCGCCGGGAAGCTGCCTTCCAGCAGGTCACGGGCCAGGGTGTTGAGCTGGCTGGGGGTGAAGATGTCGTTGTTGCGTGGCTGCATGGAAACGGCGTGCTGCGGGTGGAACGGGGGCTCAGGATCGCACGTCAGCGCGCCGTGTGCTGGCCCAGTGCCCACTGCACGTGTTCACGCACCAGCGGCGAGGGATCGTCGACACGGGTGTGCAGGGCTGCCAGGGCCTCGGCCGAGGCGGGCGCATTGCCCAGCGCCACGGCGATGTTGCGCAGCCAACGCTCGTGGCCGCTGCGGCGGATCGGGCTGCCTTCGGTGCGTCGCAGGAACTCGGCTTCGTCCCAGGCGAACAACTGGTCCAGGCGCGCGGTATCGAGGTTGTTGCGCGCGCGGAAGTCGGCTTCGTCGGTGCGCTTGGCGAACTTGTTCCAGGGGCAGACCAGCTGGCAGTCGTCGCAGCCGTAGATGCGGTTGCCCATCAATGGCCGCATCTCTTCGGGAATGGCGCCATCGTGCTCGATGGTCAGGTAGGAAATGCAGCGCCGCGCGTCCAGCCGCTGCGGGCCGGTGATCGCGCGGGTGGGGCAGACATCGATGCAGCGCGTGCAGGTGCCGCAGTGCGCGGTGGCCGGCGCATCGATCGGCAGCGGGATATCGATGTAGATCTCGCCGATGAAGAACCAGGAACCGCCGTTGCGGTCGATCAGGCAGGTGTGCTTTCCGATCCAGCCGAGCCCGGCGTTGCGGGCCAGTGCGCGTTCCAGTACCGGGGCCGAATCGACGAATACCCGGTAGCCCAGTGGCGCGACTTCGTCGTTGATCTGCGTGGCCAGCTTCTGCAGGCGGTTGCGCATCAGCTTGTGGTAGTCGCGGCCCAGCGCATAGCGCGCCACGTAGGCACGGCCCGGGTCGGCCAGCGTCGCCCACGCTTCGGTGTCGTCCTTGTGGCTGTAGTCCATGCCTACCGAGATCACCCGCACGGTACCGGGCAGCAGCTCGGCCGGGCGCGCGCGCAGGGTGCCGTGGCGCGCCATCCAGTCCATCGTGCCGTACAGGCCCTGGCCCAGCCAGTCGGCCAGGTGCGCCTCATCCTCGCCCAGCTCGATGCCGGCGATACCGCAGCGCTGGAAGCCATGCGCACGCGCCAGTTCGCGGATGCGCTGCACGGCCAGGGCGGGGTCGACGGGGGCAGGGACGGGAGACATGTGCACCAGTATAAAATCCCTGCATGCCCGATCTTTCCCTTCTGTTCGATACCGCAGCAGCACGTTCGCTGGATGAGCGCGCATCGGCGCTGGCCGGCGACGGTGGCTGGACCCTGATGTCGCAGGCCGGCCTGGCCGCATGGCAGTGCCTGCTGCAGCAGTGGCCGGAGGCCCTCCAGCTGTGCGTGCTGGCCGGTGCCGGCAACAACGGCGGCGACGGTTACGTGCTGGCCAGCCATGCGCTGAGGTCGGGGCGCCCGGTGCAGGTGGTCACGTTGCCCGGCAAGCCGCCCGCCACGGTGCTGTCGGCGCGGGCGGCAGCGGAATTTGCTGCGGCAGGCGGCAGCATCGTCGAGTTCGACGGCCAGCTGCCGGTCGCCGAGGTCTATGTGGACGCCCTGTTCGGGCTGGGCCTGGAGCGGGCGCCGGCCGGCATGGCCCAGGCGATGATCGAGGCGCTCAACGCTGCGCGCGGCTGCGTGCTGGCGCTGGACGTGCCCAGCGGTGTTGATGCCGACAGCGGCTGCGTGCCAGGCGTGGCGGTGAAGGCCGATGTCACGCTGCAGTTCATCGCCTGCCATCGTGGCCTGTACACCGGCGATGCACTGGAGTGGGTGGGCCAGCGCCGATTGGCGCCGCTTGAAGTGCCCGATCAGGCCTGGGACGGCATCCACGCAAGCGCGCAGCGCTGGACGGGGGATCGCTTGCCGGCGTTGCTGCCACCGCGACGGGCCAATACCCACAAGGGCGAATCGGGCCACGTGCTGTGCATCGGCGGCAACCACGGCAGTGGCGGCGCGGTCGCGATGGCGGCTGAGGCCGCGCTGCGTGCAGGCGCGGGCCTGCTCAGCGTTGGCACCCGCCGCGATCACGTCGCCCCCCTGCTGGTGCGGCTGCCAGAGGCCATGGCCCACGCGCTGGAAGATGGCGACGCGCTGCCGGCGTTGCTGGACAAGGCCAGGGTGATGGCGATCGGCCCCGGGCTGGGCCAGGACGAATGGGCACGCGCACTGTTTGCGCGGGTGCTGGCGTGTGGCAAACCGCTGGTGGTCGATGCTGATGCACTGAACCTGCTGGCGCAGGATGCGCGTGCGCTGCCGGACGCGATCCTCACGCCGCACCCGGGCGAGGCCTCGCGCCTGCTGGGCTGCAGTACCACCGATATCCAGCGTGATCGCTATGGCAGCGCACAGGCCTTGGCCGAGCGCTTCCACGCCGTGGTGGTGCTGAAGGGCGCGGGCAGCATCGTGGCGGCCCCCGGGCAGACGCCACGGCTGATCGCTGCCGGCAATCCCGGCATGGCCGTGGGGGGCATGGGCGACCTGCTCACCGGCATCATCGCCAGCCTGCGCGCGCAGGGGCTGGCCGCCTTCGACGCTGCCGCCGCGGGTGCGCTGCTGCACGCGCTGGCCGGTGATGCCGCTGCTGCCGACGGCGCACGTGGCCTGCTTCCTACTGACCTGCTGGTGCCGTTGCGGCGACTGGCCAATCCGGAATGTTCTCCATGACCGATTTCTTCCTTGCCGACAGCGATGCCACCGAACTGCTCGGGCAGTGGCTGGCGGCCACCCGGCCGCCGCAGGCGCTGATTGAGCTGCGTGGTGACCTCGGCGCCGGCAAATCCACTACGGCCCGCGCCTTGCTGCGTGCGCTGGGCGTGCAGGGCGCCATCCGCAGCCCCACCTACACCCTGGTCGAGCGCTACCCACTGGCCGGCGGTGGTGAAGCATGGCATCTGGACCTGTACCGGATCGGCCAGGCCGGCGAGCTCGATTTCCTCGGCCTGGACGAGGGAAGTGCGGTGTTGTGGCTGGTCGAATGGCCCGAACGCGGGGCCGGCGCACTGCCGCCGACCGATCTGGTGGTGGCGCTGGAGATCGAGGGACACGGCCGCCGAGCGCGTCTCACTGCAGCCAGCGACGTCGGGTGTGAATGGCTGCAACGGCTGCCCCAAGGGGGCGACTTGCAGGCCATTTCTGTCGGCTGACGAGAACAAACACCGGCAGGTTACGGATTATTAAGGAAAAAGGTGTTGCATTCCGTTCAGCGCGGTGATTGAATCCTGAGCCATGCGCCCGGGGAACCGTCTCATCGCCATCTGTGCCGCCGTCGGACTGGGTCTGGCGAGCGTCAGTGCGTGGGCGGGCGAAGTGCGCCAGGTGCTGCTGAACACTGGCGCCACCGGCACCCGTGCGGAGATTTCGCTGGTCGGCAGTGGTGGCTACAAGACGCTGTCACTGGCAGGCCCGAACCGCCTGGTGGTCGATTTCCCGGACTCCAGCGCGGTACGCAATCTGAAGATGCCGGCCGCGCAGGGCGTGGTCACGGCGGTGCGTACCGGACAGCCGGTGCCGGGGACTTTCCGTGTCGTTTTCGACCTCGCTGAATCAGTGGCGCCGTTCCGCCCGCAGATGCAGCGCGAGGGCAATGAATCCAAGCTGGTGATCGAATGGCCGGGCGACGGTCCGGCCGTGGCCGCCAGCCGCCCGGCGGTCGCGCCGGTGGTGCAGCCGCAGGCACCTGCCGGCACGCCTTCGCCATCCCCGGCCCAGAGCGCGCAGTCACGGACGGATGCTGCACGTGCCACTGCGCTGTTGACTGCACAGGTGCAGCAGCAGGCCAGTGCCACCGCCGCAGCTCCGGCCGCGCCGACGCCGGCACCGTCCACTGCACCGACCCAGGTCGCAGCAGCCGGCACAGCCGCCAGCAGCACGCCTTCTTCTTCGCCGGCTGCGATCCTCGCTGGCCAGCGCACTGCGGCGGTGGTGACCACGCCGCCGGCCACGGTGCCCGCACCGGCGCCGCCCCCGGTTGAACCGCCACGCCCGGCCATGCCCAGCGATGCCTCGCGTATCCGCATGCAGGCTGGCATGCGCCACCTGGTGGTGGCGATTGACCCGGGCCATGGAGGCCAGGATCCGGGTGCGATCGGGCCGACCGGCAAGCGCGAGAAGGACGTGACCCTGGCAGTGGCGCGTGAGCTGGCCCGCCAGGTCAACGCCACGCCTGGGCTGAAGGCCTATCTGACCCGCGACAGCGACGTGTTCATTCCGCTGCCGATGCGAGCGCAGAAGGCGCGTGCGAACAAGGCGGACATCTTCATTTCGATCCACGCCGACGCCGCTGAAAACCGTTCGGCCACCGGTTCGTCGGTGTACGTGCTGTCGACCAAGGGCGCCTCTTCGCAGCGCGCCCGCTGGCTGGCGGACAAGGAAAACGCGGCCGACCTGGTGGGTGGCGTGCGCCTGCAGCAGACCGAAGGCACGCTCGCCAACGTGCTGCTGGACCTGGCCCAGAGCGGCTACATGAAGGCTTCCGAAGATGCGGCCGGCCATGTGCTGGGCGGCCTGAAGCGGATCGGCAACAACCACAAGCCGAACATCGAGCGTGCCAACTTCGCGGTGCTGCGCACCTCGGACATGCCGGCGATGCTGGTGGAAACCGCGTTCATCTCCAACCCGGATGAAGAGCGCCGCCTGATCGATCCGGCCTACCAGCGCAAGATCGCCGGTGCGGTGCTGGATGGCGTGCACACCTTCTTCAGCCGCCAGCCACCTCCAGGCACGCTGTACGCAGCCCGCGCCCAGGCCGAGATCGACGCCGCAGGCACGATGGCCGGCGGCAGCAAATAGCCCGCCGAAGGCGGGTTGTTGCTTCATGTAGCGTCGAGCCGCGCCCCATGAGCGATGGGCGCTCTTCTGATGAACGCATCGCCATTTGCGCGGATCCTGCCGCTGGGCACGCCAGATGATTCATGCCCGGCGGACGACGGGCCGCTCCGCTATCATCACCCCCATGAAGTCTGCTGCCCATCTCCTCCCATGAGCGCGCCTGGCCCGCGCCCGATCCGGCCGTTGCCGGAGATCCTGATCAACCAGATCGCCGCTGGCGAAGTGGTCGAACGCCCTGCGTCAGTAGTCAAGGAGCTGGTCGAGAACGCGATCGATGCCGGCGCCAGCCGCGTCGATATCGACCTGGAGGAGGGCGGTGTGCGCCTGATCCGCATCCGTGACAACGGCAGTGGCATCGCACCGGAACAGTTGCCACTGGCGGTATCGCGCCATGCCACCAGCAAGATCGCTGACCTGGACGATCTTGAATCGGTGGCGACGCTCGGTTTCCGTGGCGAAGCACTGCCGTCGATCGCCTCGGTCAGCCGCTTCACCCTGTCCTCTCGCCGCGCGCATGACGAACATGGTTCTGCGCTGCAGATCGAAGGTGGCAAGATCGGCGAGGTAACCCCGCGCGCGCACGCGCCCGGCACCACGGTAGAAGTGCGCGAGCTGTTCTACAACGTGCCGGCACGACGCAAGTTCCTGCGCGCCGAGCGTACCGAACTGGGCCATATCGAAGAGTGGCTGCGGTCACTGGCGTTGGCGCGTCCCGATGTCGAACTGCGCGTGTCGCACAATGGCAAGGCCTCGCGCCGCTACAAGCCCGGCGATCTGTACTCCGATGCGCGGCTGGCCGAAACGCTGGGCGAGGACTTCGCCAACCAGGCCGTGCGCGTGGACCACAGCGGTGCCGGCCTGCGCCTGCATGGCTGGATCGCGCAGCCGCATTACTCGCGGGCCAGCGCCGACCAGCAGTACCTGTACGTCAACGGCCGTTCGGTGCGCGACCGCAGTGTCGCCCACGCAGTGAAGATGGCCTATGGCGATGTGCTGTACCACGGTCGCCAACCCGCCTATGTGCTGTTCCTGGAGCTGGACCCGACACGCGTCGATGTCAACGTGCACCCGGCCAAGCACGAGGTGCGCTTCCGTGATTCGCGGTTGGTGCATGATTTCGTCTATCGCACGCTGAAGGATGCGCTGGCCGATACCCGTGCCGGCATGTCGGCGCAGGAGATCGGTGCAGGTCCCGTGCATCCGGTGGACGCCGCTGCTGCACCGATGGCGTCGAGTGCAGGTGCATCGGCTTTCGGACTGGTGCGCGGTCCGGCACCCGGCGCCGGCTCCGGCGGTGGTGGTGGTGGTGGATTCTCCGGCTGGCGCCCGCAGCAGCCGCTGGGCCTGCAGGTGGCCGATGCACCGGCCGCCTACGCTGCGTTGTATGCCGCACCCTCCGGGGCCGAGCGCGGAGCGGCACTGCCGCCGATGCCGACCGGGAACGGGTTGCCGGAAACCAATGCCGACGCTGGCGTGCCACCGCTGGGCTACGCGATCGCGCAGCTGCACGGCATCTACATCCTGGCCGAGAACGCCGAAGGCCTGATCGTGGTCGACATGCACGCAGCGCATGAACGCATTGGCTACGAGCGCTTGAAGAATGCGCACGATGGCATCGGCCTGCAGTCGCAGCCGCTGCTGGTGCCGATCACGCTGGCGGTGGGCGAACGCGAGGCCGACACCGCCGAAAGCGAAGCTGGAACACTGGCGGCGCTCGGCTTCGAGGTCACCCGTGCTGGCCCCGGTGCGCTGCACGTGCGCAGCATCCCGGCGCTGCTGGCGCATGCCGAACCGGAAGGCCTGCTGCGCGACGTGTTGACCGATCTGCGCGAGCACGGGCAGAGCCGGCGCGTGGCCAGCGCACGCGATGAACTGCTGTCGACCATGGCCTGCCACGGCGCGGTGCGCGCCAACCGGCGCCTGACCGTGCCGGAGATGAACGCGCTGCTGCGTGACATGGAAATCACCGAACGGTCCGGCCAGTGCAACCACGGCCGGCCGACCTGGGCCCGTTTTTCGCTGGCGGAGATCGACCGCTGGTTCCTGCGCGGACGTTGAGGGGAGCATCGATGCGTTATCGGGGAATGGGCGGCCTGCTGGCCGCCTTGGTGTTGGCCGCCTGCAGCCCGGCAGCGCCGCCGGCACCGACGGTCACTGAAGACCCGGCCTACGCGGCCGCGCAGCAGCAGTGGCGGGTGGCACGCTACCAGGACCTGACCCGGCCGGATGGCTGGACCGCGCTGGTCGGCCTGCACTGGCTGCAGAACAAATCGCATTTCGTCGGCAGCGGCGCCACCAACGGCATCCGCCTGGCCGTCGGCCCGGGCAAGCTGGGCCTGTTGCGTCGTGAGGGCAGCCAGTGGTGGTTCACGCCGGAGGCGGGCGTCGATGTCAGCCACGACGGCCAACCGGTACGCGGCCGCATCCGCGTCGACACTGACAAAGACCCGCAGCCGACGTTGCTGGCCTTCGATGGCGGCAAGGGCCAGCTCAGCATCATCCGTCGCGGCCCGCGCGATGCGCTGCGGGTCAAGCACGCGGATGCGCCGGCCCGCCGTGATTTCGCTGGCCTCGAGTACTGGCCGGGCGGTCCGGACTGGCAGGTGCAGGCGCGCTTCGTGCCGCATGCGGCCGGCAAGACCCTGCCCATCGTCGACATCACCGGCCTGACCACCGAGATGCCCAATGCCGGTGCAGTCGAGTTCGAGCGCGGTGGGCGCAGCTGGCGCCTGGAGGCGATCGGTGCGCCCGGGCAACCGCTGTTCCTGATCTTCGCCGATCGCACCAGCGGCCGTGGCAGCTATCCGGCTGGCCGCTACCTGGATACCGATGCGCCCACTGCCGACGGTACGGTACGCATCGATTTCAACCATGCCTACAACCCCCCGTGTGCGTTCACCGCGTATGCGACCTGTCCGCTGGCGCCGCCGGAAAACCGGCTCGACCTGCGCGTGGAAGCGGGGGAGAAGGCCTACCACCTGCCCGAAGGAGAAGGCTGACCATGACGATCAGACACCTGTTCAGTGCCGCGCTGCTGCTGGCGGCCTGCGTGTTCGCGCCGCTGGCGCCAGCCCGCAATGCTCCGGCCAGCGATGCGGCGACCGCAATGGCAGCCAAGCCGCCGGTGCCGTTGCTGTGGAAGGTGACCGGTCCGGGCGATGCACGAGTGTACCTGCTGGGGTCGTTCCACCTGTTGAAGCCGCAGGATTATCCGTTGTCGGCGGACGTCGAGCAGGCGTTCGAGGCCTCGCAGCGGGTGGTGTTCGAACTGTCGCCGGAAGACATGCAGTCGCCACAGCTGGCCAGCCGCATGGTGCAGGCCGCGACCCGTACCGATGGCAGCGAGCTCAAGCGTGATCTCGATGCCGCCACCTGGCAGAAGCTGCAGGCGTTCGCTGCAGAGAACAAACTGCCGCTGGCGCAGATGCAGGGCATGAAGCCCTGGTTCGTTGGCCTGAGCATTTCGGTCGGGCAGATGCAGAAACTGGGCCTGGACCCGGCGCTGGGCCTGGACCGGCACTTCATGGAGCGTGCGCGGAAGACCGGGCGCAAGACCGCGGGACTGGAAGACATCGACACCCAGATCGGCATGCTCGATGGAATGACGCTGCAGGAACAGCGGCAGATGCTGGCCGAAGCGCTGGACCAGGCTGGCAAGGCCGATGAGCAGGCACGCCAGCTGCACGATGCCTGGCGCCGCGGTGACGAGCGCGTGCTGTGGACTAGGATGGCGGCGGAAATGCGCCAGCAGTATCCACAGCTTTACCAGCGCATCAATACCGGCCGCAATGACGCCTGGGTGCCGAAACTGCTGCCGTACCTGCAGGCTGGGCAGGGCGGTACGCTGGTGGTGGTCGGCACATTGCACCTGCTGGGCAATGATGGCGTGGTCGAGAAGCTGAAGGCCAAGGGCTACAAGGTCGAGCGCGTATGCACGGGGTGCAGGGCGAAGCGTTGACCTACGGTTGGCGCGATGCCAAACAGAACGGCGCGCCAGTGGCGCGCCGTTTTCGTATCAGCCGTTGCAGCAGCTCAGCGGCGGGTCTTGCCGCCGGTGCCGGTGCCCGGTTCGTTCGGCTTGTTGCCGGTACCTGCGCCGGTTCCGGTGCCGCCGGGACGCGGGCCACCGAAGCCAGCGCCCATGTTGCGCTGGAATTCCTGCCACAGCTCCAGGTTGCGCTCGGTCAGCTGGTTCATCATCGCCCACGGGGTCTGGCCCAGCAGGTTGCCCATCTGCTGGCGGAACTGCTGCTGCTGGTCGAGGAAGACCTGCATGCTGCGTTCCAGGTAATTGCCCATGAAGCCCTGCAGGGAGTCGCCGTAGAAGCGGATCAGCTGGCTCAGCAGCTGGGTGGACAGCATGGGTTCGCCGTCCTGTTCCTGGTCGGCGATGATCTGCAGCAGGACTGATCGAGTGAGGTCGTCGCCGCTCTTGGCATCGCGGACTTCGAAGTCTTCACCGTCCAGGATCAGCTGGCGCACGTCCTCGATGGTGATGTAGCTGGAGATCTCGGTGTCGTAGAGACGGCGGTTCGGATACTTCTTGATGATGCGGGTCGCAGCCATGAAGCGGTACTCGTCACAGTAGACGCGCAGCATGGCGCAGTGCAGCAGCGGTTGCAACCGCCCCAGCCCCCGCCAGGCTTGGCTTTCAGGGGCGATCATGTTGCGCAACAAGGGTTTGCGTGCTGCGCAGCATGACTCTTGGCAGGGGCCGGCGGCGATCGCCGCGACGGCCCGCTGCGCGGCCTACCAGCCCATATGGTGGCCGCCGTTGATGTCCAGATTGCTACCGGTGATCCACGACGCTTCGTCGGCCACCAGGAACGATACGCCGTAGGCGATTTCCTCCGGCTTGCCGAGGCGCCCGGTGGGAATGTCGGCGATGATCTTGGCACGCACTTCCTCCGGCACTGCCATCACCATGTCGGTGGCCACGTAGCCCGGCGAAATGGTGTTGACAGTGATGCCGAAGCCGGCGTTCTCGCGGGCCAGCGAGATGGTGAAGCCATGCATGCCCGCCTTGGCGGCCGCGTAGTTGGCCTGGCCATACTGGCCCTTGAGGCCGTTGATCGAGCTGATCTGGATGACCCGGCCCCAGCCGCGGCGGCGCATGCCCTCGATGACCGGACGGGTGACGTTGAACACCGAGTTGAGGTTGGTGTTGATCACATCGTGCCACTGGTCCGCGCGCATGCGGTGGAAGGTGGTGTCGCGGGTGATGCCGGCGTTGTTGACCAGGATCTCGACCGGGCCCAGTTCGGCCTCGACGGCACGCACCAGTGCTTCGGCACTGTCAGGATCGGAGACATCACCCGGGAAGATCGACACGCTGTAGCCGCGTTCGGTCATTGCCTGCTGCCAGGCGCGTGCCTTGCCCTCGTCGCGGTAGTTGGTGGCGACCCGGTGGCCCTGGTCGGCCAGGCGTTGGCAGATGGCGGTACCGATGCCGCCGGTTCCGCCGGTGACCAGTGCGACGCGAGATGTCATGGAATGCTGTCCGGGTATCAGGTGGGGGAAGGGGGATTCTGCAACATCGGCGCGGAAAGTGCGCCGGGCGGCAGCAGGATGTCGGTGCGTGGCAGCCGGGCCGGGTCGAACGCCTGCCGAGCGACCGCCAGCAGTGTGTCCAGATCGTGTGCGTGGTCCAGGGCGGCAGGCGCCTGGCCCAGCAACTGCCAGAGCTGGCGCAGCACGGGCAGCGGGCGCGAGCTGTCCACCGGCAGCGCCGCCAGCGACTTGGACAGTTTGTGGCCCGGGGCATCGAGCAGCAGCGGCAGATGCCAGTAGTGCGGCACCGCCAGCCCCAGCGCCCGCTGCAGCAGGATCTGCCGCGCGGTGGAGTCGAGCAGGTCGGCGCCACGCACGACTTCGGTCACACCCTGTGCGGCGTCATCGACCACGACCGCCAGCTGGTAGGCCCAGCAGCCATCGGCACGGCGCAGCACGAAGTCGCCGACTTCAGCGTACACGTCCTGGTATTGCGCACCGCGCAGGCCATCATCGAAGTGCACGGTGCTGCCCGGTGGCACGCGGAAACGGACGGCGGGGTCCGGTCGCGGTTGCCGGGCGACGCAGTGATGGTGGATGCCGCCGCGGGCGGCCAGCTCGCTGCGGCTGCAATGGCAGATGAAGGCCAGATCACTGGCCAGCAGCACATCCAGCGCGGCCTGGTAGGCGTCGCCCCGTGTGCTCTGCCACAGCACCGGGCCATCGTGGGCCAGGCCGAATGCCGCCAGCGCCTGCAGCTGTGACTCGGCGGCACCGGGCACGGTGCGCGGTGGGTCGACGTCCTCGATGCGCAGCCGCCACAGGCCGCCGTGATGGCGCGCGAGCAGCCAGCTGCCGAAGGCGGCGAGCAGGGATCCGGGGTGGAGCAGGCCGGTTGGCGACGGGGCGAAACGGCCGCAGGGAACGGGAGATGTCATGCTGGCTGAATCGTCGGTCAGGTTGGCGCTTGAATTCAAGCTGACTGCACCGCAAATTGGTCGATATCGACCCTTTTAGAGCCGGATTCTCCCATGTTTACCCGCATTGCCCTGTTCCTGGCCACCAACCTTGCGGTGCTGATTCTCGCCGGCATCGTGATGTCCATCCTGGGCGTGGACTCCCGTTCGATGAGCGGCCTGCTGGTCATGGCCGGCATCTTCGGCTTTGGTGGTTCCTTCATCTCGCTGCTGCTGTCCAAGTGGATGGCCAAGCGTTCCACCGGCGCGGTGGTGATCACCGAGCCGCGCAACCAGACCGAGCGCTGGCTGCTGGCCACCGTCGAGCGCCAGGCCAAGGCGGCGGGCATCGGCATGCCCGAAGTGGCGGTGTATGAAGGCCCGGAGATCAACGCCTTCGCCACCGGCGCCAACCGCAACAACGCGCTGGTGGCGGTGTCCACCGGCCTGCTGCACAACATGAGCGAGGACGAGGCCGAAGCAGTGCTGGGCCACGAGATCGCCCACGTTGCCAACGGTGACATGATCACCATGGCGCTGCTGCAGGGTGTGCTGAACACCTTCGTGATCGTGCTGGCCCGCGTGGTCGGCGGCATCATCGACAGCGCGCTGTCGGGCAACCGCGAGGGCGGCGGCCGTGGCTTCGCCTACTACATCATCGTGTTCGTGCTGGAGATGGTGTTCGGCCTGTTCGCCACGATGATCTCGATGTGGTTCTCGCGCCACCGCGAGTTCCGCGCCGATGCGGGTGGTGCCTCGCTGGCCGGTCGCCAGAAGATGATTGCGGCGCTGGAGCGCCTGCAGCTGAACCACGGCCAGAGCACGCTGCCGACGCAGATCGCTGCGTTCGGTATTGCCGGTTCGACCGCTAAGAAGCTGTTCATGAGCCACCCGCCGCTGGAAGAGCGCATTGCCGCGCTGCGGGCGTCGACGGCGGCGTAAGTCTCCGTACTTCCACGGTAGTGCAGGAACGCCTGGCCTCGCGCCGGGCGTTTTTGTATGTGCGCGCACGCATTGGTGGTGCCGGGATCATTTCCGCGACCGCGGAGGGGTGTCACTTTCTTTGCGCGCAAAGAAAGTAACCAAAGAAACGCTCCGCCGGCCGCGAGCCGACGTGCTGCGCACGCCGGTGCCCTGCGCTTCTCGGCGAATCAGGGGACGGCGCCGAACTCGCTGCGCTCAGACACCGGCGCCTCTTCGCCCCTGATTCCCCTGCGATGCTCGGCTCGCTCAAGGCGGACTGGAAGGTCAAGATCAAGAGCAACAGCATCCACGCGTAGCATGGATCAACCGGGTGCCGCTGTGGCATTTGACCTTGGGTCCGCCTTGAGCGAGCCGAGCACCGCAGGTCCGGCGAGGGCGAAGAGGTGCGGGTGTCTGAGCGCAGCGAGTTCCCGCACCGTCCCTCGACGGACCGAGGAGCGCAGGGCACCGATGCGCAGCATCGGCTCGCGCCCTGGCGGCGTGTTTCTTTGGTTACTTTCTTTGCACGAGCAAAGAAAGTGACACCCCTCCGCGGTCGCGGAAACGAATCTCCGTGCGCACAAACGAAAACGGCACCTTCGCAGGTGCCGTCTCCACGAACCGCTTTACGCGAAACCTCAGAACTTTGCGTCGAACTCGGCAGCGTAGCCGGTGTTCACCAGCACCTTCTGCAACGACTCGGCCACCTTCAGGTTGCCGGCCACGATCTGGTGGGTTTCCGGGCCACGGTTGTCCATGCGGCCCAGGGTGGCGCCCTTGAAGTCGCAGACCTTGCCGCCCGCTTCGCGGACCAGCAGCAGGCCGGCGGCAATGTCCCATGCCTTCACGCCGGCTTCGAAGTAGGCGTCGGCACGGCCGCAGGCCACGTAGGCCAGGTCCAGCGCGGCCGAACCGGTGCGGCGGATGTCCTCGCCGTGTACCAGCAGGGCGTCGACCGCCTTCAGCTGGGCGCTGGCGCGGCTGCGTTCGCGCGGGGCGAAGCCGGTGTGGATCATGGTGCCTTCCAGGTCCTTGCGGTCGGCGACGCGGATGCGGCGGTCGTTCAGCACGGCGCCGGCGCCACGGCTGGCGGTGAACAGTTCATTGCGCAGCGGGTCGAAGATGACCGCGTCGGTCGGCTCGCCGTTCTCGACCAGGGCGATCGACACGCAGTAGTGCGGCACGCCGCGCAGGTAGTTGCTGGTGCCATCCAGCGGGTCGATGACCCACATCTGGCGGCGCTCGCCCTGCACGCCACCTTCTTCACCGAAGATGCCGTAGTCCGGGTAAGCGCGCTTGAGTTCCTTGACGATGACCTTTTCCGCGTCCGCATCCACTTCGCTGGCGTAGTCCATCCGGCCCTTCTGCACCACGTTCAGTGCCTCGAGCTTGTTGATGTTGCGCAACAGGACGTTGCCGGCGAGGCGGGCGGCCTTGACCATGACGGTGACGGCGGGTTTCTGCATGGCGTGGGCTCCCGGAAAGGCAGAAGAGATGGACTGGCGGGGGAAAAGAGCGGGTCCGGCGCAGTGGCCGGCCGCACAGTTTACCATTGGTCATCGTCCAGCTCGACCTTTTCCCTGTTCATGTCCCACTTTCCTGCCGCCACCCGTCTCCGATTCGTCCTGGTCGGTACCCAGCACCCCGGCAACATGGGGGCCGCTGCCCGCGCCCTGAAGACCATGGGCCTGGCCCGCCTGGTGCTGGTCGCTCCCGAAAAGCCGCTGGACGAGGAGGCCTTCCGCCGTTCGGCCGGTGCCGAAGATGTGCTGGGGGATGCCCCGGTGGTGGCCACCCTGGCCGAGGCGGTGGCTGACTGCCGCCTGGTGCTGGGCTGCACTGCCCGTGCCCGCCGCGTCCAGCTGGAGGAGTACCTGCCGGCCGATGCCGCTGCCCGCGCGGTGGCCAAGGCCGCCGAAGGGGCCGAGGTGGCGCTGGTGTTCGGTCGTGAACGCACCGGGCTGACCAACGAGGAGCTGCAGCTCTGCCACGCGGCGGTGCACATCCCGTCCGACCCGGCGTTCAGCTCGCTCAACCTGGCTGCCGCCGTGCAGGTGCTGGCCTATGAAGCGCGCATGCAGCTGCTGGGTGCGCAGCCGGCCGCCGACGCCGAGCCGGGTTTCCGCGAACAGGCGGCCAGCCATGAGCAGATGGAGAGCTTCTTCGCCCAGCTCGGCGACACCCTGGACGAGATTGACTTCCACAAGGGGCGTGCCCCTGAGTCGGCGATGCGCAAGCTGCGCCGCCTGTTCCTGCGCAGCGAGCCGAGCGAACAGGAAGTGCGCCTGCTGCGCGGCATCCTCGCCGACACCCAGCGCATGGCCCGGCTGGCCCGGGCAGGCAACAAGGACAGCTGACGACGTTCTCATTTTTTCGGGTAGTCTGTCGCGATACCCAGGGGGGATGAAGCCTGTGTCGGGTCTGCGAAGGGCAGTGCAGAGGGGACTGCTGAGCCTGGTCATGATCCTGCTGGCCGGGACGGTGCATGCAGCACCGGACCCGGTGCTGGTGCTGGGCCGGATCAGCGATGATCCAAAGGCCCACTACGAGCAGCTGCAGCCGTTGCTGGACTATGTGGTGGCGCGCATGCACGACGTTGGCATCAGGGAGGGGAGGATCCTGATGGCACGCGATCCACAGCAGATGGCCAGCTATCTGCGGCGCGGTCGGGTCGACTGGGTCACGGAAACCTCGGGGACGGCGGTAGCGCTGGGCCAGCGCAGTGGCGCGCGGCCGCTGCTGCTGACCGAGCGCAATGGCGTTCGCGAGTACCAGACGGTGTTCTTCGTGCGCAGCGACAGTCCGATCCAGCGCGTGCAGGATCTGCGCGGGCATCGCCTGGCGCTGCAGAACACGGCGTCGACCAGCGCCTATCTGGTGCCGGTGATGACCTTGCTGCAGGAAGGGGTGTCGCCGCAGATCCTGGCCGGCACGTGGGACATGCCGGGGCGGGACAGCGTGGGCTATGTGTTTGCACGCAGCGAGCTGAACATCGCGACCTTCGTGCACAAGGGGGTGGTCGATGTGGGTGCGGTGAGCAGCGTGGACTGGAACGACGAACGGCGGGTGCCGGCTGCGTTCCGCCGCGATTTCCGCGAACTGCTGCGTACCGAACCCTACCCCCGCGCGGTGGAAATGGTCCGCGCCGACCTTGATCCGCGGGTACGGGATCGCTTGCAGGAAGTGCTGCTGCAAGCGGCCAGTGACCCGAAGGCGCAGGGGGCGTTGCATCGGTTTTTTGGCACTTCCCGTTTCCACCGTGTCGATGCGCATGCGCAGCAGCGGTTGGATGAATTGAAACAAGGATTGACGCGCGTGCGGATGGAAGTGGAATGAAGTGGCTCGGCTCGGGGATGCAGGCCCGGTTCCTGCTGGCGATGGGCGGAGCAATGATTGTGGTGGTCGCGATCCTGGCGGTGCTGCTGGGGCGGCAGACGGCCATGCAGGGCGAGGTGCGCAGCCTCAGTGGCGGCGTCATCCATGAACTGTTCGACCGCAGCGTGCGCAGCCGTGGCGAGGCCATGGCGCGCGAGCTGTCCGACGCGCTGGCCAATCCGCTGTACTACCGGGATCTGGACCAGGTCGGTGCGCTGGTGCGCGGCTCCGCGCGGCAGCCGGTGGTGCGCTATGTGCTGGTGTTCGATGAACGTGGCCGGCTGGTGCATGACGGCTCGATCGAAGTATCCGGCTTCGGCCAGCCCATGGCCGATCCGCTGGCACCCAAGGCCGCCGCAGCACAGGCACTGGTGGTGCAGGAGTCACCGAAGGTGCTCGACAACGCAATGCCGATCATGATCGGCAACCAGCGTATCGGCGGTGTCCGCGTCGGCATGGCGCTGGACGAAGTCCAGCAGCGCGAGCAGGCAGCCAACGCCACCCTGGGCGAGCGCCTGCAGCAGGCCGGCAGCCGCCATCTGGGCTGGTTGCTGTTGATGCTGGGCCTGCTGGTGGTGATCGGCGTGGCGGTGATCCTGTATGTGCAGCGCACCCTGGTCGCACCGATCCGCGACCTGGCCGTGGCCGCGCGCCGCATCGAAGCCGGTGACTACCAGGCGCCCCTGGCGGAGAACACCCGCGACGACGAGGTGGGTGAGCTGGTGCGCGGTTTTGCCCGCATGCGTGATGCGATTGCCCGCCACGACCGCGAAGTCCGGCGCATGGCCTACACCGATGCGCTGACTGGATTGACCAACCGGCTGGCCTTCCGCGAGGCCCTTGACCACCGGTTGATGGCTGCACGCGCCTCCAATCATCGGCTGGGCCTGCTGTTTGCGGACATCGACGACTTCAAGCGGGTCAATGATACCCTCGGCCATGAAGCCGGCGACGAAGCCCTGCTGCAGTTTGCGCAGCGCATTGGCCGCGCGGTCACCGAGGCCGGGGGGGACGAAGCCCTGCTGGCGCGCTTTGGCGGCGACGAGTTCGTGATCCTGGTCGGTGATGGCGACGTGGCGGCCAACGCACGGCTGTTGGCCGAAGTGCTGGTGCGCGAGCTGGGCAAGCCACTGGTGGTGCAGGGCCGGGAACTGTTCCTGGGTACCTCGATCGGCGTGACCCTGTTCCCCGACGATGCCGCCGATGCGACCACGCTGCTGAAGAACGGCGACATTGCCATGTACCAGGCCAAGATGGCCGGCAAGAACTGCTACCGCTATTACAGCCGGGCGATGGACCATGCGGTCGAGCGCCGCGTGCACATGGAACAGGAGCTGCGCGGGGCCTGGGAGCGTGGCGAACTGCGCCTGGCCTACCAGCCGATCTTCCGCATGCGCGACCGCCGCATGATCGGCGTCGAAGTGCTGCTGCGCTGGCAGCATCCGACCCTGGGCACGATTCCGCCGTCGGTGTTCATCGAAGTGGCCGAGCAGAGCGGGCTGATCGAGATCATCGGCCCGAAGGTGCTGCGTGCGGCCTGCATGGAGGCGTCGCAGTGGCCGCGCGGGGCGGCCGGCGATGAACTGTTCGTGTCGGTCAACGTGTCGCCACGGCAATTGCGGGGCGGTGAGCTGCCTGCGCTGGTTGCACAGTGCCTGCATGAGTCCGGGCTGCCGGCCTCGCGCCTGCATCTGGAGCTGACCGAGACCGCAGTGATCGGTGACGAGATGGTCGCCGCGCAGCTGCTGGACAAGCTGCACCGTACCGGCGTCAAGGTGTGGCTGGACGATTTCGGCACCGGCTTCTCCGGCCTGAGCCACCTGCGCCAGGTGCCGGTGGACGGCGTGAAGATCGACAAGAGTTTCGTGGCCGACATGCAGCGTGATCCCGATGACCTGGCGCTGACCACGGCGATCATCGCCATGGCCCACGCGCTGGGCATCACGGTGGTGGCCGAGGGCATCGAGCAGCAGGCACAGTTCGAACTGCTGGCGCAGCGCGGCTGCGATCTGGGGCAGGGCTACTGGCTGAGCCACCCGGTGACCGCCACCGAAGTGGTACGGATGATCGAATCAGGGCTCTGACCTATTGCCGTTGTATCGGGGTCAGATCCCTTTTCCGCAGGGATCTGACCCCGCCCCTGGATTACACCGGGCGCTTGCTCGGGTCGCCCGGCAGTTCGCGCACCAGTTTCGGGATCAGATAACCGGACAGGCGCGCGGTCAGCCCGGCCATCAATGCCTTGGCCTGGGTGTCGTCCACTTCGAAGTGGGCCACGCCTTCGACCCGGTCCAGCTGGTGCAGGTAGTAGGGCAGTACGCCAGCGGCGAAACTGCGCTCGCTCAGGTCCTGCAGGGCCTGCACGCTGTCGTTGACCCCACGCAGCAGCACCGCCTGGTTCAGCAGCTGGGCGCCGGTGCCGCGCAGGCGCGCCATCGCGGCGTCCACGCTGGCGTCGAACTCATTGGCGTGATTGGCGTGCACCACGATCGCCAGCGGCCACGGCAGGCTGCCCAGCCAGGAGACCAGTTCATCGTCCACGCGCTCCGGCAGCACGATCGGCAGCCGGGTATGGATGCGCAGGCGGCGGATATGCGGGATCGCGCGCAGGGCGTCGGTCAGCTCGACCAGCTTGTGCGTGGCCAGCGACAGCGGATCGCCGCCGGACAGGATCACCTCGTCAATGTCCGGGTCGGCGGCGATGGCGGCTACGGCCTCCTGCCAGCCACCCTTGGCGGCGTTCTCCGCGCCATAGTCGAAGTGGCGGCGGAAGCAGTAGCGGCAATTGATCGCGCAGCTGCCGGTGGCGACCAGCAGGGCACGGCCCCGGTACTTCTGGATGACGCCGGTGGCCTTCTTCGCCGCCCCGTCGCCTACCGCATCGAAGCTGAACCCGGGCGCGGGACGCATTTCCTCGTCGACCGGCAGCACCTGGCGCAGCAGCGGATCGGCCGGATCACCCTTGCGCATGCGGGCCACGAAGCCTTCCGGGACGCGCAGCGCGAACTGGGCCATGGCCGCCTCCGAGACGCCCAGCGCGGCCGGGTCCAGCTGCAGCCGGGCCAGCAGGGCGTGCGGGTCGCGCAGTGCCTGGCGCCAGAGCTGCTGCCAGCGCGCGGGCGCGCCTGGCGACTGGGGCCGGGGGAAGGCGGAAAGCTGCATGGAGAGGGGGCCTGCGGTTATCATGGGGGCAGAAAAACAGTCGCCCACCGGCATCCGGTGGGCTTTCCATTCTAACGGCTCGCCGCACCCGCGGCGTTTTTGCCACTCAGGAGTTTACGCATGGCCAGCTACGGCATGAACGACGTCAAGAACGGGATGAAGATCCTGGTCAACAACCAACCGGCCGTCATCATCGACACCGAATACGTCAAGCCGGGCAAGGGCCAGGCCTTCACCCGCGTGAAGTACCGCCTGATCAAGGACGGCCGTACCCAGGAAGTGACCATGAAGTCGACCGACTCGCTGGATGCAGCCGACGTCGTCGATACCGACATGAACTTCATGTACAGCGATGGCGAGTACTGGCACTTCATGGACCCGGAATCCTTCGAGCAGGTCCAGGCCACCAAGGCCGGCATGGGCGGCGCCGAGAAGTGGCTGAAGGGCGAAGAGTCCTGCGTGGTCACCCTGTGGAACGGTGAACCGATCTTCGTGCAGCCGCCGAACTTCGTCGAGCTGAAGATCACCGAAACCGACCCGGGCGTCCGTGGTGACACCTCGGGCGGCGGCGGCAAGCCGGCCACCCTGGAAACCGGCGCCGTGGTCCGCGTGCCGCTGTTCGTCAACCAGGACGAAGTGATCCGCGTCGACACCCGTTCGGGCGAGTACTCCGCACGCGTCAAGTAATCCGGCGCAGCCGGATTACCTGTAGAGCCGAGCCATGCTCGGCTTTCCGGGTATAACCCGGAACCCGTTGCCGGCGTCCATGACGCCGCAGCGGACAGCCGCCGGGCACGGCCCGGCGCTACCGCCTCCCGTCAGGCGCCTCCCATCAGGCCGCCCCCCAGCCAGTGAGCCCGCATGAGCGATAGCCCGCACCTCCCCGAAGCCTGCGACCTGCTCATCGAAGCCGGTTATGTCGTTCCGATCGAGCCGCATGCGGTGGTGCTGGAAGACCATGCCGTTGCCGTGCGTGGCAGCGAGATCGTCGCCATCCTGCCGCGTGCCGAGGCCCGCGCGCGCTTCCGTGCAACGCAGGTGGTCAGCCGCCCCGAGGCGGCGCTGATGCCGGGCTTGGTCAACGCGCACACGCACAATCCGATGACCCTGCTGCGCGGCGTCGCCGACGACCTGCCGCTGATGACCTGGCTGCAGCAGCACATCTGGCCGGTGGAAGCGGCGGTGATCGGGCCGGAATTCGTGGCCGACGGCACCACCCTGGCCATCGCCGAGATGCTGCGCGGCGGCACCACCTGCGCCAACGAGAACTACTTCTTCGGCGATGTGCAGGCCGCGGTCTACAAGAAGCACGGTTTCCGCGCGCTGGTTGGCGCGGTCATCATCGATTTCCCCACCGCCTGGGCCAGGACCGACGACGAGTACTTCGCCAAGGCCGGTGAACTGCATGACCAGTGGCGCACCGATCCGCTGATCGGCACCGCGTTCGCGCCGCACGCGCCCTACACGGTCAACGATGCCAATTTCGAGCGGGTGCGGATGCTGTCCGACCAGCTCGACATGCAGGTGCACCTGCACACCCACGAGACCGCGCAGGAGATCAACGATTCGATCAAGCTGCACGGCCAGCGCCCGCTGGCGCGGCTGGATCGGCTCGGCCTGGTCAACGACCGCCTGATCGCGGTGCACATGACCCAGCTGACCGATGCGGAAATCCACCTGTGCGCCGAGCGTGGCGTCAGCGTGGTGCACTGCCCGGAATCGAACCTGAAGCTGGCGTCTGGTTTCTGCCCGGCCTGCGCATTGCAGCGGGCCGGCGTGAACCTGGCGATCGGCACCGACGGCTGCGCCAGCAACAACGACCTGGACATGTTCAGCGAGAACCGCACCGCGGCGATCCTGGCCAAGGCCGTGGCCGATGATGCCACCGCGCTGGACGCGGCGACCACGCTGCGCGCGTCCACGCTGGGCGGCGCACGCGCGCTGGGCTTTGGTGACCGTATCGGTTCGATCGAAGTCGGCAAGCAGGCCGATCTGGTCTGCGTGGACCTGTCGGCGCTGGAAACCCAGCCGCTGCACAACGTGCTGTCGCAGCTGGTGTACGCCACCGGCCGCCAGCAGGTCAGCGACGTCTGGATCGCCGGCAAGCCGAAGCTGGTGCAGCGCGAGCTGGTCGGCATGGACCTGCCGGGCATCATTGCCAACGCGCGCCAGTGGCGCGAGCGTATCCGTCATATCCGCGCCTGAACCCTGGCGCCGCAAGGACTTCCCCATGACTGCCCCCCACGCATCCTCCAATTTCGATCAGGCCGAGCTGGACAAGTTCGCCGCGCTGGCCAACCGCTGGTGGGACGCTGACGGCCCGCAGAAGCCGCTGCATGCGCTGAACCCGGTGCGCCTGAAGTACGTGGCCGACCGCGTGCCGTTGCGTGGCGCGCGCGTGCTCGACATCGGCTGCGGTGGTGGCCTGCTGAGCGAGGCGCTGGCGCAGGCCGGTGCCGACGTCACCGCCATCGACCTGGCTCCGGAGCTGGTCAAGGTCGCACGCCTGCACGCGCTGGAAAGCGGTGCGAAGGTCGACTACCGGGTGCAGGCCGCCGAGGATCTGGCCGCCGAGCAGCCGGGCAGCTTCGATGTGGTGACCTGCATGGAAATGCTGGAGCACGTGCCGGATCCGGGCGCGATCATCGAGGCCTGCAAGCGTCTGCTGAAGCCGGGCGGCCACCTGTTCCTGTCGACCATCAACCGCACCGCTGCTGCCTTCGCGGTGGCGATTGTCGGCGCCGAGTACGTGGCGCGGCTGCTGCCCAAGGGCACCCACCACTACCAGGAGTTCATCAAGCCGGCCGAGCTGGCGCGCTGGCTGCGCGAGGCCGACATGCAGCTGGTGGATGTCAGCGGCATGGCCTACGAGCCGTGGCGCAACCACGCCCGCCTGAGCAGCCGCACCGACATCAACTACCTGGCCTACGCGGTCAAGCCGGCATGACCTCCGCCCGCTTCCCGCGTGCGGTGCTGTTCGATCTGGACGGCACGCTGCTGGACAGTGCACCGGACTTCGTCGCCACTTGCGATGCGATGCTGGCCCAGCGTGGCCGCGCGCCGATCGACCCGGCTGTGCTGCGCCCGGTGGTGTCGAAGGGCTCGCGTGCGATGGTCTCGGCAGCCTTCCCCGAACTGGACACGGCGGCGCGTGATGCACTGATTCCGGAGTTCCTGCAGCGCTACGAGGCGTTGATCGGCCAGCACGCGGTGCTGTTCGATGGCGTGGCCGGCATGCTTGCCGCACTGGATGCCGCCGGCACGGTGTGGGGCATCGTCACCAACAAGCCGGAGTACCTGGCGCGGTTGATCGTGCCGCAGTACGGCTGGCAGCAGCGTTGCGCGGTGCTGGTCGGCGGCGACACCCTGGCCGAGCGCAAGCCGCATCCGTTGCCATTGCTGCATGCCGCGCAGGCCATTGGCATCGCTGCCGAAGACTGCGTGTATGTAGGTGACGACGAGCGTGACATCATCGCTGCGCGTGCCGCAGCCATGCCGTCGGTGGCGGCGCTGTGGGGCTATCGCCTGCACAGCGACGATCCGTTGGCCTGGCAGGCCGACGTGCTGGTCGAGAACGCCGAACTCCTGCAACTGGCCAGCCTCTGGCCGACCCGGCCGGCAGCCCCGGCCCAGCCGTAAGGAATCCCGTAGTGAGCAGCACCGCGCTGGACAGTTTCCTCGACAAGTGGCGCAGCCGCTGGCCGGAATGGTCGGTGGCCGCCCCGTTCGTGGCCGAATCGCAACGCGAGCTTGCAGTGGCGTGGTTTGCGCTGCTGCAGGAATTCGACGACATGCTCAACACCGGTGGCGACCCGCTGCCAGCCGATGCCAAGCTGGCATGGTGGGCCGAGGAGCTGCGCAGCTGGGCCGCGCAGCGTTCGCGCCACCCGTTGGGTCGACTGCTGGAGCCGGTGCGCGCGCCGTGGGCGCGGCTGGCCGAGGCGCTGCCGGATCTGGTTGAGGCGCGTACCGTCGCGCTGGATGCAGCCGGCGCCGAGCGTGCGCTGGCCAACTACGCAGAGGCCGTGGCCGCTGTGGAAGCGGCCTTGTTTGCCGACAAGCCGCGCACCGGCGCCGGCCGCGCAGTGCAGCTGCAGACCCTGGCGCAGCGCCTGCAGGACGCGGGCGTGGCCGGTGTGCCGCGCAGCCTGTTGGATGAAGATTCCAGCACAGCCGCGCAGCGCTGGGCGCAGCATCTGTTGAAGGGGTGGGGCAGCCGCGTACCCGGCCCGCGCCCGCGCCGAGTGTGGTCCAGCCTGGCGCGCGCCCGCGTTGCCGCTCAAGCCGCAGGCAGGCCGATCGAAGCCACCCCGGTGCGCACGTTGCTGCGCGTGTGGTGGGCCGCGCGCGGCTGATCGATTGCCGTGGTAATGCCGGCCGTTGGCCGGCAGCGCGGGCGATGCAGGATTGACGGGGGCGCCGGCCAGCGGCCGGCGCTACCCTTCCAGGGCGCCTCAGAACGTCCTGACCTCGTTCATTGCTTCGCGCAGTACGTCGCGCTGCAGCGGCATCGTGCCCGGTGCGCGCTTCGCTTCCACGGCATCGACGATGCCCATCCACGCCATGTAGATCTGTTCGCGTTCCTCGGTTTCGATGAAACCGCTGCGGCGATCCAGTGCGTTGAAGCCTTCGGTGTACTGGCGGCCGATCTGTGCCAGCGCCGTGGTCAATTCGGTTGTGTCGTCGCCAGCAGTCGTCACCTTCAGCGCCTCGGTGTACGCCTTGCGATAGAGCGCCGCAGCCTTGCCTGCCTGCGCGGCGCTGATATGCGCGCTGCCGTCCCAGTCGCGGAACGGGTTGTCGAGGTTGGCGCCCAGCCATTCGGCCTTGCGCAGTTGTCCCACGTCCAGATCCAGGCCTCTTGCTGCCTCGCCCTTGTAGGCCTTCCTGATGGCGGTGCCAAGCTCGACCGGCAGGCTGTGCAGCCACAGCCGGCACAAGCGCGGCCAGCATTCCGGTGCCGGAAACACCGAACCCGCAGGCGGAAAGAGATCGCTGCCGCTGAGGGTGTGCAGCTGCTGCAGATCGCCGAGGCACTGCAGCTGATGCAGCAGGCAGGGGGCGCCGTTGATCGCGAGCGATTGCAGTTGCGGGAACTGCTGGGCGATGTGTGCGGCGTCGAGTTCGCGTACCTCCCGCAGCTGCAGCTCACCGAGCTGCGCCAGGCCCAGGCCTGGCAGCAGCGGATCGGTACTGATGAGGGTCAGCCAGCGGCCCTCGTCCTCGGCGTGGATGATCAGCGCGGGATCGATGCTGCCGATCAGCGTCAGGCGATCCAGCTGCGGGTTGAGGTGGAGCGAGCGCAGGCCGGTGACATCGATCGTCATCTGCAGGAGCCTGGTTCCTCGCACATCGACGTCAGTCTCCTGCTGGCCACTGATCTGCAAGGTGTGGATCAACGGCCGTGTACGCAGCCACGGCAGCAGGCCCGGCACCGGTGTGCTGATCTCCAGCTGCGTGAGCAGCGGCAGGGCATCGAATACAGACAGTGACGGCGCACGGTTCAAGGTCGCGCTGTCCAGTCGGCGGGTACAGCGACGCACCGGAAAGGCATCGCTTTCCAGCACCACGCTCTGGTCTTGTGGCGCGGACATCGCGGCGTGGAAGGCGCGCACGGCATCGGCATCCAGCGCATCCCACTGGTGTTGCCCGACCCATTCGGCGCCATCGGGCCAGCTGCCGTAAGTCCTCGGACGATCGGCGATCAGCGGCTCGCGCCAGCCCACCTGCCGGAAATCGCGCGGGACGCGCTTGCCCACCCAGCGGTGCAGGATCGTGGGTGCCGCACGGAACGGGCTGAAGCGCGCAGGTCGCATGGCTGCGACCGTGCCTGCGTCAGGCAGTGCGCTGCCCATCCAGTCCAGCGCCAGGACGGCGAAGCTGCCGTCCTCCGCGTCCAGGTGAGTCAGCTGGTAGGCCACGTAGGCGTCCAGGCGGGCGTTGTGGACGACGTGGATATCACCCGTAGCGGGCATGCAACGTTCCTTGTTTCCATGCGTCGAAACATCACGGTAGCGCCGGCCGCTGGCCGGCATCCAGATTCGCCGCGAAGATCATGGGGTTGCCGGCCAGCGGCCGGCACAACTGTTACATGCGCGCCAGCACCAGCACCGGGTCGCTACGGGGATCGAACCAGTTAATGCCCCAGTGCAGGGGCGGGCCGGGGGCACGGCCGGTGGCGCCGACGGCGGCGATCACCGGGCCCTGCGCGACCCGGTCGCCGACCTACACGTCGCGGCGCGACCGGTGCGGGACGGTGGAGCTGACCCCGACGCCGGGGTCGAGCA
>NZ_JAUTXR010000146.1 GCF_030658505.1 Stenotrophomonas raiganjensis (SeqCode) | reverse complement strand
AGCGCGGTAGGTGGCGCACTGAACGGTACGGTCGGCAACGTCGGCGGCACGGTGGGCGGCGCGCTGAACGGAACCGTTGGTGCAGTCGGAAGCACCGTGGGCGGTACGCTCAACGGCGCGGTTGGCACTGTCGGTGCCGTTGGCAGTGCGGTGGGTGGTGCACTGAACGGTACGGTCGGCAACGTCGGCGGCACGGTGGGCGGCGCGCTGAACGGAACCGTTGGTGCAGTCGGCAGCACCGTGGGCGGTACGCTCAACGGCGCGGTTGGCACTGTCGGTGCCGTCGGCGGCACCGTGGGTGGCGCACTGAACGGCACGGTGGGCGGCACGCTGAACGGAACCGTCGGCGCAGTCGGCGGCGCAGTGGGCGGCAC
>NZ_JAUTXR010000144.1 GCF_030658505.1 Stenotrophomonas raiganjensis (SeqCode) | reverse complement strand
GCCAGCGGCCGGCACTCCGTTCAAGCCACCTGCACGATATGCAGTGCCTTCGGGTTGCGCCACTGCGCCAGCAGGGCAGCCTCGCGTGCCTTGGCCTGTTCGAAGTGGGCTTCCTTGACGTGGCCGAAGCCGCGGATGTGCTCGGGAATGCTGGCGATCTCCACCGCCAGCGCCAGGCGGTCGTCATCCAGGCCATCCAGCAGCACCTGCACGGTCGCCTCGTAGTCACCGATCAGCTTGCGCTCCATGCGGCGCTCGTCGGTGCGTCCGAACACATCGAAGCGGCCGCCACGCAGGAACTTCAGCTTCGCCAACAGACCGAAGGCCTTGAACATCCACGGGCCGTATTCCTTCTTCAGCAGCCGGCCCTGCTCGTCCTTCTTCGCGAACAGCGGCGGTGCCAGATGGAAGCGCAGCTGGTAGTCGCCCTCGAACTGCTGCTGCAGGCGGCGCTGGAAGTCACCGCTGGTGTACAGGCGCGCCACTTCGTACTCGTCCTTGTACGCCATCAGCTTGAACAGGTAGCGGGCCACGGTCTCGGTCAGCGCGGTGGAGCCGCCGATGCGGTCGGCTTCGGTGGCGCGTACGCGTGCTACCAGGTCACGGTAGCGCTTGGCGTAGGCAGCATCCTGGTACTCGACCAGGAACGCGGCGCGGCGTTCGATCATTTCGTCCAGCGAGCGCGACAGGCGCGCGTCGTCCAGCGGCAGGAACGCCACGTCGCCGCCATGCGAGGGCAGGCCGCGCAGCTCGCGTTCGTCAGCGGTGTTGCGCGGTGCCGCGGTGGCACCCCATTCGTTGCCTTCCCACTCACCCGGCGGCAGCGGATGCAGCGGCCCCGGGGTGGATTCGGTATCGGTGTGGCGGTTGCGCACCAGGCCGGCAGCCTGCTGCACGGCCTGCGGATCGACCACGGCCAGGCGGCCCCAGGCGAAGGCCTGCTGGTTCATGGCCACCGCGGCGCCATTGAGCTCGATGGCGCGCATCAGCGACTCGAACGACAGTGGCACAAGGCCCTGTTGCCAGGCGTAGCCGAGGATGAACAGGTTGGCGGCGATCGCATCGCCCAGCAGCGCGGTGGCCAGCTGGGTAGCATCCAGCAGCAGCGGCTCCTGGCCTCCCAGCGCCACGCGCACGCCGGCGACGATGTCGGCGGCGGGGAACTGCATGTCCGGGCGGGTGGTGAACGTGCCCGGCATCGCTTCGTAGGTGTTCAGCACCACCTGCGAGCGACCGGCGCGCACCTTCGACAGTGCCCAGTAGTCATTGACCACCACCATGTCGCAGCCCAGCACCAGGTCGGCTTCACCGGCGGCGATGCGCACCGCGTGGATGTCATCCGGGCGGCGTGCGATGCGGATGTGCGTGGTCACCGCGCCACCCTTCTGCGCCAGGCCGGTCTGGTCGAGCACGGTCGCGCCCTTGCCTTCCAGGTGGCCGGCCATGCCCAGCAGTGCACCGATGGTCACCACGCCGGTACCGCCGACGCCGGTGATCAGGATGTTCCAGGGTTGTTCCAGCGTGCCGCGGATGGCTGGTGCCGGCAGATTGTCCAGCAGCGTGGAGGCATCGCGCTTGCTGCCCTTGCGCGGCTGGCCACCGTGTACGGTGACGAAGCTCGGGCAGAAGCCGTTCACGCACGAATAGTCCTTGTTGCAGTTGGACTGGTCGATCTCGCGCTTGCGCCCGAACTCGGTTTCCTTCGGCAGCACCGACACGCAGAAGCTCTTCTTGCCGCAGTCGCCGCAACCTTCGCAGACCAGCGAATTGATCAGCACCCGCTTCTGCGGATCTTCCAGCTTGCCGCGCTTGCGGCGGCGACGCTTCTCGGTGGCGCAGGTCTGTTCGTAGATCAGGATCGAAACACCCTTCACTTCGCGCAGGCGCTTCTGCACCTCCTCCAGTTCGCTGCGGTCGTGGAACTCCACGTCGCTGGGGAAGTGCTCGCGCTGGCCGGTCCACTTGCCGATGTTGTCCGACAGCACCACGATGGTGTGGATGCCTTCGGCGCGCATCTGCCGTGCGATGTCGGGCACGCTCAGCGGGCCGTCCACCGGCTGGCCGCCGGTCATCGCCACCGCGTCGTTGTAGAGGATCTTGTAGGTGATGTTGACGCCGGCCGCGACCGCCTGTCGGATCGCCAGCGAGCCGCTGTGGAAATAGGTGCCGTCGCCCAGGTTCTGGAACACGTGCGGGGTATCGGTGAACGGCGCCTGCCCGGCCCAGGTCACGCCTTCGCCGCCCATGTGGGTGAAGGTGTCGGTGCTGCGGTCCATCCAGGTCACCATGTAATGGCAACCGATGCCGGCCAGTGCCCGCGAGCCTTCCGGCACCTGGGTGGAGGTGTTGTGCGGGCAGCCCGAGCAGTAGTGCGGCACGCGCGGGAAGCTGGCGCGCGGCAACGCAAGCTCGGCTTCCTTCTGCTGCATCCACTGCAGGCGTTGTTCAATGGATTCGTTGTTGAAGAACTTCTGGATGCGGCGGCCGATCACGCCGGCAATGGTGGCCGGGGTCAGTTCACCGGTGGACGGCAGGATCCATTCGCCACTCTCGTCGTACTTGCCGACGATGGACGGGCGCTGGCCCCAGCTGGCCGGCCAGTTGAAGAACTGTTCCTTCATCTGGCGCTCGATGAAGGCACGCTTCTCCTCCACCACGATGATGTCTTCCAGCCCCTGCGCGAAGCGCGCGATGCCCTGCGGTTCCAGCGGCCAGGTCATGCCGACCTTGTACACGCGGATGCCGATGCCGGCGCACGCCGCTTCGTCCAGGCCCAGGTACTCCAGCGCCTGCAGCACGTCCAGGTAGCTCTTGCCGGTGGTGACGATGCCCAGCCGCGCGCGCGGCGCATCCATCACCACCTTGTCGATGCCGTTGGCGCGGGCAAAGGCCTGCGCGGCCTTCACCGCATAGCGGTGCAGGCGCATTTCCTGGTCCAGCGGCGGGTCCGGCCAGCGGATGTTGAGGCCACCCGACGGCATCTCGAAGTCGTCCGGCAGCACGATGCGGCGCGCCATCGGATCGACCTGCACCGACGCCGACGATTCCACCGTCTCGGCGATCGTCTTGAAGCCGACCCAGCGGCCGGTATAGCGGCTCATCGCCCAGCCCAGCAGGCCCATGTCGAGGATGTCCTGCACGCCGGCCGGGTTCAGCACCGGCATCATCGCGCTGACGAACTCGTCCTCGCTGCCATGCGGCAGGGTCGAACTGCGGCAGGCATGGTCATCGGCGGCCAGTGCCAGCACGCCACCATAGCGCGAGGTGCCGGCCGCATTGGCATGCTTGAACACGTCGCCGCAGCGGTCCACGCCCGGTCCCTTGCCGTACCACATGCCGAACACGCCCTGCACGTTGGCGCCGGGGAACAGGTTGGTCTGCTGGGTGCCCCATACCATGGTGGCGCCCAGGTCCTCGTTCAGGCCGGGGGTGAACTTCACCTTGGCCGCTTCCAGATGCTTGCGCGCGCGCCACAGTTCCAGGTCGAAGCCACCCAGCGGGCTGCCACGGTAGCCGCTGACGAAGCCGGCGCTGTCGATGCCTTCGGCGGCGTCGCGCAGGCGCTGCATCAGCGGCAGCCGCACCAGCGCCTGCACGCCACTCAGGTAGATCCGCCCCGCGTTGCGGGTGTACTTGTGGTCGAGCGTGTAGTCACGATCGAGCAGGTCGGCGGAAGAGGGCGAAGTGAGTTGCGCGGTACTGGTCATGGCTGGCCCGGTCAGGATCGGCTGGCACCGGCCGCGTGCGGGCACGCGGCGGGAAAGGCGCGAATTGTAGCAGCGAGGCCGCGCAGGCCCCGGCACTCGCGCCGGCGGCGGTGCTGGGGTTAGGATCGGGGAGAGAGAGGGAGGCTGCAGTTGCAGCCTGGGGAGAAGGGATGTCAGTTCCAGGAAAGATCCTGGCCAGCCTGGTGCTGGCCTCGGGAGCGGCCACCGCGTGGGCCGCGCCGGCCTTGCCGGCACCACAGGAGTTCTACTTCGACAACGATCCGGCCGCCGTACCGATGGTGGCGGTGCAGGGCGAGGGCGATGATCTGATCGCGCAGCTGGTCAAGCAGCGTGAACGTGGCAGGCGTGCGGTGGAAGCGACGGTGCAGCTGGCGTCGGTGGCCGGCGCGCAGGGCCGTGGCGAGCTGGCCGAGCAGCTGTATGGCGAGGCGATGAAAGAGGCACCGGTGCAGAGCAGCAGTGGCCGCAGCGTGCGCTGGAACTACGGGTGGGACCTGCTGCGCCAGGGCAAGCCGGAGGCGGCGCTGGAACAGTGGCTGGCCTCGGCTGGCAATGCGCGTACGAAGCCGAGCTGGGTGCCGCCGACCTACGCGCTGGCGCTGTGGCGGCTGGGGCAGAAGCAGGAGGCGGTGCGGTGGTATGCGGCGGCCGTCCGTACCGAGCCGACGCAGTGGAGCACCAGTGCCCACCACGCGCAGCTGCTGCCACTGTGGCGCGAGGATGAGCGTGCATCGCTGGCGGAAGTGCAGCAGGCCTGGGCGGCCGCACCGCCTGCATGGCCCTGAGGGAGGGGGTTCGGCCGGGTTGCACCCGGCACCCGCAGAGGCAACGGCCCAAGCAACAGCCCAAGCAACAGCGGGCTTCCTGTGGGATGGCGGGGCACTGCGGGTTTGCGGGGCCGCCGTAAACCCATCCATGAAGTGACCCCCGGGAGTTGGACGCCAGATCCAACCCCGAGGGATACATGAACAGATACGACGCACGTTTCAAACTGCAGGTCGCCAAAGAGGCCTGCAAGACCTCCACATCGGTCAAAGCCATTGCCCGTCGCCACGGC
>NZ_JAUTXR010000141.1 GCF_030658505.1 Stenotrophomonas raiganjensis (SeqCode) | reverse complement strand
GATGAGCTGCTCAAGGAAGTCGCCTATCTGCGTGCGGAGACCGACTACCTAAAAAAACTCGATGCCTTGATCCGGGAAGAGCAGGCGGCGCAAGACGCAAAGCGCAAGCCATCCAAGGATTGAGGCAGTTTCATACGCTGGCGCTTCTGCTCGAAGCAGCAGAGTTGTCACGCAGTACGTTCTATTACCAGAACCATGTCCTGGCCCATCCGGATCATGACGAGGCAGACCTGTGCGAGCGCATCCGTGCAATCTACGATCAAAGCCAAGGGCGCTCTGGCTATCGCACGGTGACGCTGGAAGTGGCCAATCAGGGTCATCGAACCAATCACAAGCGGGTAC
>NZ_JAUTXR010000140.1 GCF_030658505.1 Stenotrophomonas raiganjensis (SeqCode) | reverse complement strand
GGGTCCGGTTGCGGGAGTGTCCGCGGCATGGATGCCGCGGCCAAGCCCCCATGGACGGGTTTACGGCGTCTCCCGCAACCGGACCCACCCCGCCAAACCACGGAATGCCCGCTGTTGCTGTTGCTGTTGCTGTTGCTGTTGCTGTTGCCTTTGCTCCGGCTCGTAGCGGGTGCAGGGCGCAGCCCTGCAGAACACCCCCTACTCCTGCGGATCGCGGGTGATGTGTATGTCGGTCGGGGTCGACAGCGGGATGTTCCGCTCCGCCAGGATCTGCAACAGGCTGAAATACAGATCGCTGCGGGTGGCATACACCTGCCGCGGGCTGGCTACGTAGGCGAAGCTGTTGATGGTGATCTGGCCACCGGCAATGCTGTCGATGTACACCGTCGGTGCCGGCTGCTTCAGCACATTGGTATGCGCGGTGTACGCATCCAGCAGCGCCTGCCGCAGGTTGCCGACATCCGTGCTGGGCGGCACCGCGAACTGGATCTGGATGCGGCCCTGGTTGTTGCCCATCGTCATGTTGCGCACGGTCTTGGTGACCAGCTCGGAGTTGGGCACGATCAGGGTCGACTTGTCGCCCACCTGGATCTCGGTCGAGCGCAGGCTGATGCGGCGGATGTCGCCTTCCTGGTCACCCAGCTTCACCCAGTCGCCGATTTTCACCGGACGCTCGGCCAGCAGGATCAGGCCCGAGACGAAGTTCTGGGTGATCACCTGCAGGCCGAAACCAATGCCCACCGACAACGCGCTGACCAGCAATGCCAGTTTGCTCAGCTGCAGGCCCATCGCGCTCAACGCCCAGATCACCGCGATGATGATGCCCACGTAGCGGGCAACCGTACTGACCGAGTTGCGTGCGCCCAGGTCCAGCTCGGTCTTGGGCAGGTAGGTGTCGGTCAGCCAGCGCTGCACCAGCTGGGTAACGGCCAGGCCAGCCAGCAGAACCAGCACCGCCAGCACGATGCGCACCGGCTCCAGCTTGGTTCCGCCAATATCGAATCCCGAGGTGAACAGCGAAGAAAAGCGCTCCACCACCGCGCCGATGTTGCCGAACGGTGCCACCAGCGCCAGCAGCGCGATCAGTACGACGATGGTACGCAGCGCCGCCGACAGCAGCACGCCCGCCTGTTCCAGCCGCGACACGCTCAGGCCGGTGCTGAGCAGGATGGTCTGGCCGACCTTGCTGTCGGCGTTGAGCATCCAGGTGCTCAGGTCATCGACGAACTTGAACAGCAGAGTCGCGGCCAGCACTACGATGCTGCCGCCGATCAGCTGCTGGTTCACGAACTTGGCGAAATTCAGGTAGCCCAGCAATGTGGCAATGATGGCGGCCACCACCGCGATGTTGCCCGCTACCCGGGCCAGTACCAGCCAGCTGCTGCGGCGCACTGGCGTGGCTGCACCCATGCCATCGGCCTGCGCTTCCAGCTTGGCCTCGGCCTCGGCGTTCTGCCGCCGATGCAGGCGCGCCAGGGTCACCAGCATGGCCATGATCAGGCCCAGGTAAGTCAGCGCAATCAGTCCGTCCAGTGCCACCGTGGTGACATCGCTGGTGCGTGTAGCCTGGTCGAGGGCCACCAGCACCGTGCTCAGCCAGGCCAGCGCCGCCGCGCCCCACGCGTACTTGCGCAGCTTCAGCGCGGCGGTGTCGTCCAGGTTCAACAGCCGCCATGACGGGCGCTTGGGCACCAGCAGGCAGGCGCTGAGCGCCGCAATGAAGGCCGCACGGAAGGTGGCAGTCTCCAGGCCGTCGGCCACCACCTGCAGGCGCGGCGCGATCGCATCGATCGCATCGAGCGCTGCCATCAGTACCACCACGGCATAACCGGGCAGCAGCGTACCCACCAGCAGCAGCCACATGGCCAGGCCAGACCGGCGCAGGCGACCATCCGGCGCACGCTCGGACGCGGCAAACCTGCGTCCCAGCGCGCGCAGCCACAGCCGCAACGGGAACATCATCACCAGCGCGGCCAGCAGGCCCAGCAACGGCGTGCCCCAGCCATTGGCGCGGATGCCGGCGATCAGCGTGTCACGCCCCTGCTCGGCCAACGGCGCGACGCGTGCAATATCGATCGGCAGGCGCTCGGCGACCTTGCTCCACAGCGCAGGCGACAACGGCGAGGCAACCTTCTGCCCCAGCTCTTCGGTCCGTTGCGCGGCACGCTGCTGGTCGATGTCGGTCGCCAGCTGCTGGGCACGCACGGCACTGGTCCTGGCCTGCGCCACTGACGCGGCCAGGCCATCGCGCTGCTTGTTGATGGTGCGTCGTTGCGCCGCCAGTTCTGGCGGCTCGGTAGTGCCCTCGGCAGGCGTGCCCAGCTGCGCCAGTTGCTCGTCGAGGCGAGCCAGCTGTGGCTGCAGTTCCTTTTCCAGTGCCTCTGCATCACGCCGCACCTGCGAGGCATTCTCGGACAGCATCGCCAGCGTCTCGATGGCTTCAGCATCACCACGCTTGCGGTCGACCTCCTTCAGCCTCGCATCGATATCCGCCAGCTGCTGCTTCGGCGTGGGGTCCTCATCCTGTGCCAGCACCGGCGCGGACAGCAGGAAGACACTGCACAGCAGCAGGACCAGCCAAGGGCCCCGTGCACGGATCGATCGCAGGAAAGAAGACAAGCCAGCCACACCGGTTCGCGCGGACCACCGCGCCTGCGCGCGACTATACGGCAGAGCCGGTCAAGGCCGGATGGGCGCCCCCGCCAGCGTCGCGCATCAGTACTTCAGGCGCAGCTCTTCCACGGCCGGCTGCTGCAGCGCGTACCAGTCCTGGAACTCTTCCTCGGTGATCTCATCGGGCGCATACACCGCCACCGGGTGCCAGTCGTGGTCGGTCGGCAGCGGCTGGCGCGGGCCGGCACGCAGGCTGTAGGCCACGCCTTCATAGTCGACCAGGTCATCGACCTGCGGCCACTGTTCGCGTGCGAACGCGGATTCACTCTTCAACAGGATCACCTGGTACATCGGCACCTCCACCTCGGTTGGATCAGGAAAACACGGCGCTGGCAGCAGGATACCGCCACGCCGGTGACAACGGGCGCTCCGCCGGGGCGACGGAACGTTCTGGACACGGCCATCGCCCCGGCTTCACCCGCCCATGGCAAGGCCATCGGCATCGTGGAGGCCCACCCCTGCCACGACCACCGATGACCGAGCACCCGCCGCTGAAGACCGTCACCGACCTCAAGCTGCCCCGCTACCTGGGCACCTGGTACGAGATCGCGCGCCTGCCGATGCGCCATGAACCGGAAGGCTGTACCGACGTGTCGGCGCACTACACCCTGCTCGACAACGGCAACGTCGGCGTCACCAACCGCTGCCGCATGGACGGCGAGGTCGAGGAAGCCACCGGCGAGGCCTGCGCCGTCGATAACGACAGCGCGCGCCTGGAGGTGAGCTTCCTGCCCAAGGGCCTGCGCTGGTTGCCGTTCGCCAAGGGTGACTACTGGGTGATCCAGGTCGCTCCGGACTACAGCGTGTCGCTGGTTGGCAGCCCGGACCGCAAGTACCTGTGGCTGCTGGCCCGCGAACCGCAGCTGGACGCCACCGTGCAGGACCATTATCTGGCGGCGGCCCGCCTGCAGGGCTTCGATCTGTGCGAACTGATCCAGACCCCGCACACCGGCCGTCCCACCGCCTGAGCGCACCTCGCATGGATCTGAAGAGTGGCTACCCCTGGTGGGCAGTGCGCAACGGGCTGCTGCAGGCCTTTCCCCCGTTGGAGCAGGACCTGCGCTGCGACGTGCTGGTGGTCGGCGGCGGCATCACCGGGGCGCTGATCGCCGACGAACTGTCCGGGCATGGCCACGACGTGGCCGTGATCGAGCAGCGCGACATCGGCTGGGGCAGCACGGCGGCCAGCACCGCGCTGCTGCAGTACGAGATCGACACCCACCTGCTGGAACTGGCCCAGCGCTATGGCGAGGACGCCGCTGCACTGGCTTACCGGGCCTGTGCCGAGGCGATTCCGGCCCTGGGCGACATGTCACGCGGGTTGAAGGATGTGGATTTCCAGCGCATGGACAGCCTGTACCTGGCCAGCCGCCATCGCGACGTGCCGCGCCTGATGGCCGAAGGTGAGGCACGGCGCGGAATCGGCCTGGATGCACGCTGGCTGGGCCCGGAGGCACTGCAGGAACGCTTCGACGTGGACGCCGGTGGCGCCCTGCTCACGCGCCAGGCGGCGCGGGTCGATCCCTATCGGCTGACCTATGCGCTGCTGCAGCGCCTGCGGCGGCGCGGCGGCCACGTGCATGACCGCACGGTGCTGCACAGCCTCGACGCCACTGCGCGCGGGGTGACCGCCCGTACCGAAGACGGTGCCACCATCCGCGCACGCCACCTTGTGCTGGCGATGGGCTATGCCAACCAGCGCTGGCTCAAGCAACGGGTCGCACGCAACCGCAGCAGCTATGCCTTCATCACCGATCCCATCGACGCGGAGGTGCTGGGCCGGCTGCGCAACACCATGGTGTGGGAGAGCGCGCGCCCCTACCTGTACCTGCGTGCCACCGGCGACCACCGCCTGCTGGTGGGCGGGCTGGATGACGCCATCGACATCCCCGCCCGCCGCGACCGGCGCGTAGAGCGCAAGGCCGACAAGCTGATGAAGCAGCTGCGGCACTGGTTCCCGCGGCTGGACCCGATACCCGCCTTCTCCTGGGCCGGCACCTTCGCCGAAACGGCGGACGGCCTGCCGTTCTTCGGCCCACACGATCAGTGGGGGCCACGGGTGCACTTCGCCATGGCCTACGGCGGCAACGGCATCACCTATTCAATGATCGGCGCGCAGCTGCTGCGGGCCCGGATCGAGCGGCGCAAGCATCCGCTGGCGGGGCTGTTCGGGTTCGGGCGGTTGTGACCTGCAGCCAGGCATGGCCTGGCTCTACCCCAATCCGGCGCCGACAGGCATCATTCAAGCAGTCCCTGCTAGCGTCGGCTTGTACCGCCGCGTGTTGCGTGGCCACCTGTCCGCTGGAGCGCCGTCATGATCCGCCCCTTGACCCTGCTGCTGTGCCTGGCCCTGCCAGGAACCGTGCTGGCCCAGTCTGCTGCAGGCGCCACCGCGCCGCAGGCGGCCGGTCTGGATCTGTCGCTGCCGCAGGCGCCGATGCGCTATCTGAACGACCCGGCCCTGCAGCAGGACCCGCCGGGCACCTACTACGGCGACAAGAGCGGCCCGCGTGTACACAACGACGCCAAGATCGCCGACGTGACCGACGACAAGGTCAAGGTGTCCGGCAGCTTCACCACCGGCATCGGCTACTCCAAGAACGGCGGCAACAGCCACTACAACGCCGCCTCGCTCAACCTCAGCAAGAACTACACCACCGATGAGGGCAAGACCCACGGGGTCAACGTCAACATCCACGTGAGCGAAGGCAAGGGCCCGGGCTTCTTCGGCCCGTACGGCGGCTACTACGGCCGCGGCCCGGGCTATTGGGATTACCCGCCGCCATTTGGCTGGTAAGCGCCGCGTCGGGCCTGGGTCGACCAAGGACAGCCGCTACCGCTGCGTACGCTTGGTAGGTGTCGACCTTGGTCGACACGCTTTCTCCCCGTGTGCCGGCCAGCGGCCGGCACCTACCCGCACGCGAATCAATCCAGCCAGCCATCGCGCTCGCTGTGCAGGATGCGACCGTCGTAACCGCTCAGGCGCACGTCCACCTTCTGGTTGCGGGCATTGCGCGCTTCCAGCGACCACGTCGCGCCATCACGTTCCAGTGAATGGATCTCGCGCAGGCCATGCGCCTGTGCCCGTGCCAGCACCTGATCGGCCCCCAGCAGCGCGCGGCCGTTGTGCTCGTCGAAGATCTCGCCGGTCTTCGGGTCTACGTAGACCTCGCTGAAACGGCCGTCGGCGCGGCTCACGTCGGCTTCCCACAGGCCGTCATCGCGTTCGATCTCGTGGATCTGCGTGTAGCCCGCCTTGCGCAGGGCCTGTTCGACCTGGGCCATGCCCAGCGGTGCTGCCTGTACCGCCGGTGCGATGGCCAGCAGGGCCACAGTGGCGAGGGTGAGCGACTTCAACATGGGGGTTCTCCTGTTCGTGGCCGGACCATCCCGGCACCGCCACGATGCAGGCCAGGATTAACAGCCCCCTAGCCAGCGCTGTTAGCCCGCTGTTAGTCGCCGCAGGCACACTCCCGCCTGTTCCCTCCGCCTGGTTGCGCACGCCGATGCTCTCCACCCTGCCCCTGCTGCTGGCCCTGGCCAATGCCCCGACCGCCGCGCCCGTACAGGACCCGGCGCAGCAGGTCGCGCGCCGCGCCGTGCAGCAGGGCCGTTACGTGCCGCTGGAAAGCGTGGTGCGCGACGCGCTCAGGCGCTACCCCGGGCAGCTGCTGGAAGTGGAGTTGGACGACGGCGTCTACGAAGTGGAGATCCTGCGCAGCGACGGCGTGGTGGTGGAGCTGGACTATGATGCGCGGAATGGAACGTTGTTGAAGACGGAACTGGACGACTGATGCGCATCCTGTTGGCCGAAGACGATGCCGCGCTGGCACAGCGCCTGCTGCCCCTGCTGGAGCAGGCCGGCTACGTGGTCGAGGTGGTCGCCGACGGCCGCCAGGCCGAGGAGATCGGCCAGATCGAGGACCTGCAGGCGGCCATCGTCGACCTGGGCCTGCCCGGGCTGGACGGGCTGAGCGTGATCGAGCGCTGGCGTGGCAACGGCCGCAGCTTCCCGGTACTGGTGCTGACCGCGCGCGGACGCTGGCACGACAAGCTGGCCGGCTTCGATGCCGGTGCCGACGATTACCTGACCAAACCCTTCCAGCCCGATGAACTGGTGCTGCGCCTGCGCGCACTGATCCGCCGCAGCCACGGCCACGCCAGCCCGCGCCTGCACTGCGGCCCGCTGCAGCTGGACGTCAACGCCGGCCGCTTTGAACTGGAGGGGCAAGCGTTGTCGCTGAGCCCGCAGGAGTTCCGCGTGTTGAGTTACTTCATCCACCACGCCGGCAGCGTGATCAGCCGCGACCGCCTTGGCGAGCAGGTCTTCGACGCCGGCTACGACCCGGATTCGAACGCGCTGGATGTGCTGATGGGACGCGTGCGCCGCAAGCTGGGCATCGACCTCATCCATACCGTGCGCGGCCAGGGTTGGCGGCTGGCCGAGGCATGAGCGCGCGTCAACCGTCCCTGCGCCGGCGCCTGCTGCTGGTCGCCGGCATCGGCCTGGTCCTGGTCTCCGTACTGGCCAGCATCCTGCTGGGCGAATTGTTCAAGCGCAGCGCGCGCGATCGCCTGGATGGCGAGCTGCAGCAGGACATGCTGACCCTGCTGGCGCAGGCCGAGGTGGATCCGGAAGGACAGCTGCGCCTGCGCCAGGAACCGAACGACGCGCGCTTCCAGCGGGTGTTCTCCGGTGCGTACTGGCAGATCGCCGACAGCCACGGCAAGGTGCTGCTGCAGTCACGCTCGCTGTGGGACCAGACCCTGCCCGCCACCGCCGAGGGCCCGGCCGAGCGCAACCTGCCCGGACCGATGCAGCAATCGCTGCGTGCGCGCGTGCAGCAGGTGCGCCTGCCCCGCGCTGCGCAGACCTATGTGGCCGTGGTGGCCAATGACCGCAGTGCGCTGGATGCCGACATCGCCGCATTCCGCCAGCGCAGTGCGTTGGCACTGGGCATCCTGGTTGCGGCCTGGCTGGCGGTGCTGGCCAGCCAGGTGCACTTCGGCCTGCGCCCGCTGCGTGGGCTGGGCCAGCAGCTGGAACGCATCCGCCGTGGCGAGGCCGAACGCATCGACCGCAGCCAGCTGGACCGGGAAATCGCGCCGCTGGCCGATGAGCTCGATGCGTTGCTGGACCACCACCGGCGCATGGTCGCGCGTGCACGCAGCAGCGCCGAGGACCTGGCACATGCACTGAAGACGCCGCTGAGCGTTCTGGCCGCTGAAGCGCAGGGCGAAGGCCGCGACTGGCGCCGCACCCTGCACGAGCAGGGCGCACGCATGCGCGCCAGCATCGACCGCTATCTGGCCGCCGGTCTGGCCGTGGACCATCGCCAGCGCAGCGAGGTGGCCCCGGCTGCAGAAGCACTGTGCCGGCTAATGACCCGCGTGCATGCCGGCCGTCGCATCCGCTTCCAGATGGATGTTGCCCCGGGCCTGGCCTTTGCCGGCGCCAGCACCGACCTGGAGGAAATGCTCGGCAACCTGCTGGACAACGCCGGCAAGTGGGCACGCAGCGAAGTCCGCCTGCGCGCCCTGGCCCAGAACGACCGGCTGCACATCGAAGTACGCGATGACGGCCCCGGGCTGGACAAGGCCAAGCTGGAAAGCGTCCTGCAGCGCGGCGTGCGCCTGGATGAACGGGTGGAAGGCAGTGGCCTGGGACTGGCGATTGCCGCGGACATCGCGGCCAGCCACGGCGGGTCGCTGCGCCTGTCGAACGAGAATCCGGGGTTGCGCGCGCGGCTGGAACTGCCGCTGGCGCCGACGGACACGGCGGCATCCCCATAACACCAAGCGTCGCGGGCTGCACCGCGAACAAGCGCCAAGCATGGGCTCGGCTCTGCACAGCGCGTCACCCCATCAACGGTGATGCATCCACCAGCAGTCGATCGCGTCCAGCGCGATGTGGATGATCAAGCCGATGCCCAGCAGGCGCGTTTTCTTCGGCACGCACAGGCCTGCATACACCGCAACGGCCGGTGCGGTATGCAGCGGATGGAAACCGATGCTGCAGCGGTCCGGCGCGTAGATCGGATCAGCCAGCAGGTGGTCCAGGTCGATGATCCAACCCAGCAGCATCAGCAACCACGCCGAGGCGAAGCGCTTGCGCCAGAACAGCCATGCCAGCAGGGCTGGCACGGCGGCATGCAGGAACAGGTGGAAGATCGCGCGCGCGCTCATCGGCAATGGTGGCGCCGGGCAGGCCCGGCGCCGTCCATCAGACCAGCGGTTCGTCGGACAGGTAGGTGTAACCGGTCAGGCCGGCTTCCAGTGCTTCCGACAGCTCCTGCGCGCGCTCCGGCGACAGCTGCGCCTCGGCCACGCGCTGCGCATAGGTCGCACGCAGTTCGTCCAGGCGGTAGCCCACGTAGTCCAGCATCACGTCGGTGGTGTCACCACGGCGCTGCTGGGTAATGGCATAGCCATCGGCATCGGCCAGCACTTCCACCGCGTCGGTATCGCCGAACAGGTTGTGGATGTCGCCCAGGATTTCCTGGTAGGCGCCGACCATGAAGAAACCGATGCGGTAGCTCTCGCCCGGCTTCATCTTGTGCAGCGGCAGCGAGCTGTCCAGGCTCTCGTTCTCGACATAGGTCTCGACCATGCCGTCCGAGTCGCAGGTCATGTCGGCGATGATGCCGCGACGGTCCGGGGTTTCGTCCAGGCATTCGATCGGCACGATCGGGAACACCTGGTCGATCGCCCACACGTCCGGGATCGATTCGAACACGCTGAAGTTGACGAAGTACTTGTCGACCAGGCGCTCGTTCAGTTCGTCCAGCACCGGGCGATGGCTCTTCTCGTCATAGCTCAGGCGCGCACGCACGCCGTGGGCGATGGCGTAGAACAGATCGTCGATGCGCGCACGCTGCGGCAGGTCGATCTGGCCCAGCGCGTAGCTGGCCAGGCCTTCGGCATGGAAATGCTGCGCTTCCTGGAACAGCTCCACCGCCGGGCGCACATCCAGCTCGTCGTGGATCTCGCGCAGGTGGCGGATCGCTGCCGGCTCGTCGTCGTGCTGGTCCGGCACGCGGCCTTCCTGCGCCTCTTCCACTTCCGACACGTTGGCGATCAGCACCGCGTGGTGCGCGGTCATCGCGCGGCCGCACTCGGTGACGATGCGCGGCGGGGTCAGGCCGAACTCTTCGCAGGCATTGGCCAGCGGCTGCACGATGTTGCTGGCGTAGGAATGCAGGCCGTAGTTGATCGAGCAGAAGCTGCGCGAACGGGTGCCTTCGTAGTCCACGCCCAGGCCGCCGCCCACATCGACGTGGGTGATCTTCGCGCCCAGGCGCGACAGCTCCACGAAGTAGCGGGTGGCTTCGCGCATGCCGTTGGCGATGTCGCGCACGTTGGAGATCTGCGAGCCCATGTGGAAGTGCAGCAGGTTCAGGCAGTCGGCGTACTCGGTGTCACGCAGCGACTTCCACAGGTCCAGCAGCTGGCGCGGCGACAGGCCGAACTTGGCCTTGTCGCCACCGCTGTTCTGCCACTTGCCGGCGCCCAGCGAGGCCAGGCGCATGCGCACGCCCAGGCCCGGCTTCACGTCCAGCGCCTTGGACTCTTCCAGCACCAGCTTCAGCTCGGACGGCTTCTCGATGACGATGAAGGTCTGCAGGCCCAGCTTGCGGCCGATCAGGGCCAGGCGGATGTACTCGCGGTCCTTGTAACCGTTGCAGACGATCAGGCCACCCGGGCGCGACAGCGCCAGCACGGCCATCAGCTCGGGCTTGCTGCCCGCTTCCAGGCCGAAGCCTTCGCCGTGGTGGCTGGCCAGGGTGCCGGCCACGCCGCGGGTCTGGTTGACCTTGATCGGGTACACGGCGGTGTAGCCGCCGCTGTACTCCCAGTCCTGCTGGGCCTGGGCGAAGGCCGCCTGCAGCTTGCCCAGGCGCTGGCCGAGGATGTCCGGGAAGCGCACCAGCAGCGGCAGCTTGGCGCCCGCCGCGCGCGCCGCATCGACCACCTTGGGCAGCGACACCACCGGGCCGTCCGCCCCGGTCGGTCTCACCACCATGTGCCCGGCCTGATCCACGTCGAAGTAACCGTCCGCCCAATGCGGGATCGAGTAGGTCTTGCGGGCTTGGTCGAGGGACCAATCGGTCATTTCAGTCGGCCTTGTTGGCAATAAAAGGGGGGGCATGATAACGCCTATATGCCCACAGGTTCGTTATCATGCGCGCCCGCGCCCGTGGCAGGTTCCAACCTGAACGGGCCGATCCGTCCGGATGTGGCATCTGTGCCACGCGGCCCCGCCCGCCAGCCCGGCTCCACCCCTCCGAACAGGACTGTTTTCCAATGACTGACAGCAACAACTGGTACATCGAACACTTCGAGCGCACCGGCTCGGCCATCGGCTACCGCATCACCGGCAAGCTGGACGAGGTGCAGTCGCCGTTCCAGAAGATCGAGATCTTCCAGACCACCGACTGGGGCAACCTGATGACCATCGACGGGGCCATCATGCTGACCAGCAAGGACAACTTCTTCTACCACGAGATGATCAGCCACCCGGTGCTGTTCACCCACGCCGCGCCCAAGCGCGTGGTGATCATCGGTGGCGGCGACTGCGGCACCCTGCGCGAAGTGCTCAAGCACACCGGCGTGGAGAGCGTGACCCAGTGCGACATCGACGAGCAGGTCACGGTGATGGCGCGCAAGCACTTCCCGGAACTGTGCGACTCCAACGACGACGCCCGCGCCGAGCTGCTGTTCGACGACGGCGTGGCCTACATGGCCAACTGCCCGGCCGGCAGCGTGGACGTGGTGATCGTGGACTCGACCGACCCGGTCGGCCCGGGCGAAGGCCTGTTCAACAAGGCCTTCTACGAGAGCTGCTTCAAGGCCCTGAAGGACGACGGCATCCTGGTGCAGCAGTCCGAGTCGCCGCTGATGCAGCTGGAGCTGATCAACGAAATGCGCACCGAGATGGGCAAGGCCGGCTTCGGTTCGTTCAAGACCCTGCCGTTCCCGCAGCCGTGCTACCCCACCGGCTGGTGGAGCGTGACCATGGCGCGCAAGGGCGACAGCAGCTTCGATTTCCGCCAGGCCGACTCGGCCGCCAAGACCTTCAACACCCTGTACTACACCGCCGCGCTGCACACCGGCGTGCTGGTGACCCCGCCGTTCGTGCAGGCGGCACTGAAAGGTTGATCCAAACAAAAACCCGCGCTGGCGACAGCGCGGGTTTTTGCTTTCTGTAGAGCCGAGCCCATGCTCGGCTGCTCTTCGGACAGGTTGCGATAAATCAAGCCGAGCATAGGCTCGGCTCTACAGTCACAGCGCCCAGATACCGGCAATCACCGCCACCACCAGGCCCCACTTGATCAGCTGGTAGGCCACCACGCTGCGCTCGCGCAGTGCCTTGGCCTTCAGGCGCACCTTGTAGACGCTGCCGAAGGCCTTGTTGACGCCACCGGTCGGGTCGCCCGGCAGGTTCGGCGAAGCACCGCCGGCCAGCAGCGTGGCCGCCACCGCGCGGTTGAACAGGCCCGGCAGGCCGAAGCGCAGCGGGCGGGCGATGTCGCAGAACAGGATCACGCGGTCATCGGGCGTCTCGTTATGCGCGTGGTGGATGTAGGTCTCGTCGAACATCATCCACTCGCCATCGCGCCAGCTCTTCTTGATGCCGTCCACTTCGATGTAGCAGCCGTCGTTGTTCGGCGTGGCCAGACCCAGGTGCAGGCGCAGCGAACCGGCGAACGGATCGCGGTGCGGACGCAGTTCGCTGCCCGACGGCAGCTGCGCGAACATCGCCGCACGCACGTCCGGCAGCGACTCCAGCAACGCGGTGGTCTTCGGGCACATCGCCTTCGCCGACGGGTGCGACGGGCCGTACCACTTCAGGTAGAAGCGCTTCCAGCCACGGCGGAAGAACGAATTGAAGCCAGCATCGTTGAACGTGCTGGAGGCGGCGATCTTCTGCGCATCGCGCAGCGCCAGCGCCTCGTCGCGGATCATCTGCCAGTTCTGGCGCAGCGGCTCCAGCTGCGGGAACTCCTTGGCCGGGTCCAGGAAGGGCGTGGTCGGCACCTTCGAGAACATGTACATGACCACGTTGATCGGGGCCATGAAACTGGAATGGTCCAGCAGCTGGCGCGACCAGCGCGCGCGGACCTTGCCACGGAAGTGGATGTACAGCACGCAGGCCACGAACAGCGCTGCAATGACGATTTTGATGATCAAAGCACTTTCCTCCAGCCGCGGCCGGAACGGGAAACAGGGCGACGCACGGCCAAGCGGCCAGCACCGGTGGGGACGCGGCAGGAGACGGGACGTGCCGGAGAGGGGCGGCCGCCGATGTCGCGGGTTAACAGCTTATGGTCGGCAGGCCGTGCGCCGGGGTCAAGCCGGGCGTGCGCGGCGTTCAGCGGAACGCCGATGAATGGGGGAAAAGCAGGGCCAAGCCATTGATATTCAACGCACCTCGGAACAAGTGAGACATTATTGTCCGATTTGGTGTGACGAACTGTTCCAGCCACGGCCCCGACATTTCTCCGACAAATCGTGGAATAGCGAACTGGCGAGTACTAAAATTAACGAAAGCTTAGTAACTTCCTGTAACACCGGTTCGCTTGACGCATTGCGCCACCCACCGGGTCGTCCGAGACCCCGACATGTATCTTCCTGCTCTCCCCCCCTCCTCCTGCGGCGACGACGCCGCGGCGCCGCTGCTGCTCAAGCGCGGCGAACGTTTCCTTGCCCCCGACGTCTACCGCACCTGCCTGGACGGGCGTGAGGCGGTCATCAAGGACTACTCCCGCTATCGCGGCACCCCGGTTTCGCTGATCGCCCGCCTGATGGTGCGCCGCGAAGCCCGCATGCTGCAGCGCCTGGGCGGCTGGAAGCATGCCCCCGCGCTGCTTGGCACCCTGGGCGGCCTGGCGCTGGGCATGGAATTCATTCCCGGCCAGACCCTCAGCACTGCGCAGGCCGTGGGCAACGATGTGTTCGAGCAGCTGCAGCACGCGCTCAGCCGCCTGCACGCCGCCGGCATCACCCACAACGACCTGCATGGCACCAACGTGGTGGTCAGCGGCGGCGTGCCGGTGCTGCTGGATTTCACCTCCGCCTGGCGCGTACCCCGCTGGCTGCGCCGCGGCCCGCTGAGCCGGCAGATGCGCCGCAGCGACATGAAGAACCTGCTGAAGATCCGCCAGCGCGTAACCGGCCAGGCCCCGAGCCCCGCACAGGCCGCACTGGTGGCCGACCCGGGCTGGGTGGCCGCCGTGCGCCAGGGCTGGAAGCGGTTCTACAAGTGGGCCAAGCGCCGGTAGGGGTCGAGCTCGCTCGACCGCGTTACCGCTCTTGTAGAGCCGAGCCCACGCTCGGCCGCTGTTCCTGCATCGCGCGAAATGCAGCCGAGCATCGGCTCGGCTCTACAACATCCCGCCGAACGGGTTACAACGCGTCCGCGTCCAGCTCACCGGTACGAATACGCACCACGCTGCCCAGGTCGTACACGAACACCTTGCCGTCGCCAATCTTGCCGGTGCCGGCGGCCTTCACGATGGCCTCAACCACCGCCTCCACCTGGTCATCGGTCACCGCCACTTCCAGCTTCACTTTCGGCAGGAAATCGACCACATACTCCGCGCCACGGTACAGCTCGGTATGGCCCTTCTGGCGACCAAAGCCCTTCACTTCCGTCACCGTGATCCCGGTAACCCCTCGCTCGGCCAGCGCTTCGCGCACGTCGTCGAGCTTGAACGGCTTGATCACCGCCATGACCATCTTCATCGTCTATCTCCTGTCTTCCGGCGTGGAGGATAGCGCCTGAACGCGGCCCGTGCGAAGCCACTGCCGCCTGTCCGGGCAGTGGGTGCCAGCAGTATCCTTGTGCCCGAATGGCCTGCCCGCGCCGGATGCACGGGCCCCACCCCACGGAGCACCCCCATGATCGACCTGAACCAAATCGATGACCTCGCCCGTCGCCTCAGCGACCTGGTGCCGCCGGGCCTGCGCGAATCGCGCGAGGAACTGCAGGCCACCTTCAAGAGCGCGCTGCAGGCCGGCCTGGCCAAGCTGGACCTGGTCACCCGCGAGGAGTTCGAAGTGCAGCGCGCCGTGCTGCTGAAGACCCGCGAAAAGCTGGATGCGCTGGAAACCGCCGTGCGCGAACTGGAAGGGCGCGGCGCCGCAGAATGAAAAAAACGAGGCGCACCGCGCCTCCCACTACAGAGTATTTCCCGGATGGGGCCTTGCAGCAAGGCCCACCGGGCGCCCTAGACTCGCCGACCTGTCGATCCGGCAGGACACGCAGGGGCAGTGCCGATGGCGCAGGACACCGAATGGACACCCGTTTCGCATGACACCTGCGACCAGGTCGCCGGGCCGTTCTACCACGGCACCCGCGCAGACCTCGCGGTGGGCGAGCTGCTGAGCGCCGGCTTCCGCTCCAACTATCGCGACAGTGTGGTGATGAACCACATCTACTTCACCACGATTGCCAAGGGCGCCGGGTTGGCTGCGGAGATGGCTCGCGGTGAAGGGCGGCCGCGCGTGTATGTGGTGGCGCCGACCGGGCCGTTTGAAGACGATCCGAATGTGACCAACAAGAAGTTTCCCGGGAACCCGACGCGGTCGTATCGGAGTGCGCAGCCGTTGCGGGTGGTTGGGGAGATTGTGGAGTGGGAGCTCTACGATGCGGAGTTTGTTCGGCAGTTGAAGGCGTTTGTGGCGTCTGGGAGTGGGGAGATCATCAATTGATGGCCTGCTGGCGTTGGGCGTTGGGCACTTCTTCATCAGCTTCATAGATGTCCAGCCCGAGCTCAATGCCGCGCTCTCCCAAAGCGAGCAGCACGCGGGGCGAAAGCGAGACACCGTCATTGCTGCTGCCCATGAAAAGACCGCAGAACAGGTCAGGCCGGGACCGTGCCAATGACTGCCATACGGCGAGATCGCCGGTGAGCTGATCGAGGATCTCGAAGATCTGCGCTTCCAGATCCTCAGGCTCACGCCGAGCCGCACTGAACCGCCAGCTTCCGGTCCTGGCGATACGCACGGCGCCTGATCGGCTGCCTCTGAGTTCCAAGCCCTATTGATGCGAGGCGGTCGGAGTCGCTCCGAGCAAGGCACTGATCTCGTCGGGCAGGAGGTCGTCACCGAAGAATCGGAGGATCACCAGAGAGTGATCGAATGCGGTCATTGGAACTCAGTTGCGACTTTGGTAGTCCCTGTCATTCTGCATGCCTCTTCGATATCAGCGAGCGACCGGAAGCGGACGCCGGGAAGTCTTGGCGCATATCTACCTCAGCTTGGCTGCTGCCGCTCCCTGAGAACAATGCCAGACGGCGAATTCTCATTCCGCCATTCCGAGTAACGGGTGCTGGAAGTCCAGCACCCAGCAACGATTGCTCAGGGCATGCTTGATGCGCTGAAGAAGGAGCGTATAAAGCGACGAATCTACCCGCCCGGGGACGAGGCTCACTCTGACGTATTCAACCACATCGAGATGTTCTACATCCCCATCCGCCGGCATGGCTTCGCCGGAGGCCTGTCCCTGTAGATTTAGAAAAGCGCTACACGTACAGCGGCTCATGATTATCTACAGAAGTCTGGCCGGGCCAGCCAGGCGTTGAACGTGTGTTGACGATCCCGGAATTTGTTGATATCGCTACTGCGGCGTTTCGTTAGCGGTCAAACGGAGTTGGCTTATGAGAACGATCATCGTTCTTGGCGACACACACAGTGATCGTGGGTCGGTCATTACTGGGTCCACCGAGACTGACATTGATGGCAAGCCAGTTGCTCGCGTAGGAGATAAAGCAATCTGTCCTCTGCACAAAGGCGTTTTTTTAATCGTCACAGGCGACGACAGCCTGATGATTGATGGACAGGCCGTGGCGCGAGATGGGGACAAGCTTTCATGCAGTTACAGTCTCATCTCTGGGCAGCAGAACCACGCATGGGTGGCAGCAGCGGGTGGGGCAGTTCCTGCACCGGTTCCTCAATCCTCAATACAATCCTCAATACAAAAGCAGAACTCCCCTCTGCTGCCCAAGTCTGAGGTGTGTGAAGAGTGTCTGTTGGCCGCTGCCAAGTCCGGCACCGCGTTCCTGGGGCGCTAACCGTGCATACCTATGTGATCATTGATTGTGCGGTGAGAAGCGACGCTGCCCTCAATCTCAGGTTCTACGCCAGTGACCTTCCCCATCGTTCCCTGTTTTGGGGCCAACCGGAGGCCAAGCACGCCGATGCGGGCCCATGGCTTGTTCAGACCGATGGAAGCGCTGCGCTGCATGGTTGGCTGAACGCTTTGGAGGGAACTGGGCACGGCGTGCCATGCGTGAGCTACCTCAGCAGTGCAGAAGACTTTGAGGCGGTTTTCACTCACCTCCAATCGTTCCTGGATTTGCGCCTGTCCAACGGGGCAAGCGCGCTGTTTCGTTTCTGGGATCCACGCGCTTTCCAAAGATTGCAGCGTGTTCTTACGCGTGAACAACTCCACAGTCTCATGTCGCCATTTTCGGAATGGCGCACAACCAGCGGACGGTACGGTAATGCCCATTGAGTTGACCGCAGAGCAGGAAGCCTTGTTGCGCTTGCCCGAGCCCGAATCTTTCACCGAACGTATTGCGGCGGAAATGCGGTGCGACATGCCAGAAGAAATGCAACACATGTCGGACCAACAACTTCTGGCGGCTGTTCGGGAGTCCTATGAATTCGCCACCTACGAACTTCACATCACACGCGTACCAACACTGGTGCGCTGGGTACGAGCGGATACCGCGACCAATGGATTGCTTCGGAGGGAACCAGCCGTGGCCTTGAAGGTGAAGGGTGCTCGCAATGCAAATTTGGCGGCGGAAGATTTGTTGTCGATCTTTCGCGCACATACAAGCTGGAGGAACTGACGGATGGCTAGTGCAATGCCCATTGGTGGGCGTGCCATCGGCGAGGTCATCCGTCGTTCCGCATCGTTGGAACGGTTACGCCGCGCGATTGGTGTCATTCCCATGGAGCAGGCCAAGGAGGGGGATTGCACGAATGAAAGCAGTTCCACCGAATGCAACCAATGCAAGTTGGATCAAGGTGTGCTGGTTCCAGCCGTACCGCGTCGCGCCGTGCGCAAAGAAAACAAGGTCAACTGAGACTACCAGTTGCAAATTGCCAATATGAATGCAGGCCCAGAGCAATTTGGTTACTGTGACAAGAACACCGGCCTGCCCGTGACCTCTTTTGACACGTCGATTGCCGGGCGCGCGTGGGCTGCTTTAAAAGGCGGGCCACAGCCCAACGCCGAGCAGTTGAACCTCACAGAGTGGCTTTACGGTGGCGTGTACTTCGATGGCTTTTGGAGATCACAGTGCACTGTGGTTGACGCGAAGGGGCGTTATTCTCAATTTCTATCGAAGGACGACGGAAGGCCTAAGTTGGGGTTTCCGAGTCGATTCATTTTTCCAGGCATGATTGCTGACGCTTTCAGGCAGGTTGCGGTTATTAGTACTGCTTCGCCACAAGGCAAGTTGCAGTGGCATTTTATGCAAGTTGAGGTGTACGGGTGGGCGGCAACTAATATTCCACCACCTGTCATTTGCGTACACACCCCATTTATTCTTCAGGTTATACAGGCATGATCTGCACAATACTTCGGATCGATATTGGACAACGCAAAGAGACGGACTTCTTGGGCGCGTACTGGCATCTTTTGGAGATGCTGCGGCGGATCCCTGGGAACCATAATTGGTTCTGCGGGGAGAATACGCCCAAGCAAAAGCTCGTTCCATTTGAAGATGAGGGGGCGGTCGTGGCCCGATTGCGCGAGCGCGCCGAGTTGATGGGCTCAGAGGCGTTTGCCGCTGCTGTGGTCAATGACAGTGGAACCAAGCGCCACCCCGGATTGATTGAGATTGATTACATGCCCGAATTTGGGTACATGACCCTTGCTATCTCCCGCCCTGACAAGCTTGAAGCCAACCCAACGTCGTTAGTTGTGGGCATCATGCTGGCCGTGTTGGAGGGGGAGCCGGAAGTCACATTCGCATTTGCTGATGTATACGATAAGGTCCATGGTGAATTTCAGTACTACAAGACTTCGTACGCAACGTTCCCGCATCGAAAATGTGTTGGCTGGATGGCTTACGTACGAAGTAAGTTGAGTGATCAGGATCTTCCTATCGCCGATGCCGTTGTCCCAGCGCCGAATGGGAGCATCGTGATTTCAGTCAATGAGGCATTTGATCTGGCAAACCCGGATCACATTCAACGGGCTAATGAAGTCGAAATGGAAATGAATGATATGGGGTTGTTGGAAGTCACCGACGCCACGTTCTGAACTGATTTCGCCAAGGGCCGCGTCGCTACGCGCGAGCCCGGCGTGTCCAAATAGGACCTACTCTGCGCGGGCCTCTACTGAGCTATGTGGGCTGCTCGGAGGTGGGTTCACGGCCCTGGCGCTTGGACGGCGTTGGAAGTTCAGCATCCATTTCCGCAGCGATTTCGTTTGTAATATGACGGACCGTTCTTTGCGCCTTCAGGCCAGAAGCGCACGCCCGCAGTACTTCAACCACGCCCAATCACAAAGCAGTTTGGCGCAGAAGTAACTTTTAAGCCGGCCCCTACTTGAACATCTCCAACAGATCCTTGTCTTCATGCCGCTGCTCCCACGTGGAGAGAAAACAGAAGCTCACACCACTTCGCATGGCAGCCTTCTGAAACCCGGCCAGTTCTTCCTTCGTGACCGGGTACTCAACCGGATCAAAATGCAGAATCCCCCACGGCTTGACGAGAGAGAGCCCAGGCAGAAGTTCCGAGAAGATCGTCTTGAGCTGGGGCTGTAGAGTAGAGAAGTCCTTGATCGGCCCCGCGCGATTGCCAAGGGCATGACACTGGCGACGGATGCTCCTGTCTCCACCTACCACGCGCGCAACGAAGTGGTCCTGATGCACTTGAACGTAGATCAGCTGGCGACGAAAAACCCTCATTCCCTTCTCAACCCCACACGCTCAATGGTCGTCCATGTGCCGGCACGCCTGCCCATCAATGCGTCGGCTGCGCCTTCAGCGCGCTTGAACCCCTGCGCAGCAGATACAGCGCAACCACGAATGGCCACAGCGAGTTGATCGACGAGAACACGCGCTGGGTCAGCCCCCTGAATCCCTCCGGATCCGCGCCCACCACGTTCAACCAGAGATAGACGATGCCCGCGATGCTCACCGCAGCAGTCACGGCGTAGGCCCTTCGGTTGGCAGACCACGCGCTCAATTCGATGTGCGACATCGCCGGTGCAATGATGTTTGCGATACCGATGGTGTAGAAGCCATGCATCGGATGGCCCATGGGCCAGAGCCCGTTGGTCAGCATGGAGATGCCAAAGATCATCCAGCAGATCGCGCCTACGGCAATCCGTCGCCCGGACCCCCGCCATACCCCGATGGCAAACGCCACGAAGCCCACGCCGGAGCCGATAGCGGCGATCCTGCCGCAGATGCTTGCAAGCGTTGGCGCCTGCAGCAGCTCGCTGGCGTGCTGTGCAAGCGGGTTGTAGCCCGGCGCAAACACGGCGGCAACGCTGGTCCAGAACAGGAACCACGGAAGCGGGACCAGACCCGCGCAGAGAAGCAGTCGGCTGCGGCGTAACACGTACAGTGGTCCTTGTTTGGCCTGCGCCAGTGGGTGGAATCCAATCGAACGCTGCAGAACCTTCCTACTGCGGGCAGGACGATCCTGAGTGACTACAGCAGTAGTCAGACTGCGCGCGGCACTCGGTAGGTTCAATAGGCAGGAAGTCATTTAAACCATCCAGCCGGTGTCGCAGCGGTTCGGTTGCATGAGCGATCACACATTTCCAATGGGCGAGTGCTGTCGCATTTGCCGCGCCCTGCATCCTTGATGGAAGGATCTGACGACTCCGTTCCAGAAGTGCCTGTACGCCTAGCCCGCCAAGGCTCTCGCCCCTTTCCGCGCTATGCGACAATGCCGAAAACGTCTCGGGTTTTGGCGGCATTGACCCCAACCCCTTGGCATTCCCAACTACATCGGGCAACTCTGGTACCGCCACCGAAAACGGGTGGCCGGGCCTCGAAAACCCGTTTTGCTAGATGTAGTTTGCGCTTGCCAGCCGGCATCACCCTGCGTGGTGCCGGCTGGCAATCCGTCTGCCGGCTATGGCGGGCGGGGCGTGGGGGTCTTGTACCCGCCGGCTTTGTCTAGCAACCGGTTTTCGAGCCACGCTCTGCCCGCCACCTTTATCGGTGGCGGCGTCCGCCTGCATGCACGGAGCCAGCCATGACCACACCACACTCCCCTCCCCCGCGCCCCATCCAGGAAGCGCCGTCACCCGCGCCTGCACAGGACCCCAACAGCCTCATCGCCACCCTGCACGCCATCGGTGCCGGTGCCGCAGCAGACGGCCAGCCCTGGCCCGAGCGACATCACCTGCGCAGCCGGCAGATGCAGTTGTCCGACGCCGACTGCGCAGCAACCGGCCAGCGCATCGTGCAGGAAATCCTGCTGGCGGCCGAGCGCACCCGCCAGAACGGCGAGCCCGACCAGTACGTGGGTGACCGGGTGATGGAAGGGCTGGTGATGGCCGATATGGCACTCACGGCGTTCATCCACGAACGGATGCGACCCAAGGACTGAGCGCCCGCGTGCGGTGCCTGCCGTTCTACCTGGGTGCGGGGGTGATGAATGATGAAGTACGGCCTTGCCGCGGCAGCGGCGTGCATCGCGGTGGTCAGCGCGATGTGGGTGGAGTGGCCCGAACCAGCGGGCGATCAGGTGTGGGCCTATCAGAAGCTGCAGCCGGCCGATTACCGGTTGCTGCACCGTGATGCACTTGGCTTTGTGACCGCGAAGGCCCAGGAGGGCTTTGAGCTGCACGCGCGCCATGCCGGGGCGACGTCCTTCGAGATCCGGTGCAAGGGCGTTGTGGTGATGGACGTGGAGAACGCGCCCTCGCGCGTGCTGATCCGCATGCCTGCCGATGCACGGTGGCGCGCGCCGGACATCGAACGGCTGCGTATCAGCTTCGAGCGGTGGCTGCTTGTCCAGCAGATCGAGGGGCGGTTGCTGGTGGAGCGTGCGGGGCCATCGTGGGTTGAGGCGCGGTTTGGGCCATTCACTGGGCTGGTGCCTGATGAGCAGCGGTGTCTGCTTGGGGCCCCAGGCCACCGCCAGGCTGGGCCGCGAACTGCAGCCAACGGGAGATAGCGGGCGCAGCACCAAACGAAAGCGAGTTTTTCACTCCCGCTTCCACGCCAAGCCAGCGTCAGTGAACCTGCGCAGGCGCCACCCGGTTACCTGACGTGCCGCGGAATCGCGTAGGTTGGATCACCTGCGATCGCTCGCTCAGGTCCACAACCACGTCGTCACCCGAGAACGTCAGCCGGAACCGGAGCGCGTTGATGTTTCCGATCTCGTTGTAGTCGAAGACAAAGGTGTCGCTGCTCTCCCACCTGCCACCTACCGCTACGGGCAAACCAAAATTGCCGTTGCCTGACACGCGCGAAGTGCCATCCAACCCAACCGGCCGGGATGGCTCGTGGCGGCTGTTCAATTCAAGCTGAAGCTGCGCCACTTCTGCACCCGAAAACGTGAGCATCAGCGACTTCGCGCCAAGCGGGTTGTCCGACAGCACGTACCGCTTGCCTGACACCGTGCGTGCCAGTGGCGGCATGAACGATACCAGCGGGGGCGGTCTTGCCGCGTCGCTCACCGCGGCCGTCAACCGCGCCACCGCCGCCGGATTCTCCGGCAAGGGCTGGTCAGACGTGAGCGACGCAAGAATGAAGGCGCCGATATCGCCGGGTTCGAACGTCCCGCCGGTGAACACAACCACGATATTCTTTTCCGGGCTCACGCTGATGCGTTGACCACCGCGACCATTCGCTTCGAACAGCGACGGTTTTCTGTCCGGCTGCAGCCACAGGCCATACCCGTACTTTTCGTCGCTACCTTCCGGCTGTGCCTGTGGCCGAACGGCCGCACGCATCCATTCCACCGGGACAAGTTGCCGGCCTTCCCAACGGCCATCGTTCAACCACAGGTAGCCCAGCTTGGCCATGTCCAGCGGCTCAAGGTGCAGATCGCCCCACCCATACGAAACCCCGTGGCTGTCCGCCGGCCATGCAGCATGACGGATGCCTAGCGGGCCAAACAGCTCGCGACGGGCGAAATCGAACGCACTCTGGCCGGTCGCCTTGGTGATCGCCGCAGAGAGCAGATGCATGCCACCCGAGCAGTACTCGAAGTGGCTCCCGGGCTCATCGCGCATTGGCAGATCCAGCATGAACCGGCTCCAATCGCCGCTCTGCCTCATCCGCGACAACGTGATTTCGCCCTGGCTGGCATCGCAGTCCAACCCAGAGGACATCGTCATCAGATGCTCGAGGGTCACGCGCTTCTTCCGCTCGTCCAGATTCGCGATGCCCTGGGCGCCGAAGACCGACGTCAGAGGCTCGTCCCGTGGGCCATTGCCAGTGCCAGGTCCCGCAGGAAATCAGACACCGGCCTCGAGCTGATAATGGCCATGCTCGTGCCGAGGTCTACGCACTCCGATGTGCGTGGAGGAGCGATCGACGAGATCGGCCCAGCCAAGGCCAGCCTCTGAACTCACCTCCGCCAAAGGCGATGGTCCTGCCACCCCTTCGCAGCTCCGAGGCTCTTCATTCGGACCTCGTTCGTCAGGCCGACCGCAAGATGGGCATCCACACGTTCACGCCAATCTCTGGCATCTGCGGTCGTACCTTCCAGAAGTTTGCGAAGCAGTAGCAACAGGAAGAAGCAACGATTCGGTGCATATGGCGCCTCCTGATCAGACCACCCGACAGATCGAGGGCGAACCGCCGAAACACCCAGCTCCTTATTCCACAGCCTGCCGTGGTGGGCAACCACGTTTCTCGCGACACTGGTGACATGCAGCCAGTTGGCGAAGACGGGCGCTGCGACCTGCATCTCTCCAGCGACAACCTTCTGTACCTTGCTGTGCAGTGCCCTGTAGAAGCGGGAGAGCGACCCCAGCGACATGACTTCTGTCGCCATCCAGATCGGCACCTTGGGGAACGCCGGTACACTGTACTTATCCCTGTAGTGCCGAATGAACGTCTCCTTGGAGCGCATCACTTCACTCTCGACGCTGGCAAGCCAATCCGCATACTCCTGCGCAGCGAACGTCAGATTGCGAGGTTCCAAGTGACCAAAGGCGCCATGGGCATGCGCAAAGTGGTACGTGAGCACGGTCCGCGTTGCTACCTCGATATGGCCAACAGCCTCCATCACCAGGTCTCGAAGCCCTCTATCGAACTCATAGAGGCTGACCGCGTCCTCGAAGGTCGCTTGGTCATGGAAGTGATCGCTACCGGGAACACGCTGTGTGTAGAGATAGCCCATGAGGCGGTAGTAGCCGATACGCTGCAGGTAGCGATCGGCGTTGGAGACGTCGCCGATGGCAAGCCCGCGCTGCTGGAGCTGATCAAGCTGCGCCTGAATTGAAAGCGGCGGCTTGCGGTAATGGGTCATCCTGACACTCATTTACGGGCAAAAAAAACCCGCCAATTTGAGCATGTCGCGAACTGGCGCGTCAGAGGCGTGGCGGGTGTGTTGAACGCATTTTAGCGGCCCTGTTCTGTACCTGCAAGTAATTGCGTGTGGTTTTGAGTAGTCGTAAATGCTTGTTCGAAAAGCGCATTGTGAAAAATCCGCTCGAATCCCCGTACTAGCACATGTTAAGCGATGTGAAGAGCGAGGCCGACCCAGGGGGTAGCTAGCGTCCTCCCAGCGTTTCACTTGATGCCGGGCGATTTCCGTCACTCAATCGCTGGGGCAATCGCGGCGAGACAAGGAGGTACCCCAGCCATCAACTGAGAGCCAGAATCCCCAGCCGCTTCGCCAGAGAAGAAGCGCAGGAAGCAGGATGCGCTGAAGATGGCCATGCGCGAGCTCGAAGGACCAGTGCAAGCTGGGATTGACTGCACCTGGCCGCCATCCGGACCCAACACAAGCTCCCACCGAAGCAGAGATAGCGCACCGAGAGTCCTTCATCAACCGCTGGTCATGAGAGGGCAGCCAAGCTCCGTCGCGTCGCCGGAAAGGAATCCGCGTGTCCAGAATTTCATCTTTGCTGGGTCCAATGCCACCGTCCCGTCTTCTGCGAGCGCCCCCACGACGTTCCCTTCGCTTGCCAACGCGACGGTACATTTTCCGATGCGACCATCGGCTCTGATCAGCATATGGTTGGGCTTGGCGGCATAGCAAACATGACTGACCCGCAACTCCGACGTGCTCATGCCCCGGAGTCCCACATTCGAATCCGAAAGCCCGGAAACTGACACCTGGCTCTCGAACTCCGTCTCGACTCCGTTCTCGACCTTGAACCCTTCCTTCTCAAAGGTCGCCTGAAGCTCCCTCGATATCCGTACTGCCTCAGCATGGCTGATCAACTCCAGTGATTGCCCTTGCCCGCCCAGATTCGAGATGTCACGCAGGTAGATCGTGAATCTCCGATCACCACCGAAGTCACAGCAGATTCGATTCGACAAGTCCCGAAGGCTATCTTCATTCCCAGGCATGATGTGTACACGTAACATCACCGTAAACAGCAGCGGAGACTCCCTCATGGCGAGCAGGTTTTCATAGATTCGCTGGAAGGTTCCCGCCCCTGATGCGTAGCGACGAGTCAAGTTGTGGGCAGGCGCGTCTCCATCAAGCGAAATCTGGAAGAAACTCACACCCAGGCCTACCAGCTCATTGAAGAGTTCAGATGTCAGTTCATATCCATTCGTCGTCATGCTGCAATCGAGAAGATCCAAAGCACCCGACGAGTGATGGGCGTGAAATGCCCTTGAGAGCTCCAGAACCACCATCTTCGCAAGAAGTGGCTCTCCACCGAACCACTCGACACGCAGTTCCTTCAATCCGTGTTCCTCCACCCGTCGTCGAACAAGAGCCTTGATCCCCTTGATCGTAGGAGCCCTCATGCGACCAATCTCGAAGTCCTCATAACAGTAAACACACCGGAAGTTGCATTTCTCGGTTGGCATGATCGTGAGCTCCAACCGCTTGTTCAATCGCTCCTGAAACGTTTCCATCAGGTCCTCCTCCGTTGATCAACCCAGCCTTATCACGCGCACGCCATCAGGCAGGGCGTAGACCCTGTGCGTGACAATGACACGGGTCATTTTCAGCGCCAGGAGTGTGGTCATGATCTGCTGCTCCGCTTCGTAATCAAGCTGACTCAGCGTTTCATCCAGAATCAGGATCTTCGGCGTGCGATAGAGCGCGCGTGCCAGCAAAAGTCGCTTCTGCTGGCCACCGGATAACAGGCGTCCCTCATCGCCCACCTGCGTTCCGAGCGACATCGGCTGCTCCGCGACAAAGGTGTCCAGACCTGCAGCGGCCAGGCAGCGCCAGACTTTGTCCACATTCGCGATTTCACCCAACGTGACGTTGTCCAGAACCGTGCCGGAAAGCAGCGTGTCCTGTTGAAGCACTGTGCCTATATGCCTGCGCAGATTGGAAAGCTGGTCACACTCCACGCGTCGACCATCAATCTCCATCACGCCCTCGCTTGGCGGGATCAACCCGGTAAGAATGCTCAGCAGCGTTGATTTTCCTATGCCCGACTGGCCAACAATTGCCACCATCTCGCCGCCCCCGACACTCACATCCAAGCCTCTGAGTACCCAGGGGTCATCAACCGAGTAGCGGAAGCCTAGGTCCCGGCAGCCAATCGAAAGCGAATCCCCGTCGTCTCCCACCACGGCCCAGGGTGCACGTTCCTCCTCGGCCTCGGAAAGCACTTCCGAAATTCTCTGCAGATGCGCTCGGGCCACTCGTATGTCCATGACCTTCGGTACGATTGAACTCGCACGCTGACACAGCATCTCTACGTAGATCGTCACCGCCACCAGAGCACCGATCGACATCGAGCCTTCGTGAACGGCAAGAGCGCCCATGTAGACGACGACGATCCTCATCAAGCCAAGAATCAGATCATTCGCGGAGTTGGAGGCAATGGACATCCGTTGGAGCGTGGTGCTCGCATTGATCAACCTTCTGTTGCTTTCCCTGAATCGCATCTCCCTCACGCGCTCCACGCCGTTGGCCTTGACGGTCTGAGCGGCGCGTATGGTCTCGATAACCTCTCGATCCTGCGAAGAAAGTCGGCTTGCAAGTACATTGCAGGCAAGGCCCACGTTGTTCGACATGCACACGCGCGCCAGAATGCAGGTGATCACCCCCACGCTGGCCAGCGCGGCAAGCAATGAGCTGTACAGCCAGCACGCCACCAGAAGAATGATCAGCGCAATTGAATCAATCGCGCACTCGACAATCTTGGAGGACGCGATCTCTTGCACCTCGTGCACGGAACTCAGTCGTGATATGACATCTGCAGGGTGCCTGCGTAGGAAGTACGCTGGCGGAAGACTGAGGATCTTCCCGAAGACTTTCGTTGAAAGCGCGCCGACGATGGTCGCCCCGAGCTTCACCGTCAGCATTGAATGAGATGCCGTAGCCAGAACCCTGGCCACGGAAATGGCGATGAAGATCAACAACAGGTTCTCTGGATTGAAGTCGGCAGAAGCTATCTGCAGCCCATCGATGATGGACTGCAGATAGAGGGGCGACACGACCAGGAGAATCTCCGCCGCAATAGCCAGCAGCACTAGCGGAAGATACCTGTGCCTCTGCCGATACACTTCTGACGCCAATGTCTGCCAAGGACTTGGCTCGACAGCGAACTCCTCGCACTGTCTTCTCCCTCCGGTAAACAGGAGCAGCGCGCCCGAGAATCGCCTCTCCAGTTCTGCGAAAGACACCACAACCTCGCCAACCGCAGGGTCGAGCAGCCTGAAAAGATCTGGGTTCACTCTTTCGACGACAACGAAGTGCCCACCATCAACCAGCAAGATGCACTCTGACTCAATGCGTCGAAGCGCCGCCGCTTGCCCCGCGAACACACGGTGCTGCAATCCAAGTTCTCGCGCAATCTGCGATATCCGCCCGACGGTCGTGCCACGGAGGGAAACCATGTATCGGCGTCTCAGCCACCGAAGGGTGACCCGCTTGTCGTATCTGGACGCGACCATTGCCAGACAGGCGAGGCCACACTCCGTCGACTCCGACTGGAGAACCACGCCGGACCTTCTTCGCTCCCATTGCTTCCAGAAAGTCAACATATCCCGCCCCTGTCGACGCCTATTTCAGCGCACCCGAAATGCCAATGCCGGTTCAACTTTGGCCGCGCTGAACGCAGGGGCAGTTGCAGCCATCAAGCATCCAAAGAACGTCATACCCGCACCCATTACCATGGCAAACGCACTTACCGGAACAAGCTCCACCTGGCGAGCAAGGAGTAGATTCAAGAAGATCGCCAATCCCATTCCCGCCAGCACGCCAATACTCGATATCAGTGAACTCTCAGTTGCGAAGAGAACAACTACATCACGCCGCGACGCACCAAGCGCACGACGTATCGCCGTGGACCGCCGCCTGCGGAAGACCCAGAAATGAGTCAGGCCAAACACGCCCAGCGCGGACGACACTGTCACGATTGCCGCGACGAGCAGGAGCAACTGTGATCTCGCCACATCCTTCCTGAAGTGCCTCACTCTCAGTTCTTCCACAGTGCGAGCGGGCTCCTGCACAAATCCCGGCATCGAAGTGGAGAGCGCAGTGGACAGCTGCTTCTTCGCTAGATGATCAAAGGGGATTTCTCGCCGGGCAACATACAAGCCGCCGATGCTCTCACGATCGATCTTGACTTCCGCAATCACGGCATCGCTGTCGCTTGGGGAATGTGTGGATGCACTTCTGAAGTCCGCGACGACTCCTACGATCCTGAAGGCTACCGGGTAGCTGCCCCATGCAGTGGTATGAATGACTTTCCCGAGGTGATTTCCTGCCGGAAAGAGACGTTTTGATAGGCTTCTGGTTACTACTGCTGGAATGTGCAGCGATCCACCGGACTGCAGTGCATCTTCCACCGCAGGCGCTCGCAGCACATCAAGACCAACACCCTCAACAACTGAGACCCCCAGCGTTGCGGAGAGACCCTCACTTCCAAAATAGATGTAGGGCCTGGCCGCTGACAGCGCCCGAGAGGGCTCCAGGTGAACGTCCTCCCGCTCCACTGCGAATGGCGCGGGACCGATTGCCGAAGCTGTTGTGCCTGGCACCGCGCGCATCGCGCGCAAGCCGGTAGCCGAACTGGTCGCAGCATCTTCCAGACCGATGATGCCAATGTTCTGGACAACAGCGATGTGACTCTCGCTGAGGCCCGAAGGCGTCCTGCTCCGTTGTGAGGCATCCAGAACTACCGTGCACAAGTTGCACAGTACCGCCATGGCAATGGCGATCTGGACGATCAGCAGCGCTGCTACAACCGTGTGCTTCTGCAGCGATTTGATCGTCATTGCTGCTGAGCTGATGACCATCATCACGCGCCCCCCGGGAGAAGGGATGCCGGCAGGCGACTGGCCCTCCAAACAGGCACCGCGGCCGACAGCAACGCGGAAAGCAATGCAATGGCCGGGGAAAGAAGAACCATCCATGCTGGCAGTGAAATGTGTGCTGTGTACTCCGGTGCGAGCCCTTTGATGGTGTGAAATCCAAGCAGTACCAATGGAACAGAGAGGATCCCGCCCAGAGTTCCCAGTACGGCCGATTGCAGGACGAACTGCATGACCACGTCCCTCCGTGTTGCCCCCAATGATCGTCGAATGCCTATTTCCATTGCACTATCAACGAATCCAGCAAGGAACAGCCCGGAAGCATTGACCAGGCAGATGATCAGAATGCCTGCTGCAAACCATAGTTGTGAGTGAACGGCCTCGGGAATGACGTCATTGACCTCCAGCCACTCCAACAGCGGCACCACATTGGAGTAGGCATGGGTGGACCTGCCGCCTTCGATCTGTTCTTCTGCATAACTCTTCAGCGCAGCAAAGAAGGCATCGAGCACAGAAGCATCTTCCAACCGGACCCAGAACTGAAGCCACGCGCAGGAGGGGTGGCTCGGGTCGTCGAGAATGCCTTGCCGACAGGTCATCCCTCCCATTCCGTAGCCGTTCGGGAGCGCGATCCACGACGATAGCGGGATGTACAGCCTCTCATTATCCGTGAATGCCCCACCACGAAGATCATGGAATCGCGGTGCAGGACTCCAGTCCTCAACGACCCCCACGATCACGAACGACCTTGTGGCGAGTTCCAGTTCTTTGCCCAGCGCTGCGTCCACTCCGAAAATCTCCCTGGAAAGGGAGCGGGATATCACGGCCACTCGACTTCCGGCTTCATCATCCTCCCTCCGCCAGAAGCTCCCCGAGATCAGCTTCAGATCAAACACTGACTGGGCGCCGTAGGTAAATCCTCTTATTGGCAGCATGCCCACTCGACGCTCCGGACCATCGGAACGGTAGGGCAACCAAGCTGATGAGGTCGCTGCGCTCGGTACTCCGGTTCGGTCCGAGATCGCTTTCACGTCGTATAGTGCCAGTGTCGAAAGTGGTCTTCTGTCAGCCTTCCTGGACAAGCTATCCCTGAGATCCAGTTCCACGTGATACAGCGTTCGGCTGATGGTGGGTGCAGGATCTGCGCTCAATCCGATCCTGATCATCAGCGTGGTCGCAAACGCACTGATGCCGATCGCCAGCGAAGCGACAATCAGAAGACTGAGCAGCCATGACCTTCTGATTCCTGACAGCGCGAGCTGAAGCGCGTAGCGCATCAATTCTTCTCCCTGACTACATGCAGCACGTGCGCCGCCGGACCGGCGGCGCACTCCCATCAGCGATCAGGATGCTTTACACGCGCAGCCGGACACGCAGTTTCCGCTGTTGACTTTGCAGACGGCTCCGGACGCTTGGGCGCCGCCGGCCCCGAGCATTTCAATGGCACGTGGATCACGCACTTCGCAAAGGCCGTTCTCGTCATAGACAAATGGATAGCTATCTTTGCCGCGCTGCTTCCTCTCGTTCATGTCATCTCCCTATTGCTGTAATTGCCCACATCGGACTCTGTGGTCCGAGGGAATCTGCCGGAGTTCGGCAAATTCGATGTTTCGATTCGCGAGCGAGCTGACTTCGTTTCTTCCACTGCTGACCGAAGGCATCCAATAGGTTTTCCCTATCCGGCAGGTAGCGGGCGGCGATTCTCTTGACAATCCATTGAAATGGTTGGAGTTACTTTCGGCGGTGGTACGTACGACTTAGTGTCGTAACCGTCTGCAACAGAAGAGCGGCGGGGTCGAACACGTCATGTGGCGGACGTAGTCGCTCATTGCCGCCCGCTGCACACCGAATGAGTGCCGATACTCCCAGCCGATCTCCGGTTCACCGGCGCTGGTACCCATGGCGAATGCCTGCGTGGCAGGCGTCAGCTGTTTCAAAGAGAAAGGCAGGATGGGGGACCACACATGCCCAGTCGAACGGGGCCAGGATCAGTCTCGGAGTCTTCCTAGCCACCTCTCCACCAAACCCCGATAGCCCTCAAAGAACACCTGCCGCACCATCAAGCGCCCCTCCGCAGGAAACCACACATGAGCCTGGCGTTGGTCCACAGCCGCGCCCGCGCCGGGGTCGATGCCCCGCTGGTGCGGGTGGAAGTGCATCTCTCTGGCGGCCTGCCTGCCACCCAGATTGTCGGACTGGCCGAGACCAGCGTGCGCGAATCACGCGAACGCGTGCGTGCCGCCCTGCTCTGTGCGCGTTTCGACTTCCCGCAGCGGCGCATTACGTTGAACCTGGCGCCTGCCGACCTGCCGAAGGAAGGCGGGCGCTACGACCTGGCCATTGCGCTGGGCATTCTTGCGGCCAGCGGCCAGGTCGATCCGCAGTCGCTGCTGCAGTACGAGTTCCTGGGCGAGCTGGGGCTGACCGGCGAACTGCGGCCGGTGGCGGGTGCGCTGCCGGCGGCGATTGCGGCGGCCGAAGCCGGACGCATCCTGGTGGTGCCGCCGGGCAATGCCGCAGAGGCAGCTTTGGCCGAGCACGCTGATGTGCGGGTGGCCCGTACGCTACTGGAGTGCTGCGCCGGGTTGGGCAATCCGCGCCTGCTGCCGCCCGTGGAGCGCGTGGACACGATGCCGTTGCCGCTGCCGGATCTGGCCGATGTGCGCGGGCAGGCGCATGCGCGGCGTGCATTGGAGGTCGCCGCTGCGGGTGGGCACCATCTATTGCTGATCGGCAGCCCTGGCTGCGGCAAGACGCTGTTGGCTTCCCGCCTGCCCAGCCTGCTGCCAGACACCGAGGAAGCCGAGGCGCTGCAGCTGGCGGCGATTGCCTCGGTGAGTGGCGAAGGACTGGACCCAAGACGGTGGCGGCAGCGTCCCTTCCGGGCGCCGCACCACAGTGCGAGCGCCGCGGCGCTGGTGGGTGGGGGCAATCCGCCCTGCCCCGGCGAAATCTCGCTGGCGCATCACGGCGTGCTGTTCCTGGACGAACTTCCGGAGTGGAACCGAAGTGCGCTGGAAACCCTGCGTGAGCCGCTGGAGTCCGGCCACATCCGCATCGCCCGCGCGGCACGCAGCGTGCAGTATCCGGCGCGATTCCAGCTGGTGGCGGCGATGAACCCCTGCCCCTGCGGCTGGGCGGGCGACCGCAGCAACCGCTGCCTGTGCAGCGACGAGCGCATCAACCGCTACCGCGCGCGGGTGTCCGGCCCGCTGCTGGACCGTATCGACCTGCATATCAGCGTGGCGCGCATGGACGCGGTGGAGCTGCGGGAAAGCACGCCGCTGGGGGAGCCCAGTGCTGCGGTACGCGTACGGGTGGAAGCCGCACATGTCCGGCAGCAGGCACGTGGTGGGCTGAATGCCCATCTTCCGCCGGCGGCGCTTCGGGCGTGCACCAAGCTGAGCGAGGGTGATCAGGACATGCTTGAACAGGCCATCGAGCGCCTGCAGCTGTCCGCGCGGGCCATGCACCGGATTCTGCGGGTCGCGCGCACGATTGCGGATCTGGCGGGTTGCGAGGTTATCCAGACAGCGCATCTGGCTGAGGCTATTGGTTACCGGCAGTTGGACCGGGGAACGGCGCCGCCGCCCTGACGCTCAGCGCTGCGTCGGCTCAGTACACGCGCCTGCCACGTCAGAATGGCCCAGAAACGCCGCCGTGGCCGCTGCAAAGCACTGCGGCGCGGTAAACGCCAGCAGGTGCGCGCCGCGCTCGACGGTGTGGAATCGAAGCGATCCCACACGCGACAACCTTTCCGCGTGATCCCTGGCACCCTCATAGGACGTGTTCGGGTCAAGCGTTCCCTGCATCACCAGCGTGCGCGGCAACGCCGCAGGCCGTTTTCCGAACGCGGTATCCTTCGCGTAGGTTGGAACGGGGCTGTCCACCAGCAGGCCTGGAATGGGGCTGACAAACAATGCGTCCTTGGCCTCCGCGTCGACCACGGCCTTGCTCAATCCGGGACGTGCATTGTTCTCCGAAGTCGCAATCAACATCACCAACGGCAGCGATGGCTGGTTGTTGCCGCCCTGCCCCAACTGGCGCAGCGCCGTGCTGTGGTCGGCAACAGCCTGGCGCAACGAGGACGCATCATCGTGGGCAAGATCGTCCACGATGCGAGGAATGCGGTCGCGCAACGTCGGGAAGTTCAACAATGCGCCCAGGAAGCGGCGCAGGTCTCCTCCAGGCACATCAGCCTTCCACGAGGCTGTTTCCGATGCCAGCAGCACGCCCTGGTAGCGAGCGATGCCCTGGGCGCCCAGTACCTGCCGACCCACCGCATCCACCAGAGCCGTGCGCCGGCTCAGGTCCCATGCCTGCGTGTCCTCGGGGGGCACCAGGCCATCAAGGATCAACCCATCCAGCGGCACCGGAGACACCTGCAACGTACGCAACGCCAGCTGCGTGCCGTACGAAACGCCGTACAGGATGACCTCACCCTCGCGGCGGTACCGCGTCAGCAGCCAGGACACGTCCTGCGCAGCTTCAGCAATGGAGAAGGCGGTGGTGCGCGCCATGTCTGCATACATGGCGCCAATACACGGCCCCCACTCGGCTCCAGCCAGTCCAGTACCGTTGGCGCTGTCCGGCGCCTCCTGCACCGGGCAGATACGCGCCGAGCGGCCGGTGCCACGATGATCGGGGATGACCAGGTCATAGCCGGGGAAGGCCTTCTGGTAGGTCACGATCAGCGGGTACAGCGAGGCACCCGACTCGCCCGGCCCACCGGACAGCAGCCAGACCTCGCCCCGGCGCGTAGTGGACGCCTCGGCCGGAATTCGACGCAGGAACAGGGAAATCGATGGCCCATCGGCTGCGGCATGGTGCAGCGGTACCTGCACGACGGTACACAGGCTACCCTGCAGCTCTGGCGAGGACGATGCGTCCTCACACGGATGGACAACGGCTGCTGGTGCGGACGCAGATGGGGCAGCCGTTGCCATCACGGGCGCCAGGCACAGCAACAACGACGACACCAGCAGACGATGCATCGGGACATCCTTGTCGCGCAGAGTGGAGACAACGATGCCCCCTCGGTGTGGGCGGCCGTCAGTCCCGGAAGTCATGCGCGCTGCCAGGCATGCGCAGCAGCGGTCACTACAGCGCGCGCACCGCGCGCCCACGCTTCGCCAGCAACGCCACCCGACGGCTGACCAGCGCGTGGAGCTCCGCCAGCTCCGACGCCCGGTCAGCCGTCATGTTCCCGCCAAACAGCACCCGCGACAACGCCGCCTCGTCGCTGTCGTACGGGTGCTGCCACCGGTCCCGGTACACCTTCTGGCACACCAGCCAGGCCAGCCGCAGCCCCCCACCGGGCAACGGACGGACCACGCGCTCATACACGTGCCAGAACTGGTACTCGGCCTGCAGGTCGATCACAGGCGCCACGGACAGCGCCTGCCGGGGCCGTCCTGGGCCCCGTATGCCGAACAGCGGGGGTAGCGGGTTGTGCTGTGCCATGCCAACAGGATGACCCAGCAACATTGTGGGAACCTTGCGTCGCCGCCAGAAAATCCCTGTTGATTGCGCAAGGCGGGCTTGTGGAGGGGCTTGGGGTCAGAGCCCTCTGCGGTGCAAAGGAATCTGACACCACCTCAGAACGCCATCGACGTACTGAACATCAGCTGCCGGGGCGCGCTGCGCTGCAGGGTCTGGTAATCCCCCGAGAACGACGAGCCGGCGATGGTGGCGGTACCGATGTTGTGGCGGTTGAACAGGTTGCTCACGTCCAGCCGCAGCTCCAGGCCCGGCACGGCGCTGTCCGCACCGAACCGGTACGCGGCATAGGTGTTGACCTGCCAGAAGGCCGGCACGCGGATGTCGTTCTCGTAGGTGAAGGGCTGGCGCAGGTACGAGGTGCTGGTGGCGCCGAAACGCCAGTCGCCAAAGTGCGCGGAAAGATCACTCACCAGCGAGATCTGCGGGTAGCCCGGCTGGGCGTTGCCCTTGATCGGGTACACCGTGTCACCCACCACGAAATCGCTGTCGTAGTACGAACGGGCCACGGCCACGCCCTGGTAGAACTGCAGGTGGTCGGTGAGGTCGGCGGTGATGCCAAGGTCGGCACCGATCACGTGCATCTTCGGCATCAGCCGCACGGTGTTGATCTGCGCGAACTGGGTGCCGATGGCGGCCGACAGCAGGCGATTGCGGATGTCGTTGTAGAACACGTCGCCGGTGATCGTCAGCCGATCGAAGCGATGCGATGCGCCCACGGTGAGGTTCCAGTTCTTCTCCGGGCGCAGCGTGCCGGCCACGCGGTCGAACTCTTCCTGGTCAGTGATGGTCCACGCCGAGGCGGTATAGCCGATATTGCCGCGCTGGGCGACGCGGTAGCCGTTCATGGTGTTGGCCAGGTCGATGAAGGCATCGGTGGATTCGGTCGGGCTCCAGAACAGCGAGAGGTGCGGCAGGAAGTTGCTCTTCGCGCGCAGCGTGCCGTTCACCGGCCGGTCCTCGGCATCGCCGAGGCCGCCACCGCGGGTGCGGAAGTCCACGGCCTTGAAGCCGACACCCAGCTTTAGCGTGTCGTTCAACACGATGTCGTCCTGCAGGTAGAACTGGCGCGAGCGGGTCACCCAGCTTGATGCGTTGTCGGTCTTGAACGCGGGACCATACACATCGAACGGGCCGGTGGCCTTCAACGGCGGGCCCTCGCCCAGCAGCGGCTGCTGGTACCACTCGGTCTTGGCCGCCGCCTTGCTCTTCTCCTGCCAGAAACCGGCGGTGAAGGTGTGCGCGCCGGTCTCGAACTGCAGGTTGAACATGCCACCCAGCCGGTTGAGGCGTGGTGTCTGCACCTGTTCGGAGAACGGCGCACCGTTGGGCGACGGCACGGTGGGGTCGGTCAGCGTGGCCTGGGTGTGGCTGTTGGCGTTGTACAGCTGCACGTTGCCGCTCAGCGCCGGGGTGATCTGGAAGCGATGGTTGATCGAGGACACGCGGTCGCGGGTGATCTGGCCGGTGTCGTACGGAATCAGTTCGGACAGCTCACCGCAGGTGTAGGCGCCACAGGATTTGTCCGCGTTCTCCGGCGAGGCCACGTACCAGGCCCACGCATAATCGGGATAGAAGATGTCGGCCTTCCAGCCCAGCGTGCGGATCATGTCGAAGGAGATGTTGTTGTAGCCCCAGACCTTGGCTTTGCTGTCGGACAGGAACACGGTGACATCGCCCCAGGCGACGTCCTGCTGCAGCTTCAGGTCGCCGCGCAGGAAGTCCTGCGTGCCCTCGCCCTGGTACTTGTCGGCGGACACGCGCTGCAGGTCGACCAGCACTTTCGGGCCATGCTCGCCGAGCTGGCCGCTCTGCCCGGATACAGTGGTGACCAGGGTGCTGTTGCTGCCCACGCCCTGCTTCACGCGCAGGCTGGGCGTGTCCTGCAGGTCGCGCAGCCGGTATTCCAGGCTGCCGCCGTTGACGCTGCTGGAGAACACGCTGACCGGCGCGCCACCGGGGCTGACCGTGATCGCGCCGATGCCATCGGGCACGCCCACGTTCACCACGCTGGTGCCGGTAAGCGAGAGGAAGCCGTTGTCGTTCAGCGGCACCCCTTCGAAGGTGATGCCCATTTCATTCATGCGGAAGCCGCGCACGAACAGGCTGGTGGCCGAGATGTCCAGGCCCAGCCCGTCGGTGGCGGTGTAGCTGGCGCCCGGCACCTGCTTCAGCATGGCCAGGCCGTTGTTGCCGGTGACCATCGCGTCGAGGTCTTCGGCCTTGATGATGTAGCGGTTGGGACCGACCACCTGGGTGGGGGCCACGGCCGCACCGCGCGGCGTGGCGATGACCTGCAGGGCGTTGAGCGTGGTGGGCGTGTCGTGCGCGGCATCGTGCGTTTCTGCGGCGTACGCAGGTGCGGTGATGGCCGCGACGATGGCAAGGGTGAGGCGCGTCGTGGGTGGGGTGTTCATGGGCGCAGATCCAGGGTGCAGGGAGAGAGCGGCGCAGGCGCACGCCCAGCGCGTTGCAGCACCGGTATCGGCGCCTTGGCTGGCGATGCGATTGCGTTGAGGGAGTGACGGCGCGGTGCGCGCCGGTCAGCAGACGAAGACGATCATCTGCCGTGGGATTCGATGGGGTGATTTCGACGTGCGAAATTCTTGCATCGCACTGCCGCATTCGCCATTGCACCGTGGTACAGCGCCGATGGCGATGGGGATGGATGAGCTATACGTGGGTATAGCCTGGCGCTTGCCGTCTGCGTGTGCCAACCAAGGTTGGCACCTACCGGGGCGGATGGGACCTGGTAGAGGCCGACCTTGGTCGGCGCTTGCCGTTTGTGTGCCAACCAAGGTTGGCACCTACCAGGGCATAGGGACGCGCGGTTACTGCAGGACGAAGCGCTCAATCGCGCGGGCCACGCCTTCATCGGCATTGCTGGTGGTTTCAAACCGGGCAACCGCCTTCACTGCATCAATGGCATTGCCCATCGCCACGCTGGTACCGGCGTACTGCAGCATGGTCAGGTCGTTTTCCTGGTCACCGATGGCCATCACGTTGGCGCGGTCGATGCCGAGGTGCTCGGCCAGCTTCTGCAGGCTCGGCCCCTTGCCCGCGCGGTGGTCGAACACTTCCAGGAAGAACGGTGCGCTCTTCAGCACCGCGAAGCGCTCGGTCAGTTCGCTGGGCAGGCGCGCGATGGCGGCATCCAGCACCTCGGGTTCGTCGATCATCATCAGCTTGATGAAGGACATCGACGGATCCATGTCGGCCACTCGGCGATAGGACAGCGGCATCCGCGATAGATGCGAGTCGGCCACGGTGTAGTAGCTGATGTCCTGGTTGGGCGTGTACATGCGCTGGCTGTCCAGCGCCTGGAAGTGCACGCCCACTTCGCGGGCCACCTGCTCGCAGAACAGGAAGTCGTCGAAACTGAGTGGATACTCGACCACCGTTTCGCGCGTGCCGATGCGCTGCACCAGGCCGCCATTGCAGGCGATGCAGTAGTCGTCGTTGCCGGTGATGCCGAGCTCGTGCAGGTACGGCGCCAGGCCCGGAACCGGGCGGCCACTGGTCAGCACGATGTGCACGCCCAGCGCCCGCGCCTGCGCGATGGCCCGCCGAGCGCGTGCGGTGAGCTGGTGGGACGGGTCCAGCAGCGTGCCATCCATGTCGATGGCGACCAGTTCGATGGTCGATTGCCTGCGGCCCATGTCCATTGCGTTCAACTCGTGCGGGGCACGCCAGTTTACCCCCTCATGCCCGGTTCACCTCTTTGCCCACGTTGGCCGGGATACTGCGGGAGCCTGTGCGTTCCCCACCGCAGGACGGCCCGCTGACCGCCCTTCCCTGGAGAAGCTTGCGACGCATGACCTACCGTGCCCCCGAAACCGACGACAGCGCCCCCCTGGCCCAGCAGATCGAGCAGATGATCGACGAGCTGCCCGGCGACCAGGTGCGTGTCGGCACCCTGCTCAGTGCGCTGGGCGATGAAGGCCTGTTGCTGATCGTGATCCTGCTCTCGGCCATCTTCATCATCCCGGTGTCGATTCCCGGGCTGAGTACGGTGTTTGGTGCCTCGATCCTGCTGATCGGCCTGAGCCGGGTGCGCAACCGCCCGCTGTGGGTACCGCAGAAGCTTGCGCGGCGCGAGATCGCCACCGACAAGCTGAAGGCCAACCTCGGCCGTGCGCTGAAGTGGGTGCACCGCATGGAGCGGTTGTCGCGGCCGATGCGGCTGTCGGTGATGGTGCGCTCGAAGAAGATGATGCGCCTGAACAACCTGATGCTGGTGTTCGCGACCCTGCTGCTGATGGCGCCGGCCGGGCCGATTCCCTTCAGCAACACGCTGCCCGCATTGGCGCTGATGTCCTTCGCCATCGGCTTCATCCAGCGCGACGGCGCAGCGGTAGCGGCCGGTTATGGCTTCGTGGTGGCGACGGTGGTGTATTTCGGCGTACTGCTGGGCGGCGTGGGGTTTGCCGCCGAGTCGGTGTTCAGCGGGTTCCGCAGCAGTACCGCGGAACTGTAGAGCCGAGCCCATGCTCGGCTGCTCTTCGTTCGGTGCACGGAAACCCGCGCCGCGCGCGTAAGCCGAGCATGGGCTCGGCTCTACAGAATTACTTGGCCGACACCCGCCACACCACGTCGCCGACATCGTCGGCGACCAGCAATGCACCTTCGGCGTCCATGGCCATGCCCACCGGTGCGCCCATCAGGGTCTTCTCGTCCTTCGAGGCGAAGCCGCTGACCACGGTCTGCGGCCGCCCGGTCGGCTTGCCGTCCTTGAACGGTACGTAGACTACTTCGTAGCCGCTCAGCGGTGAACGATCCCAGCTGCCGTGCTCGCCAATGAAGGCACCGCCGTGGTACTGCGCCGGCAGCGCCTGCCCGGTATAGAACAGCAGCCCCAGCGGCGCCACGTGCGAGCCGATGGCGTAATCCGGCACGATTGCCTTGGCCACCAGGTCCGGCCGCTGCGGCTGCACGCGCTCGTCCACATGCTGGCCGTAGTAACTGTAGGGCCAGCCGTAGAAGCCATCTTCCTTCACCGAAGTAAGGTAATCCGGCACCAGGTCGGCACCGATCTCATCGCGTTCGTTCGCGACTGCCCACAGCTGGCCGGTGCTCGGCTCCCAGTCCAGTCCGGTCGGGTTGCGGATACCCGATGCAAAGATACGGCTGCCACGGGTGGCTACGTCTACTTCCAGCACCACCGCACGGCGGTATTCAACGGCCAGGCCATTTTCGGTGATGTTGCTGTTGGAGCCCACGCCCACGTACAGCTTGCGGCCATCGCGGCTGGCCAGCAGCTCCTTGGTCCAGTGGTGGTTGATGGTACTGGGGAGGTCGGTGAACTCACGGCCCTTGTCGGACATGCGGGTTTCACCAGGCACGTAGTGGTACTGCAGGATGTTGCCGGTGTTGGCCACGTACAGCGTGTCACCGATCAGCTGGATGCCGAAGGGTGAATGCAGGCCCTCGATGTAGACGTGCTGGGTCCAGGTCGCGGTACCGGGCGTGCGGCGCAGCAGGGTGACCCGGTTGCCGCCCTTGCCGGCCTTGCCCGAGCGCGCTTTGACCTTGCCGGCAATCCACTGCTTGGGGGTGGTGACCGGTTCTTCGCCCGGGCCATTGCCCTCCACCACCAGCACATCGCCGTTGGGCAGGGTCAGCAGGCGCCGCGGGTGCAGCAGGTTGGCGGCGATACGCTCGATCTTCAGGCCCTCGGCCACCGTGGGGGCCTGGCCTTCGGCCCAGCCTACGCCCTTGGGCACCTGCATCGGCGGCATCAGGAAGTTGGCCGGCTTGGGCAGTGGCGGCTGCGGTCCCGACTGGTCGGTGGGGTGGTATTCGGCCTTGCCCGCGCAGGCCGACAGGGTGACGGACAGTGCCAGGGCGGCCACGGTGGGCAGGATGTGCTTAGCCATGACGACCTCCCTGCAGCACCGGCGGCTGCAGTGACAGCAGGATCAGGCCCAGGGCGATCAGGGCCACGGTCAGCGCCGACAGGATCGTACCCGGCACTGCAACGGCATAGGCATCGCGGCTGTGCACGAAGGCGTTCCAGATGGCCAGCACCACTGCGACCAGGTTGAGGAAGAAGTCGAGACGGTCGATGCGGGTGGCCGTGCCATTGCGGCGCCAGACCGTGAACAGGTTGATCAGCCGCGGAATGATGGCGATCAGCAGGCCGAAGGTGATCAGCCAGGCAGCGGCCTTGCCCCACATCACCTCGGCGCTGTTGAGGTAGATCGCGTCGAAGATCAGGGCACCGACGAAGAAGCCGAAGGGTATCGGGTTCAACAGGCTGAACAGCGTGGTGCCGAGGCCGCGATGGGCCTGGGCGAGCGGATTGACCATCATCGTGCTCCGTGCGGAAGGGTACACGGACTGTAGTAGCACAGCGCGTTGTGAGGGCGCGCGATGATGCCCCGGCGGGAGTGACGGCAAGCTTGGACGGATGTGCCGACCAATGGTCTGCACCCACCAGGATGGACACCGTCTAACACGTGGCGTCACCGATCAGACGGGCAGCAACCGGCCGTCTTCAGTGCGTTCGAACTCGTTACCCGCCGGCGCGTCCACTACTGCCAGGATGGCACGATCGCAGTTGGCGATGGTGTTCACGTCGTACACGCCGGAGTTTCCCGGCTCGTCCAAGTAATCTTCGGTTTCGTCACCGGCAAGAAATCGCCAGCCACTGTCCAACTCGTTGTCGGGCGCCTCGCGGTAGCAGTAGCCCACAGGCTGGCCATCAACGGTGATGCGATCGGTGGCGATGCACCCTCCATAGCCCTCCAGCAGAGGCTTGATCTGCTCGGCGGTGAGACGGAATTGCTTCGGCTTCATCGTGCCTCCTCAGGGAACGTAGACCAAGTGCAGACTGTATTCGAAGCCGGTTTCGGTTTCGGCGATATCTACATCCATTACCAGATCACTTCGCCCTTCCCCAGCCGTGTACAGGTCGACCAGCACCTTCCAGCGCTCGCCATGCCACTGGCTGACCGAGGTTTCCCAGCTGGCCTCGGGGAGCTGCACCAGGGTTTCCCCGTAGTCCGCGATGATGCCGGTGATGACATCCCAAGTGTCGGCGCTGCACGCGGGCACGTTCGCTGCGTGGGGCGCACGGCCGGCCGCGATCTCGTTTGCCATCCAGGCCAGGGTGGGACGGAAAGCCTCGTCCACGGGGATTTCAGTGTCCGGGTCTTTCCTGACCATCGGTCTTCCTTGTGCAAGGGGCCGCGAGAGACGGCCCAACGATGATGGCACGGACAGGAGGGCCGCGACCGCCGGTTTTTATTCCTCGGCGGAATAAGCGTTTGTGACGCAATTGGCACATCTGCAGATTGTTTGTGTGAAGAGGTAGGGGGTTGTTCGTTGTGTCGCGTTTGGCTCGTTGCGATGGGGCAGTTCCGCCCCGCCGTCCTGCCATGCCGATTCACAACAGAAGGATTCGTGTATGAAGCGACACACGCAACGCTCCGCGCCACCGCGCTCTGCGCGCTTGGCCCTTGCCACTGCCCTGGTGCTGGGCAGCCTGGCTGCCACCGCCCAGGCCCAACAGGCCGATCCACTGGCGGCAATCCAGTGGCACCTGCTCAATACCGGGCAGACGGTCCCGGCCGATACGCTGCCGGTGGCCGGCAACGACCTGAACGTGGATGGCCTGTTCCGCAATGGCATCCGTGGCCAGGGCGTCACCATCGCCATCGTCGATGATGGCCTGCAAATCGCGCATCCGGACCTGGCGGCCAATGTGGCGGCGGTGGCCGGCAAGAACTTCACCAATGGCTCGAACAACCCCACCCCGACCAACCCGGATGTCGACAACCACGGCACCATGGTCGGTGGCATCGCCGGTGCAGTGGGCGCCAACAACCTGGGCGTGCGCGGTGTCGCTCCGGCAGCGACGCTGAAGGGCTTCAACCCGATTTCGCGCTCGGCCCTGGGCAACCAGCAGAGCAACATCGAGTACGCCTGGTGGGACGGCGCGGAATCGGCCGACGTGCAGGTGTTCAACAACAGCTGGGGTGCCGGCCCGGGCAATCCGAACCTGCCGTTGGCGTACAGCGAGAACACCATACGTTCGTACGAGCAGGCACTGTCGGGCACGCGCGGTGGCCGCGGCGGCATCTACGTGAAGTCGGCCGGCAACAACTTCAACAATGCCTCGATCAGCCAGACCCAGGATGTCTGCACCACCGATACCAAGAACCGCAACACCGGCTGCGTGCCAGCCGGCCGCGATCCGCGCAACAACCTGTTCAACGTGATCACCGTAGGCGCGGTGCGTGCCGATGGCGTGCGCTCGTCGTACTCCTCCACCGGCTCGGCGCTGTGGGTGTCGGCCTTTGGCGGTGAGTACGGCCTGCAGGCGCAGTACGCGCCCGGCCTGGTGGCGCGCGCCTACGACCCGGCCATCGTCACCACCGACGTGACCGGATGCACGCAGGGCAGCAACAAGAACACCAACCGCCAGAACACCCTGGACAGCAATCTGTCGGCCATCGACAGCACCTGCAACTACACCGCCAAGATGAACGGCACCTCGGCGTCTGCGCCGATGGTGTCGGGCGTGGCGGCACTGGTGCTGGAAGCCAATCCGAACCTGTCCTATCGCGATGTGAAGTACATCCTGGCCACCACCGCCACCCGCAACCATCCGAACCAGCCGGCGGTGACGCTGGCCGACGGGCGCACACTGGTGCCGGGCTGGACGGTGAATGCCGCTGGCCGCGCCTACAGCAACTGGTATGGCTTCGGCGTGGTCAACGCTGCACGCGCAGTACAGGCAGCCGAGAACTTCCAGTCGCTGGGCCCGTTGGTGGATACCGGCTGGCGCAACACGACGCGCACGGTGGCCATCGGCAATACCTCGGCCGCCGCAGCTCGCCTGACCTTCCAGGTCGCCAACGGCGCGCGCAACATCGAAAGCGTGCAGCTGGGCTTCCGGGTCAACCACCGCAACACGCGCCAGCTGCAGTTCGTGCTGGTGTCGCCCAGCGGCACGCGCAGCGTGGTGCAACCGGCGTTCACCGCGATCGGCTCGGGCACGGGTGGCGCGCAGAGCAATTTCACCAGCTGGGACCTGCTGTCCAGCAATGCCTTCCTGGATGAGAACGCCACGGGCACCTGGACGCTGGAAGTGACCGACATGGGGCAGGCCGCGACCGCTGCATCGCGTGGCAACCTCGAATTCTTCAAGATCCGCGTTCTGGGGCACTGATGATGAAGACGACCATTCTGTTGAGCACGCTCGCCTTCGCGGCGATGACCTCCCCTGCCTGGGCACAGAGCTCGGGGCAGACTCCTCCGGCCAGGACCCTGTCGACCGTGGATGCGCAGGAACTGAAGGCGTCCGCTACCGGCCGCGCGTTCGACGTGGGCGGCACGCGTTTCCAGCTGTCCCCCTCCACCACCGTGAAGCAGGCCAGCGGCGGCCAGTTCACGATCACTCCGCAGGCGGCAGCGGCCACCAGCTCGCGCACCAAGCGTTCGCTGGATGGCGCAGCGGCAGCGCCTGCCGATGCCGGCGCCGGCAAGTTCGCGGCGGCGGTATCGCATGACGGCGCGCCGGTGGTGGCGACCTCGCGGGTCAAGGTGTTCTTCACCGATGCTGCCTCTGCCCAGCGTGCGGCCACCGCCACCGGCGGCACCGTGGTGAAGGTGTCGAAGGCTTCGGGCCAGGCGATCGTGGAGTACCCGTCGGTGAACGCGGCACTGGATGCGACCACCAAGCTGCTGTCCACCGCCGGTATCCGGGCGACCGAGCCGGACGTGGTGCAGTGGGAAGAGACCAAGTAAGGCGTTGAGTGGTGCCCCTGGCCGGTTGGCTCTGCTGGCCGGCCGGGGATTGATGTGTGGGGGTGTGCCGACCAACGGTCGACACCCACCGCGGTGGAGGTGGCGTCAGCGTGCGGCAAGCGCGTCGCTGTGCTTGAGGCTGCAGCTGGCCAGTGCGTCGTTGCCTGCAGCCGGATGGGCCGGTTCCAGCAGCAGGCGCTGTACGTCCGAGAACAGCTTGTCCACCGGCATGCCGTAGGGCGCGAACAGGCGCAGGCGGCCCTGGCGGTCGAACACGTAGCCACCGGCAATGTGGCTCATGGTGTAGGTGTCCGGTACCTGGCCGGGCTCTTTCTCGTAGAACGCCTTGAAGTCACTGGCCATCGTGGCCAGCTGCGCTTCGTTGCCAACCAGGGCGATCGCCTTGGGGTCGAAGGCTTCCACATAGGTGCGCGCTACCTCCGGCGTATCACGGGCCGGGTCGACGCTGACGAACACCACCTGCAGCTGGTCGGCATCCTTGCCCATCAGGTGCTTGACCTGGCTCAGCTCGACCATCGTGGTCGGGCACACGTCCGGGCAGCTGGTGAAGCCGAAGAACAGATAGGTCACCTGCCCCTGCAGATCCTTCGGGCCACGCACGGTGCCGTGGCTGTCGGGCATCGACCAGTGCTGGCCAAGCTCTTCGCAGGCGATGTCCCTGGAATAGAAGTCCATGCGCGACTGCGCGCTGCAGCCGGCCAGCAGGCCGACGGCCAGGCCAACCAGCAGCGGCAGGCGGAAACGGGGAGAGAACAACGAACGGACAACAGCAGCAGGGCGCTTCACGGGTACCACCAACGCAGATGCGGGCGGGGTCTCGGTCAGGCCTGCCCTTGTGGGGAAAAGAAGGCTGAGGTGCCGGGGTGATCGTGCGGTCCATGCCGATCACCCCGGCCACGGTCAGTTGATCATCATGTGGTAATGCATGCTCCAGATGATCCACACCGACAGCGCGACGATGATGAACAGGATCACCAGGGTGAACACGAAGCTGGCCAGGTTCCAGCCACCTTCGGACTTGCGGTCCATGTGCAGGAAATAGACCAGCTGCACCAGGATCTGTGCCACCGCGAAGCCGACCAGCAGGAACAGCGTGAGCGGCCGCGACAGCACCGGGTTCATCACCAGCGCGAACGGCACCACGGTCAGCAGCGCGCACAGCACGAAACCGATCAGGTAGGACTTGGTGGAGCCGTGCGCATTGCCGGCGCGCGAGGTTTCGACGTGGGCCATGTCAGAAGGCTCCGATCAGGTAGACGAAGGTGAAGACGCAGATCCACACCAGGTCCAGGAAGTGCCAGAACAGGCTCAGGCACGACACGCGGGTGATGTTGGTCGGGGTCAGGCCACGGCGGTAGACCTGGTGCATCACCACGGCCATCCAGATCAGGCCACTGGCGACGTGCAGGCCGTGGGTGGCGACCAGGGCGAAGAACGCCGACAGGTAGGCACTGGTGCTCGGGCCCGCGCCTTCGTGGATCAGGTGCGAGAACTCGTAGATCTCCATGCCGATGAACGAAGCACCGAGCACGAAGGTCACGCCCAGCCAGCGCAGCACTGCCGACGCATCGTGGCGGTGCATCGCCAGTACGGCCTGGCCGTAGGTGATGCTGGAGACCAGCAGCAGGAAGGTCTCGGCCATCACGAAGGGCAGCGAGAACAGGTCCTTGCCGGTCGGGCCGCCGGCGTATGCGGTGCTGAGCACCGCATACGAGGCGAACAGCGAACCGAACAGCACCAGGTCGGACATGAGGTAGACCCACATGCCGAACACCTTCATGCCGCCCTGCTCGTGGCTGTGGTCGTGTTCGTGGTGGTCCTCGTGCGCCTGCGTGTCGCTGGCCAGCTCCGGGCGGGTCAACAGGTTCATGCGCGTACCTCCTTCAGCTTGGCAAGGTTGGCTGCTTCGGTGCGCGCCACCTCTTCGGAACTGACGTAGTAGTCCACGTCCTCGTCGTAGGACCGCACGATCAGGGTGACGATCATTGCGATGAAGCTGGCCGCGGCCATCCACCAGATGTGCCAGACCAGGGCGAAGCACAGCACCAGGATCCAGATGTTGAGGATCAGCGGCACGCCGGTGTTCTTCGGCATGTGGATCGGCGCGTACTTCTTCGGCGGCGGCGGCAGGCCACGCTTCTTCGCTTCATGGAAGGCGTCCAGCTCGTCGGCCTTGGGCACCACGGCGAAGTTGTAGAACGGCGGCGGCGACGGCGTGGCCCATTCCAGCGTGCGTGCGTTCCACGGGTCGCCGGTCAGGTCCAGGTTGCGCTTGCGGTCGCGCACGCTCACGTAGATCTGCACCAGCATCAGGATGATGCCCGCGAACACGAACAGCGCGCCGATGAAGGCGGCGATCAGGTACGGCGTCCACGCCGGGTTGTCGTACTGGTTCATGCGGCGGGTCATGCCCATGAAGCCGAGCATGTACAGCGGCATGAAGGCCAGGTAGAAGCCGATCACCCAGCACGCGAACGACCACTTGCCCAGGCGCTCGTTGAGGGTGAAGCCGAACACCTTCGGGAACCAGTAGGCGAAACCGGCCAGGTAGCCGAACAGCGCGCCGCCGATGATGGTGTTGTGGAAGTGCGCGACCAGGAACAGGCTGTTGTGCAGCAGGAAGTCCGCGCCCGGGATGGCCAGCAGCACGCCGGTCATGCCACCGATGGTGAAGGTGACCAGGAAGGCGATGGTCCACAGCATCGGCACGCTGAACTCGACGCGGCCGCCGTACATGGTGAACAGCCAGGTGAAGATCTTCACGCCGGTGGGGATGGCGATGATCATCGTCATGATGCCGAAGAAGGCATTGACGCTGGCACCGGAGCCCATGGTGAAGAAGTGATGCAGCCAGACGATGAACGACAGGATGCCGATCGCCAGCGTGGCGCCCACCATCGACTTGTAGCCGAACAGCTTCTTGCGCGCGAACGTGGCGGTGACTTCAGAGAAGATGCCGAATGCCGGCAGCACCAGGATGTACACCTCCGGATGGCCCCAGGCCCACACCAGGTTCACGTACATCATCGGGTTGCCACCCAACGTGTTGGTGTAGAAGTTGAAGTCCAGGTAGCGGTCCAGGGTGAGCGCGCCCAGCGCCACGGTCAGGATCGGGAAGGCGGCGATGATGATCACGCTGGTGACCAGCACGGTCCAGGTGAACACCGGCATCTTCATCAGGGTCATGCCCGGCGCACGCATGCGCAGGATGGTGATGAACAGGTTGACGCCGGTCAGCAAGGTGCCGATACCGGAAGCCTGCAACGCCCAGATGTAGTAATCAACACCCACGCCTGGACTGAACTCGATGCCCGACAGCGGCGGATAGGCGACCCAGCCGGTCATGGCGAACTCGCCAACGCCCAGCGAGATCATCATCAGCGCCGCGCCGACCACGAAGATCCAGAAGCTGAAGGCGTTGAGGAACGGGAACGCCATGTCGCGCGCGCCGATCTGCAGCGGCACGATGATGTTCATCAGGCCGACCACGAACGGCGTGGCGACGAAGAAGATCATGATCACGCCGTGCGCGGTGAAGATCTGGTCGTAGTGCTCCGGCGGCAGGAAGCCGTCACTGCCCGGCCCGGCCGCGGCCAGCTGCGCGCGCATCATCAGCGCATCGGCGAAGCCACGCACCAGCATGACCAGCGCCACCACCACGTACATGATGCCGATCTTCTTGTGGTCCACGGTGGTGAACCAGTCGCGCCACAGCGGGCCCCACAGCTTGAAGTACGTCACCGCGCCAAGCAGCGCGAGGCCACCCAGCACCATGGCCGCCAATGTGACCACGACGATAGGCTCGTGCAGCGGCACGGCCTCCCACGTCAATTTACCCAACATGTTCGTTACTCCTGGGAAACCTGGGCACCGCCGGCAGCACCCGCCGGGGTAGCAGCAGCGGTGTTCTCACCGACGCCGATGAACTGGTCGATGACCTTCTTGAACAGCAGCGGTTCAACACTGGAGAAGTGCTGCACCGGTGCGTTCTTCGACGGCGCGGCCAGCGCCTTGAACTGCGCGAAGCTGAGTGTTTCCGGCGCGCTGCGCACCTCGGCCACCCAGCGATCGAACGCTTCGTTGCTGCTGGCAGTGGCGATGAACTTCATGTTCGAGAAGCCATGCCCGCTGTAGTTGCCCGACATGCCACGGAACTGGCCGGGCTCGTTGGCGATCAGGTGCAGCTGCGTGCGCATGCCGGCCATCGCGTAGATCTGCCCACCCAGCTGCGGGATGAAGAAGGTATTCATCGTCGAGTTGGAGGTGATGTTGAACGCCAGCGGGCGGTTGGCCGGGAAGTTGAGCTGGTTGACCGTGGCGATGCCCAGGTCCGGGTACACGAACACCCACTTCCAGTCGGTGGCGATCACGTCCACGTGCAGCGGTTCACCGGCCACATCCAGCGGCTTGTACGGGTCCAGTTCGTGGGTCGACTTCCACACGATCACCGCCAGGCCGGCAATGATCAGCAGCGGCACGCCCCAGACCACGATCTCCACCTTGGTGGAGTGCGACCAGTCCGGCATGTATTTCGCTTTGGTATTGCCGGCACGGTAGCGCCAGGCGAACACGAAGGTCAGCACGATGGCCGGTATCACGACGATCAGCATCAGGCCGATGCAGATCAGGATCAGGTCGCGCTGGGCGAGCCCGACCATGCCCTTCGAATCCAGCAGCACCCAGTCACAGCCCGACAGGCCGACGCAGGCCAGGGCGACCAGCGCCAGGCGGATGCGGTTCCAGCAGATATTCATTGGAGGTCAACCCTGTTGAAGAAGCGCGCTTGACCGGCTCGCCTGCGCGCAGCGCCCGGGCGTGGAGCGGCTACACTGTGGGTACGAGGTCGCCTACAAGCAGGCGAACCACTCCAATCAAGCCCATACAAGATACATCATTGTATGGACTTGTGCACCTGCACGTATGGAAAAATCTGACCGATGACGCCACCTGCCGCCGGCCGCCGCCTGAAACATCCCAATCGCACCTGGGTTCGCCCCTTCCGCGAGGGCGCCGGCCCGCTGTACCTGCAGATCGCCCAGCAGGTGCGCGAAGCGGTGGATGACGGCGTGCTGCGCCCGGGCGACCGCCTGCCGCCGCAGCGCGACCTGGCCCAGCAGGTAGGCGTGGACCTGACCACTGTCACCCGCGCCTTTGCCGAGCTGCGCCAGGCCGGGCTGCTCGATGCACAAGGCGCCGGCGGCACCTTCATCGCGCTGTCGGCCGGCAACCGCAGCACCTCGGTCGACCTGAGCATGAACATCCCGCCGCTGCTGGGCAGCGCGCCGTTCGCGCAGGGCATGGAGGCCGGCTTCCAGCACGTAGGGCAGCAGCTGGGCCAGGGCGAACTGATGAGCTACCACGTCGGCGCCGGCACCCGCGAGGACCGCGCCGCCGCCGTGCAGTGGCTGGCCCCGATGCTGGGCACGGTCGGCACCGACCAGGTGGTGATCTGCCCTGGCGCACAGACTGCGCTGTGTGCGCTGATCCTCGCCCGCACCCAGCCAGGCGAGCTGATCGCCGCCGAACAGCTGACCTACCCGGGCCTGCTGGCCGCCGCGCGCGTGCTGCAGCGGGGCGTGGTGCCGGTGGCGATGGACGCCGAGGGCATGCTGCCCGAAGCATTGGAAGAGGCCTGCGAGCTGCGCCGCCCACGCCTGCTGTACCTGGTGCCGACCATCCAGAACCCGACCACGGCAACGATGTCGGCACAGCGCCGGCAAGCCCTGCTGGCGGTAGCAAAGCGCCACGATCTGACCGTGATCGAAGACGATCCCTACTGGTTGCTGGCCGGTGACGCCGCACCACCGCTGGCCGCGCAGCGCGATGCCGGCTGCCCGGTCTACTACATCTCCACCCTGTCCAAGTGCCTGGCGCCGGGCCTGCGTACCGCCTACCTGGTGGTGCCGGCAGGCGAGCCGATGGAGCCGGTGCTGGATGCGCTGCGCGCGATCGCGCTGATGCCGACCCAGTCGATGGTGGCGGTGGCCTCGCAGTGGATCCGCAGCGGCCAGGCCCAGGACATGGTGCAGCGCTTCCAGCAGGAGCTGCGCGAGCGCCAGGCCATTGCCGCCCGGTACCTGCCGGCCCGTGCCCAGGCACATCCGGCCGGGCTGCACGTCTGGCTGCCCCTGCCCCCCCGGCTGGACCAGTACCGATTGATCCAGGCCGCACAGGAGCAGGGGCTGGGCATCGCCAGTTCCGACGCCTTCAGCGTGGAAGAACCGCCGCCGGGCAACGCCATCCGCCTGTCGCTGGGCGGCGCGGTCGACCAGGGCGCCTTGGCCGGGGCGCTGGCGAAGCTGAACGAGATCCTGTCCGAAGCCCCCGAGGCCCGGCACAACGCCATCGTCTGAGCCATCCACGTGGCGCGCAATCCATACAAGATGATATTTTGTATGCAATGTATGGATGAAGGGACGTGCATCGATGCGCGCCGAGAAACTGAAGTTCCACCTGGTGATGGCCGCTTGCGGCGGCTTTGTCGTACTGATGCTGGCCGCGTTGGCCTGGGTCTGCCTGCAGCCGCAGACCGTGGACGTGCAGGCGGCCGAGCGCCACGCCATTGAACAGTGCGTGCAGCGCAGCGAGGATCCGGCACGTAGCGAGATCCAGCGCCGCGCCCAGGCCGACTCCTGCCGCGAGATGCGCAAGCAGTACGTGCACAAGTTCGGCGGAGCAGAGTCCTGATGGGCGCAGCCGCGCCGCGCCGCCGCTGGCTGCTGCCGGCGATGATCGCCCTCGCCTGCCTGTTCATGGTCGGGGTGGCGGCCGCGCTCTGGCAGTACTTCGGCTACAGCGCACAGTCCACCTTCACCGAACAGGCCATCGTCTTCGACGACTCGCAACTGCGCCTGCCGGCCAATCTGGCCGGCGACACCGGCCGCATCCGCGTGGTGCATTTCTGGGACCCAGCGTGTGCGGTCTGCAACCGCGAAACCGGTGCGCACCTGAGCTACCTGATCAGCATGTACCGCCGCGCCGGCATCGACTTCTACGCGATCCGCCGCCCTGGTACGCAGGGCAAACTGCCCGAGCCGCTGCGCAGCAAGGTGGTCAACCTGCCGACCATCGACGGTATCGAACACATCCCGGCCAGCCCTGCCGTGGCGATCTGGGACCGGCATGGCCATCTGGCGTACGCCGGCCCGTACAGCATCGGCATGGTCTGCAACTCGGCCAACAGCTTCGTCGAACCGCTGCTGGACAGACTGGTGCGCGGCGAGACCGTGCGCCCCAAAGGACTGCTTGCCGTGGGCTGCTACTGCCCCTGGCAGGCCAAGCGCTGAGGACGCGCAATGACATCACTGACGCTGGCCGGTGTGGCCGCCGCAAACAACAACGGCGGTCACCTGTCCGAACCGACCGATGGTTATGGACAGGCTCCCGCCGTTGGAAGCAACGATACGCCCCGACATGCTCCGTACATGCCGCGACCGGATGTCGCAGCGCGCGAGTGGGTGCAGGACGTGCTCGCGCACACCGGGCCGATCTACCTGCGCATCGTCAATTCACTGGAACGCACGGTCCGCCGTGGCGGCCTCGCTCCCGGCCAGCGCCTGCCCTCACAGCGTGCCCTGGCGCAACAGCTCGGCATCGACCTGACTACGGTCACCCGCGCGTTCGATGAAGCACGCAAGCGCGGCCTGATCGAAGCGCGTGGCCCGCAGGGCAGCTTCATCGCACCGCCCAAGGCCGGCTTCGACCAGGTGGTGGACCTGAGCATGAACGTACCGCCGGTGCCCGATGCCGACGCGCTGGCGGAGACACTGCGCCGCGGTGCCGCCGCCGTGCTTGCGCGCAGCAACGCACCGAACCTGATGACCTATCACCTGGGCGGCGGCAACCCCACTGATCGGCATGCAGCGGCGCGCTGGCTGCAGCCGATGCTGGGCGCGGTGGACGATGCCTGCCTGCTGCTGACCGAGGGCGCGCAGGTGGCGCTGGCCGCGATCCTGGTCAGCCAGGGTCGCGACGATGATGCGATCCTGTGCGATGCGCTGGTCTATCCCGGGCTGTTGCAGGCCGCAGCGGCGCTGGGGCGTCGGCTGCTGCCGGTGCAGGGCGACGAACACGGCATGTGCCCCGAATCCCTTGCACGGCAGGCGCGCGAAAGCGGTGCACGGCTGGTCTATCTCAACCCCACGTGCCAGAACCCGACCGCGCTGACCCTGCCGCTGCACCGGCGTGAAGCGCTGGCGCGGGTGCTGCAGCGCGAAGGCCTGCTGGCGATCGAAGACGACCCCTACTGGCACCTTGCCGAAGATGCGCCGACGCCGCTGGCCACCCTGGCACCACGGCAGGTGTTCTATGTGGCCACGTTGTCGAAGGTGATCAGCCCTGGCCTGCGTACCGCCTTCGTGCAGTGCCCAAGCGCCGCGCATGCCGAGGCGATGACGGCTGCATTGCGGGCGACGCGGCTGATGGGTCATCCGCTGGTGTCGGCGCTGGCCAGCCAACTGTTGCTGGATGGTTCGGCGCAGTCACTGCTGGCCCAGGTACGCACCGAGGCACGCGAACGCATGCGCATGGCGCGCTACCTGCTGGCACCGTCGCTGCTGCAGCGCGCCGAAGGCCTGCATGCCTGGTGCCGGATACCGGCGCCGTGGACCGACGCGACCCTGGTTCGCACGGCGCAGCTGCAGGGCCTGGCGATTGCACCGTCATCGGCGTTCTGCCCGCCGGGGGTGTCGCATCAGCGTGGCGTGCGGCTGTCGCTTGGGCTGGCTGCGGACCGCCGGCCATTGGAGAGTGCACTGCGACGCATCGACCGGCTGTTGTTGTCGGACGCGTTGCCTGCGATTGATCGGTAGGCGGAAAGCACCCACGCAGTGCGTGGGTCTACCGGACCCGCGTTGGGTAGATGCCAACCTTGGTTGGCAGCGCTCGTTCACGCCATGCGTGGATGGAATGTGCCGATCAACGGTCGGCACCTACCAGAGTCCACCAACCGTGTGCCGGTGCTAGTCCGTGCCTTTGCCGCCGAAGCCAAGACGGGCCGGCCGGGCCGTCCGCAATGGAAAGAACAGCATGCCAATGGACACCATCTGGAACGGCGTGAACAGGAACCAGATGTTGTCGGTGCCGACCGCCAGGATGTTGAAGTCCAGATTGCCGATCCACTCCAACCGCTGCAACACCGTCACCAGTCCTCCAATGGTCGGAACCGGCAGAACGCCGTGACCGGCCAGCAGCAACGTCGGTGTCAGCAGCCCGGCCAGGAGCGCGAAGCCGGCGCGATACACCCAGGCATTGCCCTTCCAGTACGGCGCGCAGCGCCACATCAGCAGCAGCAATGCCAGGGTCAACAACCAGGGCAACAGCCACTGGGTAACCACCATGTCCATCATCGGATCGGCTCCACTGGCCTGGCGCCCCACGTCGTCGATCGCATGCCCCTTGCCCCCTTCATCCATGATGCGGGCATTGTTGCCGGTATGCAGGCACGCGCAAAGCCCCGGCAGCGCAAGAACTGCTAAACGCCGTGCCTGCCGATCCGCTACTGTGCCGGGCACTGGATTCGGGGGAACGGCAGGATGAGTGCGGCAGGCAAGGCGTTGTGGTACATCGAAACCCATGCGGATCGACCATTGGCACTGGCCGACATCGCCGCTGCGGCGGGGCTGTCGCCGTTCCACCTGTCGCGCCTGTTCCAGGCCCGCACCGGTACCTCGGTGGTGCGCTACCTGCGCGGGCGGCGCCTGACCGCGGCCGCGCAGCGGCTGGCCGACGGCGCAGGGGACATCCTGCAGGTGGCGCTTGGCGCCGGCTATACCACCCATGCGGCGTTCACCCGTGCCTTCAGCGACCAGTTCGGGCAGACGCCGGAGCGGGTGCGCGAACGGGGCACCGACGGCCTGGCATTGGTGCAGGCGATCCGCGTGGACGAGGCACCCACACCCTGCGATGAGGCTCCGCGCCTGCTCGACACGCCCGCCTTCCAGCTGGTGGGTATCGGCATGCGGCATACCCGCGACAGCGGTGGTGCGATACCCGGACAGTGGGCGCAACTCAACCGCGAATGGCCGGCGCCGGCACCGATCAGCTTCGGCGTGTGCTGCAACAGTGATGACGATGGTGGCTTCGACTACATCGCCGCACTGCCGGCCAGCGCGATACCGAGCGTACCTGCGCACTGGCAACACGTGGACATTCCGCCGCGTCGCTACCTGGTGGCCTGGCACGGCGGGCACATCTCGACCATCCGCTCGACCTGGTTCTGGCTGCTGGACCACTATCTTCCCGCGTCCAACCTGAGCCTTGCCGACGCCCCCGATCTGGAACGCTACGACGGGCGCTTCGACGAGCACAGCGGCAACGGTGGCGTGGAGATCTGGCTACCAGTGAACGAGCGCCCGCGCTGACAAGGAACCGACGATGCACATGACCCTCGCTATGCTGGGAATGATCCTGCTGGGCGTGACGGCCACCGCCGCCGCCCACGAAGCCGGACTGGCCGGCGAGCGCCACGGCGCCACGACGGTGGCCAGTGCCGCCGTGCGCGACGCGCAGCATCGCGATGTGCTGCGCTACACGGTCTGGTACCCGGCGCAGGCCGGCAGTCAGGAAATGGCACTGAGCATCGGCCCGCCAGATGCCCCCTTGTTCGACGTCGGCCGCGCAGCAGCGGATGCGCCGCTGCAGGGTGGACGCCTGCCGACCGTGATGCTCTCGCACGGCAACGGTGGCAGCGCACGGATGATGGGCTGGCTGGGTACAGCGCTGGCGCGCGCAGGCTATCTGGTGATCGCGGTTGATCACCCCGGCAACAACGCTGCCGACCCGATGACGCTGCCGGGCAGCATGCTGAGCTGGCTGCGCGCCGACGACCTGCGCGCAGCACTGGCTGCCGTGCAGGCCGATCCAGTGCTGGGACCGCACGTCGACAGTGATCGGCTGGGCGTGGCCGGATTCTCGGCCGGCGGCTATACCGCGCTGCTGGCCGCGGGTGCACGCCCCGACCTGCAGCGGTTGCTGGCCTTCTGCCGCACGCATGCGGATGACGGCGTCTGCCTGCCGCAGCACGAGGCAGCCACGCACACGATGAAGGCGCGGCTGGCCGCTGCCGCATCGCCAGCATTGTCGCCGTGGATCGCCCACGCCGACGACCCACGTGCAATTCCCCGTGTACGCGCGGTGTTCCTGATCGCTCCGGCGATCGTGCAGGCCTTCGCGCCGGAACAGCTCGCTTCATTGCGTCAGCCTGTATCGATCGTGCTGGGCGAGGCTGACACGGTTGCTCCACCGCAGACCAATGGCGACGTTGCACAGGCCGCAATTCCAGGTGCTGCGCTGCAACGCCTGCCGGATGTCGGTCACTACGACTTCCTGGCGGCCTGTACAGCGGTCGGTGTGCAGAGGCTGCCCGAGCTCTGCAGCAGTTCAGTTCCGAAGGCGGGCACCCACGCGCAGGCAGTGGATGCCGCGGTGCGATTCTTCGCCGAAGCACTGCGGTAGTGGCCGCCGGGCATGGCCCGGCGCTACAGTGGGCGCATCCAAGGAGGATCGCCCATGCGTCTGCTTCACCTTACCCTCCCGGTATCCGACGTCGCCACCGTTGCCGCGTATTTCCACGATGTCCTGCAGCAGCGCGTGGTCGGCAATCATGTGCACATCGGCTGGAGCACGATCGAACTGCAGCCCGCCGGCGCGCAGCCGGTCGGTGGCGTGCACCTGGCCTTCAACGTGCCGGACAACCGCTTCGCCGAGGCGATGGCCTGGCTGCGCGAACGCACGCCGCTGCAACGCAGCCCGGAGGGACGGGACTACTTCGCGCTGGAAAGCAGCTGGCAGTCGCAGTCGGTGTACTTCACCGGCCCTGACGGCCTGATCCTGGAACTGATCGGCCGCCGCCGCCTGCCGGCCAGTGCGCGCGTTGGGGTGTTCCACGGCAACGAGCTGACCTGCCTGAGCGAAGTGGGCCTGCCCTGCCACGATGTCGATGCCGCGCGCGAGCAATCCAAGCGGTCCTTCGGCCTGCAGCCGATCAGTACGGCCTCAGCGCAGTTCGCCCCGATGGGCGACGACGAGGGCCTGCTGATCATGGTTGCGGCGGATCGGCGCTGGTTCCCCGAACAGAAGGACCTTCCGAACGCGCAGGGCCTGCAGCTGCAGGTCGGCGACGTGGCGGGCCCGGGCGTTGTGGAGGACGCCGCGCTCGGCTGGCGGGTGCAGGCGGCCTGAGAACTACCAGCTGCCCGATGCACCGCCGCCACCGCTGCGGCCGCCGCCTCCAGACCAGCTGCTGGAACTGCTCGACGACGGACTCGACGAGGACGACGGACGGGACGACGTGCGTTCGCGGGATGAAGAAGCCCGGCCACGTGCGCGCTCGCCCGGCAGCATGGTGAACAACCACACGAAGTACAACAGTACGCCGCACACCCCGGACACGATCATCGCCAGCAATCGTGGATCTTCACCTTCGGCACGATGGATCGCCAGCAGCGCGCCCACACCGTAGCCCAGGGTGAGCAGGACCAGCGCCGCCATGCGCACGGCGAAGCTGCTGCGGCTTTTCTTCCAGCGCGTGCGGCAAGCCTGCACCAGCAGGAACACCATCAGGGCAACAACGCCTGCGGCGACCTGCAGCAGCAGGTGCCAGGCCAGGCTCGGCGGCAGCTGGCCACGCAGCAGCGCCTGCACAAGGAAGACCACGCTGAGCACCAGCATGCCGCACAGTACGATGCGCACACCTTGGCTGCGGCGCCAGCACCAGCCCAGCAGCGCCGCCACCGGCACGCCCATCGCCAGCACGAAGCACAGGCCCGGCAGCACATGGCGCGGCAGCAACAGCGCCACGGAGAGCACGCCCGCACCCACAACAGCGGTCACCAGCATCGGGCGGCCCCAGGCAGGCAAGGTCGGCCAGGTTGGTTCTGGTGCCGATGCATTGGCGGCCAGCGCCTTGCGTCGGCGCTCGCGACGGCTGCCGCTGAAATCGGCCTCGGTCTTCGCCGGTGGGAAGGGCGGCGGCGAGCGCCACAGCCCGGCCAGGAAACCGGCCAGCAGGGTCAACGCCACCACCGAATCTGCGCGGCGCCAGTCTGCGGGAAGCACGTTGCTGGCCGTCGGCTCTTCCCATGCCGGCAGGTCCTCGCCATCGATCAGCGCCACCATGATCTTCGTGCCATCGAGCACGCCCTGGTCGAAATCGCCCTCACGGAAGCGCGGCACGATCGCGTTGTCGATGATGCGAGCGGCGTACGCGTCGGGCAGCGCACCTTCCAGGCCATAGCCGGTCTGGATGCGCACGCGGCGGTCCTGCACCGCCACCAACAGCAGCACACCGTCGTCCACACCGGTGCGGCCCAGCTGCCACTGATCGAACACCCGCTGTGCGTAGGCCTCGATGCCCTCGCTGCCAACACTGGGCACCATCAGCACCTGCAGCTGCGCTCCTTTCCGCGCCTGCAGCTGCAGCGCCTGCATGCGCAACGTGGCGCGGGTGTCGGCGGACAACGCGTTGGCGGCATCCACCACCGGATCGTCCAGCGCAGGTATCGGGGTGACCGCCATCGCTGCCATCGGCAGCAGGCACAGCAGCAACAGCAGCCACACGGTGACGACCGCCTGCTGCATGGGGCGCGCCGGGTTCACGTACCCTGCCCTGCCTCGATCCGCGCATGCAGTGCCTGCAGCTGTGCCGCCGTCTGGTTGAACACCTGCAGATCGGCATCCACAAGGGCCGCCCAGTCAGGCGCGTGCCCCAGCAGTTGCGCCAACTGCTCGTTCGGCGCGCGATCGAAGCCCTCGCCAAGCACGGCAAGATAGCGCGCACGGAAGCCTTCGGGATCACGCTGGTCCTGCACATACAGCTGCACGGCCAGCAGCCCTGCATACAGGTAGTTCACCAGATAGTTCGGGTCTTCATACATCAGGCGCTTGCCGATCCAGGTGTTGCGCAGCTGTGGGTAGCGCTCCGGTTGCTGGCCGAAGCGCGCCAGCACCTGCCCGGTCAGCGCATCCAGATCGTCAGCCGTACCCAGGCTGCCCGCGGCCACGCCCCGATAGATCGACTGCTCCAGCTGCGCTTCCTCGGAAGAGGTGAACAGCTGCAGCACCATGTCGTCCAGTAGTGATTTCAGGTAGTAGGCCTTCGCTCGCGGGTCCTGTGCCTGCTGGTACAGCTGGTCGCGGAAGCGCAGTTCGTTGTAGATCGCGAACGCCTCGGTCAGCCATTGGCTGCCGTTGCGCTGCAGCGGTGACGCATGGCCGCGCTCCATCCATGCGCCGTGCACCGCATGACCCGCTTCATGCGCGATCTCGACATCGCTTTCCAGATCGCCATGGCGCACGCCAACGAACAGCATTGCCGGCGCACCGGGAGCATTCACCGGGAACGCGTCCTGGCTGCGGTTGCCGCGTTCGTTGGCCAGATCCATCCGGCGGTTCGCCGGATCGAGCAGCGCGCGAAGTTCCGCGACGTACGCCGGCCCCAAGTGCTGCATGGCATCGGCGGCGTTGTCACGCAGCTGTGCCAGCGTCAGCACCGGTGGCGTGTAGCCGGCATCAGGCACCGTGGTATCCCAGATCTGCGGCGCATCGATGCCGGATCGCGCCGCGTGGTGCAGCAGCATGTCCTGGTAGGCACGGCGGTCTCCGGCGTGGTGTTCGATTGCCGCCAGCGTCGCGTCCACTGCTGCGGTATCCAGGCCCATGCGCTGGTAGCCCTGTGCCGGCGCCGAGCCATCGCCCTGCAGGCGTGCGGCGGCGTCATTCACCTGCACCAGCCCCAGCAGCACCGACGCCATCGGCTCACGGCGCGACTGCAGCCCCTGCCAGTAGCCCTTCCAGCCGGCCTCGCGCAGGGCACGGTCGGGCTGCTGGGCCAGCGCCTGCTTGTCACGCCCGGTGTCCCATCGCCGTCCGTCGCGCTCGATCTGCGGGTACTCGGCGCTGCGCAGGATCTGCCCACGCAGGCGCGCGAAGCTGTCCAGCGCCGGATCGGCCAGCGCCTCCACGGCCTTGTCCAGCGCAGCATTGGCCGGGGTGCCAGCCTCCTTCAATGCGCGTGCGCGCAGGAAGCCATACGGTGCTGCCCACGCCGCATCTGCGGGCGCCTCGCGCAGTGCAGCGCGACCGCTGCGGGCGATGCGGCTGCACAGCGCCATTGCCTGGTCCAGCGCCTGTGCCGGGCGAAGATCGCGCGTGTTGCGGGCGGACTGCAGGTGCAGGTAGCCGTGATGGCGCAGGCACTGCGCCTCCAGTGCCTCGGCCTGCTGGAAGCGTTCCGCCGGTGCAAGGGTGGACGCCTGCTGCAGGGCCTCGGCGCGCTTGCCCAGCGCGTCACGCGCGGCCTGTTCGGCGGTGGCATTGGCGAAGTAGGCGCGGTCATCGGCATGCACCGACTGTGCCTGGGCGCCGCTGAAGGGGGCTATCGCCAATACGACGGCGACGGCGGCGGTGGTGGTGCGCTTCCTGAAAGCCTGCATCGGCGTCTCCCTGCCTGGACCAGGCCTCGAGCCTAGCAGCCACTGGCCCGCCGCGCCTGTGCCGGTCCGGGCCTCAGATCGACTCGTCCTCACGCTTGACCAGCGCCGCATGTGCGCGTCCCAGTTTCGGTCCGCCCCGGTCGTCTGATGCTACCGCGCACCCTACAATTCCGGCATTCCGCCTGTCCGAGATCCCATGCATCGCTTCCTGCTCCTGATCGGCCTGCTGCTGCCCGCCCTGTGGCCAGCGGTGGCGATGGCCGTCGATGTCCGCGAAGGCGACCTGTTGTTCGTCACTGCCGGCCACAGCGGGCTCAGCGCGGCCATTGACGATGCCACCGGCAAGCAGGGCGCGCCCAGCTTCGATCACGTCGCCCTGGTCGCTTCCACGCCGAAGGGCTGGGAGGTATTGCATGCGGACGAGAAAGGGTCGCGCCGGCAGCCACTGTCCGAATTCCGCCACGATGCGCAGGACAAGCAACGGCAGATCGTGGTCTATCGCCTGCGTGCACCGCCGCGGGACGCGATCAAGGACGCGGTTGCCACCGCGCGCACGATGCTGGGCAAACCGTACAACACGTCGTATGTGTTGAACGAGGACAGCTACTACTGCTCGGACTTCATCGAGCGTGCGTTCCGTGCGCACCACGTGTTCGCATTGCAGCCGATGAACTTCCGCAACCCGCAGACCGGGGAAATCGCCCAGCACTGGGTGGATCTGTACCGCGGCATGGGCATGGACGTACCGCAGGATCAGCCCGGCACCAATCCGAACGACATGTCGGCAGCGCCGGTGCTGCAGCGTGTCGGCGTGCTGGAATAAGCAAAGCCCCGCACGGGGCGGGGCTTTGCATCACCGGAGCTGGTAGCGAGGTCACTCTTCCTCGTCCTGCCCACCCTGCTGCTGGTTGCGCTGGTTGCGCTGCTGCTGTTCCTGCTGCTGTTGCTGCTGCTGGTCGCGGCCACGACCCTGCTGCTGATCCTGCTGGTTCTGCTGGCCCTGCTGCTTCTGGTTCGGGTTCTGGTTCTGCTGTGCCATGTCCGATCTCCAAAGCCACTCGCGGAATGCGGTGGACGTGGCCATCGTCTGCAGCGAATGGTTAATCACGCGTGGGTGCGCGGCTACATCTGCGTGTACGCCTGTGAATGAACGCGCAGAAGCCCTTGTGGCACAAGCGGCTGAAGAATTCATGCGGGTTCGGCATGTGCTCATGCAGTGGTCAGCATGGCGCGCATTCATGGCGTTCTCAGCCGGAAACACGCGCGGAAGGAGGCTGGCTTCCCAACTCACGCAGGCAAGCAAGCCCAGCATTCAGGGCATCACCGGCGGCACATAGGCCAGGGTCATGCCCAGCAACCAGAGCAGGCCCAGCACCAGCGGGATGTGCACCAGCAACTGGATGAAGGTGAAGCCGACGATGTCGCGCGCCTTCAGGCCCAACACGCCCAACAGCGGCAGCATCCAGAACGGATTGATCAGGTTTGGCAGCGCTTCGGCCGCGTTGTAGACCTGCACCGCCCAGCCCAGGTGTGCCTTCAGTTCGTTGGCGGCCTGCATCACGTACGGGGCTTCGATGATCCACTTGCCACCACCGGACGGCACGAAGAAGCCCAGCACCGCCGAATAGACGCCCATTACCAGCGCGAAGGTATCGGTGCTGGCCACGTGCACGAACAGGCTCGACAGCCGGTGCGCAAGGGTCTGTCCGTCACCGCCAGCAGCGTGGGTGAGGATCATCGCGATGCCGCCGTAGAGCGGGAACTGGATCAGCACGCCGGTGGTGCTCGGCACCGCTTTGGCCACCGCGTTGAGGAAGCTGCGCGGCCGCCAGTGCAGCAGCAGGCCCAGCGAAATGAACAGGAAATTGTAGGTGTTGAGGTTGGCGATGGCGGTGACCACCGGCTTGCTGGCGAACTCGTTGAACAGCCAGCCGAACGCCAGCAACGAGAGCAGCACGGTCAGCAGCGGGCTGTATTCCAGCCATTCGCCTGGGCGCGTGCGGTGCTGCAGCGGCTCCGGCTCGGCCTGCGCGGCGCCCGGGAAGTCTTCAGCGGTGCGGGCACTGCCGGCCGCGGGCGCTGTCAGCCAGGCGATCAGCAGCGAGACCAGGATCAGCACCGAGGTCAGTGCGATCGACTGCCACAGGAAGATGGTTTCGGTGAACGGCAGCACGCCGGTGATTTCCACCAGCCCCGGCGGCATGCTGGCCGGGTTGGCCTGCAGCTGTGCGGCCGACGAACTCAACCCCATCGCCCACACCGCACCCAGGCCAAGGTACGCCGAAGCACCGGCCGCGCGGTAGTCCATGCGCAGTTCGGTACGGCGCGCCAGCGCGCGCACCAGCAGTCCGCCGAACACCAGCGAGAAACCCCAGCTGAGCAGCGAGGCCAGCATGCTGACCAGGCCCACGTACACCACCGCGCCACGGCCAGTGCGCGGCACGCGGGCGAGGAAGTCGATGAAGCGTGCGACCACCGGCGCGGTGGCCACGGCGTAGCCGCCGATGACCACGAAGGCCATCTGCATGGTGAAGGGAATCAGGCTCCAGAAGCCGTCACCGAAGGCGCTGGCGGTGGCCTGCGGGGTCGAGCCGAAGCCCATCGCGGCCAGCGCGACGATGACCACGCCCAGCACCGCGAATACATACGCATCGGGGAACCACTTTTCCGCCCAGGCGGCCGAGCGCAGCGCAGCGCGCGCCATCCAGCCGTCCTGTAGTGCTGCCGTCGAGGCCATCGTCTACCCTCCCAGGTTCGATGGACCGATTCTGGGCGGTGGGGTGCGGGCTGTCAGCCACCTATTGGTCGTAGGTGGCGGGATACCCGGCGCTGCGCGCCGCCGCCCGAGCATGGGCTCGGGCGCTACGGATATCCGGTTTCGGGGTTGCCCCTTGTAGAGCCGAGCCCACGCTCGGCTGCGCTTCTCAACGCAGCGCCAGATCCACGGCAATGCCGGCGAACAGCGCGGCACCGACCCAGTTGTTGTGCAGGAACGCCTTGAAGCACGGGCCACGTTCGCGGTTGCGGCAGATCCAGAATTCGTACACCACCAGCGCGGTGGCCACGGCCACGCCGGCCAGGTAGTACCCACCCAGCCCGCCGCGTACGCCTACCAGCGCCATGGTGGCCAGGAACAGGGCATACAACACGCCCTGGATGACCAGATCGAGGTCGCCGAACAGGATCGCGGTGGAGTGCGAGCCCATCTTCAGGTCGTCCTCGCGGTCGACCATCGCATACCAGGTGTCGTAGGCGGTGGACCACAGGATGTTGCCGGCATACAGCAGCCAGCCCAGCATCGGCACCTCGCCCTGCACGGCGGCGAACGCCATCGGGATACCCCAGCCGAACGACATGCCCAGGTAGACCTGCGGCAGATGGGTGTAGCGCTTCAGGTAGGGGTAGCTGGCGGCCAGAAACACGCCGATGAAGCTCAGGCCGATGGTCAGCCCGTTCAGGGTCAGCACCAGGCCGAAGGCCACCAGCATCAGCACGGCGAACAACGCCAGCGCAGCTCGGCCGCTGATTGCGCCGGTGGCCAGCGGACGCGCCTTGGTCCGCTCCACGTGCGGGTCGAGCCAGCGGTCGGCATAGTCATTGATGACGCAACCGGCCGAGCGGGTCAGCCACACGCCGGCGGTGAACACGAACAGCGTCCACAACGGCGGCAGGCCGCCCGCGGCCAGCCACAACGCCCACCAGGTGGGCCACAGCAGCAGCAGCGTGCCGATCGGGCGATCAGCGCGCATCAGACTCCAGTAATGCCGCCAACGCGGCGTCGCCGACGACTGCGGCGAAATGAGGGGGGTATCAGCCATGGCGATAGGATACTCCTGCCCCTCTGGCAGGGCTTTGCCCGTGAGGGGAGATTTGTTCGGCGAAACTGGATAGAATGCCGGTCCCGCACCGCGTCATGGCGCTGCGATGCCCGCCCCGGCACCGGCCGACGGCGCGGCGGTTCTACAACGCGCCCGTAGCTCAGCCGGATAGAGTAGTGGCTTCCGAAGCCATTGGTCGGGGGTTCGAATCCCTCCGGGCGCGCCATCTTCCCCCGCTTGCCTGCACGCTGCCAGTCCGCGCTGGACGTTGCCGTGCGCATCATCAACACTGCGTGCATGACGCCACCGGATCTGCTGCAGCTGGCGGCAGGCGCTGCGATTCTGGGCCTGGCCGCCTTGTCCACCGGAGTGAGCTTCGGCCGCGCTCGGCGTGGCAGTCATCTGCTCACCACCTTCTTCGCCTGTTTCGCCGCCGCCAATCTGTTCGGACTGGTGCTGTTGGGTGGCCAGGCCTGGCTGTCGGCCGACGCGGTGCGCTGGCTGCGGGTCGTCGAGGTGCCGCTGGTCTATCTGCTGGGCCCGTTCCTGTACGGCCATGCACGTGCGCTGCTGGTGCCCGCGCGGAAGCATGCATCGTCGGTGCCGGTCGTGCATCTGCTGCCGGCCGTTCTCGCGTTGGTCATTTCCCTGTTGAACGCAGTCGCGCCTTTCGAGGCGTCAGCACTGGGCAATGCGCTGTTCCGGCTCAGCTTCCATGGCTGGCTGCTGCAGGGTGCACCCTACCTGCTGGCCACGCTGTGGCTCTCGCTGCGCACGTCTTCGGCAGCGCGCGGAACCGCCATCCAGCGCAGCGGACTGCGCGGGCTGGCCGTCGTGATGGCGGGATGCTGGCTTGCCAGCGCGATGAACCGGTGGCCGCCGGATGCCGCTCCGCTGCTGGCCAGCATCGGGCTCAGCCTGCTGACCACCGCCGGCATGTATCTGCTGGCCTGCCGTGTGGTGCGGCAGCAGCTGCGCGCGTCTGTGAGCCCCGCAGCACCAGCCATGGGGAACCTTGTCCCCGCGCCCACCGAGGACGTCGCCGTCGCACGCTACCAGCGCTCGGGCATCGACGCGGCGCAATGCGCGGCCATCGCCAGCGCGCTGACCGCATTGATGCAGGACCAACGCCTGCATGAAGCCCCCGGACTCGATCTCCAGGGCTTGAGCCAGCATAGCGGCTGGTCACCCAACCAGGTCTCGCAGGCGCTCAACCAGGGCCTGGGCCAGAGCTTCTCCGAGTTCGTGACCGGTTTCCGCATCAAGGCGGCGAAATCCTGCCTCTCCGACCCGGCTGATCCACGCAGCGTGCTGGATATCGGCCTTGCCGCCGGCTTCGGCAGCAAGTCCACGTTCAACAGCGCGTTCAAGCGCGCCACCGGGCAGACCCCCAGCGAATACCGCCGCAGCCGCACCACGTCCGGCTGAACGTCCAATCCTTCACGCCCGGTCGAACAGCGCCCGCCGCTGCGTTGCCATCAGCGCTCGACCCGACGACGAAGGTGATGCGATGCGATGGCAACGGATGATGTTCGGCCTGCTGTGGATGCTGGCGGTTCCCGTGCAGGCTGCCGTGGGGGATGCGGCGGGTGTGCTGGCCCGGGCCCGCACGGCCAGTGGTGGCGATCAGTGGCTGCCGGTGCAGCGCCTGCAGGCTGAGGGCGAACAGTCGGTCGGCGGGTTGCAGGGCCGCTGGCAGCTCAACCAGGACCTGCGCGCCGGGCGCTATGCCGAACAGGCACAGCTGGGGGCCTTCACCGTCGCCCAGGGTTTCGACGGCCAGCTGTCCTGGCGGCGTGACTACGGCGGTGAGGTCGGCTTGCTGGACGGCACCGTGCCACGCCGCACCGCGCGCACGCAGGCATGGCTGGCCACCCGCGCCTATTGGTCCAGCGCCTATCCCGCCTCCCGCTTTGCGGGCCCACGCACCGAGGCCTACGACGGGCAGCGCTATGACGTGCTGTCGACGACGCCGGAGGGCGCGGACCCGATCGAGCTCTGGTTCGACACCCGCAGCGGCCAGCTCGGCCGGGTGATCATCGCCTCCGCGCGCACACCCACCGCCACCACGCTGGAAGACTACCGGGCGGTCGACGGCCTGCTGCTGCCCCATCGCATCATCACCGATACGCTCGATGCCCAGGGCCGAGCCGATCCACGGTTGCGCAGCGACGTGCAGGTACAGCGCTATCAGGTGGACGGTCCGGTGGCGGATGCGCGGTATGCACCACCGGCGATGGCCGACGACAGCTACATCGAGGAGGCCAGCGGCACCACCCGCGTTCCGTTCGACCTGATCAACAACCATGTCTACATCGAGGCCGAGGTGGACGGCCAGCCGGCGCGATTCCTGGTGGATACCGGCGCCATCAACCTGCTGACACCCACCGCCGCCAAGCGCCTGGGGCTGACCACAGCGGGCCGCCTGAGCGTGCATGGTGCCGGCGACAACGCCAGCGACCTGGGCCTGGCACAGGCCCGCCACCTGCGCATCGGTGGCGCGCACCTTGCAGACCCGGTGTTCCACATCATCGACCTCGGCCAGCAGATCAACTCAATGGGCGTACCGCATGATGGCTTCATCGGCTACGAGACCTTCCTGCGCTTCGTCACCACCTTCGACTATGGCGCGCGCGTGCTCAGCTTCACCCGGCCGGGCCACTACCAGCCGCCCGCGAACGCGGTGGTGCTGCCGTTCGAACAGGACGACCGCGCGCCGGTACTGAATGGCGAGTTGGACGGCATTCCACTGCGCTTGTGGCTGGACACCGGCTCACGCAACTCGCTGAGCCTGAGCAGCCCGTTCGTGCGCACCCATCGTTTGTTGGAGAAGTACCACGCCAGCGCGGAGGCCGTGCTTGGATGGGGCCTCGGAGGCCCCGGCCGCGCGCGACCGGCCCGGCTCGGTGTGCTGCGCATGGGCGACATCAAAGTCACCGGTCTGGTCGGTGATCTGTCCAGCACCGACAAGGGCGCGCTGGCCCTGGCCGACTATGGCGCGATCCTGGGCGGCGGCGTGCTGCGGCGCTTCTCCATGGGCATCGACTACGACGCCAAGCGCCTTTATCTGGTGCCCAACGCTGAAAGCACGCAGCCCGATGCCTTCGACCGCAGCGGACTGTGGCTGCAGGCCGAGGACGGTGCACTGCGCGTAGCCGATGTAGCGCCGACCAGCGCCGGTGCACGCGCCGGCCTGCGCAGGGATGACTGCATCGTCATGATTGCAGGAGAGCCGATTGCCGCACGGATACTGGGGGACTGGCGTGCGCTGCTGCGCGAGCGTCCGGTGGGAACGCGCGTTGGCATCCGCTATCTACGCGATGGCCGGCAGATGGATACCGAACTGGTGCTGGCGGACCGGGTGGCAGCGGGTTGGCCTGCCGATTGAGCTGGGACCGACGCGAACACCGTAGGACATCCATCGATAGCCATCATGGAATGCGGCTGCGCGGCGCCGGTTCTGCGGTGCCGCCGGTGGATGGTGCGCAAGGCCTGCGCGCGTAGCTGTAATCGGGATCCCGGCAGGCGCGCACGATCGGACTTCGTGCGTGCCTGATCACGCCTGGGAACCAGGACAACACCAACACCACGGCCCAGATCGCAGCCAACCAGAACCATCGGCCGGAAGCATAGGCCCAGATCATGGGCAATGCAGCGAGCAGCACGACGATCTGCGTATACAGCAGGTAGAGCGTATGCAGGCCCAAGCGGGGATCCGAGCGCAGCACCACGCCACATCCCCTGCATGCCGTCTTCGCCTGCCGTCTCGATGCGGAAAGCAGCGGGAATCGCTGCCCGGCAGCGCCGCAAAGTGGACAGGTGAAGGTCAGCACGCGCATCCGGAAGCTCCTCTCCACCGATTGGCGTCATCTGCCAGGTACGTATCCGAGCCTAGCATGGGCGTGGCAGAGGGGGGCCCACATACAGCAACGCCGGGCAGTGCCCGGCGTTGTGTTCAAGGCAGTCGGGCAGGGCTCGACGCTACACAGAGCGGATCAATACCTGCCGTCAAACGCGAAGATCGGCTTGCGCTGCTTCCACGCGCCAGCGGTGAAGTCCGGGAACTCCAGCGTCTGGAAGCTGTTGGCGATCGACTGCTCGCTCAGCGGGGTGATCGCGCTCCAGGTCACCGCGTCATAGATGTCGATCGGCATCGGCGCCTTGGCCTTCAATGCTTCCACGAAGGCGTGGATGACGAACCAGTCCATACCGCCGTGGCCGGCGCTGGCGGCGGTGTCGGCATTCTGCTTCCACAGCGGGTGCTCGTACTCATCCTGGTACTTCTTGAACTCTTCCCACTGGTGCGGCGGGCTGCGGCCTTCGATGTGGATCGAATGGTTCACGTCCATCCACAGGCCCTTGGTGCCCTGCACGCGGAAACCCATCGAATACGGACGCGGCAGCGAGGTGTCATGCTGCAGCAGGATGGTCTCGCCGTTCTCGCAGGCCAGCGTGGTGGTCACGATGTCGCCCAGCTTGAACTTCACCTTGGTGCTGGGATGCGTGGTGCCACCGCTCTTGGCCACGGTGTACTCGTGCAGGCCACGCGCCTTGGTCGCGAAGGCGTTGATGTGGGTGAAGCGGTTGCCACGGTTGATGCCGGTGTACATCGCGCACGGGCCGATGCCGTGGCTGGGGTAGAGCTCACCATTGCGCTCCACCGAATGCTCGGTGCGCCAGCGGGCTTCGCTCCAGCCCTTGGGGCCAAACTCGACGCCGCTGTCGTAGGGCTGGTTGGGGTCGCCGGAATTGAACTTCACGCCGCGCAGGTCGTGCTGGTAGCCGGCCTGCAGGTGCACCAGCTCGCCGAACAGGCCCTGGCGCACCATCTGCAGCGCGGCCATCACATCGCGGCGGTAGCAGACGTTCTCCAGCAGCATGTAGGGCGTGCCGGTGCTCAGCTGGGTCTTCAACACATCCCAGTGGTCCTGCAGGGTGATGCCGGCCACCACTTCACAGCCCACCGCCACGCCGGCCTGCATCGCGGCGATCGCCATCGGTGCGTGGTACTCCCACGGCGTAGCGATGATCACGCCATCAATGCCCTTCTGTTCCAGCAGGCGCTTCCAGGCATTGGTGTCACGATCCTGACCATAGGTCTTCGGCGCCGGCTTGCCGGCCTTGGCCACCATTTCGGTGGCGCGGCCGAGCATGATCGGCTCGATATCGCAGAGGGCAACCACTTCGACGTCGTCGCGGCGCACCAGCTCCTTCAGCAGCACCAGGCCACGCATGCCGGTGCCGATCATGGCCAGGCGCACCCTGCGCCCGCGTGCCCAGGCCGGCGTCTGTGGCAGCAGGCTGCTGGCGGCGACAGCGGCACTGGCCGCAATGAATTCCCTACGCTTCATGGCAAACATCTCTCCTCTTGGCAGCGTGCCGGCCGCAGCCGGCACGCCAGGTCACGCAAACGGAATTACTTGAACCGATAACCGACAGTCACACTGTAACCACGACCGAAGATGGTCGCGTAGTCACTGGAGTCACCCAGGAAGCTGTTCGGATCGTAGAACGGCAGGCGGTTGAACAGGTTCTTGACGGTGAAGCTCAGGTTCCACGCATCATCGGGGCGCCAGGTGACGCTCATGTTGGCGGTCCACCACGACGGCGCGCCATCACACTTGCTCTTCTGCAGGGCCAGGTAGCCGCCAGTGCAGGTTTCCTTGTTGTTGCTCACTTCATCGACCTGGTCGGTGGCCCACTTGGTGCCGCCCACGTAGTTGACGAACATGCTGGTGGTCACCTGCTTGTAGGTCCAGTCGGCATTGAGCGTGGCACGCAGGCGTGGGTTGTTGTAGTAGCCGACCAGGTCGCCGTAGTACCAGCCGTTCTCCGCGTCCATGTAGAGGCGGTTGCGGTTGGCGATGGTGGCGGCCAAGCCAATGTTCAGGTTGCCCCCGTCACCCAGCGAGAAGCGGCTGCGCGCGTCGATGTCGAAGCCGTCGATCAGCGTCTTGCCGCGGTTCTTGTACTGGCCCACCACGCTGGCCACGTTGCCGGCCGAGTAGCCCGGCAGCACCGACGGGCAGTTCACGCCGCTGGCCGGATCGGCGCACATCGCCGCCAGCTGGGCCAAGTTGGCACGGTCACTGTCGGTGATCGGCGAGCGCGACATCGAAATGATGTCTTCCATGCGGCGATAGTCCGGCGCGACGATTTCGTTGTTGCGGTAGATGAACCAGTAGTCGGCCGACACCGACAGCCAGCTCGCCGGCTCGTAGACGAAGCCGAGAGTAGCGATCTTCGCCTTCTCCGGCTTCAGGTCCTTGTTCGGCTGGGTCATGCGGGCCACGGTGCGGCTGCAGTCGACGTTCAGCATGTTCTTGCCCAGGTCGACATCGCCCGGCCGCTGCGACTTCAGCAGCAGGTTGGCGATGGCATTGGTCTCGTTGCAGCGCAGCTCGTCACGGAAGCCACCCAGCTGCGCGAACACGCCGCCATTGCCGGACTCGGCCAGGCTCGGTGCGCGGAAGCCCGTGGAATAGGTACCGCGCAGCATCAGCTGGTCGAACGCCTGGTACTTGAAGCCGATCTTCGGCGCGACGTTGGCGCTGAAGTTCGGATACTTGTCCACGCGCAGCGCTGCATCCAGCTCCAGCTTGTCGGTGATCGGCGCCACGGTCTCGGCGAACAGCGCGTAGGTGTTGCGCTTGCCGTCGAACCACGAGCCGCCCTGCTGGGAGATCAGACCGTTGGCCGCATCGGCGTTGCCCGGGGTATAGAAGGTTTCGCGGCTGGCGTTGAAGCCGAACGCGGCGCGCATCTCGCCGGCCGGCAGCTGGAACAACGGGCCTTCGATCTTGCCGTCCAGGGTGTGCAGGCGGGTCCAGGACTGGATGTCGAAGGTCGGGAACGCTTCACGGATCAATGCGGCGTTGGCGTCGCTGATCTCGCCGAACTTGTACGCCGGGTGATCGGAGATGATCACGCGACCGGTGCCCGGATCGATCGTGTATGGCCCGAACGCCTTCTCGAAGCCCTTGGTGTTGACGTTGATCGTCTGATAGGTGGTGGAGTGGGTACCGGCGCTGGCGAACGCGGTTTCCCAGTTCCAGTCACCCACGTTGCCACGCGCGCCAGCCAGCACGCGGTAGCTCTTGTCGGTGTTGCGCTGGCCGAAATAGTTCGGGCCGGCATCCTGCAGCAGGTAGTTCAGGCCAACCACCCCGCCCATCATCGCCTTCAACTGCGGACTGGCATGGTTGTATTCGTTGTTCGGGCCCAGGAACGGGTACAGGAACTGGTTGACGGTGTTGCCGGTATTGCGCGAGAACCAGCTGGTCGGGTTGCCGGTGGTGGTGCCGTAGGTACGCGGCGTGCCGCCGTTGGCGCGCAGGTCGATGTCGGTGTAGGTCGCCTCGGCGAAGATCTCGGTGTTGTCACCGACCAGGAACGTGCCATTGAGGTAGGCAGTGTTGCGCTCGGATTTGGCGCCGGCATCGATCTCGTTGTTCATCCAGGTTTCCCAGACGCAACGGGGGCCGGCCGCTTCGCTGGTCAGCACGTTCCTGCAGCCCGGTGCGGCTTCCTGCACGCGGCGGCCGGTGACCGGATCGAAGGCGAAGTAAGTGCCCGGATTGAATTCACCCGGCTTGCTGCCCACGCCCAGGCGCAGGTTGTTGAGGTAGTTCGGATTGTTGACGTAGTACTGGTCGGGCCGCTTGTCGTAGAAATCGCTCAGCGGGATCGCGTCGCGGCGGTACATGTTCACCGCGCCGTAGATGTTGAAGCGGTTCTCGGCCAGGTCACCGAAGCCGGCGGTGATGCTGGCCTGGCGTTCGCCGTAGGAGTCGATGCGCGAAGAGGTGTCGTTGGTGAAGCTGACCTCGGCCCCCTGGAAGTTGCGCTTGGTGATCACGTTGATCACGCCGGCCACCGCGTCGGTGCCGTACACCGCCGAGGCGCCGTCGGTCAGCACTTCCATGCGCTCGATGGCCGCGGCCGGAATCGCATCGATGTTGACGAACTGGGTCTGGAAGCCGGCCGGTGCACCGTAGTACGACAGGCGGCGACCGTTCAGCAGCACCAGCGTGCCCTGGGCACCGAGGCCGCGCAGGTTGGCCTGCGAGGCACCATCGGAACCGGTGAACAGCGAACGCGCGTCCTGCTGCGCCGGGCGGGCGGCCGGCAGGTTGTCGAGCACCTGCAGCAGCGTGCGCGCACCCATGTTCTGGATGTCCTGCTTGCTGATCACCTGCACCGGCGACGCGGTTTCCACGTCGGTGCGGCGGATGTTGGAACCGGTGACCTCGATGCGGGCCAGGTCGGTGGCCTTGTCCTTGCTCTCCTGGGCGAAGGCAGGAACGGCGACCGACAGCAGCACGCCGGCGATGGCCAGCGACAGCGGAGCGATCGAACGACAGGGGGGGCGGTGGTGGCGTGCGGGCAACATCGGGGTTCTCTCCTGGCAGGGGTGCGGCGCAAAAAGTGAGCGCGTGGGCGTTCGGCGGGCAAAACGCTCCCGGGCCACGGCCATGAGGGCCGTAGTCGGAATGGGCGGGGGGAGGAGCGGTGTTACGAGGGAGTCATGGGGCGACGATGCTGGCGGAGTCGCCCTCCTGGCCGATCAGCACGGCGTTGGCCCAGTTGGCACAGACCTGGGCGGGTTGGCTGCCCTGCGCACCCAGCGTGCGCAGGCTCAGGGTGGAAAGGCCTCGGATGTCCAGCTCCGGCTTGACCACGCCGGGCGCCTTCACCAGGCCGCTGTCATACAGCAGGCGGTTGTCACCCCAGACCTGGAACTGCAGGCCACCGGCAGTGCGGCAGGCGTCGTCGATGCCGAGGTCGGCGCGCAGCAGGTGCCAGCCACCTTGCAGGCGCAGGTCGATACGGCTGTTGGCGCCGACGCCCAGGCCGCGGCGGAACTGCAGGCCGTTCATGCGCATGCCGGCGTCGCCACGGAAGGACTGGTCGGTGCGCAGCTGGCTGGCCAGCGCGGCCGGCACCGGCAGCTCGGAGAGATAGCGCTGCCGGGCCGGTCGCTCCGGTTCCTGGTGTTCGAGGATGTGGAAGGTGGACAAGGCAATCGGGCCGACGTCGCGCGGCTGCAGCGCATCGTAGGCACGGGCGCTGCCCTGCGCGGCGGTGACCATCGGGTCGGTGCTGCTGGCGCCATCGCCCTCGGGGTTCTGCACGCTCAGCACGCGGAAGCGCAGCAGGCGGCCGGCGTGGGCCGGGAAGGTGATGCGCTGCACGCCTTCCTTCAACTGCAGGCGGCCACGTGCGATCGGCTCACCCCACTCGCCGTTGCTGTCGCCCAGGTACACCTCGTAGTCGCGGACCTGGCCGTGCTTCCAGTTCTTGTCGTTGCGCGGCGCGATGTCGATGCCATCGATCATCCTGCGCTCGCCAAAGCCGATCACCCACTCGTGTGCACCGGTGCGCACGGCCTGGTTGCGCACGCTGCGGAACCAGGTGTTGGGATCGTCGTCGAAGGCGTTCTCCAGCGCATGGCCGGGCTCCTCGGCCGGGCGGTTGACCACCAGCAGGCTGTCGGCCGGCAGTTCGCGGCCCAGCACCGGCGCGGCCGGGTAGGCATCGTCGGCAACAGCGGCGGTGACCGCGAAGTCCAGCTGCAGCTGCAGCGGCTGGCGGATGTCCTGTGTGGCGGTGCGCACATGCAGCGTGCCGCGGCGCTCCTGGGCATCGAAGTACCACCCTTCGTTGGCGTTGTTGAAGGCGGCGGCGTCGGCCAGCGCCGGCAGCGCGCGACCACCGGCCTGCACCGCGCGCGGCGCCTGGCGGCTGAGCACGCGCAGGCCATAGCGACGCTGCGCCAGCTGGCCGTTGTACTGGCCCTGCACCGCATCGATCTGCACCTGCACTGGGCCACTGCCCTGCGCCGGCGCCTGCACGCGGATCTGCTGCGTGCTCGATTCGCCCTGCTGGTAGCGGCGGGTGTTGCCGTCGTCTTCGTACAGCGTGTACTGCGAATCGCCCTGCGGATACAGGTCGAAGGTCACTTCATCCAGCGGCTTCTCGCCGTCGAACAGCATCGACGGGTACATCGGCAGGATCGCACCGGCGCGCACGAATACCGGCAGCGTGGCCAGGTCCACCTGGCGGTCGAGCTGGCGGCCATCGGCAGCGGCCTGCACGCGTCGCCCATCCCAGTAGTCGATCCATCCACCGGCCGGCAGATGGATGTCGCGGCGCCAGCCGCGGCTGGCCGCCTGGCTGCGGTACACCGGCGCCACCAGCAGGTCGCGGCCGAGCAGGAACTGGTACTTGTAGGTCTCGTCCTGCGCGTGCGGGTCGCGCGGGTTGTCCCACATCAGGCCGCGCACCGGCGGCGCGCCGGTCTGCGCAGCCTCGTGCACCAGCCCGTACATGTACGGGGTCAGGCGCATCTTCAACTTCAGGTAATCGCGGTTGATGCTGCGGTAGGGCTCGTCGTACCACCACGGATGCTTGCGTGCGTTCGACGACCAGCCACTCATGCCCATCAGAACCGGCGTGAACGCCTTCCATTGCAGGTCGCGGGTGAAGGTCTCGGCGCTGCCGCCGAAGATCGCATCGACGTCGCCGCTGGCGTAGGCCATGCCGGACAGGCCCGAACCGACCAGGGTCGGCACGTGCCAGCGGATGTAGTCCCAGCTGCTGCTCTGGTCGCCGGTCCACGCCACTGCGTAGCGCTGGATGCCGGCCCAACCCATCACCGTCCACAGGAACGGGCGCGAATCGGAATTGTCGAGGATGCCGTTGAACGCCTGGCGGTTGGCATCCATCGCGAACTGGTAGCCCTTGCCGGTCCAGGCCACGTCCAGCTTCTGCACGCGGCTGCCGGCCTTGCCGACTTCCCAGGCGATCTTGTCGACACCGTTCTCGGTCCACAGGCCGGTGCGGAAGCCGTAGCCGGCCAGGCCCTTCACCGTTTCCGGCAGCTGCTTGTAGCCGCAGCCATAGCCATCGTTGGGCAGGATCCAGCCACCGGGCATGTCGTGGGCGCGGTACTGCCTGGCCACGCTGTCGATCACATCGGGCGTGGTGCCGGTCGGGCCGTCGCTCCAGCCTTCGGGCACGGTGCCGGGCTTCTTGCTGTTGTCGCCATCGTTGTAGCAGTCGGCGTCGCCGTAGGACAGCGCCCAGCGCGCGACCATGTTCGGGCGGCCGGTCAGCTGGGTGTAGCGTTCGATCAGCTTCGGCAGGTCCGCGCCGACGAAGTAGTAGGCGTCGAAGCGGTCTTCGCGGTGCAGCAGCGTGGCCTGGTCGGCTTCGCGCAGATCGTAGCTGCCATCGCTCCAGGTATTGCGCAGCATGCCCCAGCCGCGGCTGCTCAGCAGCATCGGCGCCGGGCTTGGGCGGTCGCCCTCTTCCCAGCCGCCGGAGTAGGACACTTCCAACTCGCGGCCCTTGAACTGGTAGCGGCCGTTCTGCTGGCCGCCACCGAAGTAGCCTTCATCGGCCTGCGAGGACAGCACCTGCACGCTCTGCGTGGCATCCAGGTCCAGCGGCTGCAGCTCCTGCCACAGCGGGGTGGGCTGGCCGTTGTCCAGGCGTTCCAGGCGCAGGCGCAGCGGCTGTCGCTGCACATGCAGGACCAGTGCGTCGGTACGCACGCGGATCTCCTGCGCGTCTTCCTCCAGCCGTGCCTGCACATCCGCCTTGGGCTGCGGCAGTACGATCGGCGCAGCCTTGTCACCGGCGCCGGTCAGTTTGCCGTTGCGGCCGGCCTGCACACGGATGATGTCGGTCGCTGGCAGTTCGATGCGGATGCGCGCGCCCTTGTCGGTCTGCAGGTCCCAGCCCTGCACGCCATCACGACTGGCGCTGGCGCTGACCGAACGCAGGTTGCCGACCGGCTCGGCCCGGGCCGGCATGGACGCCAGCATCAACGCCGGCAACAGGGCCAGCATCAGCGGCGAGCGACGAACGCAGTTTTCCACGCGGACTCCCAACCCGTTCACCGGGCGTTTCGAAAGCGATTGGGCCGACTCTAGGGCAGCGATTCGAAAGATGTCAACAAATTGAAAGGAAAAAGGAAGATATATTCCATTGAAACGAAAGTTGTTGCGTCGCAATACTTTGTGTAACCGCTTGCAGGCGCCTGTTAAGCATTGTGCGATACGGCATTCCGTCGCTTCTTTCGTTTTCCTGCCACCCCGGTGACCGGGAAAGCCCACATCAACATTTTCTTTCTTTTTACTTTCGCTATTTGACATTTCGAAAGAAAACGCAGATGGTGCGCTGGCCCAACTGGAACCTCCGAATGGACGTCACCCTGCTTTCCGATGTGTCCGCCTGGCAGCGCCTGGGCGGAGCCGATACCGCTACCGAAATCGCCCAGCAGCCTACGCTGTGGGAAACCCTCGCCCAGGACCTGTCGCGTGCCCGCGACCGTCTGCAGGCCTTCCTCGGCGACAGCCTCAACGATCCCAACCAGCGCGTGCTGTTCACCGGTGCCGGCAGTTCCGGCTTCATCGCCGAGATGGTGGCCGACGCGATCAACGCACAGTGGCCGGCCGAGGTGCGCGTGGTGCACACCACCAGCCTGCTGACCCACCCGGCGCTGTACCTTCAGCGCGACCGCCCGACCCTGCTGGTGTCGTTCGGCCGCAGTGGCTCCAGCCCGGAAAGCGTGGCCGCGGTGGACCGCGTGCGCAGCGATGTGGATGACGCGCGCTTCCTCGATATCACCTGCAATGCCGATGGCGAGCTCGCCCGCCGCGGTGCCGGCCGTGCCGATACCTGCACCCTTCTGATGCCGTCGGCCAGCTGTGATCGCGCCTTCGCCATGACCAGCAGCCTGACCTGCATGCTGCTGGCTGCACTGACGGTATTCGACCGCTCGCCGTGGGATGCCCGCGTCGCACGGCTGAAGCAGGTCGCCGCGCTGGCCCGCGAAGGCCAGGCGCAGTGGGACGCACCGGTTGCGGCGCTGGCGCAGCAGCCGTTCAACCGTGTGATCTACCTCGGCAGCGGGCCGCTGGAAGCGCTGGCCCGCGAGTCTGCACTGAAGGTGCTGGAGCTGACCGCTGGCCGCGTCCTGGCGCTGGCCAACACGCCGCTGGGCTTCCGTCATGGCCCGAAGTCGACGCTGGACGGCAATACCCTGGTGGTGGTGCTGCGCAGCGTGCAGCCACTGGCGCGCCGCTATGAGCAGGACCTGCTGGAAGAGCTTCGCCGCGACGGCGTGGCTGGCCAGGTGCTGGCGATCGGTCCGCATTCGGATATCGGTGCCGACGACGAGTACACCCTCACCGTACCGGCACTGGACGACCCGTGGCTGGCACCGGTGTGGCTGGGCTTTGCGCAGCTGTTCGCGCTGCAGCGCTCCGCTGCACTGGGCCTGACCCCGGACAACCCGTTCCCGGACGGCACCGTCAACCGCGTCGTCAAGGGCGTCACCATCCATCATGGCTGAGCTGATCGCCCACGCCTGCTACGGCATCGACATCGGCGGCACCAAGATCGAGCTGGTGGCGTGCGATGCGGCGATGCAGGTCACCTGGCGCCGCCGCGTGGCCACGCCGCAGGGCGACTACGACGGCTTCCTGCAGGCGGTGGTGGCGCTGGTCGCCGAAGCGGACGCCGCCCTCGGCCGCAGCGATGCGGCCATCGGCATCGCCCTGCCCGGCGTGCGTGACCGCCGCAGCGGTCGCCAGCTCAGCGCGAACGTGCCTGCACTGACCGGCCAATGCGTGGCGCAGGATCTGCAGGCACGCCTGCAGCGCCCGCTCCACTTCGGCAACGACCTGCAGTGCTTTGCCCTGTCGGAAGCACACGGCGGTGCCGCCGACGGCTACCCCAGCATGTTCGGTGCCATTCTCGGCACCGGTGCCGGCGGCGGGTTCTGCCTGCAGGGCCGCCTGCTGTCCGGCTTCAACGGACTGGCCGGTGAATGGGGCCACTGGAGCGTGCCCGGCCATCTGCTGCAGCGCCACGGCCTGCCGCTGATCGACTGCGCCTGCGGCCTGCAGGGCTGCGTCGAACGCTATGTGTCCGGCAGCGGGCTGGCGATGATCGAACGCCATCTGGGCGGCAGTGCTGCCGATGCCAGTGCGGTGATCACGCTGGCCGACGCTGGCGATACCCGCGCGCGCAACGCGCTGGACATCCACCGCGACCTGTTGGGCCACAGCCTGGCTGCGCTGGTGCTGGCGCTGGACCCGCACGTGATCGTGCTCGGCGGCGGACTCTCGCAGTACGCGCCGCTGTACCAGCAGCTGCCGGCCGCCATCGCCGCCCATCTGTTCAATGGCGTGCAGGTCCCGCCGATCGTGCCGCCACGTTTCGGCGATGCCGGTGGCGCACGTGGCGCTGCCCTGCTCGCCTGCCAACCCTCGTTTTCCTGATCGACCGGAGCCTGATCATGTCCCCGTTGCAGACCCTGCTTGCTTCCCACCGCGCCGGCGCCAACGTCGGCCTGTACAGTGTCTGCTGCAGCAACGAGCAGGTGCTGCGCGCAGCCATGCACGTAGCCCTTGCGCATGGCACCGTGCTGCTGATCGAGGCCACCTCCAACCAGGTCGACCAGTTCGGCGGCTACACCGGCATGACCCCGCCGCAGTACCGCGATTACGTCGGCGCGCTGGCCGATGAGGAAGGTTTCCCGCGCGCGCGGCTGATCCTGGGCGGTGACCACCTCGGCCCGAATGCCTGGCAGAAGCGCCCGGCCGCCGAGGCAATGACCCACGCGCGCGTACTGATCGAAGCCTACGTCGCCGCCGGTTTCCACAAGATCCATCTGGATTGCAGCATGTCCTGCGCCGACGATCCGGTGCCGCTGCCCGATGCCATCGTCGCTGCGCGCTCGGCCGAGCTGGCCGAGATCGCCGAGCGCACCGCCGCCGAACACGGCCTGCCGCCGCCGGTCTACGTGATCGGTACCGAAGTGCCGATTCCCGGGGGTGAGGCGTCGCTGGCCGAGGGCCTGCAGGTCACCACGCCGGCCGCCGCGGCGCAGACCCTGGCCATCCACCAGCAAGCATTCGATACCCCGCAGCTGCGCGATGCATGGCAGCGCGTGATCGCGATGGTGGTGCAGCCCGGCGTGGACTTCGACCACAGCAGCGTGCACGAATACGACGCGGCCGCCGCCAGCACGCTGGCCGATTTCCTCGAGCAGCAGCCGCGCATCGTGTTCGAAGCGCATTCCACCGACTACCAGCGCGAAAGCGGCCTGCACGCGCTGGTGCGCGACCACTTCGCCATTCTCAAGGTCGGTCCTGCGGCCACCTTCGCCTACCGCGAAGCATTGTTCGCGCTGGCTGCGATCGAGGCTGAACTGCTGCCGGCCGCGCAGTGTTCACGCCTGCCGCAGGTGCTGGATGACGTGATGGTGGCGCAGCCGAAGTACTGGCAGTCCTACTACCAGGGCGATGAGGCAGCGCTGCAGCTGCTGCGCCGCTATTCCTTCAGCGACCGCTGCCGCTACTACTGGGGCGAACCGGCGCTGGTGCAGGCGGTGCAGACCCTGTTTGCCAACCTGGAACAACATGCACCGCCGCTGGTACTGCTCAGCCAGTACCTGCCCGAGCAGTACCGCGCCGTGCGCGAGGGCACCCTGGCCAACACCCCCACCGCACTGGTGCAGCACCGCATCGGCCTGTGCCTGGGCGAGTACGCACGGGCCTGCAGCGCCAACCAAGCCGGAACCCGCACGCGCGACGCTGGCTCGGCTGCCGCCGTTGCTGCGAACGGCTAATCTCTACCTTTCCCCGCGACACCGAGAATGGCCATGCGCAACACCCGCTCCCGCCGGCAACAGATCCTGCAGCTGCTGATCGAGCACGGCTCGGTGCAGGTGGCCGATCTGGTCGAGCGCTTCGGCGTGTCGGCGGTGACGATCCGTGCCGACCTGACCCACTTCGAGTCGCAGGGACTGGCCAACCGCACCCACGGCGGCGCCACCCTGGTACGCACGCCGCCGCAGGAACAGGACATCCACGAAAAGGACGCACTGAACCTGCCGCTGAAGGAATCGATCGGCGCGCGCGCTGCGCGCCTGGTACAGCCGGGCGAGAACATCATCATCGACTCCGGATCGACCACGATGACGCTCGCCCGCCACCTGCGCGCGCATCGCGACGTGACGGTGATGACCAACGGGCTGAACATCGCCTGGGAACTGGCCAATGCCGCAGGCATCACCGTACTGCTGACCGGTGGCCTGCTGCGCCAGCAGTCGCTGTCGCTGCAGGGCAGCCAGGCCGAGGCCAGCCTCAACTCGTACAGCTTCGACACCCTGTTCCTGGGCGTGGATGGCCTGGACCTGCAGTTCGGCCTGACCACCCACGACGAGGCCGAAGCCCGCCTCAACCACCGCATGGTCGAGCGCGCGCGCCGCATCGTGGTGCTGACCGACGCCTCCAAGTTCGGCCGCGTCAGCCTGCACCGCATCGCCCGCCTGGACCAGATCCACGCCATCATCACCGACGCCGGCATCGACGAAGCGACCCGCGAGGGACTGCAGCGGCTGGGCATCGAGGTGATCATCGCCGAGCCCGCCGCATGACCGACACCCGCTCCCTGCGCGGCCGCATCCTCACCCCGCTGGGTTGGCGGCGTGGCCACATCCACTTCGATGCACGCGTTCGCCAGCTGCAGGTGGATGACCACAGCGGCGCCGACGATCTTCAACTGCCGGTGATCCTGCCCGGCTTCATCGACCTGCATGTGCATGGCGCGGCCGGGGTGGACCTGATGCAGGGCGGCGACGTGGCGCGCAGCATCGCCCGCACCCATCTGCGCTTCGGCACCACCACGCTGCTGGCGACCACCATGACCGCCGGCCTGGACGAGATCGAGCACGCGTTGCAGGGTGTGGCCGCCACCATGGCGGCACCCGATGCAGACGCCGCCAGCATCGTCGGCGTGCACTTGGAAGGACCGTTCATCAGCCCGCAGCGCCTGGGTGCACAGCCCAATCGTACGATCGAGGCGACGCTGGCGCTGGTACAGCAGCTGCACGCACTCGCTCCGATCCGGGTGATGACGCTGGCTCCGGAAATCGGCGAACACACCGCACTGATACCCGCGCTTTCCGCGATGGGCATCCGCGTGCAGCTTGGCCACAGCGCTGGCACTTACGAAGAAGGTGTTGCTGCGCTGCAGGCCGGTGCCTCCGGCTTCACCCATCTGTTCAACGGCATGACCGGCGTCGATCACTATCGCCCGGGCATTGCGGCGGCGGCACTGGCGCACGCGCAGTACGCCGAGATCATTCCCGACCTGCAGCACATCCATCCCGGCGTGATCCGACTGGCCGCGCGCGCGATCCCGCGCCTGTACGCGGTGACCGACGCCACCGCCGCCACCGGCATGCCCGATGGCGAGTACGCGCTGGGCGAGCAGCGCGTGCACAAGTGCGGCGGCTGCGTACGCCTGGCGACCGGTTCGCTGGCCGGCAGTGCGCTGACCATGGACCAGGCATTGCGCAACCTGGTGCGTGTGGGATTGGATCTGGCTGACGCGTCGCAGCGTGTTTCCACGTTCCCGGCCGATTACCTGGGCCTGGGCGATCGCGGCCGCATTGCGCCCGATGCCCGCGCCGACCTGGTGGTGCTGGACGCCGAACTGCGCCTGCGCCAGGTGGTGGTTGGCGGGCGCGTGATTGATCTGACCTGACGCAAGCGATGCGGCCCGGATGCCGCGCGGGCTCCCTGTAGAGCCGAGCCATGCTCGGCTCACCGCGCGAAGCGCGGCATGGGGAACCTCGATATCGGAACGGAAAGCAGCCGAGCATGGCTCGGCTCTACAGAATGCACTCTGCGACGAACCGCCGCCGGGCGTGGCCCGGCGCTACCACAGGAACTGCCGATGACCGCAAGCACCGCTCCGCGCTGGCCCGTACGCTACCTGCTCTTCATCGGCGGCCTCGGTGGGCTGTTGTACGGCATCGACATCGGCATCATCGCCGGCGCCCTGCCCTATCTTGAAGCGACTGCCAGCCACGCCTGGCAGCTCAGCAGCCAGCAGCTCGGTTTTGTCGTGGCTGCGGTACTGCTGGGCAGCGTGTTGTCTTCGCTGTTCGCCGGCATGGTCGCCGACCTGATCGGCCGCCGCGGTGCGATGCTGCTGGCCGGCGTGCTGTTCACCGCCTCGATTCCGATCATGGCGCTGGCCTCCGGATATACGCCCCTGCTGCTCGGCCGCCTGCTGCAGGGCATCAGCGGCGGCCTGATCGGCGTGGTCATCCCACTGTACCTGGCTGAAGTACTCAGCCCCGAGCGGCGCGGCCGTGGCGCGGCGATGTTCCAGCTGCTGCTGACCATCGGCCTGGTGCTGGCAGCCCTGATCGGCCTGTACCACGCGCATGCGGTGGACGCTGCCGCTGAAGCCGTGCGCTCACTGCCTGTGGCGCAGCAGGCGCAGGAGCTGTTCACGGTGAAGGACCACGCCTGGCGCACCATCTTCTGGACCTGCCTGGCGCCAGGCCTGCTGTTCTGTGCCGGCATCTTCTGGCTGTCCGAGTCGCCGCGCTGGCTGGTGCGCCGCGGCCGCATGGAGGATGCGCGCCGCAGCCTGCAGCGCGTGCTGCCCGCGTCGGAGGTCGAGCCGACGCTGGCCCAGATCCGGGCACCGGATTCGAGCAGCAGCGATGGCAAGCGCGACCCGCTGCTCAGCCGCCGCTATGTGGTGCCGTTCCTGCTCGCCTGCGTTGTGCTGGCGTGCACCCAGGCCACCGGCATCAACTCGGTGCTGGCCTACGCGGTGAACATCCTCAACCAGGCCGGCCTGTCAGGCTCGGTGGCCAACGGCGCCGACGTGGCGATCAAGCTGCTCAATGCGGTGATGACCGTGGTCGCGCTGCTGCTGGTCGACCGCAAAGGCCGCAAGTTCCTGCTGATGCTCGGCAGCGGTGGTATCTGCGTGGCCCTGCTGGCAGCGGCCACGCTGTTCTTCCAGGCCGAGCGCGGTCGCGCTGATGTGCAGCCGCAGTTGCAGGCGGCGGTCAGCAGCGATGGCCTGCAGCTGGTGCTGGATGAAGCCCAATGGCAGCGCCTCGGCGCTGGCATCGACAGCGAGGGCCGGCCGCTGCAGCTGACCGTGTCGTACGCCTACGGTGACTTCACCAACGTGCGCGCGCTGCGCAGCGACAACCTGACCGATCGCGAACTTCGCATCGAGCGCACCGGCACCGTGCAGCCCGACAGCGTGATTGGTTCGTTCTTCCGCAAACTGCACCTGAACCCGTTCGCCGACCCGGCCAGTGCCGCGCAGGCACCGCTGCGCATCGAACAGGCCCGCATCGGGCCGGTGCCACCGCCCGCACACGGCTGGGCGGTGGCCACCTGCATCCTGGTATTCGTCGCGTTCTTCGCGGTCGGCCCCGGCGTCTGCGTGTGGCTGGCACTGTCGGAGCTGATGCCCAACCGCATCCGCTCCAACGGCATGAGCATCGCACTGCTGATCAACCAGTTCGTGTCGACCACCATCGCTGCCATCTTCCTGCCCACGGTGGGCCACTACGGTTACGCCAGCATGTTCGTGTTCTGGGCGGCGTGCACCTTCGTGTTCTTCCTGGTGGCCGCGTTCTGGCTGCCGGAGACCAAGGGCAAGTCACTGGAGGAGATCGAAGCGCGGTTTGCCCGGTAGCGGTCGACCTTGGTCGACCTCCGCGCGTAGCGCGGTGGTGTTGGCGCGCCCGTCACTGACCGGTGATGTGCTTCGCCAACGCCTGCGCCTCGGCAACGCTCGGCAGCCCGCTCAGCATCATCGATTCGCCGAACGGCCCCTGCACTGTCGCCACCATCAGCACGCGGCCATCCACGCTGATCGCCGCTCGCTGCCCCACCAGCGCTGCCGTGCCATCGTGGATGCGTTGGCGTGCTTCTGGCCGATATCGGATCTGCAGGCCCGGCTGCTGGCCCTCGTCCAGTACGTAGCGCACATCGGCGATGTCGGCGCTGCCGGCAATCGGCGGCTCGCGCAGCGCCAGGGTCTCACCCTGCCACTGCGCCTGCGTGCCCTTGCCGTCCGCATCGATCGCGCTCAGGCGTACATCCACACCGGGCAGCGGTACGTGGCGCTCGACCGCCTGCAGCGCGGGCGTGGCGCCCGGCGTGCATCCGGCGATGGCCAGTGCCGCGCCCAGAAGCAATGGAAGCGCCGTTCTCACTTCAGCTTCCGCAGCTTGAACGCCACCAGCACCTGCAGCAGCCCGTACAGCAGGCTGCCGATGCCGATCCACAGCGTGGTCACCGCCACGCCCGCATACGGATTGGCTGCGAACAGCAGGCCCAGCACCACCGCCAGCACGCCGCTGAGAATCAGCAGCCATTCGCCCTGGATCTGCTTGCGCACCCGGATCGCGAACACGATGCGATAGATGCCGGCCACCAGCAGCCATGCCGCCAGGAACAACACCAGCACGCTGGCGGTAGCCAAGGGATTGATCACCGCCAGGATGCCGAAGCCCAGCGAAGCGAGGGCATACAGCGCCAGCCAGCCGCGCGACGCGCCGCTGCCGCCGCTGATCAGTGCGAACAGGCTGATGACGCCCTCGACGATGGCCATCACGCCCAGCGTCCAGGCCAGTGCCATCGCTGCGGACAGCGGCCAGCCAATGGCAACGATGCCGAAACCCAATGCGACGAGCCCGTACAGCAACAGGATCCACCAGCTGCGCCCCACCGCCGACAACAAGGGAGACAAGGGGGAATTCATGGCCACTCCTTCGATCCGGAACCGGCCTCATCCTAGCCCCTGCCGATGAAGAGGGCGATCACGGCACCCGCGCGCAGACCCAGGCGCGTACCTCTTCTGCTCCCACCCAGCGCAACGTCTCGGCGATCTCCATCACCGTGCTGCCGGTTGTCATCACATCATCCACAACCGTCAGGCGCGGAGGCACCGGTCCACGTACATCGAATGCATCGAACAGGTTTTCCCGGCGCTGTTCGGCCGTACGTTCGGACTGGGGTGCCGTATGCCGCCGCCGATACAGGCCCTGCCAGACCGGCATCGGCAGCAGCCGGCACAGTTCGGCGGCCTGGTTGTAGCCGCGCCGGCGCAGGCGGCGATCGTGCAGCGGTACCGGTACCAGGGGCAGGCACGACCAGGGCGGCGGTGCACGCTGCATCAGCTGCGCGAGCAGGCGCCCGGCCGCCAGATCCTGGTGGAACTTGAAGCGCACCAGCAGCTGATCGACCGGTGGCAGGTACAGCAGGCTGGCATGGGTGGCGGCCTGCGGTGGCGCTTCCTCGCGGCAACTGCCACAGACGATCAGCGCGTTGTCCGGCAGCGGCAGTGCACAGCGCAGGCAGGCGCGGCCGGACCACGGCAGGTCGGCCAGGCAGGCGCGGCACAGGTCGAGATCATCGTGGCCCGGATCGCCGCACACCAGGCAACGCAACGGCAGGAGCAGGCGAAGCAGCGCTGCGGGCCAATCCGCCAGTAGAGGGAGGGAAGCAAGAGGCATGCCCCAACCTGCCTGCGCAGCGATGCCGGAACCATCGCCGGCAACCACACCGGAAGGTCAGGAAAGCGGACGCAGTGCCGTCGTCCATCTCACCGGGTCAGTCGCGCAGGGATGCCCACCAGGCCACCAGGGCAGCGGCGACACGCTGGGTCCTGTGCTCGTCCGGATTGACGCCCAGCTCGTTGCGCGCCATGCCGGCAAGGGCCGCACACAGTTCCTGTTCGCCGGCACCACGCAGCAGCTGGGACTCGATGCGATCTGCGTAGGCGGAGTACTCGCTGCGGCAGTCCGGGTCGGCCTGGATGCCCAGTGGATCCCATACGTAGTGCAGGACTTCATCCACCGCTCGGCCCAGTGCACCGCGCCTGCGGTCTGCCGCCTGGCAGATCTCCTTCCAGTGTGGCGTGTTGTGCAGTGCCTCGAACGGCATCGGCACCGGCGACAACAGGTAGGAGATACCGTCTTCCTCCTGCTTGACATGCCAGACGCCAACACCGACATCCGCCATGTGCTCCGACAGCGGGAAAACGAAGGCGGGCAGCCACAACAGCTCGATGCGGCCATCTCCCTGCCAGCCCAGAGCGGTGAACATCGCGGCTGCGGTCTCCCGGTAGGCCTGCGCGGCAGGCTCGCCGACCAGTTGCCCCGGATCCAGCATGAACACCCGGTTGTCGATGTACTCGACCACGCTGCCATGGAACTCGCGCAAGCGCTCGGGCGGGTAATCGATGACTTGTTCAGGGGCGATGGTGTAGCTCACTTCGTGGAGTCCTTTCCGATGGAAGGCGAGTGTGGCACCACGGCGGGCACCATCAACAACTCCGCCAGGCCGCGATAGATCGGCACCCGGCATACCAGCCCCGACACACCGCGAGCAATCAGTACCGTGGCCAGGATCGGCAGCAGCAGATCACCACTGTCGGTCAGCTCCAGCGAGATCACCGCCGACGTCAACGGTGCCTGGGTAACGCCGGTCAGGTAGGCGCACATGCCCAGCAGCACGAACGCGCGCGGGTCCACGCCCGGCATCAGTACGGCCAGGTTGTGGCCCAGCCCTGCGCCGACCGCCAGCGCCGGCGAGAACAGGCCACCGGGAATGCCCGCCACGTACGACGCCAGATTGGCCAGCAGCTTCATCAAGCCGAACTCGTGGCCCACCATCGCGTGACCCTGCACCAGGCTGCGCGCCTGTTCGTAGCCGGTGCCGAACGCCCCCTCACCGAACACCAGGGCCAGCACCACCACCACCAGGCCGCAGCCGGCCGCCAGCAGCACCGGGTGCCGCTGCCGCAGCTGGCCCAGCCAGCGGGGGCGGCCTGCGGCGCTTGCCAGCACCGCACGTGCGAACAGGCCCCCGAGCAGTCCTGCCACCCCACCACACAGCAGGATCGCCAGCCAGCCCTGGCCGAGCGGCAGGCGTGCGCTCACGTGGCCGAAATAGGTGTAGTTGCCCAACAGGCCCAGCGAGACCACGCCGCCCACGATCACTGCGGTCAGCAGCGTGCCGGAGAAGCGATGCTCGAAGCGGCCACTGAGCTCCTCGATGGCGAACACGATGCCGGCCAGCGGTGTGTTGAATGCCGCGGCGATGCCCGCTGCACCACCCGCCAGCAGGAAGTGCGAGAGCTCGCGCGGGTCCTTGAAGCCGAACCAGCGGCCGAACAGGTACATCAGGCTGGCACCGACATGCACCGTCGGGCCTTCGCGGCCCACCGACGCGCCGCCCAACAGCGACAGCGACGTCAGCAGCAGCTTGCCGGCCGAGACCGCGGGCGACAGGTTGGTCTTGCGGAATGACTCGTCCGGCCTGTCCAGTGCGGCAATGACCTGCGGAATGCCGCTGCCGCGGGTGGGTTTCAGCACACCCGCGGTCAGCCAGGCCAGCAACGCGAAGATGCCGGGCGTGAGCAGCAGGGCCCACCATGGCGAGTGCGATGTGATGCGCTGGAACAGGTGGAAGGCCGCGTCACTGGCCTTGGCGAACAGGATGGCCACCAGTGCCACGGCCACAGCGCCGCCCCAGAGCGCGGCGCGGCGGCGCCAGGCGTCACTCAGGACCAGTGCGGTGATGCGGCCGCGGAGACGGTGGAGATCGGTCATGCAGGACAGTCTGGATGCTGCGGGGAATGACTCACAGAGGCTACTGTGGCTGACGACCTTGCAGGATGCGGTGAAATGCTCGGATGCCCGTGTTCGCCTGTGATACGTCCAGCGCGCGCATCACTGTGCGAGCAGGCGCTCGCGCCAACGGCGCTTTTCCACCTTGCGTACGTTGGGCTGCTGCCGCAGCCACTCCAGATAGAGCGGCAGATGTGCCAACTCATCATCGGTCGCATCACCGGTGAACTCACTCACCTCGACCAGGTTTCCGTAGTTCCTGGCGTACTTGCTGGACGTGTCGTCGATTCCGATCATCTGCTCCAAGCGGAAGCCGTGACGCTTCAGCTTGCCCAGCCGCTTCTGCGACGCGTAGCCGCCGCTCTCCCAGTCACGAGCCGTGCTGCACCGCTGCGCTGACCACAGGAACGCCAGCGGGCGGCCCGGCATCAGCCGGTCCACCAGCGGTTCGGCGTAAAGCTGCCCCGAGGATGTCCACACGCCTACCGTGAATTGGGCGAAGGCATAGTCGAGGAAGGCCTGCAGATGGGGCCGCAGGTAGACGTGGTAGCCAGCAAGGCGGAAGTCTGCGGGCCGCTCCAGTTCGCGCTCGCTCGCGTGCACCAACGTCTCATCCAGGTCGAGTACCAGCAGTTTTCCACCTGGTGGCAGTGCATCCGGCTTCATGCTCATTCCTCATCCAGCGCCTCCGGCACCGTCACTTTCCGTAGCAGCTTCAACGCGTGCCCTTCCAGCACATAGAAGTAGGCGTAGTGACCGGTCCTGTCATAGTTGCTGTCGTACTCGGTGCCTTCGGCCACCACCAGCGCACTGTGCGGATCGATCCTGACGATGTTCGGGCCGAGTTCCCCGCCCAGGCTCTGCGGAAGCGGCTTGCCGGTGCGCAGGCTGATGAAGGTCTGCGAGAAGCAACTGGTGCCGCAGCCCCAGCCGGCGACGGTGTACTCGCCGGCAAACTCGACCTTGCCGTCCTTCAAGGCGGCGGACATCCGCGTCTTGAACATGCGCGCTTCACGCGTACTCAGGTCCAGCGCAGCGGCTGGCCCCCTGTAGACCTTCGCCACCGGATGGTCGGCGAGCTTCGGGCCGCCAGCCTCGCCACTGAAAATCGCCTCGCGGATACGGGCGTTCTCGCCAATCTCCACAGCCGTGGGCTCGGCCGCACAGGCGGCTTCTGCTGCCAGCCCCAGGGCAAGACTCACTGCGGCAACAGCGGCGCGCGTGATCGATGCAGCGTTCATGGCAGTCCCTTGCGTGAGCGCTCCATTCTAGCCAAAGGCCCCGTAAACCATTTCATATCAATTGCAGTTGACAGTCCGGACAAGCCCACCCACACTGCCGCCCTCGCTCCACTCGTACCCAAGGTCCCGCCATGGCCGCTGCCATCCGCCACGACTGGCAACACGACGAACTGCAGGCACTGTTCGATCTGCCGTTCCCCGAGCTGCTGTTCCGCGCCGCAGCGGTCCATCGTGAGCACTTCGATCCGTCACAGGTGCAGGTCTCCACGCTGCTGTCGGTGAAGACCGGCGGTTGCCCGGAAGACTGCGCGTACTGCCCACAGGCGCAGCGCTACAGCACCGGGGTGAACGCGCAGAAGCTGATGGACACCGACGCGGTGCTGGCCAAGGCACGCCAGGCCAAGGCCGCCGGCGCCTCGCGCTTCTGCATGGGCGCCGCGTGGCGTTCACCGAAGGACCGCGACATTCCCAAGGTGGCGGCGATGATCGCCGGGGTGAAGGCACTGGGCCTGGAGACCTGTGCCACGCTGGGCATGCTCAATGGCGAGCAGGCGCGTGCGCTGAAGGATGCGGGCCTGGACTACTACAACCACAACCTCGACACCGCACCGGACTACTACGATTCGATCATCCACACGCGCCAGTACCAGGACCGCCTGGACACGCTGGAGCACGTGCGCGATGCCGGCCTGAAGACCTGCTGCGGCGGCATCGTCGGCATGGGCGAGACGCGCGCGCAGCGCGTCGGCCTGCTGCTGGCGCTGGCCACGCTGCCGGCGCATCCCGATTCGGTGCCGATCAACAAGCTGGTGCAGGTGGCGGGCACACCGCTGCATGGCAGCGCGGAGCTGGACCCGTTCGAGTTCGTGCGCATGATCGCGGTGGCACGCATCGCCATGCCGCGCTCGATGGTGCGGCTGTCGGCCGGGCGCGAAGCCATGAGTGACGAACTGCAGGCGCTGTGCTTCCTGGCCGGTGCCAATTCGATCTTCTACGGCGACAAGCTGCTGACCACCGGCAACCCGGAGAGCGAGCGCGACCTGGCCCTGTTCGCCCGGCTGGGGCTGCAACCGATGGCGGTGCAGGTGGATGCCGAGGGCCACGACCACGGCGGTACCGTGCACGCCGACATCAGCGCCGATGCACCCGGCTGCGGCTGCGCTCACGCGGCCTGAGACGGGGTACAAGCAGGCGTCGCGGCAACGCGCTACCCTAGCCGCCCCGTCGCCGCATTCAGCCGCCATGGCCCGCCCCGACCTGACCGCCCGCCTCCACGCCCAGCGCGCCCTGCGCGATGCCCAAGGCCGTCGCCGCACGCGACGCACGGTCTCCCGTCGCGATGGCGTACGCCTGGAGGTAGACGGCCAATGGCTGACCGGCTTCTGCAGCAATGATTACCTGGGCCTGGCCCAGCAGTTCAGCGTGGTCAACGCGCTGCAGGATGCCGCCGCACGCGATGGCGCCGGCGCCGGTGCCTCGCATCTGGTCTGTGGCCACCATGCCCTGCACGAGGCGTTGGAGCGCGAGGTGGCGGAGTGGCTGGGCTACCCGCGCGCGCTGCTGTTCGGCAGTGGCTTCGCCGCCAACCTGGCGGTGCAGCAGGCACTGCTGAGCGAAGAGAGCGATGTCTGCGTGCAGGACAAGCTCAACCACGCCAGCCTGTTGGATGCGACGCGGTTGGCCGGTGCACGCCTGCGCCGGTATCCGCATCTGGATGCGGAAGGCGCGATGCGCCAGCTCAAGCACGCCCCCGATGGCGCAGCCATGCTGGCGACCGATGGTGTCTTCAGCATGGATGGCGATATCGCGCCGCTGCGTGCATTGTCGCTTGTGGCACGCCTGCAGCAGGCGCTGTTCTACGTCGATGACGCGCACGGCGTGGGCGTGGTCGGCGATGGCCGTGGTGCCGTCGCCGCCGCCGGACTGGGCGTGGACGATGTGCCGCTGCAGCTGGTCACGCTGGGCAAGGCACTGGGCGGTTCCGGCGCACTGGTGCTGGGCCGCGACGACCTGGTCGAGCATCTGGCCGAAACCGCACGCCCCTACATCTACACCACCGCCGTGCCGCCAGCGATGGCGGCGGCAGCGCTGGAAGCAGTGCGCCTGGCGCGGCGGGACCATTGGCGCCGTGCCAAGCTGACCGATCTGATCGCGCTGTTCCGCACTGAAGCACGCCGTCACGGGCTCGACCTGATGGCTTCGGAAACCCCGATCCAGCCGCTGCTGTGCGGCGACGACCATATGGCCGTGGCGATGTCGCAGGCCCTGGAACACGCCGGCTGGCTGGTCGGTGCGATCCGTCCGCCGACAGTGCCGGATGGCAAGGCACGCCTGCGCGTCACCCTGTCCGCACTGCATACCCCGGAGCAGGTGCGCGGGCTGGTCGACGCCATCGCCGGCGCGCGTGACCGCGTGGCCCTGGCGGTGCGCGAAACCGCCCCGCCACCGCTGCCCGCCTTTGCCTGAGTTCCCTGTCGTTGCCCATGCATATTGAAGTCGCCGGCCGTGGGCCGGACCTCGTTCTGATCCACGGATGGGCCCTGCAGGGCGGTGTGTTCGCGCCGCTGGTGCAGCGCCTGGCAGACCAGTTCACCCTGCACCTGGTCGACCTGCCCGGACACGGCCACAGCTGCGGGGACACCACGCCGCTGCGCCTGCCGTTCGTGGTCAACGCCATCGCCGCGGCCACGCCTCCGGCGGTGTGGTGCGGTTGGTCACTGGGTGGCCTGTTCGCGCTGCACGCGGCCGCGACGCTGCCCAAAGTGCACGGGTTGGCGATGATCGCCGCCACGCCGCGCTTCGTACGCGGCGAGGACTGGTCACATGCAGTGGAACCGGCGGTGTTCGAGCAGTTCGGGCGCGAGCTGGAAACCGACTTCGGCGGCACGCTGGAACGCTTCCTGGCGCTGGATGTGATGGGCTCGGCACACGCCCGCGAGGAGCTGCGCACGCTGCGCCAGCGCCTGGTCGAGCGTGGCGCGCCGACCGAACGCGCCCTGCTGGAAGGCCTGCACCTGCTGGAAAGCACCGACCTGCGCGGCGCACTGCCGACGCTGGGCAAGCCCAGCCTGTGGATCGCCGGACAACGTGACCGGCTGGTGTCGCCGACGGCGATGCAGGCGGCCGCTGCGCTGGCCCCGGGCGCGCAGGCGCTGACCATTGGCCACGGCGGCCACGCGCCCTTCCTCGGCCATGCCGACGAGGTCGCCGCCGCCCTGCAACACTTCGTTGCCGGCCTGTCACCGGCCGATGGCGGACAATGAGCGCCTTCCGAATTCCGCAGGACTGACGCATGGATCTGGGTATCAACGGCCGCTGGGCACTGGTCTGCGGCGCCAGCAAGGGGTTGGGGCTGGGCTGCGCGCGTGCGCTGGTGCGCGAGGGCGTGAACGTGGTGATCGTCGCCCGTGGCGAGGCTGCACTGCAGATCGCTGCCGACGAACTGCGTGCACTGCCCGGTGCCGGTGAGATACGCACCGTCGCCGCCGACGTCACCACCGAGGCCGGCCGGGGCGCGGCGCTGGCCGCGTGCCCGCAGGTGGACATCCTGGTCAACAATGCCGGTGGCCCGCCGCCGGGCGATTTCCGCACTTTCGAGCGCGACGACTGGATTGCCGCGCTGGACGCCAACATGCTGGCGCCGATCGCGCTGATCCGCGCCACCGTGGACGCGATGATCGAACGCCGCTTCGGTCGCATCGTCAACATCACCTCGTCGGCGGTGAAAGCCCCGATCGACATCCTGGCGCTGTCCAACGGTGCACGCAGCGGCCTGACCGGTTTCGTCGCCGGCCTGTCGCGCCGCACCGTCGCGCACAACGTCACGATCAACAACCTGCTGCCCGGCCAGTTCGACACCGACCGCCTGCGCGCCAACTTCGCCCACACTGCGGGCAAGGACGGCGATGCCGGCGAAGTGGCCGAACGCCGCCGCCAGCAGATTCCCGCCGGCCGCTTCGGCACGCCGGACGAATTCGGCGCCGCCTGCGCCTTCCTGTGCAGCGCACAGGCCGGTTACCTCACCGGGCAGAACCTGCTGATCGACGGCGGCGCCTACCCCGGTACGTTCTAAGAGACTTTCGCAATGCCGTCCCACTTCGATGCCCGCCATGTCCGTCGCGCGTTCGCCCGTGCCGCCAGCAGCTATGACGCCGCCGCCGCCCTGCAGCGCGAGGTGCAGGCGCGGCTGGTCGAATCGCTGGACTACCTGGAGGCACGCAAGCCCGAGGTGGTTCTGGACATCGGTGCCGGCACCGGCCACGCCAGTGCGTTGATGAAGAAGCGCTGGCCGAAGGCACAGGTGATCGCGCTGGACGTGGCGCTGCCGATGCTGGACCAGGCCAAGCGCCAGGCCGGCTGGTGGAAGCCGTTCCAGCGCCTGTGCGGCGATGCCGCCGCGCTGCCGCTGGCCGACAACAGCGTGGACGTGATCTTCAGCAACCTGTGCCTTCAGTGGGTGGACGACCTGCCGGCGGTGTTCGCCGGGTTCCGCCGCGTGCTCAAGCCGGGTGGCCTGCTTTTGTGCTCAACCTTCGGCCCGGACACCCTGGTCGAGCTCAACGAGGCCTTCGCCGCCGCCGATGACCGACCGCACGTGAGCCGCTTCGCGCAGATCGCCCAGTTCGGCGATGCGCTGATGATGGCGGGCTTCCGCGACCCGGTGCTGGACCGCGACCTGTTCACCCTGACCTACGACGACCTGCCCTCGCTGATGCGCGAGCTGCGCGCGATGGGCGCGACCAACGCACGGGTGGACCGCCGCCATACACTGACCGGGCGGGGGCGATTCGCGGCGGCGGCGGCGGCGTACGAGCCGATGCGCCGCGCCGACGGCAAGCTGCCCAGCAGCTGGGAAGTGATCTACGCCCACGCCTGGGCACCGGATCCCGGCGCGCCGATCCGCGAAGGCGGGCATGACGTCGCCTCGGTGCCGGTGTCGGCGATTCCGATCCGGCGCAAGCAGACCTGATCATCTGGTAGTGCCGGGCCATGCCCGGCGAGCGCTCAGGTATTGGCCGGCGAACTCAGCGGCGGGCGCACCAGATCGCGGTGGAAGAAATAGATCTCCTGCACCAGGAAGCGCCAACTCGTGTGGAAACTGCGGAAACGCGTGCTGGGCGTGGACGAGGCCAGCGCATCGATGCCCAGTGCCTTGCTCAGGCGCAGCGCGCGCGCCATGTGCAGCGGGTCGCTGACGATGATCACCCGATGCAGGTTGCGCTGGTCCATCAAGCGCTTGGCTTCCACCAGGTTCTGCACGGTGTTGCGCGAAGCCGTTTCGATCAGGATCGCATCGTCAGGCACGCCGTGCTTGAGCGCATAGCGCCGCGCCACCTGCGATTCGGAGAAGCGCGCGCCGGTGCCGCCATAACCACCGGTAAAAATCAGCAGCGGCGCGTACCGGGCCTCATAGAGATCCAGGCCATGACGGATGCGCTCTTCGAATACCGGTGACGGCTTGGCGTCGTAGGCCGCCGCACCGAGCACGATGATGGCGTCGGCCTTGGCCGCCTGGTCACGCTCACCGACCCAGACGATCCACGCCGTCACGCCCAGCAGCCAGATCACCAGCACCACGAACAGCCGCCACAGCCAACCCAGCAGGCCGGTGCGATGCCGGTTGCGCTCGCGGCTCAAGGCGCCCCCCAGCGAATCGCGGGCAGGTCGACATTGCCGCCGGACAGGACCAGTCCCACGCGCAGGCCGGCAAAACGCTGCGGCTGCGCCAGCACCGCGGCGAGCACGGTCGCCGATGACGGCTCGACCACCTGCTTGAGGACCTCCCACAGCAAGCGCATCGCCGCCATCGTCGCCGCGTCATCGACCACGATCACCTCGGCGTTGGCCGCGCGCAGCAGCTCGAAGTTGGGCGCGCCGATCAGGGTGCGCAGGCCGTCGCAGATCGTGTCCGGGGTGAACGCATGCTGGCGCTCGCCGGCGGCCAACGAGCGCGCGGTATCGTCGGCGCCAGCCGGTTCGGCCAGCACCAGCCGGGTCTGCGGGCTGGCGAGCTGCAGGGCCAGCGCGGTGCCACTGGCCAGACCGCCGCCGCCCACCGGCACCACCAGCACATCGAACGGTCCTTCGCTGTGCAGCAGCTCCAGCGCCGCGGTGCCCTGCCCGGCCATCACCGCCGGGTCCGCATACGGATGAACCAGGGTCGCGCCGGTATCAGCCTGCACCCTGGCGCAGGTGGCCTCGCGCTCGGCGATGGTCGGCGGGCAGCGCCAGAGCGTCGCGCCGTGACGGGCGATGTTGGCCAGCTTGGCGGCCACTGCCCCTTCCGGCACCACCACGTGGCAGGGGATGCCCCGGGTACGCGCGGCCAGCGCCAGCGCGGCACCGTGGTTGCCGGAGGAATGGGTCACCACGCCGGCACTGGCACGATCGGCATCCAACGACCACACCGCATTGCAGGCGCCGCGGAACTTGAATGCGCCACCGCGCTGCAGGTGCTCGGCCTTGAACGCCAGCTGCGCGCCGGCCAGCGCATCAAGCGTGCGCGAGCGCAGCACCGGGGTCACGCTGGCGTAAGGGGCGATCCTCGCAGCAGCGAGCAGGACGTCATCGGCGCGGGGCAACAGTGAATCGCTCATGACGCAAGATTAACGTATGCCCCCGCGCTGGCGACCGGGGCACAGGTCATGCCAGCATGCAGCCCTACGCCTCCATTCATCCTGGGCAGCGGAATTAAGGGCCGATTCAATGCCGGCGCACGAAGCTGACTGCACACCCGTCCTCTGGGGGGACCCACCATGAAAACGCGCCTGATGCTTGCCGGTGGCCTGCTGCTGGCCCTGACCGGCTGTACCACCTACGACTATGTCGGCGGGGGTCGCAGCGGCGGTTACTACCACGGTGCGCCGTCGGTGGAGTACCGCTACCCGGCCGGCTATCCCTACAACTATGGCCCTTACTACGGTGGCTATGGCGGCTATTACGGCGGCTATGGCAACCCGTACTACTCGCGCCCGATCTACCGTCCGCCGCACAACCACCGCCCGCCGCCGCGCCCGGGCAATGGCGGCGAGAACCGCCCGCCGCCGCCCTCGCGCCCGTCGTACAACGGGGGGTCGCCGTGGCGGAACATGGACTCGATGCGTCGCCCGCCACAGTCGAACATGCAGCCGCCGGCACCTCCGCCGCAGGCCCGTCCAGCACCGGCCCCCAGCGCGCCGAGAATGAACGGTTCCCCTTGGCGCAACATGGATCGTGCGACGCAGCGCACAGTTGAGCGCTGAACCGTCTTGCATTTCACACGGTTCAAGCCTCAATCTACGGGGCCAGTGACGGCCCGCGTCACAATGTGACAAAAACGACACCGGCCGCCGCAAAAAGCTCTACGTCGATATCCGACAGGAACATCTGGATCCCCCCTGTTCCGGCCCTGTCGGATGTCGGCACCTCTGAAAGCAGACGGCCCCGCAATGCGGGGCCGTTTGTTTTTGAACGAGGTCGCCAACCGGCGAGAACCCCAGCGCCGGTAGATCCACGCCAGGCGTGGCTGGGGCCTCACCGATTGCCCCAGAAAAACAGGGCCGGGCAGTCCCCCGACTGCCGGCCCTCTGCTCCCCCACCGTGCGCCTGTACCGGCCCCTGTTCCAATTCCGGTCACGGGCGCCTGCGGCGCCAGCCACGGTGGGTGCTATTGGGTTATCTGCAAAAATCCTGCCAACTTTAGGGCTGATTTCAACGCGGTCCGGCCAGTGCCGACGCCCCAGCCCCCGAATGGCGCTAAAATCGCCACCCCGGCGCCGCCCCGGCCGCGCCCGCCCCCAGCTGAACAGCCCCCATGAACCCGTCCTTCCATCGTTACGACGTCATCGTCATCGGCGGTGGCCACGCCGGCACCGAAGCCGCGCTGGCCGCGGCCCGTACCGGCGCGCGCACCCTGTTGCTGACCCACAACATCGAGACGGTGGGCGCGATGAGCTGCAACCCGGCCATCGGCGGCATCGGCAAGGGCCACCTGGTCAAGGAAATCGATGCCCTCGGCGGTGCGATGGCGCACGCCGCCGACCGCGCCGGCATCCAGTGGCGCACGCTCAACGCCTCCAAGGGCCCGGCCGTGCGCGCCACCCGCTGCCAGGCCGACCGCAATCTGTACCGCATGGCAATCCGCGCCATCGTCGAAGGCCAGGCCAACCTGACCGTGTTCCAGGCCGCCGTCGACGACCTGGTCATCGAAGGCGACGCCGTGCGCGGGGTCATCACCCAGACCGGCCTGCGTTTCGACGCCCAGGCGGTGGTGCTGACCGCAGGCACCTTCCTGGCCGGCAAGATCCACGTGGGCCCGACCCAGTACGCCGCCGGCCGCATGGGCGATCCGCCGGCCACCACGCTGGCCGCGCGCCTGCGTGAGCGTCCGTTCCAGGTGGACCGCCTGAAGACCGGCACGCCGCCGCGCATCGACGGCCGCTCGCTGGACTACAGCGTGATGGACGAGCAGCCCGGCGATTCACCGCGGCCGGTCATGTCCTTCCTCGGCTCGGTGGACGAGCATCCGCAGCAGGTCAGCTGCTGGATCACCCACACCACCGAGCAGACCCACCAGATCATCCGCGACGCCCTGCACCGCTCGCCGCTGTACAGCGGCCAGATCGAGGGCATCGGCCCGCGCTACTGCCCGTCCATCGAGGACAAGGTGGTGCGCTTCGCCGAGAAGGCCAGCCACCAGATCTTCGTCGAACCCGAAGGCCTGGGCATCGTCGAGATCTACCCCAACGGCATCTCGACCTCGCTGCCGTTCGACGTGCAGCTGGAGATGGTGCGCAGCATCCGTGGCTTCGGGAACGCGCACATCACCCGCCCCGGCTACGCGATCGAATACGACTTCTTCGATCCGCGCGGGCTGAAGGCCTCGCTGGAAACCAAGCTGGTCAACGGCCTGTTCTTCGCCGGCCAGATCAACGGCACCACCGGCTATGAAGAGGCCGCCGCGCAGGGCCTGCTGGCCGGCCTCAACGCTGCACGCCAGGTGCGCGGGCTGGAGGGTTGGTGCCCGCGTCGCGACGAGGCTTACCTGGGCGTGCTGGTGGATGACCTGATCACCCACGGCACCAACGAGCCGTACCGCATGTTCACCAGCCGCGCCGAGTATCGCCTGCAGCTGCGCGAGGACAATGCCGACCAGCGCCTGACGCCAACCGGCCGCGAGATGGGCCTGGTGGATGATCGTCGCTGGAGTGCGTTCGAGACCAAGCAGGCCGCGGTCGCCGCCGAGCGCGCGCGCCTGGGCGCGCTGTGGGCCACCCCGGCCAATGCGCTGGGCCGTGAGGTGCAGGACACCCTGGGCGTGGTGGTCAGTCGCGAAACCAACGTACTGGACCTGATCAAGCGCCCCGAACTGGATTACGCGCAGCTGATGCAGGTACCGTCGCTGGGCCCGGCCGTGGCCGACGCCAAGGTGGCCGAGCAGGTGGAGATCGGCGTGAAGTACGCCGGCTACCTGGACCGCCAGCGCGAGGAGATCGAGCGCCAGCAGCGGCATGAGGCCACGCCGATTGCCGAGGCATTCGACTATGCGACGGTGCGCGGGCTGTCGGCCGAAGCACTGCAGAAGCTGGAGCGCGTGCGCCCGCAGACCATCGGCCAGGCGCAGCGCATCCCGGGCATGACCCCGGCGGCGATCTCGCTGCTGCTGGTCCACCTGGAGCGCGCGCGCCGCGGCCGCGTGGCGTAACCCGGTCGCACCTCCTTGGTAGCTGCCGACCTTGGTCGGCAGCTACCAAGGCCTCCGTGCCGACCAAGGTCCGGCACCCACCGGAGCGGAAGACGCACCCACATTGGCGAACGCGCTAGCGTGCGTCGGCACCGCCGCCCAGCACCTTGAACAACGTCACCCGGTTGCCCGCGTCCTGCTGTTGCAGGGCAATCAGGTCCTGCTGCGCGGCATACAGGCTGCGCTGTGCATCCAGTGCCTGCAGATAGCCATCCAGCCCGGTGCGGTAACGCGCATCGGCCAGCGTGTAGCTGCGCTGGCTGGCAGCGACCAACGCGCGCTGTGCGTCCATCTGCGCAGTCAGGTGATCACGCGTGGCCAGCGCATCGGCCACTTCACTGAAGGCCTGCTGGATCGCCTTCTCGTACTGCGCGACGCCGATGTCCTTGCCGATCTTCGAGGCATCCAGCGATGCCTTCAACGCACCGGCGTGGAAGATCGGCGCGGTGATGCTGGGGGCGAACGACCAGCCGCGGGTGCCGGCCGAGAACAGCGTCGACAACGCGGTGGAGCTGTGGCCGTAGTTGGCGGTCAACGTCAGCGTCGGGAAGAACGCGGCGCGCGCGGCACCGATATCGGCGTTGGCCGCCTGCAGCGCGTGTTCGGCGGACAGCACGTCCGGGCGCTGCAACAACACGCTGGACGGCAGGTTGGCGGGCAGCGGCGCCAGCGCCACGGTGCCGTCCAGCGCCTGTGCGCTGGGCAGCAGTGCCGCGTCCAGCGGTGCACCGACCAGCAGCTGCAGCGCATCGCGATCCTGCGCCTGCTGGGTCTGCAGCTTGGCCAGCGCACCGCGCGCGGCGTCCACGCTGGCCTGCACCTGCGACAGGTCCAGGCCCGAAGCCAGGCCTTGTGCATGGCGGGCCTCGGTGCGCTGCAGGGTCTGCTGCTGGCTGTCCAGCGTCTGCCGGGTGAACGCCAGCGACTGCTCGTCGGCCGCCAGCGCCAGCCACGCCGTGGCCACTTCGGCCACCAGGCTGGTGCGCGCGGCGCGCTGGTTCTCGGCGCTGGCCAGCCAGTTCTGCAGGGCCTCGTTCTTCAGGCTGCGGATGCGTCCGAACAGATCCAGTTCCCAACTGCTGATACCCACCTGCACGGCATCGGATTCGGTTACCTGGGTGGCACCGGTCTCGCTGTTGGCATCGCTCACGCGCGAACGGGTGACGCTGCCACTGGCATCCACCGACGGCAGCAGCGCCGCACGCTGGATACGGTACTGCGCCCGTTCCTTCTCCACCTGCAGCACGGCCACGCGCAGGTCGCGGTTGTTCTGCAGCGCCAGCGCGATCACCTGCTGCAGGCGTGGCTCGAGGAAGACTTCGCGCCAAGCCGGCATCGCCAGCGCAGGATCAGCCTCGCCCGTTGCCGCGTTGCCGAACTGCCCCCGCACCGGGGCCTCGGGCCTCTGGTAGTGCGGCGCCATGCTCACGCAGCCGCCCAGCACGGTGGTCATCGTTGCGGCCGCAAGGGCGCGCAGCAGCATCGGCTTCATGGGCTGGCCTCCGGGGCAGTGGCGTCGGCCGGCGCGCGGCCCGGGAACATGCGGCGCACCAGCAGGTAGAACAACGGCACGAAGAACATGCCAAGCACCATCGAGGCGACCGTACCACCGGCCACGCCAGTACCCAGCGAACGGCGCGCGGCCGAACCGGCGCCGGTGGCGAACACCAGCGGCAGCACGCCCATCAGGAACGCCAGCGAGGTCATCACGATCGGCCGCAGCCGCAGATAGACCGCCTGCAGGATCGCTTCGCGGGTGCTCTTGCCCTGCTGTTCGAGGATGCGCGCGAATTCGACGATCAGGATGCCGTTCTTTGCTGCCAGGCCAATCGTGGTCAGCAGGCCGACCTGGAAGTACACGTCGTTGTTGAGGCCACGCAGGTTCATCATCAGCACCGCGCCGAACACGCCCACCGGCACCGCCAGCATCACCGCGAACGGCACCGCCCAGCTTTCATACAGCGCCGCCAGGCACAGGAACACGAACAGCAGCGAGATGGCATACAGCATCGGCGCCTGGTTGCCCGACAGCTGTTCCTGGTAGGCCATGTCCGACCAGGCATGGCTGAAACCTTCCGGCAGCGTGTCGGCCAGCCGCGCGATCTCGGCCATCGCCTCGCCGGAGCTGACGCCCGGTGCCGGCTGGCCGGTGATTTCCATCGCCGAGATGCCGTTGTAGCGCTGCAGTGCGGCCGGCGCACTGGACCAGTGCGTGCTGATCAGCGACGACAGCGGCACCATCTGCCCGGCCTGGTTGCGCACGCTCCAGCGCTCGATGTCCTGCGGCTGCATGCGTGCTTCGGCGGTGCCCTGGATGAACACCTTCTTGATGCGGCCCTTGTAGATGAAGTTGTTGACGAAGTCGCCACCCAAGGCCGCATTCAAGGTGTCATTGATGTCCTGCGGGTTCACGCCCATCGCCTGCGCCTTGGCGTCGTCCACCTTCACCGCATACACCGGCGCGTCTTCCAGGCTGGCGTAGCGCACGTTGACCAGCTTCGGGTCCTTGGCGGCTTTCTCCAGCAGAGTGTTGCGCGCGGCCACGGCGGCGGCATGGCCGGCACCGCCTTCGTCCTGCAGTTCCAGGGTGAAGCCCCCCGCATCGCCGAGGCCGAGGATGGCCGGTGGCGAGGTGATGAACACCTGCGCATCGGGCACGCTGGCCATTGCCGCGGTCAACCGCGCGGCAATGGTGTCGGCGTCATCCTTGCGATCATCCCAGTCCTTCAGGCGAATGAAGGCCTGGCCGACGTTCTGGCCGCTGCCGGTGACGCTGAAACCGGCGGTAGCCTGGATCGACAGCACGCTGTCGTCCTTCACCGCAGCGGCACTCAGGCGATCCATCACCGCGCGGGTCTGCTCCAGGGTGGAACCGGCCGGCAGCTTCACCAGCGCGTTGAGCATGCCCTGGTCCTCGTCGGGCAGGAACGCGCCCGGCAGGTGCCACAGCAGCAGGCCGGTGGCCACGCTCAGCACCAGGTAGAACACCACGCCCAGCGTGCGCCGGCCAAGGAAGCCATCCACCCGACGACGCAGGCCGTTGGACGTACGCTCGAAACGGTGGTTGAACCAGATGAAGAACTTGCCCAGCAGGCTCGGCTCACCGCCGTGGTCACCATGCGGATGGCCGCCCTTGGGAATCTGGTGCAGGATGCTGCCGCACAGCGCCGGGGTGATGGTCATCGCCACCAGCACCGACAGGATCATCGCGGCGGCGATCGTCACCGAGAACTGGCGATAGATCACGCCGGTGACACCGCTGAAGAACGCCATCGGCAGGAACACCGCGGTCAGCACCAGCACGATGCCGACCAGCGCGCCGGTGATCTGGCCCATCGCCTTCAGCGTGGCCGGCTTCGGCGCCAGCCCTTCGAAGGTCATCACCCGCTCCACGTTCTCCACCACCACGATGGCATCGTCCACCAGCAGGCCGATGGCCAGCACCAGTGCGAACATGGTCAGCGTGTTGATCGAATAGCCAAAGGCCGCCAGCACGCCGAATGTGCCCAGCAGCACCACCGGCACCGCGATGGTCGGGATCAGCGTGGCGCGCCAGTTCTGCAGGAACAGGTACATCACCAGCACCACCAGGATGATCGCCTCGATCAGGGTGATCACCACTTCCTTCAGCGAGATGGTCACGAACGGCGTGGTGGTGAACGCCACGTGGTAGGTGTAGCCGTGTGGCCAGTACTTCTGCAGCTGCTGCAGGCGGGTCTCGATGGCCTTGGACACGGCGATGGCATTGGCGCCCGCATTGAGCTCGATGCCCAGCGACGCCGACGGCTTGCCGTTGAAGGTACTGATGCTGTCGTAACTCTCCGGACCCAGGCCGATCTTCGCCACGTCGCCCAAGTGCACCACGCTGCTGTTGGCATCGGCCTTCAGCACCACCTGCGCGAACTGTTCGGGCGTGTGCAGGCGGCTGCGCGCGGTGACGGTGGCGTCCAGCTGCTGGCCCTTCAGCGCCGGCTGGCCACCCAGCTCACCAGCCGATACGTCGGTGTTCTGTGCCTGCAGTGCGGTCTCGATGTCCGACGGCATCAGCGCGTACTGGCGCATCTTCTCCGGGTCCAGCCAGATACGCATGGCGTATTCCTGGCCGATCGGCTGGATGTTGCCGACACCACTGACGCGGCTGATCTGGTCATCGATGCGCGCCTCCATGAAGTTGGCGACATCGAAGTTGTCCATGCTGCCGTCTTCGCTGGTGAACGACAGCACCTCGAAGATCGAGCCACTGGACTTGGTGATGGTCAGGCCGTTCTGCTGCACCGCCTGCGGTAGCGTGGCCATCGCCGCCTGCAGCTGGTTCTGCACCTGCACCTGCGCGGTATCCGGGTTGGTACCGGTGGCGAACACCAGGTTGACCTGCGCCGAGCCATCGGAGGCACTGGTCGAGGTCATGTACATCAGGTGGTCCAGGCTCTGCTGGGACTGCTCGATGACCTGGGTGACCGCGTTTTCCACGGTCTGCGAGGAGGCGCCGGTGTAGGTGGCGCGGATGGTGATGGTGGGGGGAGCGATCTGCGGGTAGCGGTCCACCGGCAGGATCAGGATCGCGAGCAGGCCGAGCAGGCTGACCGCGATGGCGATCACCCAGGCGAAGATCGGCCGGTCGATGAAGAAACGAACCATGCGCGGCAGGCCTCAGTGCGACTTTTCGTCGGTGTTGCCGTTCGGATCGACCGCTGGCATCGCTGCCAGCTGCGCCGTGGTGGCTGCCACCGCCTTCACCTGCTGGCCAAGCGATACCGCACTACCGTTGCTGACGATCACCCGTTCGCCAGCCTTCAGTCCGTCGGTGATCTGCCACTGGTTGCCGACCACCTGGCCAGTACTGACCCGGCGCTCGATCACATGGTCCCTGGCATCGAGCAGGCGCAGCAGCGGCTCGCCACGTTCGTTGCGCACCACCGCCTTCTGCGGCACCAGCAGGGCACGCGCATCGGTGGCCATCGGCAGCACCGCCTTCAGGTACATGCCCGGCAGCAGCAGGCCGTCCGGATTCGGAATGACCGCGCGCAGCACCACGTTGCCGGTGCCCGGATCGACCACGCTGCCGACGAACTCCAGCGTGCCTTCATGCGCGTAGGTGCTGCCGTCCTCCAGCAGCACCTTCACCTGCGCCTTGCCATCAATGGCCTTCACCAGGCCGGCATCGAGCTGCTTGCGCAGCGCCAGCATCTGCGTGCTGGACTGGGTCACGTCCAGATAGACCGGGTCCAACCGCTGGATGGTCGCCAGCGCCGCGTCCTGGCCGGCAGCGACCAGCGCGCCGGCGGTGACGCTGGAGGTGCCGATGCGGCCCGCGATCGGTGCGGTCACCCGGGTGTAGTCGAGGTTGATGCGGGCGGCCTGCAGCGCGGCGCGCGCGGCGATCACATTGGCCTGCGCCTGCTTCAGTGCCGAGGTAGCGTCGTCGGCGTCCTGCTTGCTGGCCGCATCCAGGCCCAGCAGCGTGCGGGTGCGCTCGGCCCTGGGCTGCGCCGACAGCACGGTGGCCTCGGCCTGTGCCAGCTGGCCACGGGCGGTATCGAAGGCGGCCTGGTACGGCGCCGGATCGACCTGGTACAGCAGCTGGCCAGCCTTGACCTGCTGGCCTTCGGTGAACAACCGCTGGCGGATCAGCCCACCAATCTGCGGGCGCACCTCGGACACCTCGAACGGTACGGCACGGCCGGGCAGGGTCTGCTGCAGGGCCAGCGGCTGCGCGCGAGCAGTGATGACGCCCACTTCGGGGGTGGCCGGGGCCTCGGTCCTGCCCGCCGAGCAGGCCGCCAGGGCCAGCAGCAGGGGCAGCAACAGCGGACGGGGGGAACGGGACAGCGGGCGCAGGAGTGACATGAGGGGGCGTGGGGGCCTTGCGTTGACCCGTGCACGCTGCCGTGGAACTGTGCAGAGAATATGGAGATTGTGCGACCGGCTCAGCTGGCGCTTGCTTTCGGCGCCGCATGCGCCGCTAATGGCCCCCGCGATGGCGAAGATTCGACTCAAATTCGGCCTGACCGCGAAGACCTTCCTCGCGATCTTCACCGCCTGCCTGCTGGTGCTGGCAGTGAACGGCATTGCCAGCCGCGTAGCGTTCCAGACCGGCTTCCTGGACTACCTCAACGACCAGGGCGATCTGCGCATGCAGCGCGTGATGCCGCACCTGCAGCGCGAGTACAGTGCGCACGGCGGCTGGGAGCACCTGCGCGGCGACAGTGACCGCTGGGCGCGGCTGCTGCGCCCGGATCTGGCCCATGGGCACGAGGGGCCCGTGCCACCGCTGTCCGACCAGACCGGCGTTCCCTCCCGCCTGGGCCTGTTCGATGCGCAGCATCGGTTCGTAGCCGGCAACCCGGACGCCACCAGCGACGACGAGCCGCACGCCGTGCAGGTGGACGGGCACACGGTCGGCTGGCTGGGCATGGTGCCGTTCCAGACCGTCATCGCCACCAACGACCTGAACTTCTACAACACCCAGATGCGTGCGTGGTGGGTGATCGGCATCGCGCTGCTGCTGGTGACGGTGCTGCTGGCCTGGCTGGTGTCGCGTGCGCTGCGCCAGCGCCTTGCCAAGCTCGCCGCGGCTACGCATCGGCTCGCCGCGGGCGACTATGCCACCCGCATCGAGCGCACCAGCGATGACGAGCTGGATGCACTGGTCAACGACTTCAACCGGATGGCGCAGGCGCTGGATGACACCGAGCGCAACCGCCGCGCCTTCATTGCCGACATCTCGCATGAACTGCGCACGCCACTGGCGGTGGTGCGCGCGGAGCTGGAAGCGATCGAAGATGGCATCCGTCCGCTGGACCGCGCCAACCTGGTGGGCCTGCAGAGCGAGATCCGCCAGCTGGGCAAGCTGGTCGACGACCTGCACGACCTGTCGATGACCCAGTCCGGTGGCCTGGCCTACCGCTTCGCGCCGCTGGACCTGGTGGCGCTGCTGCGCAGCGAACTCAATGGCATGCGCGTGCGCTTCGCCAATGCAGGCCTGGCACTGGAAGAAGATCTGCCCGCGATACCGTTGCAGGTGTCCGGCGACGAACGGCGCCTGCAGCAGGTGCTGGCCAACCTGCTGGAGAACGCATTGCGCTACACCCACGCCGGGGGCCGCGTACGCGTGCAGGCCGCGCGCGTGCCTGCCGGCGTGCAGCTGATCGTGGAAGACACCGCGCCAGGCGTGCCGGCGGACAAGTGCGCGCTGCTGTTCGAGCGCTTCTACCGGGTGGAGAGCTCGCGCAACCGGGCCAGCGGCGGCAGCGGGCTGGGCCTGGCCATCAGCCACAACATCATCCACGCCCACCACGGCGTCATCCACGCCGAGCCCTCGCCACTGGGCGGGCTGCGCGTGGTCATCACCCTGCCGGAGCCTGCATGAGCACGTCCCCCATCGACGCCGCCAGGATCCTGATCGTCGAGGACGAGCCACGCCTGGCCTCGGTGCTGCGTGACTACCTCGCGGCCGCCGGCATGACCAGTGAATGGGTGGACGACGGCGGCCAGGTGATCGACGCCTTCGCGCGCTATCAACCCGACCTGGTGCTGCTGGACCTGATGCTGCCGCAGCGCGATGGCGTGGACCTGTGCCGCGAACTGCGCGCCAGCAGCGACGTGCCGGTGATCATGGTCACCGCGCGG
>NZ_JAUTXR010000103.1 GCF_030658505.1 Stenotrophomonas raiganjensis (SeqCode) | reverse complement strand
TTATCGACGTTAAGGTGCGGGATGGGGATCGCTCGGCTCGTCTGTCGGCTGGTATCCGCAGATATCATGTTGACGGTCCCTCCACCCTGGCTCCTACATACCGCGTAGGAGCCAGGAGGAACATACAAGCCATGCTCGGCTGAGGACGCACGGATCCCGCAACGAAGAGCAGCCGAGCATGGCTCGGCTCTACAACAGGCGCGGGTCAGGCCTTGTCGCCGCCGCGGTCGACGCAGCCCCAGTTGAGGATGCGGGTGCCGGCCGGCAGCACGCTGCGGAAGAAATCCACCTTGGAGCGCTTCGGGTTCACCACCACCGGCGTCTTGGCGGCCAGCAGCAGCGGCAGGTCAGCGGTGCTGTCGGAGTAGGCGATGTCGATGTTGCCGTAGCCGCGCTCGCGCAGCATGCGCATCTTCTCTTCGTTGTGGCAGTGGCGGGTCGGGCCGACGCCGCCCAGTCGCGGGCCGACCTCGGTGCCGATCACTGGCACGTCCTGGTGGGCGACGAAGGCGAGAATGGCGCGCGCCAGTTCCGGCGGCGCCCCTGTGGCGACCACCACGCGGTCGCCCTTGGCGCGGTGCGCGGCAAACACCTCCAGCGCCTGCGGCAGCAGCTTGGCGCGCATCTGCGCCTCGTTGCGCAGTACGTAGGCGTCGATCACCTTGTTGAAATCGCGCGCGCGGTGCAGGCCGAAGCTGCCGATCCATACATAGACCGAAATACCGGTACGCCGGGTCGGCAGCATCGCCACCAGCGGCCCGGCAATCGGTGTCACCAGCAGGGCGGCCAGCATGCGCAGCGGGTTGCGCTTGATCAGCGAGGCGAACAGGTGGGTGCCCGAATCGCCGTCGTAGAGGGTGTGGTCGAAGTCGAAGACCACCAGCGGCGCATCCCCGCGCGGCGTTGGATAGTGCGTTGTCATGCCGCGAAGAATAGCTGACGCAGGCCCTCGCCCGGCTCTTCCACGCGCATGAAGGCCTCGCCGACCAGGAACGCATCGATGCCGGCGTCGCGCATCAGCGCCACGTCCTGCGGGCCGAGGATGCCGCTTTCGGTGACCAGCAGGCGATCCCGCGGCACCGCCTTCTGCATGTCCAGCGTGGTCTGCAGCGACACCTCGAAGGTGCGCAGGTTGCGGTTGTTGATGCCGATCATCGGCGCCGGCACCTGCAGTGCGCGCTCCAGTTCGTCGATGTCATGCACTTCCACCAGCACGTCCATGCCCAGCGACAGGGCCAGTTCGGACAGGGTGGCCAGCTGGGTGTCGTCCAGTGCAGCGACGATCAGCAGGATGCAGTCGGCGCCCAGCACGCGCGCTTCGTATACCTGGTAGGCGTCGATCACGAAGTCCTTGCGCAGCACCGGCAGCGTGCAGGCTTCGCGGGCCTGCTGCAGGTAGGCGTCGGCGCCCTGGAAGAAATCGATGTCGGTCAGCACCGACAGGCAGCTGGCGCCGCCGAATTCGTAGCTGACGGCGATGTCGGCCGGGCGGAAGTCCGGGCGGATCACGCCCTTGGACGGGCTGGCCTTCTTCACCTCGGCAATCACCGCCGGGTCGCCGTTGGCCACCGCCGCCTGCAGCGCGCGCACGAAGCCACGTACCGGCGGGGCGCTGGCCAGTGCGGCCTGCAGCGCCTCGAGCGGGCGCTGGGCACGGCGCTGGGCCACTTCTTCGGCCTTGCGGGCCAGGATCGTCTGCAGGATGTCGCTCATCGTCTTCGGTTCGGTGCGGGGGCGGTGAGGACGGCCATTATCGGCCATCGAGAGGGTCAGGCTGAACCGCGCGCTCAGGCAACCAGCGCGCGGGTGGTCTCCACATACTGCTGCAGGCGCTGGCGGGCGCTGCCGTTGGCGATGGCGGCACGTGCGCGGGCCAGGCCGTCACCGATGTCGCGGGCCACGCCGGCCACGTAAAGCGCGGCGCCAGCATTCAGCGCGACGATGTCCAGCGCCGGGCCGGGCTCGTTGTCCAGCACGGCGCGCAGCATCTGGATGGACTGCTCCGGGCCGTCCACGCGCAGGTTGCGGCTGGCCGACATGGCGATGCCGAAGTCTTCCGGGTGGATCTCGTACTCGCGCACCTTGCCGTCGCGCAGTTCGCCGACCAGGGTGCCGGCGCCCAGCGAGATCTCATCCATGTTGTCGCGGCCCCAGACCACCATCGCACGCTCGGTGCCCAGCTCACGCAGCACGCGTGCCTGGATACCCACCAGGTCGGGATGGAACACGCCCATCAGCACCGAGGGCGCGCTGGCTGGATTGGTCAGCGGGCCGAGGATGTTGAAGATGGTGCGCACGCCCATTTCGCGGCGCACCGGCGCGACGACCTTCATCGACGGATGATGGATCGGCGCGAACATGAAGCCGATGCCGGTCCGGTCGATCGCAGCGGCCACCTGGTCCGGCTGCAGTTCGATCACTGCGCCCAGCGCTTCCAGTGCATCGGCGCTGCCGGACTTGGACGACACGCTGCGGTTGCCATGCTTGGCCACGCGCGCGCCTGCAGCAGCGGCCACGAACATCGAACAGGTGGAGATGTTGAAGGTGTGCGAGCCATCGCCACCGGTGCCGACGATATCCACCAGGTTGGAGGTATCGGCCACCGGCACTGGCCGGGCGAATTCCCGCATCACGGTGGCCGCCGCGGCGATTTCGTCCACGGTCTCCTTCTTCACGCGCAGCCCGGTGAGGATGGCGGCGGTCATCATCGGCGAGACATCGCCGCGCATGATCTGCCGCATCAGGTCGACCATTTCGTCGAAGAAGATTTCGCGGTGTTCGATGGTGCGGTGCAGGGCTTCCTGGGGGGAGAAGCTCATGGGAATGCTCCTTGGATCAGGCCGCCGGGCGCTGCAGGAAATTGCGCAGCAGGGCGTGGCCGTGTTCGGTGAGGATGGATTCGGGGTGGAACTGCACGCCTTCCACCGGGAACTGGCGATGGCGCAGGCCCATGATCTCTTCGATCGAGCCGTCGTCGTTCTCGGTCCAGGCGGTCACTTCCAGCACATCGGGCAGGCTGTTCTTGTCCACCACCAGCGAGTGGTAGCGGGTGGCCTGGTAACGGTCCGGCAGGCCGGCGAACACGCCCTTGCCTTCGTGGCGGATCGGCGAGGTCTTGCCGTGCATGATGTTGCCGGCACGGATGACCGTGCCGCCGTAGACCTGGCCGATGCCCTGGTGGCCCAGGCACACGCCGAGGATCGGCGTGGTCGGGCCCAGGCGCTCGATCAGCTGCAGCGACACGCCCGCTTCGTTGGGCGTGCACGGGCCGGGCGAGATGACGATGCGCTCGGGCTTCTGCGCGGCGATCTCGTCCACGCTCATCGCATCGTTGCGCACCACCTTCACCTCGGCGCCCAGCGTCTGCAGGTACTGCACGAGGTTGTAGGTGAAGCTGTCGTAGTTGTCGATCATCCACAACATGGTCAGGTTCCGTCGCTTATCAGGAAAATGGCGTATACGTTTTCGGTGTAGGTGATGGGGCCGGCCTCGATCGACTCCGGCGCCCTGGGCGCGGGCGCTGCAGCGCTGCCGGTCAGGGAGATGTCGGTGAGGCGCGGCTCTGGCACGCCAGCAGCGTCTCCCTCGACCGGCTGTGGCCATCGGCCGGCCTGGATGCCGTAGGCGAAGTCCGGCGCCACATCGGAGATGCTGTACAGGCCACGCACCTTCGCTCCATAGGCCTTGGCCAGGCCGAGCGCGGACTCACGGGTCTTGGCCGCCGCCTCGCTCTTGAGCTCGCGGCGCAGCGCCACCTCATCGGAATAGGTCGGGGCGACACTGCTGACCTGGAGGTTCTCGTTGGCCTTCAGGGCCCCCAGCGTCGCCTGCATCGCCTGCACGCTGGCAAAGCTCGCACGCAGCTGGCGCGACACGCGGGTACCGATGAAGACCTGTTTGCCATTGTCATAGCGCTGGGCCGGGCCAATGCGCAGGTTGTCCGCACGCACGCTGCCTTCCACTGCCTTGTACTGCCTGAACAGCCCCAGCACGCGAGCGACGTTGTCCTGCACGCGACGGCGTGCGGCATCTGCATCCAGATCCGTCTCTTCGATGTTCAGCTGCAGGCCGAACCGGTCGGGCATCACCGAGCGACGCGCCTCCCCCTTCACCAGCAGGTGCGGCTGCGAAGGAATGGTATTGGCCTGCGCCCACGCAGACGGGGCCATCGTGGCCAGCAGTGACGACCACAGCAATGCGCTCAGCAGCTTCATGCGGTACTCCTTGTCGTGAACGGGAACAGCGGAACGGCCACGGCGCAGCGGCCGTGGCAAGGCAGGCTTACAGGCCCTTGGCGGCCTGGGCGACGGCGCGGAACAGCGCGCGGCCCTTGTTCATCGTCTCGTCCCATTCCTTGTCCGGGTCCGAGTCGTAGACGATGCCGGCACCCGCCTGCACGTACAGGCGGCCGTCCTTGATCACCGCGGTGCGGATCGCGATCGCGGTATCGGCATCGCCGTGCCAGCCGATGTAGCCGATGCTGCCGGCGTAGACATTGCGCTTGATCGGTTCCAGCTCGCGGATCACTTCCAGCGCGCGGATCTTCGGCGCACCGCTGACGGTGCCGGCCGGGAAGGTGGCACGCAGCACGTCGGCGTAGCTCAGGCCCGGCTGCAGCTGCCCGGTCACTTCGCTGACGATGTGCATGACGTGGCTGTAGCGTTCAATCACGAACTGCTCGCCCACTTCCACGGTGCCGGCCTTCGACACGCGGCCTGCGTCGTTGCGGCCGAGGTCGATCAGCATCAGGTGCTCGGCGCGTTCCTTCGGGTCGGCCAGCAGCTCGGCTTCCAGCGCCAGATCCTGCTCGACGGTGGCGCCGCGCGGGCGGGTGCCCGCGATCGGGCGCACGGTGACTTCGCCGTCCTGAAGGCGCACCAGGATCTCCGGCGACGAGCCGACCACCTGCAGGTCGCCGACATCGAGGAAATACATGTACGGCGACGGATTCAGTGCGCGCAGCGCACGGTACACATCCACCGGGCGTGCCTTGAACGGCACGCTCAGGCGCTGGCTGAGCACCACCTGGAAGATGTCACCGGCGCGGATGTATTCCTTGCTGCGCTGGACCGCATCGACGAAGCCTTCGCGGGTGAAACCGGAGACGAAATCGGACTCGTCCAGCACGTCGCTGTTGAGCGGTGCGGGATAGCCCGCGCCCGGTGCACGCAGTTTGGCGGTCAGCGCATCCAGGCGCGCCTGCGCCTGCTCGAAGGCGCCGTCGGCACGCGGGTCGGCATGCACGATCAGGTACAGCCGGCCCTTGAGGTTGTCGAACACCGCCAGCTCGTTGGAGTCCAGCAGCAGGATGTCCGGCGTGCCCAGTTCATCGCGACCGGCCGGCGGGGCCAGGCGCGGTTCGATGTAGCCGATGCACTCGAAGCCGAACCAGCCGACCAGGCCACCGGTGAAGCCCGGCAGGCCTTCCAGCTTCGGCACCGAGTGGGCGCTGCGCAGCGCCTCGACTTCGGCGAACGGGTCGGCCACCTCGCGGGTTTCCACCACCTGGCCGTCTTCACGCACGGTCAGCGTGTGGCCGTGGAAGGCATATACGCGGCGCGCCGGCAGGCCGATGATCGAGTAGCGACCAAAGCGTTCGCCGCCTTCGACGGATTCAAACAGGTAGGTATTGGGGCCGTCGGCGAGCTTCAGATAGACCGAAAGCGGCGTGTCCAGGTCGGACAGCACTTCACGGACGACGGGAATATGGGTGTGGCCTTCAGCGGCCTGCTGCTGAAACTGAGCGTGCGAGTTCAAGACGACTTTCCTTCCGGGACACAGCGTTATGGGGGCGGACGACGGCAACGGGCCACCATCGCCACCAACGGCGTGCGGAAGAAAGGGTATGCGGGGTCGTCAGGCTGGACACCCCTTGACTGTATCGCAGCCGAGGCGGGAGGGGAACCCCGCCAAACTGAACCACGGCACGCCCGGGGCGGCCAGGGCGACCGGCGCTACGTCGGGGCGTTCGCAGCAGAGGCCCCAGCAAGCAGCGGGCAGTCGGCCGGCAGATGCATGCGCACCCTGCCCGGCACGCATGCGATGCGGAACTGGCGGGCCTGTACCGGTTCGCCGTCCAGGTTGAGCGTCAACGGACGCTCGGATTCCACCTGCAGCCACGGCAGCCGCGCACGCGTGGCCAGCTGTTCCAGTGCCGCCTGAGTGCCCGATTTCAGCATCTGGCCGAGGGTGGCGGTGACTTCGCCTTCCAGCTCCGGCAGCACCGTCACATCCAGCACCCCATCGTCGATCAGTGCCTGCGGGCACAGCTGCTGGCCGCCACCGGCCTGGCGACCATTGCCGATGCCGAGCGCGATGAAGTCGCCCTCCCAGGCGAAATCCGGGCCGGACAGGCGCGCGTTGATCGGCTCGATGCGGCCCAGCTTGGCGATGCCGGTGATCACATAGGCCAGCCCGCCGAGCATCTTCTTCAGGCCGGCATCGGTCTCCACCGTCACCTGCGTGCCGAAGCCACCGCTGGCGAGGTTGGCGCACCACCACAGCGTGCCATCGGCGTCCACGCGCAGCAGGTCGATCGGCCACGCCGGCCGCTGGCCGATCAGCGCGAAGGCATCGCCCGGCGCGGTGGGAATGCCTGCCGAGGTGGCGAAATCGTTGGCGGTTCCCATCGGGATCAGCGCCAGCGAAGGCAGCGCATCGGCCGGCTCCTCGCGATGCGCCAGCGTCTCGGCCACCGCACTGAGCGTGCCATCGCCGCCGGCAGCAACGATCACGTCCACGCCATGATCGATGGCTTCGGCCACATAGCGCTCAGCGTCGCCGCCCTCCCAGGTCACCCGCACCTCCAGCTGCACGCCTTTTCCGCGCCAGTGGCCGACAGCATCGCGCAGCGCTTCGTTGCCTGCGGATTTGCCATTGAGGATCAGGCGCCAGCGCGGTGCAGTCATGCGGTGCTTCCAGGTCGGGATGGCACAGGCTAGCAATGCGTTGTGTCCCCGCAGTGAATGTCACGCAGGTGTCATTCAGCTGCTGGAGAATGGAAGGCCATAGCAGGGACGACGGATGGAGGCAGGATCAGCCTCCCACGCATGCAGCGAGGCCACGCCAGTGATTGGCGTGGCTTTTTTTTCGGAGTTCGCAGGGGGTGCGAACCAAGGTTCGCACCCACCGGGTTGCGGTTCGCACCCACCCGGTTGGTAGATCCACGCCATGCGTGGATGCACTTCGCCTCACCCGTTGGCGAAATCGTGCAATGCCTGGCCCTGCAGCCGGTACACGGTCCACTCGTCCTGCGGCTTCGCACCGGCAGCGGTATAGAACTCGATGGCCGGCGTGTTCCAGTCCAGCACCGACCATTCGAAGCGGCCGCAGCCTTCAGCCACCGCCTGGCGGGCGATGTACTTCAGCAGTGCCTTGCCGGCACCCGCGCCGCGTTTTTCCTGGCTGACGTACAGATCTTCCAGGTAGATGCCCTTGCGGCCCAACCACGTGGAGTAGTTGTAGAAATACACGGCGTAGCCGATGGCCTCGCCGTCGGCTTCGCAGATCAGCGCGCGCGCCGTGGCATCGGCACCGAACAGGCTCTCGGCGATGCCGATCTCATCGGTCTGCACCGAATGCTCAGCCTTCTCGTAGATGGCCAGTTCGCGGATGAAATGCAGGATCAGGCCGGCATCGGCCACGGTGGCCGGACGGATGTTCAACACGGCCACCGTACCCATGGCTCAGCCCCTTGCCGCAGCGACGTTCGCGCGCATCTGCGCGATCACGTCCTGGTAGCTGGTCCTGGCGTTGAAGATGGCCGAGCCGGCGACGAAGGTGTCGGCGCCGGCGGCAGCGATCTCGCCGATGTTGTCGGCCTTCACGCCGCCATCGATCTCCAGGCGGATGTCCTTGCCGCTGGCATCGATCATCTTGCGCACCACGCGCAGCTTGTCCAGCGCGGAGGGGATGAAGGCCTGGCCGCCGAAGCCCGGGTTGACCGACATCAGCAGCACCAGGTCCAGGTCGTCCAGCACCCAGTCGAGGATGTCCACCGGGGTGGCTGGATTCAACACGATGCCCGGCTTGCAGCCCAGCGAGCGGATCAGCTGGATGGTGCGGTGCACGTGGCGGCTGGCCTCCGGGTGGAAGCTGATGTAGGTGGCACCGGCCTCGGCGAAATCCGGAATGATGCGGTCCACCGGCTCGACCATCAGGTGCACGTCGATCGGCGCGGTCACGCCATGCTTGCGCAGGGCCTGGCAGACCATCGGGCCGATGGTCAGGTTCGGCACGTAGTGGTTGTCCATCACGTCGAAGTGGACCCAGTCCGCGCCGGCGGCGAGGACGTTGTCGACTTCCTCACCGAGGCGGGCGAAGTTGGCGGACAGGATGGAGGGGGCGATGAGGCAGTTGGACATGGCCGGGGCCTTCGGAACGGGGAAAGGGTTCTCCCGCCCGCAGGCGGGGCTGTGGGGTCAGCGCTTGCGCAGGGTCTTGATGCGGTCGTAGGCGGCATTGATCCGCCGCGACTTCTGCTCGGCCTGCTGCTGCAGCTCGGGAGCGGCGCCGCCCAGCTTGTCGGGGTGGTACTGGGAAATCAGCTTGCGGTAGGCGCGCTCGACCTCGGCATCGGTGGCCTCGGAGGTCAGCCCCAGCTCCCGGTACGGGTTCTCCTTGTTCAGGCGGAACCAGTCCGAATCGAAGGCGTGGCCGATCAACAGGCCGACCACCGCGCCGAACAGCGGATTGGGCCGGAACAGCAGCGCGCCGGCGATGAATCCGAGCAGTTTTCCGTACCAGCGCATGGCGCTCCGGGGTCGACCGACGAAATGGACGCTCATTTTACGTCACAGCGGGCCCGGACCGCTTTACACTAGGCCGCCCGCTGGTCAGCGGGCCCGCCGGGTCCGCAGGGCAGCAGCCGTATCGACAACGCCCCAGGAGTGCCCGTGCCAACCACGCTGTTGCAATCCGATCTCCCCGGCCTGCCCTTGCGCCATCGCGGCAAGGTGCGTGATGTGTTCGATATCCCGCGCGAGCGGCTGCCCGCAGGGACCCCGCCGGGCGACTACCTGCTGATGGTGGCCACCGATCGCCTGTCGGCGTTCGACGTGGTCCTGCCCGACCCGATTCCGGGCAAGGGCGAGATGCTCTGCCAGGTGTCCAACTTCTGGTTCGCCAAGACCGCGCACCTGATGCCCAACCACCTGACCGGCATCGACGTGGCCAGCGTGCTGCCCGAAGGCGTGGACCCGGCCCTGTACGCCAAGCGTGCGGTGGTCACCCGCAAGCTGAAGCCGGTACCGGTGGAAGCGATCGCCCGTGGCTACCTGATCGGCAGCGGCTGGAAGGACTACCAGCGCACCGGCAAGGTCAGCGGCATCGACCTGCCCGATGGCCTGCGCCAGGCCGAGCAGCTGCCCGAGCCGATCTTCACCCCCTCGACCAAGGCCGCCGTCGGCGACCATGACGAGAACATCGATTTCGATGCGATGGTGAAGCAGGTCGGTGCGGACCTGGCCGAGCGCGTGCGCGACGCGACCCTCCGCATCTACAAGTTCGCTGCCGATTACGCCCGCGAGCGCGGCATCATCCTGGCCGATACCAAGTTCGAATTCGGTACCGACGCCGATGGCCGCCTGTACATCATGGACGAGATGCTGACGCCGGATTCCTCGCGCTACTGGCCGGCCGACGAGTACGAGGTGGGCACCAGCCCGCCGAGCTACGACAAGCAGTTCGTGCGCGATTACCTGGAGACGCTGGACTGGGGCAAGACCGCCCCGGGCCCGAGCATCCCGGCCGAAATCATCGAGCGCACCCGCGCCAAGTATGCCGAGGCGCTGCAGCGCCTGGCCGGGATCAGCGTCGACTGATCCGCCTGCGCCCCCGGCCGGAACGGCAGGGGGCGTCCTGAAAAGGTAGTGCCGGCCGCTGGCCGGCAACCTCGCGAACTCGGCTATGCTCTGGATTGCCGGCCTGCGGCCGGCACTACCGTTGTCCGAGGAAGCGACGCAGCATGCAGACCACCACCGAGCTTGCGCGGCCGATCGACCGCTACTTCGCCAGCTACTCCGACGACCACCGCAATGTGATCAACCAGCGCATCCACGTGGTGGCGGTTCCGGCGATCCTGTGGTCGGTGGTGGCCCTGCTGTGGTGCCTGCCGCCACTGATCACCTGGTTCCAGTACGGCATCTGGTCGGCGTTCGCGATGTTCAGCGCCTGGTGCTTCTACAACAAGCTGTCGCGCCCGCTGGGCATCGGCATGCTCATCCAGTTCTTCGTATTCGGTTGCCTGTGCAGGCTGCTGGAGGCCGAGATCGGCCTGCACGCCCTGCGTTGGTTGGCGGTGGGCGTGTTCGTGGTGGCCTGGATCGCGCAGTTCATCGGCCACACGTTCGAGGGCCGCAAGCCCAGCTTCCTGACCGACCTGACCTACCTGCTGATCGGCCCGGCCTGGGTGATGGCCAAGCTCTACCGCAAGCTCGACTGGCGCTACTGACCCATCCGCAGGCGATGGTGCCGGTCGTTTCCTGAACGGGCGGATTCCGTCACCCGCAGTCCACGGCGGCCCTGCCAGCCTGCGCCGGTGACCCGCTCCCCACGCCCCGCCCGCCGACGGCAGCCCCTGTGCGACAGGGCCTGCGGTCTCCCTGCGTGGGCGTAGGGTGTCCCCCGAGGGCAACCGGGGGGTGACGCAGGAACGCGATGTTGCGCCGCAGAAAAAATGAATCAGCGGACGTTACATGCAATTGATCGCTGTTCGATGGGTTTCGGCGACATTTCGCAGCCTGTTATCCTCCCTGACCTGCTCGTGAATCATGGATTCCCTGCATGCTCCCCAGCCTGCCCCTGCTGCTGGCCCTGCCGTTCCTGATGGCAGCGGCTGTTGCGGCCTTCCCCCGTAGTTCGCGCTCGACTGCTGCCTGGCTGGCGGCGCTGGCGCCGTTGGGCGGGCTGGCCATCCTCGGCTGGCTGACCCCGTCCGTGCTCGATGGCCAGCTGGTGCGCACCCTGGTGCCCTGGCTGCCGCAGATCGGCCTGGACTTCACCCTGCGCCTGGACGGCCTGGCCTGGATGTTCGCCGGGCTGGTACTGGGCATCGGCGCGCTGGTGGTGCTGTATGCGCGCTACTACCTGAGCCAGCAGGACAACGCCCACCGCTTCTACTGCTACCTGCTGTTGTTCATGGGCGCCATGCTGGGCATGGTGCTGTCGGGTAACCTGCTGTTGCTGATGATCTTCTGGGAGATGACCAGCATCAGCTCGTTCCTGCTGATCGGCTTCTGGTCGCACCGCCAGGACGCCCGCGAAGGCGCGCGCATGGCGCTGGTGATCACCGGCGGCGGCGGCCTGGCCCTGCTCGGTGGCGTGCTGCTGATCGGCCGCATCGTCGGCAGCTTCGACCTGGACGTGGTCCTGGCCGCGGGCGAGCAGATCCGCGCCAGCGCGCTGTATCCGTACGCCCTGTTCCTGGTGCTGGCCGGCATCTTCACCAAGAGCGCGCAGTTCCCGTTCCACTTCTGGCTGCCGCACGCAATGGCAGCTCCGACCCCGGTCTCGGCCTACCTGCACTCGGCCACCATGGTGAAGGCCGGTGTGTTCCTGCTGGCACGACTGCATCCGGCGCTGGCCGGCAGCGACCTGTTCTTCTACACGGTCAGCGGCATCGGCGCATTGACCCTGTTGATCGGCGCCTGGAACGCGATCTTCCAGCACGACCTGAAAGGCCTGCTGGCCTACTCGACCATTTCCCATCTGGGCCTGATCACCCTGCTGTTCGGCCTGTCCACGCCGATGGCGGTAGTGGCCGGCGTGTTCCACATCCTCAACCACGCCACCTTCAAGGCCTCGCTGTTCATGGCCGCTGGCATCATCGACCACGAGACCGGCACCCGTGACATGCGCAAGCTGGGCGGCCTGAGGAAGCTGATGCCATTCACCAGCGCGCTGGCGATCATCGCCTCGCTGGCGATGGCCGGCATCCCGCTGCTCAACGGCTTCCTGTCCAAGGAAATGCTGTTTGCCGAGGCCCTGACCGCCGGTGGCGGCCCGGGCGCGATGCGCACCGCGGTGTCGATCGCCGCGCTGCTGGCCGGGGTGTTCGGCGTGGCCTACAGCCTGCGCTTCGTGCACGACACCTTCTTCGGCGCTGGCCCGCACGACCTGGACCGCGTGCCGCACGAGCCACCGCGCTGGATGAAGGTGCCGGTGGAGCTGCTGGTGGTGGTCTGCGTGGCGGTAGGCATCGCCCCGGCACTGACCGTGGCGCCGGTGCTGCATGCCGCTGCGGCCTCGATCCTCGGTGCAGCCATGCCCGAGTACAGCCTGGCGGTGTGGCACGGCTTCAACCTGCCGCTGGCGATGAGCGTGATCGGCGTGATCGGCGGCGTGGCGCTGTACTTCGGCCTGCGCAAGCTGATCAACCTGCACGGCGTGGAAACCCGCACCACCGGCCGCAATGTGTTCCATGCCCAGCTGGATGCCCTTTCCGCGCTGGCCATGCGCCTGACCAACGGCATCGCCAACGGCAGCCTGCAGCGCATGCTGCTGGGCTTGGTGCTGGTGGCGATCGTGGTGGCCGCTGCGCCGTTCGTGGCCAACCCGGCCTCGCCGAACTGGACCGCGCCGCAGCCGATTCCGCTGCTGGGCTGGGCGCTGTGGCTGGTGATGATGGCCTGTGCGGTGGCCACCCTGCGTGTCTACAAGCAGCGCCTGTTGGCGGTGCTGCTGGTCGGCGGCGTCGGCCTGATGGTGGCGCTGACCTTCGTGTTCCTGTCCGCGCCCGACCTGGCCCTGACCCAGCTGCTGGTAGAGATGGTGACCCTGGTGCTGATGCTGCTGGGCATGAACTACCTGCCCGCACAGTCCGGGCCGGAACGGCCGCGCTGGCGCAAGCGCCGCGACGCGGTGATCGCGATCCTCGCCGGTGCAGGGCTGGGCGCGCTGGCCTATTCGGCGATGACCCTGCCGCCGAACACCATGGCCGGCGAACTGCTTGGCCGCGCCCTGCCCGAGGCGTATGGCCAGAACGTGGTCAACGTGATCCTGGTCGACTTCCGTGGCTTCGATACCTTCGGCGAGATCACCGTGTTCGGCATCGCCGCGCTGGTGGTGCATGCGCTGCTGCGACGCTCGCGGATGGCGCCGGAGCAGATCATGCCCGGCCCGCCGATCAAGCTGCCGGTGCCGGCCGACCTGGCGCAGATCATGTTCCCGTTGACCCTGACCGTGTCGATCTTCCTGTTCCTGCGCGGCCACAACGCGCCGGGCGGCGGCTTCATCGCCGGGCTGGTGCTGGCGGTACCGCTGCTGATCCAGTACGTGATCCAGGGCACCGCGTCGGTGGAATCGCGCTTCGGCTTCGACTACATCCGCTGCATCGGCATGGGCCTGCTGATCGCCCTGCTCAGCGGCAGTGCCTCGATGCTGTTCGGCGTGCCGTTCCTGACCAGCGGGCACCTCGACCTGCACCTGCCGCTGATCGGCGACGTGCCGCTGGCCAGTGCCATCGGCTTCGACATCGGCGTCTACCTGGTGGTGTTCGGCGGCGCCATGCTGATGCTGTCGATGATGGGCACGATCAAGCCGTCGCGTACCCGCACCGCCCGCAAGGGTGAGATCGACCTGCAACGCCGTTCGGCCCGTACCGGGGAGATGCACTGATGGAACTGGCCCTGGCCACCGCGATCGGCGTGCTGACCGCCATTGGCGTCTACCTGCTGCTGCGCGCACGCAGCTTCGACGTGATCCTCGGCATGACCTTCCTGTCCTACGCCACCAACCTGCTGATCTTCGCCGGTGGCCGCGTGGTGCTGGGCAAGGCACCGGTGCTGCAGGAAGGCGTGGACAGCCATCTCGGCAACTACACCGACCCGCTGCCGCAGGCACTGGTGCTGACCGCGATCGTGATCGCCTTCGCGATGACTGCAGTCAGCATCGTGCTGGCCATGCGCAGCCGCAGCGACAACCACAGCGACCATGTGGACGCCCACGAACCGGACGACGACCTGCAGGATGAGCGCGTGCCGCCGCGCCAGGGCGAGGACCGCGCATGAACCATCTGGTGATCCTGCCGATCCTGATTCCCCTGCTCGGCGCCGCGCTGTCGCTGTTCGTCGAACACCGTCGCTACGGCCCCAGGGTGCAGCGCGCGGTGGCCTGGACCTCGCTGTCGGCGCTGGCACTGGCGGTAGGGCTGCTGTTCGCCACCACCGCCAGCGGCGAGATCAACGTCTACCTGCTCGGCGACTGGCCATCACGGCTGGGCATCGCGCTGGTGGCCGACCGGCTGTCGGCGTGGATGCTGCTGACCACCCTGCTGCTGGCCATTCCCTGCCTGCTGCATGCCTGCTCGGGCTGGGACCGCCGCGCGCCGCACTTCCATGCACTGTTCCAGTTCCAGCTGGTGGGCCTGAATGGCGCATTCCTGACCGGCGACATCTTCAACCTGTTCGTGTTCTTCGAGGTGATGCTGATCGCCTCCTATGGCCTGCTGCTCAGCGGTGGCCGTGGCCTGCGCATGCGCATCGGCCTGCATTACGTGGTGTTCAACGTCACCGCCTCGACCCTGTTCCTGATCGCGCTGGGCCTGCTGTACGCCTCGCTGGGCTCGCTGAACATGGCCGAGCTGTCGCAGCGCATCGCCGAGGTGCCGCCGGCACAGCTGACCCTGGTGAAGGCGACGATGGGGCTGTTGCTGCTGGTGTTCTGCGCAAAGGCTGCGCTGATGCCGCTGTACCTGTGGCTGCCGGAAGCCTATTCGCGTGCACCGGCGGCCGTGGCCGCGCTGTTCGCGATCATGACCAAGGTCGGCCTGTATTCGGTGCTGCGCATCCAGATGCTGTGGTTCGGCGAGGACGCCGGCGCGATGGCCGTCTATGGCCGCGACTGGCTGCTGTGGGCCGGCGTGGCGACACTGGTGCTGGGCGGCCTTGGTGCCCTCGCCGCGACCCGCCTGCGCGTGCTGATCTCGTACCTGGTGATCGTCTCGGCGGCCACGCTGTTCATCGCCTTCTCGGTCGGTACCCCCCGCGTGCTCTCGGCCGGCCTGTACTACCTGCCGCACAGCAGCTTCGTGGCCGCTGCGCTGTTCCTCATCGCCGATCTGATCCGTCGCCGCCGTGGTGGCGCCAGCGACCGCAAGGAAGTGGTCGCGCCGATGCCGGGCAAGGAAACACCGGCGGTGCTGTTCCTGATCGGTGCGGTATCGGTGGCCGGCCTGCCGCCGCTCTCCGGGTTCCTGGCCAAGGCCGCGCTGCTGGCCGGCATGCCGGCGCAGTACACCGGCCCGGTGTGGACCGCCGTGCTGGTCAGCAGCCTCCTGGTGATCATGGGCCTGACCCGCGGCGGCATCCGCCTGTTCTGGCGCGTGCCGCCGGTCGACCCTGATGCACCGAAGCCGCGCAAGGCTCGCCTGCGCCGGGTCGAGCTGTACGCCGCCTGCATCCTGCTGGGCTACGGCATCGGCATGACCGTGGCCGCGGCCCCGCTGATGCGCTACACCGACGCCACCGCCGCACAGCTGCTGCAACCCAGTGAGTACGTGCAGCAACTGCGCGCGACCACGCCGGAGATCCGCCAGCCATGACCGCCCAGCGTTCCCTGTTCCGCCGCATCATTCCCTCACCGATGCTCAGCGTCATGGTGGTGGCGTTCTGGCTGCTGATGTCCGACAGCTTCACCCTCGGCCAGATCGTGCTGGGGCTGGTGCTGGGCGTCGTGGTGCCGCTGTTCGCCGCGCGCCTGGACCGCGAATTCGCCCGCATCGGCACCCTGCGCCCACTGCCCAAGCTGCTGTGCGTCACCCTGTGGGACATCCTGATGTCCAACATCCGCGTCGCCATCCAGGTGCTGGGCCCGGAGAAGAACATCCACCCGGGCTTCATCTGGCTGCCGCTGGACATCGCCAACATCCACGGCATCGCCGCGCTGACCAGCATGATCACGCTGACCCCCGGCACGGTCTCGGCCGCGCTCAGCGACGACCGCAGGTTCCTGCTGGTGCACGTGCTGCACCTGGAGGATCCGCAGGAGCTGATCGACACGATCAAGCGACGTTATGAAGCCCCGTTGATGGAGATCTTCCCATGACTGGATTCCAGATCATCCAGACCACGCTGGTGGTGTGCATGCACGTGGTCGGCCTGGCCATGCTGCTGGCCACCTGGCGCCTGCTGCGCGGCCCGACCGTGCCCGACCGTATCCTCGCGCTGGACACCCTGTCGGTGACCGCCATCGCCGAACTGATGCTGTTCGGCATGTACCTCAACTCCGCGATCTACTTCGAAGCCGCACTGGTCATCGCCATGCTCGGTTTCGGCAGTACCGTAGTGCTGAGCAAGTTCGTGCTGCGCCGGGACATCGTCGAATGATCACCGCGATCCAGATCGGCCTGTCGATCCTGCTGCTGTTCGGCTGCTTCTTCATCCTGGTCGGTGCACTGGGCCTGGTGAAGCTGTCCACCTTCTTCAAGCGGCTGCACGCACCGACCAAGGCCAGCACGCTGGGAGTGGGCTGCGTGCTGGTGTGCTCGGTGTGCTACCACATCTTCCTCGGCCAGGACCCGCAGCCACGCGAGCTGCTGATCACCGTGTTCCTGTTCATCACCGCGCCGATCAGCGCGCACATGATGGCCAAGGCTGCGCTGTCGCTGCTGATGGAAACCCGCCCCAGCCTGCCGGGCAACGAACCGGCCGCCGAAGAGCAGCTGCCGCCGCCGGAACCGGTGCGGGAAGAAGAAACCACGCAGAACCGGTAGTGCCGGCTGCTGGCCGGCAACCTCATTGCCTTCGACGGAATCCCTGCAGTTGCCGGCCAGCGGCCGGCACTACCTCATGCCGCGCCCACCAGCAGCAGCTCCAGCACGAACCAGCCCGCGAACGCGACCAGCAGGATCCCGCCTTCGCCACGGCTGATCTTCAGGTCGCCACGCAACATGGGGTACAGCACCAGTGCGAAGGCCAGCAGCGCCGGCAGTTCCAGGCGTACGAAGGAGGCCGGCAACGCCAGCGGTTGCAGCGCTGCCATCGCGCCGATCACCAGCAGCAGGTTGACCACGCTGGAGCCCAGCACATGCCCCAGCACCATGTCGCCATGACCGCGACGCGCGGCGGCGATGGCCGTGGCCACCTCCGGCAATGCGGTGCCGATTGCCACCGGCAGCAGGCCGACCAACAGGGGCGTCCAGCCCAGGGCTACGCCGAAGTCCGCTGCGGCGCCCACCACCAGGCGCGCGCCCCAGTACAGGGTCAGCGCGGCGACCAGCACGCGCAGCACATTCAACGGCAGGCTGGTACGGCTCAGTGCGGATTCGGCGATGGCTGCCTGCACTTCGGCGCTCTCGTTGCGACCACGGTGCAGCAGCACGACCTGCATCACGATGAAGCCGGCCACCAGCACGCCACCTTCCCATTGCACCAGGCGACCATCGAGACCGAACAGGATCAGCAGCAGGCCAGCCGCCAGCAGCGACCACCACAGTACAGCCTGCAGGCGCGCGCGCAGCAGCAGCGGTGCAGCGATCGCCGCCATCGCCAGGGTCAGGCCAATGTTGACGATACTGCTGCCCACCGCATTGCCCAGCGCCAGCTCGGGCTGGCCGAGCGCCAGCGCGCGTGCGTTGACCGCCAGTTCCGGCAACGAGGTGGTCACCCCGAGCAGCAGCAGGCCCGCCGTGAACGGGCTGGCGCCGAAGCGCTGGGCCAGGCCGGACACGGCTTTCACGATGGAGTCCCCGCCCAGTGCCAGCAACAGCAGGCCAAGCAGGAACCAGGCAATGGCAATAGCGATCATCGAGCACTCCCCCAGCGGTCGTGGCGCGATTCTACGCTGGCCCCACGCTCGTGGCTGGGCCGTGGATCAAGGATCAGCCGCAGCCTTCCGCATAATCGACCTGCGGGGTCTGCCCGACCCGCCACGCACCGACCCGGCCATCCGCGCCGAGCGCGAAGTCGATGACCGCAGCGCCCTCCTGCGCTGGGCGCACGCGCAGGTGCTGGGCTTTGTCGTCGTACTTGTCAGGGCCGACGTCAGCACGCTCCGGATACAGTACCTGCAGCTCGCCCAGGGTCATGCCAACCTTGCCGCCGCCCGGTGCGGTGATCGCGGCGCTGCGCACGTCATAGCGCATCAGCTTGCGGCCTTCGATCATCAGGCGCGGATCCTCGGCATCCTGCGGCCGCAGGAAGTAGCAGCCGTCGTTGCTGTCGTCCGCCGGCAGTGGTTTGCCGCTGGCGTCGCTGCCCAACCCCTGCAGCGGTGCAGCGAATCCGCTGCGGACCTCGGCGATGCCGGCGCCGAGCTTCGCGCCGGCGAAGCCGTCCAGGTGTGCCGGGCCCGGGTCCGCGGTCGGCGCAGGCACAACAGGGGCCGCCGCGACAGGTACGGAACTGGCATCCGCTGGCGCTGGTGCCTCGGCGGCGCGGTTGCAGGCGGTGAGCGACAGCAGCAAAAGACCGGCAATCGGAAGGTGCTTCATCGGTGCGGCTCCCTGGCACGTAGATGCCTGCACGCTATCCCAGCGGGCGTGCAGGCGCTGCATTGTCATCGCCGTTTCATCGCCTTCGTTCAGGCTCGGCATGCACCGACTTGGCTGTCTTTCCATGCAACCGCGCAAGACCGATCTCGCCCGAACCGCGCTGCAGGCCCACCGCGCGCCGCTGGATATGCGCCAGCGCCGGCTGCTGATCCTGTGCGACGGCCAGCGCACCGTCGCCGACCTGACGGGCCTGCTCGGCCAGGAGGCGCCGGCGATGGTCATCCAGCTGGTGCAGGCGGGCTATCTGAGCACCGGTCGGGGTGTGGCATCGCCCTCCCCCGTAGTCGCTGCTGAACCCACCGCGGTTCCGCAGGCACCACCGGCCGCGCCTGCCACGCCGGTCGAGCGTCGCCGCTCGGTGGTGGCCGCACGCATCTACGTGCTGGGCATTCTGGAAATGCAGCGCCACCCGCAGGCGGCAGCACTGTTCCGCGACCTGCAGCAGGCCCGCGCGGAGGAAGAGGTGCTGCGGCGGCTGCAGTCGGCGATGCAGCTGCTGCCCGGCCTGACTTCGGAAGGCTATTGCCAGCGCGTGCGCCAGCGCCTGCTGGAGGCACTGCCGCTGGAGCACTGCGACGCGTTCACCGAGGTGGCGCAAGCGTAGGTTCCGGCGGTAATCATCCACGCATGGCGTGGATGCGATCAGGATCTGTACCGACCAAAGCCGGCCCCCACCCCGCTAGCGGGACGACCGGAAGTTGTTGCGCAGGCCGTTCCAGCACTGCTGGTAGTCGCCCTGGCGGTGGCCGGCGGCCAGTGCCTGTGCGGTCGGGCGGATCACCGCGCGCGTCTCGAACATGAAGGCCATCGTGTCCTTGATCACGTCGGCCTTGGACAGGTCTGCGTTGGAGGCCTTGTCGAAGGTCGGCGCGTCCGGGCCGTGGCCGCTCATGCAGTTGTGCAGCGAGGCGCCGCCGGGCACGAAGCCTTCGGCCTTGGCGTCGTACGCGCCATGCACCAGGCCCATGAACTCACTGGCGATGTTGCGGTGGAACCACGGCGGGCGGAACGTGTTCTGCGCCACCAGCCAGCGCGGCGGGAAGATCGCGAAGTCCATGTTGCTGGTTCCGGGCGTGTCGCTGGGCGAATGCAGCACCAGGAAGATCGACGGGTCCGGATGGTCGTAGCTGATCGAACCGATGGTGTTGAAGCGGCGCAGGTCGTAGCGGTACGGCGCGTAGTTGCCGTGCCAGGCCACCACGTCCAGCGGCGAATGGTCGATCGGCGCACGCCACAGGCGGCCCTCGAACTTGGCGATCAGCTCGAAGTCACCGTCGATGTCCTCGAACGCTGCGTGCGGGGTCTCGAAGTCGCGCGGATTGGCCAGTCCGTTGGAACCGATCGGGCCCAGGTCGGGCAGCTTCAGCAGCGCACCGTAGTTCTCGCAGATGTAGCCGCGGCTCGGGCCGTCCGGCAGTTCCACGCGGAAACGCACGCCGCGCGGAATCACCGCGATCTGCTGCGGCTCGATCTCGACCACGCCCATCTCGGTCAGCAGGCGCAGCGCGCCCAGCTGCGGCACGATCAGCAGTTCGCCATCGGCGTTGTAGAAATAGCGGCCGACCATGTCGCGGTTCGCCGCATACAGGTGGATGCCGACGCCGGCATGCGCGTCGGGCGAACCGTTGCCACCCATCGTGTACAGGCCTTCGACGAAGTCGGTCGGCAGCTCCGGCAGCGGCAGCGGGCTCCAGCGCAGCTGGTTCGGCGAGGCCGGCTGTGCGCCGAAATCACACTGCAGCTGCGACTGCGCGAAGGGAGTGAACTCGCCGTGGGTGACCGCCGGACGGATCCGGTACAGCCAGCTGCGGCGGTTGCTGCCGCGCGGCGCGGTGAAGGCGGTGCCGGTCAACTGTTCGGCGTACAGGCCGTGGGCCACCTTCTGCGGCGAGTTCTGCCCGACCGGCAGCGCGCCGGCGACGGCCTCGGTGGCGAATTCGTTGCCGAAGCCGGACTGGTAGCCGCGGGCGGTGATGGCGGGGGACATGAGGGCTCCTGGGTACGGCGAGACCGGAACGGAAAGCAGCCGAGCATGGCTCGGCTCTACAGATGGGCAGGCGCCGGGACCTGGCCCGGCGCTACCGTTGAACGTTACAGCACGCCGCGGCGGATCTGGTCGCGCTCGATGCTCTCGAACAGCGCGGTGAAGTTGCCTTCGCCGAAGCCCTCGTTGCCCTTGCGCTGGATGATCTCGAAGAAGATCGGGCCGATGCAGTTCTGGGTGAAGATCTGCAGCAGCTTGCGCTGGTGGGTTTCCGGATCGGCATCGATCAGGATCTTGTTCTTCGCCAGGCGCGGCACGTCTTCACCGTGGTTCGGCACGCGCTGGTCGATCACGTCGAAGTAGGTCTCCGGCGTGTCGAGGAAATCCACGCCCTGCGCGCGCATCGCTTCGACCGTGTCGTAGATGTTCTCGGTGAAGCACGCGATGTGCTGGATGCCCTCGCCCTTGTAGGCGTCCAGGTACTCGTTGATCTGGCTCTTCGGGTCGGACGATTCGTTCAGCGGGATGCGCACGATGCCATCCGGCGCGGTCATCGCCTTGGACACCAGGCCGGTCTTCAGGCCCTTGATGTCGAAGTAGCGGATCTCGCGGAAGTTGAACAGGCGCTCGTAGTAATCCGACCACTGCTGCATGTTGCCGAAGTACAGGTTGTGGGTCAGGTGGTCGATGAAGGTCAGGCCGAAGCCCACCGGGTGCAGGTCGGCACCGGCGATCGGCTCGTAGTCGCCGTCGTAGATGCTGCCGGCCGCGCCGTAGCGATCGACCAGGTACAGCATGCAGTCGCCGATGCCCTTGATGACCGGAGCACTGACCGCCTTGCTGTCCGGCTTGAAGGCAATGGCTTCGGCGCCGTTGCCCAGCGCGGTCTGGTAGACCTCCTGGCCCGGCTTCTTGAAGCGGATGGCGAAGCCGCAGGCGCACGGACCGTGCTTCTCGGCGAAGTCGGCGGCGAACGAATCGGGGTCTTCGTTGACCAGGAAGTTGACGTCGCCCTGGCGATAGACGGTAATCGGACGCTGCTTGTGCTTGAGCACCGCGCTGAAGCCCATCTTCCGGAAGTACTCGTGCAGCTCCTGGCCACGGCCGGCCGGGGCGGCGAATTCGACGAACTCGAAGCCGTCGATGCCCATCGGGTTCTCGAAGGTGGTGACCTGCATGCCGGGATTGGGGTGCGAGGCGGTCGGGACTGCGGTATTCATGGCGTGGCTCCGAATCGGTACCGCATCGGTACAAACCAGGTGCGGGCAGGTAGGGACCCGGCGAGAATGCAGGGTCTGGACCCAACACTTATAGTTACACTTGAAACCACCAGCAAGGTGCACCGCAACATGACCCCCGATCCCGCCTCGACCCGCCTGCGTGCCTCGCACGTCCTGCTCGACCTGGAACAGTTCCTGCCGTATCGGCTGAGCGTGCTGTCCAACCGGGTCAGCGGCAACATCGCCAAGCTATACGGCGATCGTTACGGTCTGGCGATCCCCGAATGGCGGGTCATCACCATCCTGGCGCTTTACCCGGGCTCCTCGGCCAGCGAGGTCTCCGACCGCACGGCGATGGACAAGGTGGCGGTCAGCCGCGCCGTGGCCCGCCTGCTGGAACGCGGCTTCATCAAGCGCGAAACCCACGGTGACGACCGCCGCCGTTCGGTGCTGGCGCTGTCGGCGGCCGGCTTCGAGGTGTACGAGACCATCGCACCGATGGTGATCGAGATCACCCGCAAGCTGATGTCGGTGCTGAGCGACGAGGAAGAGCAACTGCTGGAGAAGCTGATCCTGCGCCTGGCCGGCGAAGGCCTGGAGCGGATGGGCGAAGGGGTGTGAGAAAAAAGGGGGACGGAGGGGATCAAGTCGTTTCAGGCACACATGTGCTGATTGCAGCTTAATCCCCTCCGTCCCCTTTTTTCAGCTCAGGTGCTTGCGCCGCGCGTGGATCCACGGCACGGCCAGCGCTGCGATGGCACCGCCGGCGAAGCCAAGTGATGCCGCTACCGTGGCCGCTTCGACCGCCCCCGGCAGCGCCAGCGCCGCAGCCACCAGCAACAGCGACGGCAAGCCGACGAAGGTGCCCAGGAAGAAATGCCAGCGCGGTGACCAGGTGTTGAGCTGCAGCAGGCTGACCGGCTGCCAGGCTTCCGAGGCGGCGTCCTCGGCGATCTTCGCCACCACCTTGCCGAGGTCAACTTCCGGCAGCGCGCGGCCCAGCCGTGCGCTTGCCAGCAGCTCGGCCACGGCCTCCACCGGTGGGAAGCTGGACGGCCACGCCACCGGCGCCGGCACGCCATAGGCGGTCAACAGCGGGACACTCAGCCACGGAGCCACCAGCGGGCGCATGCGGCGGCGGCCGTGCACGCACCAGATCTGCGGCTGGCCATGCGCGGTGACGCTGTACAGCGCCAGTTCGTTGGCCGGCGGATAGCCCAGCATGGTCACCCGCGCCGCCAGGCTGTCCTGGCCCATCGCACGCAGGAAGCCCGGGCGGCTGCGCCCTTCCTGCATCCACGCCAGGCCCAGCGCCCCCACCAGGTACGCCTCCGCCACGTCCTTGCTGCCCGCAGTGGCGCGCTCATCACTGGCCAGGTACCAGGCCAGCGATTTCGGTTCGGCCACATCGTCCAGGCCCCAGCGGCTGTCGTCACCCAGCACATGACGCACCGGCAGGCGGGCAGGCGCGGTTTCGCCACGTTCTCCTGGCTGCAGGAACGGCAGCACGCCCTGGATGAAGGTGGACAGCTCGATCGCACGCACGCCGTGGCCCTGCCATTCCGGCGGCAGCAACCCTGCCAGCTGGCCCTCGGCCGCCAGCGCATCAAGCCGCGATTTCTGTTCGACCAGCTTCTGTACCGCGCCCTTCAACACCACGTTGTCGGGCAACGCGATCTGCGGCAGGCGGTGACGGGGCGGGGCCAGTTCGACGGTTTCCTCGCCGGTGCCGGCGTCGTCCAACAGGGCTTCCTGCGCCGGCAGGGTCACGCCATCGCCGGCTCCGCCGTCGGCCAGGCCGCTGGCAGGTTCGGGCAATCGTTCGGCGTGGTCGCTGTGCATGGGCGTTCCGGTAGGTTGCATCGACGGGGCGTCGACTGAGGTCCTTGCCGGTAGCGGCGAGCGTGTAGCGAAATTGAGATGCCGATTCAGAGAGTGTGACGGTGCGCGCAGTAGGTCCAGGCCATGCGTGGATGCGCATCAGTGCCGACCAACGGTCGGCACCCACCGAGACTACCGGTCAGGTGCCCACTGCTTGAGGAACGCGCTCACCCGCGCCGGCTGGAAGGCTTCGCCCCTGCGCAGCTCACCGGTCGCCTGCGACACCAGCAGGCTGCCATCGGCGTCCAATACCAGCAGGTGCGGATAGTCGCGCTCCATTTCGGGGAACTGGGCGAAGAAGGCGGTGTTGGGCTGTTCGTCGCTGGCGTTGACCTTCACCCACACGTAGTGGGCATCGCGGAAGCGGCGCAGGTCGCCATTGCCTTCAACTGTCTCGTCCAGCGCCTGGCAGCGATCGCAGGCGGCGTTGCCGACCTCGAGCAGGATGCGCTTCTTGCCGCGCTGGGCTTCCACCTTGGCGGTGGCCAGGTCATCGGCGGGATCGCGGGCCGGGTCGAACTGCGCGCCGAGCCCGGCGATGGCGGCGATGTCCGCCGCCACCGGGGTGTTGCCCGAGGCCACCGGCTCGCTGGGGTCAGCGACCGGTGGCTCGGTGGGTCGGGTATCCAGGGGCTGCGTAGGCTCGGCGGCGGCAGGTGGTTGCGGTTGGGAACAGGCGCCGATCAGCGCCGCACAGACCACCACCATTGCACCACCGAGCTTGCTGCGCATGCCTTCTACCCTCGCTTCATTACTTGACGCCGTGCATCAGCTTGTTGATCAGCGGGGCGACCAGGAACAGCACCACGCCGGAGCCGATCAGGGCCCAGAACCCGAAGGTATACCCCTTCAGGGCCGACTCGACCGTCATGCCGCCTTCACCACTGACCACGCCAGCGAAGATGCCCGACAGGTTGTTGCCGATGCCGGTGGACAGGAACCAGCCCCCCATGCCGAAGCCGACCAGGCGCACCGGGGCCAGCTTGGTCACCATCGACAGGCCGATCGGCGACAGGCACAGCTCGCCCACCGACTGGATGACGTAGACCATGAACAGGGTCCAGAACGGGATCTTGCCGTCCACGACCATCTGCGACAGGGCGAACATCAGCAGCGCGAAGGCGGCACCATTGAACAGCAGGCCCAGGCCGAACTTGCGCGGAATGGACGGATTGGCGCGGCCCATGGCCACCCAGATCCAGGCAATGACCGGGGCCAGGGTGATGATCGCCACCGAGTTCACCGACTGGAACCACGCGGTCGGGAACGTCCAGTCGCCGAACTGTCGGTTGACGATGTTCTCGGCCAGGAAGGTGAACGAGCTGCCGGCCTGTTCGAAGAACATCCAGAACATCACGTTGAAGGCGAAGATGATCAGCATTGCGATCACGCGGTCACGCTGCACCTTGCCCTCGCGGATGCCCTCGACCAGCAGCAGCACGGCCAGCGCGGTGAACATCGCACCCAGGATCCAGGCCAGCGCGGTCGCGCCGGTGGCCAGCAGGAAGTAGGCCACCGGAATGGCGACCACGGCGCCGATCAGCACCATGATGATGCGGCCGAAACCTTCAGCGCCGGCCGGCGGTGCACCGATGCCCTTCAGGCCGGCACGACCGATGTAGAACCACACCAGCGAGATCAGCATGCCCACGCCAGAGGCGATGAACACGACCTTGTAGGACGGCATTGAATCGGTACCGAACACCTTGCGCGCCAGGTACTCGGTCAGCACCGGGGCGATCATCGCGCCGATGTTGATGCCCATGTAGAAGATGGTGAAGCCCGAGTCGCGGCGCTCATCCTTCAGGCCGTACAGCTTGCCGACCATGGTCGAGATGTTGGGCTTGAACAGGCCGTTGCCGACGATGATCGTGGCCAGGCCGAGCTTGAAGATGTGCTCCTGCGGCAGCGAGATCATGAACAGGCCGGCGGCCATGATGATCGCGCCGGTCAGGATCGAGCGCTGGTAGCCCAGCACCCGGTCGGCCACGTAGCCACCGAAGATCGCCGCGGCGTACACCAGGGCCAGGTAGGCACCATAGATGCGGCTGGCGTCGCCTTCACCGGCAGCGTTGCCGTTGTAGAACTGGGCGACGATGTACAGCACCAAGGCCCAGCGGATGCCGTAGAACGCAAAGCGTTCCCAGAACTCGGTCATGAACAGCATCCACAACGGGCGCGGGTGGCCCATCGTGGTCTTGAAGTCCGGCAGCGCCGGCTCTGGGGTGTTCGCAGTGGCGTTTACGCTCATGCGGGTTTCCTGGTTCGGTGGATGACGAGCACGTCCGCTGTGCAGTTGGAGCAACGCGCGAGGATCACCGACTTCTGGCGTTCACGTCAAATACACGCCGTTTGAGGCAGGTGCCGACCTGCTCGCTGAACTTGCATCTGAAACGATCCAGCCAATCGCCGGGAACCAAGCTGAATGGGGATCAGCCCAGCGCTGCCGGGGGCGCGGCCTGCAGGCTGGTGCGCACCTGGAACAGCTCGGGGAAGAAGGTCAGTTCCAGCGCCTTGGCCAGGAAGCCGACGCCGGATGAGCCGCCGGTGCCGCGCTTGAAGCCGATCACCCGCATCACCGTGCGCATGTGTCGGAATCGCCACAGCTGGAAGGCGGTCTCCAGGTCCACCAGGTCCTCGCACAGCGAATACTCGCGCCAGTAGCGGTCGGTGTCCTGGTAGATGCGTTCAAAGACCGGCTGCAGTGCGTCGTCGGCCACATGCGGCTGGGTCCAGTCATGGGCCTCGTAGACCGCCGGGACGGCATGGCCGAAGCGGGCCAGGTACTTCAGGAATTCCTCGTACAGGCTCGGCGCCTCCAGCACGGTGCGCAGCTGCGCCTGCCCGGCCGGGTCGTGCTCGAACACCTGCAGCATCTGCGCGTTCTTGTTGCCCAGCAGGAACTCGATGTAGCGGTACTGCAGCGACTGGAAACCCGAAGACGGGCCCAGCACGTCGCGGAAGCCCATGTACTCGGACGGGGTCAGCGTTTCCAGCACCGACCACTGCTCGGTCAGCTGGCGCAGCACCTGCTTGCTGCGCGCCAGCACCTTGCGGCACTGCCAGACTTCATCGCGCTGCAGGAAGCCGATCGCGGCACGCAGTTCGTGGCCCAGCAGCTTCAGCCACAGCTCCGAGGTCTGGTGCTGGATGATGAAGAGCATCTCGTCATGGTGCGGCGGGTTGGACAACGGCTGCTGCGCGCTGAGCAGCTGGTCCAGCCGCAGGTAGCCGCCGTAGGTCAGGCGTCCCTGCAGGTCGGTGTGGATGCCGGCTTCGAGATCGCGTTGGTTGTTGTCGACGGACATGGGCGGGACCAGATCGGGGGCGGCAAGGGTAGCGCGTTGCCGCCGCGCTGGCAGCCGCTGGGTCCATACCGGGGCGTGCGGAGGGCCGTGGAGCATCGCCCGATGCCAGGCCTGCGCGTGGAACCGATCAGGCGGTTGCGCGGGCAGTCAGCCAGAGGCGTATTCTGATGCTTTGCAGCAACGACTGAATACGTTGTTGTTATTGGCCCCTCACCCGCCGGCAGGGGTAAAACGGGGGATCGCCGTGTTGCGGCGCAGGAAGGCTATTCCGTACGCGTTCCTTAACATGGCGATTCATATCATTTGTAACTTCTCTGTCGAAGGTGCAGTACGCAATGACGGTTGCCGCTGAATTCAAGATCGAATACCTGCAGTACCTGGACGCGGACGGCAAGCTCGTCCGCGATGACCTGCCCGCGTCGCTGCGCGACCCCAAGGTCCTGGTACCGCTGTTCAAGCAGATGCTGTTCGTACGTACGTTCGACAGCAAATCCATCGCGCTGCAGCGCACCGGCAAGCTCGGCACCTATGCCGCCTGCCTGGGCCACGAAGCCGCGCACGTGGGTATCGGCGCGGCGATGCAGAAGGACGACGTGTTCGCACCTTCGTACCGCGAGTATGGCGCGATGTTCATGCGTGGCGTGCGCCCGCACGACGTGCTGATGTACTGGGGCGGCGACGAACGCGGCAACGATTACGGCGGCAACGCGGCCAAGGACTTCCCGTTCTGCGTGCCGATTTCCACCCAGTGCCTGCATGCCGCAGGCGCCGCCCTGAAGTTCAAGCTCAACAAGGAACCGCAGATCGCGGTGGCCGTGTGCGGCGACGGCGGCAGCTCCAAGACCGACTTCTACGCAGCACTGAATTCGGCCGGCGCCTACAAGCTGCCGCTGATCCTGTGCATCGTCAACAACGGTTGGGCCATCTCGGTTCCGCGTTCGGCCCAGACCGGTGCCGAAACACTGGCGCAGAAGGGCCTGGCCGGTGGCCTGCACTGCCTGCAGGTGGACGGCAACGACCTGATCGCGGTGCTGGCGGCCATGGAGCAGGCGCGCGAACGTGCGCTGGCCGGCGACGGCGGCACCGTGCTGGAACTGATGACCTACCGCCTGTCCGACCACACCACCGCCGATGACGCGCGCCGCTACCGCGACGACGCCGAAGTGAAGGATGCCTGGCAGCGCGAGCCGATGCTGCGCCTGCGCAAGTACCTGATCAACGCCGGCGTGTGGAGCGAAGACGAGGAAGCCGCGTGGGTTGCCGAGTGCGGCACGCGCGTGGACGAGGAAGTGAACCTCTACCTCAACACGCCGGTGCAGCCGGTCGAGGCGATGTTCGACTTCCTGTATGCCGATCCGCCGCCGGACCTGCTGGCCCAGCGTGCCCAGGCGATCGCCCTGGAGAAGCGCCATGGATGAGATCAAGAACGGCGCGCCCGGCGCGCACACCAACGCCGCCGACAGCGCTGCGGTCGCGCGCGGAGATGACAGCATGACCACCACCCCGATCACCCTCATCGAAGCCATCACCCAGGCGCTGGCCTGGGAGCTGGAACACGACCCGTCGGTGCTGGTGCTGGGCGAAGACGTGGGCGTCAACGGCGGCGTGTTCCGCGCCACTGCCGGCCTGCAGCAGCGCTTCGGCTCGGACCGCATCCTCGACACCCCGCTGGACGAAACCACCATCGCCGGCCTGACCATCGGCCTGGCCGCACAGGGCATGAAGCCGGTGGCCGAAGCCCAGTTCGATGGCTTCATGTACCCGATGGTCGACCATATCGTCTGCCATGCCGCACGCCTGCGTTACCGCACGCGTGGCCGCCTGCACTGCCCGATGGTGCTGCGCGTGCCGTGGGGCGGTGGCATCCGCGCGCCGGAACACCACAGCGAAGCCAACGAGGCGATCTTCACCAACGTGCCGGGCCTGCGCGTGGTGCTGCCGTCGTCGCCGCAGCGTGCCTACGGCCTGCTGCTGGCCGCTATCCGCGAGCCGGATCCAGTGATCTACATGGAGCCCAAGCGCATCTACCGCCAGTACAAGGAAGTGGTCGTCAACGACGGCGAAGCCTTGCCGCTGGACGTCTGCTTCGTGCTGCGCGACGGCACCGACGTGACCCTGGTGACCTGGGGCGCGCAGGTGAAGGAAGCGCTGGAAGCGGCCGACAAGCTGGCCGGCGAGGGCATCAGTGCCGAAGTCATCGACGTGGCCACGCTGCGTCCGCTGGACTTCGCCACCATCGCCGAATCGGTGGCCAAGACCGGCCGCTGCGTGATCGTGCAGGAGGCCCCGAAGACCGCGGGCTTCGGCGCCGAGATCGCCGCGCGCCTGGCCGAGGAATCGATCTACGACCTGCTGGCCCCGGTCGAGCGCGTTACTGGCTACGACACGCACATTCCGCTGTTCCGCCTGGAAATGAAGTACCTGCCGAGCGTTGAGCGGATCGTGGCTGCGGCCAAGCGTGCGGTGGCGGCCGGCTGACATGCGGGCCCGCCTTCTGGGGGCTTACCGCAGCCAGTATCCCAACCCGCTCCGGTTCCACACCGGCCAGATCGTCGAAGTAGGTGTCCGTGACGAGGAATGGCCGGCGTTTGCCTGGGTACGCACCAACGATGGGCGCGCTGGATGGGCGCCCATCGCCTGGTTGCAGCTGCTGGACGAGGGTCGCGCTGAAGCCCTGTGCGACTACGACGCCCGCGAGCTGGATGTGGAAAGCGGCGAGATGGTGAAGCTTCATCACGAACACGGCGGGTGGTGGTGGTCCGAGCGCGCCAATGGCGCGACGGGTTGGCTGCCGGCCCGCGAACTGGAACTGCTGGAAGAGAACTGCAAATGAGCCAGACCAAGAACTTCAACCTGCCCGACCTGGGCGAAGGCCTGCCGGACGCGACCATCGTCGAGTGGTTCGTCAAGGAAGGCGATGTGATCAAGCTGGACGAGCCGCTGGTCTCGATGGAGACCGCCAAGGCCGTCGTGGAAGTGCCCTCGCCGTTCTCCGGCAAGGTGCTGAAGCTGTCCGGCGGTGCCGGCGACATCATCCCGACCGGATCGGTGCTGGCCAGCTTCGAACTGGACCCGAACCTGCCGCAGCGTGCCGATGGCCAGGACACCGGCCACAGCCACGGCCATGCCGCACCGGCAGCCGCACCGACCCCGCCGCCGCTGCCGGCTGCACCGGTTGCCGCGGAAGAAGCCAAGCCCGCCGCGGCCGAGCGCGATGACGCCGGCACCGTGGTCGGCGCGATGCAGAGCTCCAATGCCGTGCATGCCGAACAGGCGCTGGCCGTCGGTGGCGTCAAGGCCGTGCCGGCCGTGCGTGCGATGGCGCGCAAGCTGGGCGTGGACCTGAGCCGCGTGCGTGCCACCGGCACCGATGGCGCCGTGACCATGGCCGACGTCAAGCAGGCCGCCGCCAACGGCACCGCCAAGCTCGGCGCTGCTCCGGCGCCGGTCGCCGCTGCTGCCTATGCCGCGCCGGCCCCGGCGCAGGTGTCTGCCCCGGTGCAGAGCGAAGCCCGCACCCCGCTGTCTGCCGCCGGCAAGCCGATGCGCACCCAGCCGCCGGGCGTGGTCGCCAAGGGCCAGCCGGAACCGCTGAAGGGCGTGCGCCGTAACATGGCCCGCGTGATGGCCGATGCGCACAGCAAGGTCGTGCCGACCACGCTGAACGACGACGCCGACATCCATGCCTGGCTGCCGGGCAACGACGTCACCGCGCGCCTGGTGCGTTCGATCGTGGTGGCCGCGCAGAAGGTGCCGGCGATGAACGCCTGGTTCGATGGCGAAGCGCTGACCCGCACCCTGCACGCGCAGGTGGACATCGGCATCGCCGTGGACACCGACGACGGCCTGTTCGTGCCGGCCCTGCGCAATGCCGACATGCTCGACGCGCGTGGCATCCGTGAAGGCGTCAACCGCCTGCGCGAGCAGGTCGAATCGCGTTCGATCGCCGCCTCGGAACTGAGCGGCTACACCATCTCGCTGTCCAACTTCGGCATGTTCGCCGGCCGCTACGCGACCCCGGTCGTGGTGCCGCCGTGCGTGGCCATCGTCGGTGCCGGCCGTGCCCGCCACCAGATGACCCCGGTGATGGGCGGCGTGGAAGCGCACAAGGTCATCCCGCTGTCGGTCACCTTCGACCACCGCGCGGCGACCGGCAGCGAAGCGGCACGCTTCCTGCGCGCGATGATGGACGACCTGGCACTGGCCAGCTGATCCAGCTGATCGGTGGGTGCCAACCGTGGGTTGGCACATGAACAGGAAAAACGCCGGGCACTGCCCGGCGTTTTTTTGCCCGCATCCACGCGTGGCGTGGATCTACACAATGCGGGTGATCAATCGCGCGCGACCATGCCTTCGGCGCGGCTGTATACACGCAGGCGATGACCATCCGGATCGGCGCCGACGAAGGTGTGGCCGAACTCCAGCGTCACCGGCGCCTGCAGGATCTGCACGCCGAGCGCGCGCCACGCATCATGCGTCTGCTGCACGGCGTCGGGGTTGGCGACCACCATCGCCAATTCCGCGGCGCCGGCCTGCGCGGACACCGGCGGTTGCACGTCGTCACGCTGCCACAGACCCAGTGCGGCGCCATCGCCGAGCAGGAACAGCGCAAAGCCAGGCGACTGCTCGACCGGCGGTTTGCCGAGAATGCCACTGTAGAAGGTTGCGCTGGTGGCGACGTCGCGCACGTACTGCAGCAGGGTGCTGGGCTTGAACATGGGGAAGCTCCGTTGTTGGGAGCGCTCATGGTGGTACGGGCCTGCTGACAGATTCTGTCAGTAGCGTCGAGCATGCTCGACACCTACCAGGAGCAGAGAGCAAAGCGCAAAGGCTGCCCGCCAGCAGCAGGGAGCGAAGCACGGAAGCGGTCGGGCAGACTCGACGCTACGAACGATCCAACCAGTCCGGCGCGATGCCCTGCGCCTTCTGCCAGCGTCGCAGCAGGGTGGCGCGTGGCACAAGGTAGTGATCCTCCAGCACGCGCACCTGACGGATGCGGTCCAGCCGGAAATGCCGGAAGTCCTCGCGGCTCTCGCACCACGCCGCCAGCATCGGCACCTCATCGAAGTAGCCCAGCGCGAACGGCCAGACGACGCGCGCGCTGCGCTGGCCGTGCGCATCCTCGTAGCCGAACTGCAGGCGCTGTTGCGCGCTGACTGCTTCACGCACGACCTGCAGACGTGCGGCGGGTACCTTGGTTCCCATGCGCGAAGGACCAACACGCAGGCCACTGTCACGCAGCGCTTCGCGGCGCGCTGCGGGCAACACATGCGCGATGCGCGCCAGGGCGTCGCGCGCAGCCTCGGCCAGCGCCGGCTCGGTGCGCGCGGCGACCCAGCGCAGGCCCAGCACCAGCGCGTCGACCTCGGCCGGAGGCAGGGTCATCGGCGGCAGACTATCGCTGGGGGCCAGCTGGTAACCGACACCGGCCTCGCCGCGCAGATCGGCGCCCTGCTCGCGCAGGGTCTCGATATCCCGGTACAGCGTGCGCAGGCTGATGCCCAGCGCTTCGGCCAGCGCCTGCCCGGCCACCGGCCGTCGATGACGACGCAGCAGCTGCTGCAACTGGGTCAGGCGCAGTGCACGCGACATCAGCCGACCAGTGCGCTCGATGGCACCACGTGCTCGCCCGGTTGCGGAGCCAGCGCAGCCTCGACCAGTGCCTTGGCGATCTCGCTGGCCGGGTTGATCCGCCACGCCCGCGGCAGTACTGGGCCCAATGCACCGAGCACCGCCAATGCGAATCGCTCGCCGCGGCGCACCTCATTTCTCTCGCCACCGATCAGCCCTGGGCGGACCAGGGTCAACGAGTTGAAGCCCAGCGCGCACAGGTCACGCTCCAGCTCGCCCTTCACTCGGCTGTAGAAGATCGACGACTGCGGGTTGGCACCGGCCGCGGAATTCAGCACATAGTTCCGGGCGCCCTGTGCCTGCGCCAGGCGGGCGAAGGCCAGCGGGTAATCGTGGTCGATGCGGTGGAAGGCCTCGCGGCTGCCGGCCTGGGCAATGGTGCTGCCGAGCGCGCAGATGACCGCGTCCACGCGCGCCCATGCTGGCGAAGTGGGCAACGCGTCGAAGGCCAGTACCGGGTTCTCCAGCTTCCCGTGGGTCATGCCCAACGGGCGGCGGGTGGGCGCCACCACGGCGCTGCAGCGCGGGTCGTCCAGCAGCCGGGGCAGGGTCAGCCCACCGACCAGGCCGGTCGCCCCCAGCAACATCACGCGCATCACCACCTCCCTTGCGGCATCCTGTCGCCCATCCTAGCCGTTCAAGCCGTCGGCGGCCGCGCCGATATGCTGGAACCAGTCCCTGCCAGCCCCCAGGATTCGCTCCATGACGGACCAGCCCGACCACCGCCCTGCCCCCGGTACCGCCCTTGGGCCGCCGGCACGCGTGCGCGCGGTGGTGGACGATGGGCTGGGCGACCGCGTGGTGCTGCAGGGCGGCGGTGGCGTGGCCCTGCAGCAGCTGTTCGCAGGCGCCGACGCGCCGGAACCGCTGCTGGCGGCGTTCGCCAACGGCATGGCCACGCTGCCTGGCGAGCTGGGCGACATGGGCGACCGCCTGCAGTCGGCGCAGGCCAGTGCCGACTGGCCGCGCTATGGGCGCGCGATGCGGCAGCTGATCGACAAGTACATCCGCACCATCGAGCAGCATTCGCCGGATGGCCAGCCGGAAAGCCTGCGCCTGTCCGAGCAGCTGCGGCTGCTGCTGGGTGGCGCCGTGGTGGCCCTGCTGCAGCATGACCCGGACCTGCGCGAGCAGGCACAGGCACTGGCCCTGCGCCTGCGCCAGTGGCAGCCCGGCACGGCGCTGGAACCGATCGAACAGGGCGTGCGCGAACTCGGCCACCAGGTTGGCGTGCGTGCCGAAAGCTGGCAGGAGCAGCAGGCACTGCTGCTGGAGCTGTTCGCGCTGCTGCTGGAGAACGTCAGCGAGCTGCTGGATGACCGCAGCTGGCTGCAGGGCCAGATCGCGGCGGTACGCCAGTTGCTGGACGGTCCGTTGGAAGCGGAAGCGGTTGAGCGCACCCGGGCCGAACTGCGCGAAGTGATCTACAAGCAGGGGCTGCTGCGCCAGGGCATCGACGATTCGAAGGCGGCGATGCGCGGCTTGATGGGCGAGTTCATCGAGCGCATGGATGGCATGGCCACCAGCACCGGTGAGTACCACGACCGCATCGGCAGCTATGCCCTGCAGCTGCGTGAGGCGCGCAGCATCGCCGACCTCAACCAGCTGCTGCAGGACGTGATGCGCGACACCGGCAAGGTGCAGCAGCAGGCCGCGCAGGCCCGCGATCACCTGGCCAACGCGCGGCAGGAAGTGGAACGTGCAGAGCAGCGCATCGCCGAGCTTGAACAGGAACTGCGCGCTGCCGGTGATCTGGCGCGGATCGATCCGTTGACGCAGGCACTGAACCGCCGCGGCCTCGATGAACTGCTGCAGCGCGAGCTGGCCCGCGCCGCCCGCAACAACTCGCCGCTGGGCGTGGCGGTGATCGACCTGGATGATTTCCACCAGACCAACGATGCGCATGGCCACGCTGGCGGTGATGCACTGCTGCAGCACCTGGTGGCCGTGTGCAAGCTGCTGCTGCGAGCCACCGACGGCATCGCACGGTTGGGCGGCGACGAGTTCGTTCTGGTGCTGCCGGAAACCCAGGGCGCCGACAGCATGGCCACCGTGCAGCGCCTGCAGCGCTCATTGGCCCACCGCGTACTGACCGTGCAGGAGCGGCGCGTGCCGGTGCATTTCAGTGCCGGGCTGGCGCAATGGCAGCCCGGTGAGGATGCGGAGGCCCTGTTGCGGCGTGCCGATGACGCGCTGTATGCGGCCAAGCGACAGGGCAAGAACCGGGTGCAGGCGGGGTGATGATCCAGCGTGCAGACGCTGTAGCGCCCGAGCCCATGCTCGGGCGGCGGCGCGCAGCGCCGTAGAGCAGCCGAGCGTGGGCTCGGCTCTACAGATCATTTCCCGCGCAGCTTCTGGAACCCGGTCACCGCCGCCAGCACGATGGCACCAGCGATGATGCCGACCACCATGTTGGCCGCAGCACTGATCAGCCAGCCCCACTGCCCTTCGCCGCCCAATGCCTGCACCGCGTGGTGCAGTGCCGGCACGTTGTGCACAAGGATGCCGCCGCCCACCAGGAACATGGCGATGGTGCCGGCCACCGACAGGAACTTCATCAGCCACGGCGCGGAGGCCACCAGGCCACGTCCAAAGGCGGCGATGGCACCGCCCTTGCGCGACAGGTAGAGGCCGACATCGTCGAGCTTGACGATGCCCGCCACCAGTCCGTAAACGAAGATGGTCATCGCCACCGCAACCACCGCCAGCGTGCCCAGCTGGTTGACCAGCGGTGCGGCCGCGACCACGCCCAGGGTCAGCACGATGATCTCGGCCGAAAGGATGAAATCGGTGCGGATCGCGCCCTTCACCTTGTCCTTCTCCCACGCGACCATGTCCACCTGCGCATCGGCCAGCGCCCTGCGCCGTTCGGCCTGGCGCTCGGCATCGTCGTCGGAGGAATGCAGGAAGCGGTGCGCCAGCTTCTCCACGCCTTCGAAGCAGAGGAAAGCACCGCCGATCATCATCAGCGGCACGATCAGCGGCACGTTCCAGCCACGGCTGTGCAGCCACGCCTCCAGTGCGCTGATCGCCAGCGCGGCCGGCACCAGGATCACCTTGTTGACCAGCGAGCCCTTGGCCACTGCCCACACCACCGGCAGCTCGCGGTTGGCGTTGACCCCGGTGACCTGCTGCGCGTTCAGCGCCAGGTCGTCGCCCAGCACGCCTGCGGTCTTCTTTGCCGCGACCTTGGTCAGCACCGAGACATCGTCGAGCAGGGAGGCGATATCGTCGAGCAGGGCGAACAGGCTGGCACCGGCCATGGGGCGTCCAAGAAAGGGAATGAGCGGATTCTGACCGATACCGGGGCAGCTGCGGAAGCGGGCGGATTCACTGTGTGCCTACCGCCCCCCGGCGACACTGCCGAATCCGGACATTGCCGGCCAGCGGCCGCCACGACCGTCCTTGCCGCATGGGAGTTCCGCTTGAGCAATCCGCCCACCGCCAATGGCAATCCCCCGCTGGTCAAGGGCATGAACCGGCGCAGCCAGATCCTGCGCCTGCTGATGCGCTACCGCCATTCGGGCGTGTTTTCAGGCATGAACCTGGACGCCGCCAGCAACCAGGCCGACGTGCCCGCCGATGGCAACCCGGAACAGTTCGTCAGCGACCTGGAAGCGCTGGGCCCGACCTTCGTCAAGCTGGGCCAGATGCTGTCCACCCGCCCGGACATGGTACCGGTGGAGTTCGCCACCGCCCTGGAACGCATGCAGGAAAAGGTGGCGCCGATCCCGCTCGAACGCATCCACGCCATCATCGAGCAGGAGCTGGGCGTCGGGGTGAGCAAGCTGTTTGCCTCGTTCGATCCCGAGCCGTTGGGCTGTGCGTCGATCGCGCAGGTGCATCGCGCGGTGCTGCATGATGGCCGCCAGGTGGCGGTGAAAGTGCAGAAGCCTGAAGTAGCCGCGCAGCTGCGCTCGGACCTGGAAGCGCTGCGCAGCTTTGCGCTGGCCGCCGATCACCTGACC
>NZ_JAUTXR010000066.1 GCF_030658505.1 Stenotrophomonas raiganjensis (SeqCode) | reverse complement strand
GGCCAGGTGATCGACGCCTTCGCGCGCTATCAACCCGACCTGGTGCTGCTGGACCTGATGCTGCCGCAGCGCGATGGCGTGGACCTGTGCCGCGAACTGCGCGCCAGCAGCGACGTGCCGGTGATCATGGTCACCGCGCGGCACGCCTGGATTTCCGTGGTTGCCGGCCAGCGGCCGGCTCTACCACGCGGGTATCATCATCGCGAACGCCCAGATTTCCGGAGACACCGATGAACCCGCTGCGCCCCTTCCGCGACAAGATGCCCGTCCTCGGCCAGCGCGTATACGTCGATCCCGCCTGCACCCTCATCGGTGACGTCGAGCTGGCCGACGACGTGTCGGTGTGGCCAGGCACGGTCATCCGCGGTGATGTCAATTACGTGCGCATCGGCGCGCGCACCAACGTGCAGGATGGCACCATCATCCACGTCAGCCACCACAGCCCGTACAACAAGGCCGGCTACCCCACCCTGATCGGCGAGGGCGTGACCGTCGGCCACGGCTGCATCATCCATGCCTGCACCATCGGCGACTACAGCCTGATCGGCATGGGCGCCTGCATCCTCGATGGCGCCCGTGTGGAACGCCATGGCTTCGTCGGTGCCGGTGCGGTGGTCGGCCCGGGCAAGGTGGTCGGCGAAGGCGAGCTCTGGGTGGGCAACCCGG
>NZ_JAUTXR010000058.1 GCF_030658505.1 Stenotrophomonas raiganjensis (SeqCode) | reverse complement strand
GGGTCCGGTTGCGGGAGTGTCCGCGGCATGGATGCCGCGGCCAAGCCCCCATGGATGGGTTTACGGCGTCTCCCGCAACCGGACCCACCCCGCCTACCCACGGATAGCCAGCTTTTGCCGTTGACGTTGATTCGGCAGGTGCAGGGCTGCAAGCCCTGCCGCCCCCCCCTACCTGCGGGACGCGAGCTGCTCGAGCATTTCCCAGGACTTCAGGCCCCGCGGCCCCAGGTGATGGGCCAACACCCGTCGCATCGGCAGGCGCAGGCTGGCCAGGTCGGCTGCGCCGGGTTCTTCGTCGGCGGCCAACGCCAGCAGCGCCGAGCCGGTCGCGGCCGCGCGCCGCTCACCGCCACGCTCGCTCAACAGGCGCTGCGCACCTTCCTGCGGATCCAGCTCGTAGCGTGCTGCCGGGTCGATCGGCTGGCCGTCGCTGGCGCTGTCCAGCTCGAAACCCAACCCCAGCGCGGCCAGCAGTTCGCGCTCGAAGCGGCGCAGGGTCCAGGCCAGGCCAGCGCCCACCGCCAGCCTCGCGCGCGCCTCGCCGTAGGCCAGGTACAACTCGGGCAGCGGATCCTGGCGCGGGGCCAGGCGCAGGGTCAGTTCACTCAGGTAGAAGCCGGCCAGCATCGCCTGGCCGATCAGGCGCGGCGCGGCATCCAGCGCCTCGGCGCCACGCAGCTGGGCCAGTTCGCCCCGCTGCTGGGCGCTGAAGCGGATCCACTGCAACGGCTGCAGGGCGGCGCGCAACACCTGGCCCTTGGCGGTGGACACGCCGCGCGCGAGCAGGCCGATACGGCCATGCTGCGCGCTCAACACCTCGACCAGCAGGCTGGTCTCGCGGTAGGCCCGTGCATGCAGCACGAAGCCGGTGTCGTCCTCGATCATCATCGAAGCGACCGTTCCGGCTTACTCGTAGCCGAAGGCCTTCAGTGCGGCCTCGTCATCAGACCAGCCTTCGCGCACGCGCACCCAGGTCTCCAGGAACACCTTGGCCCCGAACAGACGTTCCATCTGCAGGCGGGACTTGGCCCCGATCTCCTTCAGGCGGGTGCCGCCCTTGCCGATCACGATGGCCTTCTGGCCCTCGCGCTCGACCCAGATCACCGCACCGATGCGCAACAGGTTGCCGTCCTCGGTGAAGCGCTCGATCTCCACGGTGGTGGCGTACGGCAATTCCTCGCCAAGCTGGCGCATCAGCTGCTCACGCACCAGTTCACCGGCCAGGAAGCGCTGGCTGCGGTCGGTGATCTCGTCCTCGCCGAACATCGGTGGCGCTTCCGGCAGCAGCTTCAGCACGTCACGCACCAATGCTTCCAGGCCGTTGCGCTTCTGCGCCGAAATCGGGTGCACAGCGGCGAAATCGCGGCCTTCGGTCACCTGCTGCAGGAACGGCAGCAGCGCGCCCTTTTCCTTCAGGCGGTCGATCTTGTTGACCACCAGCACCACCGGGATGCCGGCATCACGCAGCACGTTGAAGGCCAGGCTGTCCTCTTCATCCCAGCGGCCGGCTTCGATCACCAGCAGTCCGGCATCAACGCCTTCCAGCGAACCGCGCGCGGCGCGGTTCATCACCCGGTTCATCGCCCGCTTCTGCACCTTGTGCAGGCCGGGGGTGTCAACCAGCACCAGCTGGCCTTCCGGATAGGTGGCGATGCCCAGCAGGCGATGGCGCGTGGTCTGCGGGCGGTTGGAAACGATGCTGACCTTGGCACCGACCAGGGCATTGGTCAGGGTCGACTTGCCCACGTTCGGGCGGCCGATGACGGCCACGCTGCCGCAATGATGGGGAGTTTGTTCGCTCACTTGGAATCCAGTTGTTCTAGGACGGCCGCAGCCGCCTGTTGTTCGGCAAGCCGCCGCGAGGCGCCTTCGCCCTCGGTGCTGGCGGCCGGGTCGACTACGTTGCAGCGTACCCGGAAATGTTTGGCGTGGTCGTCACCGGATTCTGACACCAGTTCATACTGCGGCAACGCCTTCTGTCGGGCCTGCAGCCATTCCTGCAGGCGCGTCTTGGGGTCCTTCTCGGGCCGGCCGGTGGCCGGCAGTGCGTCCATCGACGCGCTGAACCAGGGCAGCACCACCGCACGGCAGGCCTCGAAGCCGGCATCCAGATAGATCGCGGCCACCACGGCTTCCACCGCATCCGCCAGGATCGAGTCGCGACGGTGGCCGCCGGACTTCATCTCACCCGGCCCCAGGGTCAGCCGCTCACCCAGTTCCAGGGTGCGCGCGATCACCGCCAGTGCACCTTCACGCACCAGCTCGGCGCGGGCACGGGTCATTGCCCCTTCGTCGGCCTTGGGCCAGCGCCGGTACAGCGCCTCGGCCGCCAGCATGTTGACGATGCTGTCGCCCAGGAACTCCAGGCGCTCGTTGTGCGGCGCCCCGGCACTGCGATGCGTCAGCGCCTGCTTGAGCAGGGCCGGATCGCGGAAGGGATGACCGATCAGGTCGCCACGTTGGATGAATTTACTGGGCACCGCTTCGCGTCAGGTCCTGGGAAGAATCGAATTTGCCAACCACATCGAGGTTGCCGATCAGCGGGCGACGCACTTCGTAGTTGACCTTGAGGGTCCAGCCATTGTCGCGACGATCGAACTTCACGTTGGCCGGCTTCACGTTTTCCGAGTAGTTGATGTACAGGCGCTTGAAGAACAGGTCCTGGATGCGGGAAGGCTCCATGCTGCCCACGCCCGGCTCGTTGGCCAGGCTCTTCATCGCCGAGCGCACGGCGTAGTACTCCTGGTACATCGGGAACAGCTTCATGCCGATGTAGAGGAAGAAACCGACCACGATCAGGACCGTCAGGAACGAGGTCAGGGTCATGCCGCGCTGCGCGTTCATCGTCTTCATTGCGTTCTCCCCAGATACGCGTTGGATGTGAAGGTGTTCAGTTGATGCTCGAACCGATCCGCGACGGCTCGAAGCCATCCTTGCAGAACCAGCCCTGGCAGTTCAGCCAGATCAGGAATGCCTTGCCGCGCAGGTTCTCCTCCGGCAGCAGGCCCCAGAACCGGCCATCATCACTGTTGTCGCGGTTGTCGCCCATCACCAGGTACTTGCCGGCCGGCACGGTCCACTGGCCCTGGCCACGCGGATAGTCGGTCTCCAGCACGGTGTGGGTGCGGCCCGGCAGGTGCTCGACCAGCAGGTTGGCGCCCTCGCCCTGGCCCTTGTGGCCGGCGTAGATGCCCTTGTTGTCGTACTTCAGCGGCTCACCGTTGAGGATGACGCCGTCACCTTCGAAGACCACGGTGTCACCCGGCACGCCGATCACGCGCTTGATGAAGTTCTCGCCCTTGGCCGGGTCGTTGTCGCTGTGGCCGGGGAAGTGGAACACCACCACGTCACCACGGGACGGCTCGCCGAACGGCACCACCTTGGTGTTGCTGATCGGCAGGCGCAGGCCGTAGGAGAACTTGTTGACCAGGATGAAATCGCCGATCAGCAGGTTCGGCATCATCGAGCTGGACGGGATCTTGTACGGCTCGGCGATGAAGCTGCGCACGATCAGCACGATCGCCAGCACCGGGAAGAACGCACGCGAGTAATCCACCAGCACCGGCTCGGAATCGAGCAGGCCGGCGCGCTGGGCGCGACGCTTGGCGAGGTACAGCTTGTCCGCAAGCAGGATCAGGCCCGAGGCCAGGGTCAGCACGACCAGGAGGATCTCAAACAGTTTCATTCAGGGTCCTTTGCAACGTCACCGGACGACCGGCCCCGCAGGGCCGGTGCGGGATTACTTGTTGTCCATCTGCAGCACGGCCAGGAACGCTTCCTGCGGGATCTCCACGCGGCCGACCTGCTTCATGCGCTTCTTGCCTTCCTTCTGCTTTTCCAGAAGCTTCTTCTTGCGCGAAACGTCGCCACCATAGCACTTGGCCAGCACGTTCTTGCGCATGGCCTTGACCGTGGTACGGGCGATGATCTGCGAGCCGACCGCAGCCTGGATGGCGACGTCGAACATCTGGCGCGGAATCAGGTCCTTCATCTTCTCACACAGCTCACGGCCACGACGGTCGGCATGGCTGCGGTGCACGATCAGCGACAGTGCGTCGACCTTGTCGCCGTTGATCAGCACGTCCACGCGCACGAAGGGGCCGGCGTCGAAGCGGACGAAGTGGTAGTCCAGCGAGGCGTAGCCACGGCTGACCGACTTCAGCTTGTCGAAGAAGTCCAGCACCACCTCGGCCATCGGCAGCTCATAGCTGATCTGCACCTGGCTGCCCAGGTAGTTGATGCCGATCTGGCTGCCGCGCTTTTCTTCGCACAGCTTGATGATGTTGCCGATGTACTCCTCGGGAGTGAGCACGTTGGCACGGATGATCGGCTCGCGGATCTCCTCGACCTGGTTCACCGGCGGCAGCTTGGCCGGATTGTCCATGTTGATGATCGAGCCATCGGTCTTCAGGACTTCATACACCACCGTCGGCGCGGTGCTGATCAGGTCCAGGTTGTATTCGCGCTCAAGGCGCTCCTGCACGATCTCCATGTGCAGCATGCCGAGGAAGCCGCAGCGGAAGCCGAAGCCCATCGCCTCGGAACTTTCCGGCTCGAAACGCAGCGCGGCATCGTTCAGGCGCAGCTTGTCCAGTGCTTCGCGCAGGTCCGGGTAGTCCTCGGCGTCGACCGGGAACAGGCCAGCGAACACGCGTGGCTGCATTTCCTGGAAGCCCGGCAGCGGGTGCGGTGCCGGATCACCGGCCAGGGTCAGGGTGTCGCCGACCGGCGCGCCGTGAACGTCCTTGATGCTGGCGGTGACCCAACCCACTTCACCAGCACGCAGCGCCGGCAGCACTTTGCGCTTGGGGGTGAACACGCCGACGTTGTCGACCTGGTGGTTGCGGCCGGTGGACATCACCTGCAACTTGTCACCCGCCTTGATCTCGCCCTGCATCACGCGCACCAGCGAGACAACGCCCAGGTAGTTGTCGAACCAGGAGTCGATGATCAGTGCCTGCAGCTTCTCGGTATCGCGCGGCTTCGGCGGCGGAATGCGGTGCACGATCGCTTCCAGCACATCCTGCACGTTCAGGCCGGTCTTGGCGCTGACCGGCACGGCGTCGGCGGCATCGATGCCGATCACCGCCTCGATCTCGGCCTTGGCGCGCTCGATGTCGGCGGTGGGCAGGTCGATCTTGTTGATCACCGGCACTACTTCCAGGCCCTGCTCCACCGCGGTGTAGCAGTTGGCCACCGACTGCGCTTCCACGCCCTGGGCGGCATCGACCACCAGCAGCGCACCTTCGCAGGCGGCCAGCGAGCGGCTGACTTCATAGGAGAAATCGACGTGGCCGGGGGTGTCGATGAAGTTCAGGTGGTAGGTCTGCCCGTCCTTGGCCAGGTACGGCAGCGACACCGACTGCGCCTTGATCGTGATGCCACGCTCGCGCTCGATCGGGTTGGAGTCGAGCACCTGCGCTTCCATCTCGCGGGCCTGCAGGCCACCACAGAGCTGGATGATGCGGTCGGCCAGCGTGGACTTGCCGTGGTCGACATGGGCGATGATGGAGAAGTTGCGGATGTTCCGCATCGAATCAGAAGACATAGGTGGCGGCGGCGCGCGGCGTCGTCAGGGTAACGGTCGATTATCGCACGCCCGGGGCCCGGCCGCGAAAACGGCCGCATCGAACCTGGCCCGGGACGGCCGAAGCCCCGCCAGAGCGGGGCTTTGGAGGGGACGCCGGGGCCGCCGAAGCGGCCCCGGCAGGCCTTACTGGCCGGCCTTGACTGCCACGAAGGCACTGTTGCCGTTGGCCGTGCGGACCAGCAACATCACCACATCGTCCTTCTTGAAGCTGGACAGCGCCCGGTTCAGGCCCTCCACGCTGCCGACCGGGGTGCGGCCGACCTGCAGGATCACCATGCCCGGAGACAGGCCGGCATCGCGCGCTGCCTGGCCCTTGACCCCGGTGATGCGCACGCCTTCATTGCTGTTGAGCCCGAACTGCTTGCGCTGGGCCGCGCTCAGGTCACTGACATCCAGCCCCAGCAGGGCGTTGGCGCCGGTCTGCGGCGCCGCTTCAGCGCCGCCGGCCGCCGGACCGCGGGCATTGCCCTGCTCGTCTTCACTCAGCGCGGTCAGGGTGGCGCTGAGCTCATGCGGCTTGCCGTCGCGGTACACCACCAGGTTGACCTTGCTGCCCGGCGCCATCGCGCCGATCAGCGGCGGCAGGTCGGACCAGCTGTTGACCGTGCTGCCGTTGACCGCGCGGATGACATCGCCCACCTGCACGCCGGCCTTGGCGGCCGCACTGCCGGCCACGATCTGGTTGACCAGGGCACCACGGCTGTCCGGCAGGCCCAGGCCCTGCGCCTTCAGCGAATCGATCGGCTCGACCACCGCGCCAAGCTGACCGCGGGTGACTTTGCCGCTCTTCTTGATCTGCTCGACCGCGCTCATCGCCAGGTCGATCGGGATCGCGAAGCTGATGCCCATGTAGCCACCGGAGGCCGAGAAGATCTGCGAGTTGATGCCGACGACTTCACCGCGGGTGTTCAGCAGCGGGCCACCGGAGTTGCCCTGGTTGATCGCCACGTCGGTCTGGATGAAGGGCACATAGCGCTGGTCCGGCCCCCCCGTACTGCGGCCGACGGCGCTGACCACGCCAGCGGTGACCGAATGGTCGAGACCGAATGGCGAGCCGATCGCGACAACCCACTGTCCCGGCTTCAGGGTGTTCGAATCGCCCACGCGCACCGTCGGCAGGTTCTTGCCGTCGATCTTCAGCAGGGCCACGTCGTACTGCTGGTCGCTGCCCACCACCTTGGCCTTGAACTCACGGCTGTCGCCCAGCTTGACCTTCACCTCGCTGGCATCGGCCACCACGTGGTAGTTGGTCAGCACATAGCCGTCGGGCGAAATGATGAAGCCCGAGCCCATGCCCCGGCCCTTGATGCTGGGTCCACCGTCCTGGCCGCCCGGGCCCTGCCCCGGCATCGGGAAGTCCGGGCCGAAGAAGCGACGGAAGAATTCCGGCATGTCGTCGTCGCCCATCGGCCCCCGCGACGCCTGGCGATTGCTGCGGACGATGGTGGTATCGACATTGACCACGCCGGGGCCGACCTGTTCAACCAGATTGGTGAAGTCGGGCAGGCCGGTGACCAGCGGCTGTGCCGGCGCCCGCGGCGCGGCGGCCGGGGCGGCCTGGGTCTGGGCGGCCGGAGCCGGGGCCTGCGCGCAGGCCACCAGCGGCAGGGTCAAGGCCAGCAGGCCAATGGCCTGCGTGCGGAGTCGGGGAGTCATCGGACGGCAACCTCCGGATCGGGTGGAAAGAGGAATACGGGCCCCGCCGACGGCGGGGCGTGAAAACGCCCGGCTCAGTCGCGCGGGCGCGGCGGCACCGGCAGGTCGTCCTGCAGGCGCGGCTCGAACGGATAGAACGCTGCGCCACCGGAGTGGGCCGGGAAGCTGGCATTGAGCGCGCCGGCGGCGGCGGGCGCCAGGCTGGAACGCGGCCACGGTCGCGCCTGCAGGCCACCGACTTCACCGAACGGCAGGTTGCGGCTGGCATTGGCCGGCACGGTCGGGGTCAGTGGCGCCTGCGCAGCGGCCACCGCGCGCTGCGGCATATCCTCACGCTGGGCGGCACGCGCGGCCTGCTGGCTGCGGGTGGCGCTGGCACGGCGGGTGTCCTGCCGGCGACTGGCGGCGGCCATTGCCAGGGCGGGGGGCGCCGCCACGGCCATCGCGGCAGTGCCTGCCGAGGCTTCGGTCACCTGGGCAGGATCGGTCGGCGCGGCCGGCAGCTCTGCCTGGCTGGCGATCACCTGGGGGGACAATGGCTCGCCGGGGGTGGCTTCCTTCAGCTTCTCGCCGCCCATGAACAGGGCGACCGCAGCGACCGATGCGGCCAGCGCAGCACCGCCGCCCCAGGCGCGCCAACCACTGCGACGCACCTGGCGACGCGGCTCGGCCTGCGGCGTCGGCTCTGCCGCGATGGCGGCAGCCACGGCGGCACTGAAATCGGCTGGAGCCAGTGCCGACGCCTGCCCGCGCATCACATCGCCCAGCAGCTGCCAGCGCTCCTGGCAGCTGGACAGTTCGGGGTCGTGCTCCATACGGCGCAGCAGGAAGCGCGCCTCATCGGCCCCCAGCTCGCCATCGACCAGCGCCGACAGCTGTTCGCGATGGCGCTGGTCCAGGCGCTGCCCGGCGGGCGATTGATGGTTCTGCGATTCGTTGAACGGATTACTGGTCATACGCGGCTCTTCTCACGGGTGGCGCTGCCGATGTCCAACAACGGCCGGAGTTCGGTGTCGATCGCCTCGCGCGCCCGGAAGATCCGTGAACGCACGGTGCCGATCGGGCACCCCATTTTCTGCGCGATATCCTCGTAGCTCAGGCCCTCCACCTCGCGCAGGGTGATCGCCAGCCGGAGTTCTTCCGGCAGCGCGTTGACGGCTTTCATCACCGTCTGTTCCAGTTCCTGGCGCATCAACTCGCGCTCGGGTGTATCGGTGTCGCGCAGTCGCGTCCCGCTGTCGAACTGTTCGGCGTCACCGATGTCGATGTCATCGGTCGGTGGCCTTCGATTGTGTGAAGCCAGGTAGTTTTTGGCGGTATTCACGGCGATTCGATGCAACCAGGTTGAGAACTGGGCATCGCCGCGGAAACTCCCGATCGCGCGGTAGGCGCGGATGAAAGTGTCCTGGGCGACGTCCTGACATTCGCTCCAGTCGGCGATGTAGCGACCGACCAGGGCCACGACCCGATGCTGGTACTTGCGCACCAGGACATCGAACGCGGCGCTCTCGCCGTGCTGCACGCGCCGGACCAGTTCCAGATCCAGCTCCTGAGGTGTATCAACATCGGCCATGAGGGGCCGCACTCCTGTCAGCCCAACCGACGTCGGGCAATGAGACTGCCAATCCCGGGAAAAGTTCAGTCACCGATCACCCGGCGCCGCACCAGCTTTTAACCACCGTTCCGTTAGCGTCCCGGTCCACGGCCATGGATCCGGGGGTCGCCACTCCCCTGCTATTGGGATTTGACGCGGGGGAAACAACCTCTGGATCATAGCCGCTTCTCCATACACAACCGGATGGAACGTCCATGCTCTCAGGCTTCGATGGTCTCCGCTTCAGCCACTGGCACCCCGAGATCCGCGACGACGGCGTGGTGGTTCTCTCCCTGGATCGTCAGGACAGCAGCGTCAACGCGATGTCGCAGGACGTGCTGCTGGAACTGGGCGACCTGCTGGAACGCATCGCGCTGGACCCGCCCAAGGGTGTGGTGATCCAGTCATTGAAGAAGGCGGGGTTCATTGCCGGCGCCGACCTGAAGGAGTTCCAGGAGTTCGACCGCCGCGGCACCGTCAACGACGCCATCCGTCGTGGCCAGGCCACCTACCAGAAGCTGGCCGAGCTGCCCTGCCCGACCGTGGCGGCCATTCACGGCCACTGCCTGGGGGGCGGCACCGAGCTGGCACTGGCCTGCCGCTACCGCGTGGCCTCCAATGACAGCAGCACCCGCATCGGCCTGCCGGAAACCCAGCTGGGCATCTTCCCCGGCTGGGGTGGCAGCGCGCGCCTGCCGCAGCTGGTCGGTGCACCGGCGGCGATGGACATGATGCTGACCGGCCGCACCCTGTCGGCCTCGGCCGCGCGTGGCATCGGCCTGGTCGACAAGGTGGTGGCACCGGCGGTGGTGCTCGATACCGCCGTGGCGCTGGCCCTTTCCGGCACCACCCGGCCGTTCAAGCAGCGCGCAACGGCATGGGCGACCAACACCTGGCTGGCGCGCACGCTGCTGGCACCGCAGATGGTCAAGCAGGTCGCGCGCAAGGCGAAGAAGGACCAGTACCCGGCGCCCTACGCACTGATCAGCACCTGGCAGCGCAGCGGCGGCAAGCCGATCCAAGCACGCCTGGATGCCGAGCGCAGGGCGGTGGTGAAACTGGCCAGCACGCCGACCGCGCGCAACCTGATCCGCATCTTCTTCCTGACCGAGCGCCTGAAGGGACTGGGTGGCGGCGACTCCGGCATCCGCCACGTGCACGTGGTCGGCGCCGGCGTAATGGGCGGCGACATCGCCGCGTGGGCGGCCTACAAGGGCTTCGAGGTGACCCTGCAGGACCGCGAGCAGCGCTTCATCGACCCGGCCATGGAACGCGCGCAGGCGCTGTTCGCCAAGAAGGTGCGTGACGAGAGCAAGCGCCCTGCCGTGGCCGCGCGCCTGCGTGCCGACCTGGAAGGCAACGGCGTGGCCGAGGCCGACCTGGTTATCGAAGCGATCATCGAGAACCCGGAAGCCAAGCGCGCGCTGTACCAGACGCTGGAACCGAAGATGAAGGTGGATGCACTGCTGACCACCAACACCTCGTCGATTCCGCTGGTGGAACTGCGCGACCACATCCAGCGCCCGGCGCAGTTCGCCGGCCTGCACTACTTCAACCCGGTGGCGCAGATGCCGCTGGTGGAGATCATCCACCACGACGGCATGGCGCCGGAGACCGAGCGCCGCCTGGCCGCGTTCTGCAAGGCGCTGGGCAAGTTCCCGGTGCCGGTGGCCGGCAGCCCGGGCTTCCTGGTCAACCGCGTGCTGTTCCCGTACATGCTGGAAGCCGCCACCGCGTATGCCGAGGGCATTCCGGGCCCGGTGATCGACAGGGCCGCAGTGAAGTTCGGCATGCCGATGGGCCCGATCGAACTGATCGACACCGTCGGCCTGGACGTGGCCGCCGGCGTCGGCCGCGAACTGGCGCCGTTCCTCGGCCTGCAGATTCCGGCGGCCCTGCAGACGGTGGAGCCGGACAAGCGCGGCAAGAAGGATGGCCAGGGCATCTACACCTGGGAGAACGGCAAGCCGAAGAAGCCGGACGTGGCCAGCGATTACCGGGCCCCGGACGATCTGGAGGACCGCCTGATCCTGCCGCTGTTGAACGAGGCGGTGGCCTGCCTGCACGAAGGCGTGGTGGCCGATGCGGACCTGCTGGATGCCGGCGTGATCTTCGGCACCGGTTTTGCCCCGTTCCGCGGCGGCCCGATCCAGCACATCCGTGCAGTCGGTGCCGATGCGATCGTCGAGCGGTTGAAGGCGCTGCAGCGGCGCCACGGCGACCGTTTCGCCCCGCGCCCGGGTTGGGACAACCCCGCCCTGCGCGAACCGGTGGTGTGAGTTGATCGGCCGGGCCTGCGGCCCGGCACCCGCAGAGGCAACGTCAAGTTCCACAGCAGAAGCCAGAGCCAAAGCGGCTCTGGCTTTTCTGCTTGTTGGGCGGGGCGGTGCCGGGTTGCGGGGACGCCGTAAACCCGTCCTTGGGGCTTGACCGCGGCATCCATGCCGCGGACACCCCCGCAACCGGCCCCACCCCGCCTTCGACAGGTTCCTGCTGCTCTTGGTGGGTGTCGACCTTGGTCGACACGGCAGATCCACGCCATGCGTGGATGGATTTCTGGTT
>NZ_JAUTXR010000117.1 GCF_030658505.1 Stenotrophomonas raiganjensis (SeqCode) | reverse complement strand
TTTCCCTTTCTTGTTCAAATGTGAAAATATTTTTAACTCTTGGGAATACTTTGTTCCCTTGTAACTTTTGGAGAAATGAACTCAATTCTTTACTCCTTGCTTAACTCAAAACTTAAGTCCTAAAACAAAGTTAAAACGTTTGTAAAAGACTTCTTAAAATATGGTTTATGCCAAAATTTATGAGCATGAACGACTCAATGCAAGGTTTTCAATAACCAAAGATAAAACTCAATACTTGGAATTCAAGTACTTTAACAATACTACTCACTTCGAGAACGCTCAACTCAGAGGGTTCATGCGGAATTTATGAGCATGAACTACTCAACTC
>NZ_JAUTXR010000116.1 GCF_030658505.1 Stenotrophomonas raiganjensis (SeqCode) | reverse complement strand
GCGAACTGCCAGCGGGCTCTGCTCCCTCCCCCACGTCGGGATGCAGGGCCATCGTGCGGGCTGCGAAAGCACTTTGCACGCTGCACTGCAAAACAAAACCGGTGGGTATGGGTGACCCCTGTGGGGAAAAGCCATTCCACGTGCCGTAAACCCGTCCTTGGGGGCTTGGCCGCGGCATCCATGCCGCGGACACTCCCGCAACCGGACCCACCCCGCCTTCGACAATCTCCCGCGATCTGTTGGAATTGCTCTCGGGGTCAGATCCGTTTTCCGGAGGAAAACGGATCTGACCCGATCTTGATTTTCGATATCTGACAGAGTGTGTCGACCAAGGTCGACACCTACCGACAGCCGCAGGAACTGTCAGAGGTGGGGCGGTGTCGGAGTGCGGGGTGTCAGCCGCATGGATGCGGCTGCCAAGCCTCCAGGGACGGATTTACAGCGTCCCCGCACTCCGACACCGCCCCGCCAAACCACGGAATGCCCGCTGTTGCCGTTGCTGTCGCTCTTGCTTCGGCCGTTGCTTCGGCGGGTGCAGGGCGCAGCCCTGCAAAGAACCCCTAACCCCGTGGTCGGCCGCGCGAGGGCACCAGTGCGAACGTGTCCACCGCCAGCTTCTCGGCATGGTTCAACCACGCGCGGATCTCCAGATCATCCACTTCGTGATCCAGCCCGAACGACACGTTGATCTTGCCGTTGGCATCGGGCTGCACCCACTGCTGGGCCAGCACCACCTTGCGCTGCGAGGACACCGCTTCGATCCAGAAACCACGATCCGGCCGCGTGCTGGCCACCAGCTGCAGCATGTACTGGCCAGCGCGGGTACGGCGACCCTTCTGGGTGATCATGTGTGCCTGACGCACGCTCGGGCGCGGGCCCTGGAATGCGTCCAGCGGTGCATCCACGGCAATGCCGCCACGCAGGTCGTTGTCGCGGTACAGCTTGATGCCGTTGTCACGGTTGACCAGCAGTGCGCACCAGTCGCCGTCGGCCGAGCCGTCCTCGAACGCGGTGCAGCGGTCGACATAGGCCAGCGTGTTGTCCGGGGCGGCATCATCGAACTGGCGCGAGGTGTTCTCCAGGTACACCGACTTCAACCCCCAGTCCTTGTCGTACTCCAGCAGCACCGGTGGCTGCACGTGCTGCAGGCCGACCACCACCTGGTCATCGCCATCGATCTTCAGCTCGCGGGTCGGTTCGCCCAGCCACAGTGAACGCGCGAAGGCCAGGTACTGCGGATAGTCACGGCCACCATCGCGCTGGGTCGCCACGCTGGCGCTGGGCGTGCGCTGGCTGTCGATCAGCGAACGGCCAAAGCCCATCGTCTTCAGGTTCGGGTCCAGCAGGCTGAGCAGGGTCGCACCCGAATCCAGGGTGGTGCCGGCGTCGGCGTTGAGCTGCTGCGGGGCGATGCCGTCGCCCAGGAACAGCAGCAGGTTCTCGCGCTTCTGCCGGGTCAGGATGTGAGTCAGATCGTTGGGCATTGCCAGGTGGTCGGAGGCGATCACGATCAGCGTGTCCTTGCCGTACGGGCTGGCCTGGATGCGTTCGACCAGCTGCGAGATCAGCCGGTCGCTGCACTTGAGCGCGTTGAGCATGTTGATGTTGCCGTATTGGCTCTGGTAGCGCTCGCCCTTGCACGACACCGGCAGGTGGCCGGCAGGGTGGTGGGTATCCATGGTCAGCGTGGTCAGCATGAACGGCGAACCGGCGCGCGAGAGCTGCTCGAAGCGTTGGTAGGCGGTGTCCAGCAGCACGTCGTCGTGCACGCCCCAGGCCGAGTAGTGGATGCGGCCGATCTTCTTCTGCTGCTTGAACCAGGCCAGGTCATGCACTTCATCGAAGCCGTGGCTGGCCAGGAACTGGCCCTTGCCGGCGAACTGGCCGTTGGCGCCCCCCAGGTAATGATTGGTGTAACCCTGCTGCTTCAGGTAGTCGCCCAGGCACACCGCCTTGGGCAGGAAGCTGCCCATGCGGTCCATGCTGTTCTCATCGCCCTGCGAGGTGGTCAGCGGCACGCCGCACATCGACGACACCAGGCCGGCGATGGTCCAGCCGCTGCCTTCGGCCGAAGCCAGGCCACGCACGTCCAGCGACTCGGATGCCAGGCGGTTGAGGTTGGGCATCAGGCCGGGAAACACGGCCTCGTCCAGATAGGTGCGTTCCAAGCTTTCGCCATAGATCCAGACGATGTTGCGCGGACGCTGCAACGGCTGCGTCGGCACCTGATACTCGGGGGCGATGCGGGCGAAGTCGACCGGGCGCAGCTGCTGGTACAGGCGTTGGCCGTCGCGGGCCAACGGGCTGATCATGATCGTGGCCACCCACACGGCCGCGAAGCCCGCGAACAGCGCGCCACCGTGGCCGGGCCGGCGCCAGCGCTTCACCCGCGTGGCGAACAGCGGCAGCAGCGAGACCAGCGCCAGCACGATGAAGCCGGCGATGTAGCCCTTGAAGTCGGAGACTCCGGCGCCTTCCATGTCGGCGCCGAGGTGGTACAGCGTGGCGGCGTTGAGCCCATCACCGGACAGCTTGTCGATCAGCCACCATGCGCTGAGCGTGAGCAGCAGCAGCGAGAACGCACTGGCCTTCCACCACACCCATTTGCCGGACGCGAGGAACAACCAGCACAGCAGCAACAACGACAGCAGCAGTATCCAGAGCATAGGCAGCTTCGGCAGTGACGGGGTGGTGGTGATGGACGTCGTACCGACGCGTGTCCATCCGACCGGCGCTGCCGCAAGCACATGCATGTGACAGGCCGATGACCCGATAGTGCATGCACGAACCTGACTGAAATGTTTGTTGAAATGACGCGCGCGAAATCGCGCTCAGAAGGTAAAACGAGCGTGAAAGGCTTCGTTGGATTGCATTAAAAACCGCATGAATACGGGTGTTTTCGCAGATTCGCTAGCGATGCCCGCGCTCTTCGCGTGCCCGCGCGCGACGATCGAACAGCAATGCGCTGGTCACGATGCCCAGGCCGAGCACCACGCCGATGAACAACAGGATCAGGGCGATGAGCGGGTAGCCGAACAGGTGCCAGCCGGTGTCGATCTTCATCATCATCGCGGCGGCCATGATCAATGCCGCGCTGATGATGCCGGCCGCCACGCGGTTGGCGATCTTCTGCAGGTTCTCCATCAGCCGCGATTCTTCCAGGCCCGTCACCTTCATCTGCAGACGGTTCTCGGCCAGCAGCGCCATGATGTCCGACAGCTTGCGCGGCCCATCGCGCAGCAGCTGCTGCAGCTCCATCGCCTCGCTGGCGATGTTGGCTGCCGACAGGGACTTCTTCAGGCGCGCACGCATCACGTGCTGCAGCTGACGTTCGACGATGCGGCGGGTATCCAGGTCCGGTGCCAGCAAGCGGCATACGGTTTCCAGGTTGAGCAGCGCCTTGCCGAGCAGGCTCAGTTCCGGCGGGGTGCGCAGGCCGCAGGCGGTGGCGATGCGCACCATGTCCAGCACCACGCGGCCTTCGGAGAAACTGCCGCTGGCGGCGTAGCGCGCGATCAGCTGGCCGGTCTCGCGCAGGTAGCGCTCTTCATCGAACGCCTCCAGCCGCGTGCTGATGCTGATCAGGTCGTCGGCCACTTCTTCGCCGCGGCCATCGACGGCAGCGAACAGGATCTTCAGCAGCCGCTCGCGCAGGCGCGGTGGCATGTGCGCGACCATGCCCAGGTCGAAGATCGCCAGCCGTCCATCGGGCATCACCCGCAGGTTGCCCGGATGCGGGTCGGCGTGGATCTCGCCATGCACGAAGATCTGGTCCAGGTAGCCGCGGATCAGCGCCGCTGCCAGCGGATCCATGTCCTGCTCGGTGCGGCGCACGCCAGAGATCGCATCCACGCGCACGCCGGTGGCGAGCTCCATGGTGAGCACGCGCTGGCTGCTGTAGTCCCAGATCGGCTGCGGTACCCACAGGCGGCGGAAGGGCCGCAGATGCCGTCCGAAGCGGGCCAGGTTCTCGGCCTCGGCGTGGTAGTCCAGCTCCTGCATCAGGGTCTTGGCGAACTCGTTGAGCCAGTCGCGCAGGCGCACGCGGCGGCCCACCTGGGTCAGGTGATCGGCGGCCAGCGCAAAGCTGCGCAGCGCTTCCAGGTCCGAGCGCAGCTGCGCGGCTACTTCAGGCTTCTGCACTTTCACCGCCACCTGGCGGCCATCATGCAGCACCGCGCGATGCACCTGCGCGATCGA
>NZ_JAUTXR010000114.1 GCF_030658505.1 Stenotrophomonas raiganjensis (SeqCode) | reverse complement strand
TTGGCGCCATGGATGGCGCCATCGAGCCCCCAGGGATGGGTTTACGGCGTGTCCTGCCTGCCCACACCGCCCCGCCCCCCACGGGAGCCAGCTGTTGCTGTTGCTTCGGCTGTTGCTGTTGCTTCGGCTTTTGCCATTGATTCGGCAGGTGCAGGGCTGCAAGCCCTGCTCGCCCCCCCCCCCTCACACCGTGATGGTCTGAGTCAGTGACTCCCACGTCGGGGGCACCGGCCACGCGGCGGCCTGGTTGCCATCCAGCACCCTTCGCAGGTCGCGCGGATCAATCTGCGGTGCCAACACGTGCACCAGCTCCAGCGCGTAGTCGCGCAGCACGCGGTCGCGCGGCAACACCGCCCACGCAATGCACTCGCTGATCGGATCCGGTGCCGGCCACGACCTCAGGTCTTCGTCGGTGGAACTGACCGCCATCTCGGCCAGCAGGCCTACGCCCAGACCCGTGCGCACGTAGGTCTTGATCAGGTCGGCATCGAGCGCGGTCAGTGCCAGGTCAGGCACCAGCCCGTTGGCGGCGAAGGCGCGTTGCAGCGACGAGTTCGGCCGGGTCGAGGATTCGTAGCTGATCAACGGCTGGCGGGCCAGCGCGGCCAGGTCCGGTGCGCGGCCGGCACGGTCCAGCGGGTGCCCCTTGGGCACCACCACCAGGCGTCGCCACCGGAACAGCGGCACGGCGATGCCATCGGTGGGCTCACCGCCGGCGGTGCTGATGATGGCGATATCGGCATCGCCCTGGTTCAAGCGGTCCAGCGCGTCGGCTTCACCGGCCTGCTGCAGGTGTACGCTCACCTGGGGATAGGCCTGCTTGATCGCTGCCACCGCCGGCGGCAGCACGAAGCGCGCCTGGGTGTGGGTGGTGGTCAGGATCAGCTGGCCCTGGCTCTCGCGGCGCTGGTTGGCTGCGTAGGTACGGATGTTGTTGGCCTCGGCCAGCACCGCGCGGGCACGGGCGATGACCTCGGTGCCGGCCGGGGTGACCGATTCCAGGCTGCGCCCCTTGCGCACGAACAACAGAAAACCCAGCTCGTCCTCCAGCTGCTTGAGCTGCTTGGACAGGCCGGGCTGGGTGGCGTGCACGCGCGAGGCGGCCAGCGTGATGTTCAGCTCGGCGTCGGCGATGGCAACCAGGTAGCGCAGCTGGGTCAGCGTCATGGGCGGGCAGGCGGCGTGGGGTGGAGGTCCACTCTAGGGTCAATTGCCGTCACCAGCTTATAACCAAAGGTTGTTTAAGAAAGGTATCTGGTCATTTCCGGGCGTCATATGCCGGCGCTACGGTCAGCCGGCAGCCGCTGGCCTGAACAGCCAGCCCTCCCCCTTCGCCCGCCGAAGCCCGGCGCGGCCCCGTTTCCGGAGCGCTTCCATGGCCCTGTACGACTCCATCCTCGACACCGTCGGCAACACCCCCATCGTCAAGCTGCAGCGCCTGGCACCGCCGCAGGTCAGCGTCTACGCCAAAGTCGAGTCGTTCAACCCGGGCGGCTCGGTAAAGGACCGCCTGGCGCTGGCGATCATCCTCGACGCCGAGGCACGCGGCCTGCTCAAGCCGGGCGACACCATCGTGGAGGCCACGTCCGGCAACACCGGCGTGGCACTGGCGATGGTCGCCGCCGCGCGCGGCTACAAGTTCGTGGCGACCATGGTCGAGACCTTCTCGGTCGAGCGCCGCAAGCTGATGCGCGCCTATGGCGCCAAGGTGATCCTGACCCCGGCCGCCGAGCGCGGCAGCGGCATGGTCCGAAAGGCACGCGAACTGGCCGAACAACACGGCTGGTTCCTTGCCAGCCAGTTCGCCAATCCAGCCAATCCGGCGTACCACCGCAACACCACCGCTGCCGAGATCCTGCGTGACTTCGCCGGCAAGCGGCTGGACTACTTCGTCAGCGGATGGGGCACCGGCGGCACGCTCACCGGCGTGGGCGAAGTGTTGAAGGTCGCGCGCCCGCAGACCCGCATCATCGCTACCGAGCCGGCCGGCGCCGCACTGCTGAAGGGCGATGACTGGAAGCCGCACAAGATCCAGGGCTGGACCCCGGATTTCGTGCCGGACGTGCTCAACCGCGATGTAGTGGACGAACTGGTCTCGGTCGAAGATGACCGCGCCATCGCCACCGCGCGCCGCCTGGCTGCCGAGGAAGGCATCTTCGTCGGCATCTCCGCCGGCGCCACCGTGGCCAGTGCGCTGGACGTGGCTGCCCGCGCTGAACCGGGCTCGGTGATCCTGGCGATGCTGCCGGACACCGGTGAACGCTATTTCTCCACACCGCTGTTCGCCGATGTGAACGAAGGGTCCGACGACGACTGGCTGGCCGGCCTGCCGTGAAACCCGGGTTCGGAGCCCTTTTCCGCAGGGAAAGGGCTCCGACCCTGTTCTGCTTCAGCCTGCGTGAAGGCGTCGCCCGCCATCGTGCGTGAAGGCCGTCGGATCGCAGCGCGTGAGACGGTCATGACGCAGTATCGATGCCCTGTCCCCTACCGTGGGAACAGCCGGCGCAGATGCTGCGCGGATCACCTCACAGGCAGGAGACGGACGCATGAAGATCGAAGTATGGCAGGGCGACATCACGACCCTGGCGGTGGATGCGATCGTCAACGCGGCCAATGAAACACTGCTCGGTGGCGGCGGCGTCGACGGTGCGATCCATCGCGCTGCAGGCCCCGCGCTGCTGGCCGAATGCGAGCAGTTGCCGGAGCTGCGCCCCGGCGTGCGTTGCCCGACCGGCGAAGTCCGCGCCACCGGCGCGCATGCGTTGCCGGCACGGTATGTACTGCACACGGTCGGCCCGGTCTGGCACGACGGTCAGCGCGACGAACCTGCATTGCTGGCCAACTGCTACTGGAAGTCGCTGCAGCTGGCCGAATCGCTGGGCGTGCAGTCGATCGCGTTTCCGGCGATCAGTTGCGGCGTGTATGGCTATCCGTTGTACCAGGCCGCGCAGATCGCGGTGACGGAAACACTGGCGTGGCAGCGCAGCCATGCGCAGCCGATGCGTATCGTGCTGGTGGCATTCAATACGGCCACCGCCAAGGCCTACCAGCAGGCGCTGGCTGCCGCCGGACAAAGCGTGGAGAGCGAACCACGCAGCCCGCTGCAGCCGCCATTGGGCGCAGGATTCGCCGCCGCGCACTGAGCCGTAGCGCTTCAGGTAAAAGAAAAGGCCGGGCATTGCCCGGCCTTTTCCGTTGCAGCGTTTTCCTCATCCACGTCAGGCGTGGACCCAGATCAGCGGCTGGCGGCCTCCACTGCAGCGGCGTCATCGGCCACCGCAGCGGCAGCGTCGGCAGCAGCACGTGCAGCCGAGGCGGCGGCGCCATCGGCGCTGGCACCATCAACCTGCACACGTACTTCCACCATGCCTGCGCCATTGTTCAGGCTGGAGACGTCGACGGTGTAGTGACCGGCCGGCAGGGTCTCTTCCAGGCGCGAGTTGGTACCGCTGCCACCATCGTCGTCGCTCAGCTCGACATCGCCGCCGACCACGCGCAGCAGGGTATCGACCTGGCTGGAGATCGCATCCAGGCGCACGTCGGCCGGGCGATCCAGCGTCAGCAGGAAGCGGCGGCGGCCATCGTTGTCAAGCATGGTGTACACGCTGCCCGACTTCGGCAGGGCGCTGCCATCGCGCTCGACCAGGTTGCCCGGCAGCTCGATGCGATTGGCCGACAGGGTGAACATGCCACTGACGCCATCACCGAGGCCACGCGCGGTCAGGGTGTACTTGCCCGGCTTCAGCGACAGGGTCAGGCGCGAGTTGGTGCTGTCGCCACCATCGTCATTCTCGGCCTCCACGCCCTGGCCGGACAGCTTCAGCACCGGGTCGAAGACATCCGAGACCAGGCGGATCTCGTACAGGCCAGCCTTGTCCACCTGCAGGGTGTAGTCCTGCGAGTTGCTGGCCAGCATGTCGACGATCTCCCCGCTGCCTGCAAGCGGCTTGCCGTCGTACGGCACCAGCTTCTCGGCGCGCAGGCGGTACGGACCGTAACTGGTCGAGCCGTTGGCGTTGACCGCCACCTGGTAGGTGCCGCCACCGTTGGCACGGAAGGCCAGCGAGACGTCGCCTTCGCGCTCGTAGCCGGTGTTGCTGCTGGCCACCAGGCTGCCGTTGTTGAACACAGCGATCGAGCCGCTCAGCGAACCGGTCAGCTTCAGCCCGACCAGCTGCTTGTCTTCCAGCTTGATCTGGTAAAGCTGGTGGTGGCTGCCGTCGTTGTAGTTGATGCCGCTGCGCGAGGTGATCTCGCCGGACACCGGCTTGTCGAAATCGAGCGATGCGGCCTTGCCCGCCTCCGCGCTGCCGCCGCCGAGACGATTGCACCCGCCCGCGACGAGGACCGTGGCGACGGCCAGTGTGATTGCTGCCAAACGCATGTTGTTTCTCCTTGGCCTTCCATGTGGTTTCCGCGTACCGGCCGGGCACGCGGGGCGGAAAAGATACCCGCAAAAGCAAACGCCGGCGTGATGCCGGCGCTGCCTTGTTCATCCAGCGATGGGATGGATCAACCGTTCCACTTGCCCAGCGCGGCCAGGCCATTGTCCTTGGCGCGCTCGTACACGGTCTTCTGGGCAGCAGCGTAGTTGCCCTTCATGTCCTTGGCCCACAGCTTCAGCGCAGCCTGCTGCATGGCGCGGCCGTAGGAGAAGCTCAGCGGCCACGGCAGGTTGCCCAGCTGGTTCATCGCGTTCAGGTGCTCGGTCGACTGTTCGTCGCTCTGGCCACCGGACAGGAACACCACGCCCGGCAGGATCGCCGGCACGGTGCTCTTCAGGCACATCACGGTCGATTCGGCCACTTCCTCGACGTCGGCCTGCTCATCGCAGCCCTTGCCGGAGATGACCATCGAGGCCTTCAGGATGGTGCCTTCCAGCAGCACGTTCTGCTGGTACAGGGCATCGAACAGCGAACGCAGGGTGGCTTCGGTGACTTCGTAGCAGGTCTCGATGTCGTGGTCGCCGTCCATGATCACTTCCGGCTCGACCATCGGCACCAGGCCGCATTCCTGGCACAGCGCCGCGTAGCGGGCCAGCGCGTGGGCATTGGACTCGATGCAGGTGCCCGACGGGATGCTCTCGCCGATGTTGATCACCGCACGCCACTTGGCGAAGCGCGCACCCAGCTTGTAGTACTCCTGCAGGCGCTCGCGCAGGCCGTCCAGGCCTTCGGTCACCAGCTCGCCCGGGCAGCCGGCCAGCGGGTGCGCACCCTTGTCCACCTTGATGCCCGGAATCATGCCGTGGTCGGCCATGTACTTGGCGAACGGCACGCCGTCCTTGGTCGACTGGCGGATGGTTTCGTCAAACAGGATGGCGCCGGAAATGTGCTCGTTGAGCTTCGGCGTGGTCAGCAGCAGCTCGCGGTAGGCGCGACGGTTTTCCTCGGTGTTCTCGATGCCGACGCCAGCGAAACGCTTGGCGATGGTAGCGGTGGATTCGTCGATCGCGATGATGCCCTTGCCCGGGGCAACCATGGCCTGGGCGGTTTCAGCCAGCTGTTCGATGCTCATGTACTTCCTGTGGCGGGTGCGGGAAAAACGTAAGTATAGCCCCGCCACCCGTTGCGCCGACGTGCAGGCCAGCCTGGAAACGATTCCAATGTCCGCGCAGGACAAAGGATGTCCTGTCATGTGGGGGGGGCAGCGCCGCCCCGGGGATCCGCCCCCGGGGCCGGACCCGCAACGCGGCTCCGACCCGAGGTCGACACTGGTTACAGATCGCCCAGGCCGATCGCGCGGCCGTCGTCGCCCACTTCCAGCAGGCGCAGCGTATTGGTCGCCCCCAGGGTTTCCATGTGCTCGCCACTGGTGAACACGACGCGGTCACCGGCCTGCAGCAGCTCGGCTTCAACCAGCAGGCGGATGCTGCCGCGCGCGGCTTCGCGCGGGGTCAGGCCACGGCTGTCGAAGTTGATCGGGTAGACGTCGCGCATCAGCGCCATCTGCCGGCGCGCACCATCGTGGCGGGTGACCGCGAACACCGGCGCCTTGGCCCGGAAGCGCGACAGGTAACGGGCGGTGCCACCGGATTCGGTCATCGCCACGATCGCGCGCACGCCCACGTGCTGCGACAGGAACATGGTCGCCATGGCGATGGCCTGGTCGGCACGCTCGAGGTTGCGCGGCGAGGCGTTGAAGTCGGTCTCGGTCTGGAACTGGCGCTCCGCCCCCAGGCAGATACGCGCCATCGCTTCGACAGCCTTGACCGGCCAGGCACCGGCAGCGGTCTCGGCCGACAGCATCACCGCGTCGGTGCCGTCGATGACCGAGTTGGCCACGTCCAGCACTTCGGCACGGGTCGGGATCGGGCTTTCGACCATCGACTGCAGCATCTGCGTGGCGGTGATCACCACCTTGTTCTGCGCCAGCGAGGCCTTGATGATCTTCTTCTGCAGGCCCGGCAGTTCGGCGTCGCCGATCTCCACGCCCAGGTCGCCACGGGCGACCATCACCACGTCACTGGCCTCGACGATCTCTTCCAGGTTCTCGATCGCCTCGGTGCGCTCGATCTTCGACACCAGCGCGGCATCGCAGCCGTGCGAACGGGCGATCTCACGCGCATCGTTCATGTCCTGCGCGTTGCGGCAGAACGACACGGCAATGAAGTCGACGCCGATCTTGGCGACGATGCCGATCAGCTCCTTGTCACGCTCGGTCAGCGCGCCCAGCGACAGGCCGCCACCCTGCTTGTTCAGGCCCTTGCGGTCGGACAGCACGCCGTCGTTGAGCACGGTGTTGATGATGCGTTCGCCCTGCACCTCGACCACCTGCAGCTGCATCAGGCCGTCGTCGAGCAGCAGCACATCACCCGGGCCGACGTCCTGCGGCAGGCCGAGGTAGCTGACACCCACCTGGGTGGCATCACCCGGGCCGGCGTTGGTGCTGGCGATCAGGTCGAAGCGGTTGCCCGCCTTCAGTTGCACCTTGCCTTCGGCGAAGCGCTCGATGCGGATCTTCGGGCCCGGCAGGTCGGCCAGGATGCCGACTTCCACGCCCACGCGAGCTGCCGCGGCACGCACTTCGGCGGCACGCTTGGCCTGGCCGGACGGATCGCCGTGGCTGAAGTTCAGGCGCACCACGTTGACGCCGGCGCGGAACAGATCCTCCAGCACGCCCGGCGGATCAGTGGCCGGACCGAGGGTGGCAAGGATCTTGGTGCGACGCTGACGCTCGAACATGGTGAATGGGCCTCTCCCGATAAAGAACGGAAATTAGCACATCCTTCACGCCGCATGTATACGGTTACAGCCTTGTGCTGCCTGACTTCGCGGGTCATGGAACGGACATCGTCCGGACATACGCTGGCGCAGGGAACCCGGTAGCGCCGGGCATGGCCCGGCGCTACCGATCAAAGCTGCATCAGGCCAGCAGCGTCGTCAGCTGTGCCGGCTCACGTGCCAGCTGGCCCGCACCGGCTTCGGTGAGTTCGGCTTCACCCCCAAACCCCCACAGCACACCGACACTGCGCAGGCCGTGGTGGCGTGCGCCTTCGATGTCCATGCGGCGGTCGCCGATCATCCAGCACTGCGCGGGCTGCACCTGCAGCCGACGCAGTGCCTCGCCGACCAGTTCCGGCTTGTGGCTGCGCGAGCCGTCCAGGGTCGAACCAACGATCTCCTCGAACAACCCACCGAATGGCAGGTGCGCCAGGATGCGGCGCGCATGCGGTTCGTTCTTCGCAGTGACCACCGCCAGGCGGTGGCCACGACCATGCAGGGTACGCAAGGTGTCCTCCACCTGCGGGTACACCGTGTGCTCGCGCCAGCCTTCGGCGTCGAAGCGTTCACGGTAGTAACCCACCGCCTGCTCCACACGCGCCGGTTCACCGAACAGCGGCGCGAAGGTGGTGCGCAGCGAGGGGCCGATCCAGCCCAGCAGCGTTTCCTGCGCTGGTACCGGATGGTCCATCTTCTGCAGCGCGTAGGCAATGCAGGCGGTGATGCCCACCTGCGAATCGATCAGCGTGCCGTCGAGGTCGAAAAACAGCACATCCCTGCGCGGATCGGCGTTCATGCGCCGCGCGCGTCGAGGGCCGCCACCGCCGGCAGGGTCTTGCCTTCCAGGAACTCCAGGAACGCACCGCCGCCGGTGGAGATATAGCTGACCTGCTTGGCGATATCGAACTTGTCGACTGCGGCCAGGGTGTCACCGCCACCGGCGATGGAGAATGCCTTCGAGCTGGCGATGGCGCGGGCCAGTGCTTCGGTGCCCTTGCTGAAGGCCTCGAACTCGAACACGCCGACCGGGCCGTTCCAGACCACGGTGCCGGCCTTCTCGATCAGCTGCGCATACTGCGCGGCGGTCTGCGGGCCGATGTCCAGGATCAGATCGTCTTCGGCAACGGCGTCGACCGCCTTCACTTCGGCGACGGCATCGGGCATGAACTGCTTGGCGGTGACAACGTCGACCGGCAGCGGAATGTCGGCACCGCGTGCCTTGGCATCGGCCACGATCTTCTTCGCGGTATCCAGCAGGTCCGGCTCATACAGCGACTTGCCAACGTTGTAGCCGGCGGCGGCGATGAAGGTGTTGGCGATGCCGCCACCGACGATCAGCTGATCGACCTTGCCGACCAGGTTGGCCAGCAGTTCCAGCTTGGTGCTGACCTTGCTGCCAGCGACGATGGCCAGCAGCGGCTTGGCCGGTGCGTCCAGCGCCTGTGCCAGCGCGTCCAGTTCAGCCATCAGCAGCGGGCCACCGGCGGCGACCGGGGCGAAGCGGATGACGCCATGGGTCGAGGCCTGCGCACGGTGCGCGGTACCGAAGGCATCCATCACGAACACGTCGCACAGTGCCGCGTACTTCTTCGACAGGGCTTCGTCGTCCTTGCCCTCGCCGACATTCATGCGGCAGTTTTCCAGCAGCACCAGCTGGCCCGGCTGCACGTCGACACCGTCGACCCAGTCACGCACCAGCGGAACCTCGCGGCCGAGCAGTTCGGACAGGCGCTGGGCCACCGGCGCCAGCGAATCAGCCTCGCTCCACACGCCTTCCTTCGGACGCCCCAGGTGCGAGGTGACCATCACCGCCGCGCCCTGCTCCAGCGCGCGCTTGAGCGTCGGCAGCGAAGCGGTGATGCGCTGTTCGGAGGTGATGCGGCCATTCTCGATCGGCACGTTCAGATCCTGGCGGATCAGCACGCGCTTGCCGGAGAGGTCGAGGTCGGTCATGCGGACGATGGACATGGGCAACTCTTTGGCTCAGGGACGGGATGCCGGGGTACGGCAGACGGACATTGTATCGGGTGCGGGTGGTGGGAGGGCCGATGCCTGCGGCAGGCAGAGGCGCAACTGCAACTGCAACTGCAACAGCCAGAGCCAAAGCGCTGGCGCTTCGGGATGCTGGGGCTGGGCCGGGGTGGTGTGGGCTGGCAGGGGACGCCGTGAATCCGTCCCTGGAGGCTTGGCAGCCGCATCCATGCGGCTGACACCCCTGCCAACCCACACCGCCCCGGCCCCGACAGGTTCATGTGACGGAGCGGATGGCAAAGGCAAGAGCGGTTTCTGATGTCGGATGGAGAAAGAAGGGGTCAGATCCGTTTTCCTGCGGAAAACGGATCTGACCCCGAGGGCTCCGCTGTTCTGTAGCCGAGCCCATGCTCGGCTGGAGATTTCGCGGAGAGCAGCCGAGCGTGGGCTCGGCTCTACAAGAAGCGCCCAGCGAAAAGAAGCGCCCAGCGAAGCTGCTTTGCTCTTGCTCTTCTTATTTCTCTTCCGTGGGTGGACGCAACCGGAAATTGTCAGAGGCCGGGCGGGGTGGGTTCGCGGGGGTGTCAGCCGCATGGATGCGGCTGCCAAGCCTACAAGGACGTACTTGCGGCGTCCCCCGCGCCCCCCCCCCCGCCCGGCCAAGCGCGGCTTTTGCTTTGCACGCCCCCCCACCCACGAGGGGCTGCGCCGTTCGCCGAAAGCTACGCCGAAGGCGCAGGCTTCTGCCGAAGCAGACTGACCGCCAGGCCGCCAACAACCAGCACACCCAGCCCCAGCAATGCCCACAGCAACCACGACTTCCAATCGTGCTGGGCCTTCAGCGCCGCGTCGCCGGCCAGCGGCTCCGGGCTGCCTTCCAGGCGCGCCAGCGTCGGCTGCCACGACGGGTCGTTGCGCTGTCGCAGTTCCTCGATCAGCACCCCGATCGGCGCTTCCATCCGGCGCGCGGTCGAGCTGCCCACCGCCAACGCGTAGGGCGCCGCCCCCTGGCTCAGGAACACCAACACTTCCGGCTGGTATCCAAGGCGCAGCGTCGGTGCGGTCGCGGTTTCTGCTGGATTCGCCACCAGCTTCCAGTAGCGGTCACGATGCACGCCCCCCAGCGGCTGCGCCGCTGATTGCTGGCGTTGCCCCTGCGCGCCCTGCTGCAGCTGGTAGGCAATCCACGGCGCGCTGCGGCGCTGCCACTCGGCACTCGTGTCATCGCGGCTGAACAACGTCCACTGCACCAGGCTGTTGTCGGTGCTGGCCACATCCGCGCGCGCCACCGGGAAACGGCCATCCAGCTCGAAGGTGTATTCGCCCTTGCCCTTCGAGACCGGCTCCAGCGACAGCCATTCCCACGGCAGCGTGGCCGGTGCCGGCGGCAGTTCGGCCAGCACGCTGCGCAGCGTCGGCAGCTGCGCATCGCTCTGTGCCAGCACACGCAGGTAGCGTGCCTCGCCATTCACCTGCAGGCGGCGCTGCAGCAGGCGCTTGCCGGCACGCTGCAGGTCCACCAGCGGAATGTCACGCCCCACTTCGCGCCAGTGCTGCAGATCGTCGCTGGCATCCAGCTGTACCTGCGCCTGCAGTGGTTGCCCGTTGTCGGCCCAATCCAGCACCAGGGCGGCCAACGGCTGCTGCCCGATCACGCTGGCATCGATCAGCCAGCCGCCCTGCCCGCCTGCGACCGCACCTCCCCGTACGCGCGCCTCGACGCGACGCACGCGGCCATCGGTATCGCGCTCGGTCAGCAACTGCAGGTCGTTGCGCTGCGCTTCTGCCAGCGGTGGCAGCGCGAACCACGGCAGTTCACGCTGCACCGGCGGCTGCGCCAGTGGCTGGTCCGGCGCCAGCAGCGCCGATGGCAGCGACTGGCCAGCGGCGTTGAACACCTGCAGATCGCTCAGGTCCGCAGTACCGGCACGGCGATAGATCGCCGGCTCCAGAACAACCCGGTACGCACCGGACTGGGCGCTGGACAGCGTCAGCGGCCACTGTTCAGCGTACTGCGTGCGGTAATCGGCGGCCTGCACCGCGACGGCGGCCAGCATGCCGAGCATCGCCGGCAGCAGCGCCCTGCTCCACTTCCTCATTGTTTTTCCTCCACGGACGGCGCCGCGCTCGGCGGTGCCGGTGCCAGATAACCCACGACCGTGCACAGCAGGCCGTAGGCGATGAACGATGCGATGCCCAGCAGGTTGCCCAGGTGCTGGCGATCGACGATGACCAGCTTGGCCAGCACCACGCCCATCAGCACGGCACCGACCATCCACAACACGCGCTGGCCGCGGCGCGAGCCCCATACCCAGGCAATCACGCCAAGCACGCTCCACAGCACGGTCAGGCTGGTCTGCGCCAGGCTGAAGCGCATCATCGATGCGTTCCACGACAGGCCGCCCCACTGATGCACGCCATGCAGCACCACGCTGGTCAATGCGACGAACGTTGCCAGTGACAGCAGCGGCATGCGGATACCCAGCAGTGCCTGCGGCGCCTGGTCGCTGTACAGCCAGCGCGCCAGCAGCAGCAGGCTCAGCCACTGTCCGATCTCGGCCGGATTCAGCACCGGCAACCACAGCAACGGCGCGGCATCGCCCGGCAGCAACTGGCCGGACAGCCAGCCGATCGACAGCAGACCGAACAGCACGCACTGCAGCGGCTGGCGCACACTGTCGAACGCTGCACCCAGCGGCCAACGCAGTGCATTCCAGCGCCACAGCGACAGCGCCGCCATCAGCAGCCACGGCAAGGTGACCAGCAACGTGGTCCAGCCCTGCGCCAGACCGGCCTCGCCACCGCCCCACAGGGCCAGCAACGAAATCAATGATGGCCACAGCAGCCACCACAGGAACTGCGCGATGCGCGCCACGGTGTCTCCCCCCTGGCGCAGGCACAGCAGCGTACGTACCCCGAGCACCGCGAACACCGCCCAGGCCAATGCACCATAGCCCGCGAACGGCTGGTGGTGCGCGTCGCTCTGCAACAGCGCCAACGGGAAACCCAGCGCCAGCATCGCCAGCGCGGTCACGCCCAGCGCACGCGCCGGCTGGCGCCGCTGTACTTCGGCGGCCAGCCATGCGGTGACCGCAGCGAGCACCAGCAGTGCATCCACTTCGGTGCGGTACGGGAAGAAACGGGTGATCTCATGCACCAGGCCACCCAGCCACCACAGCAGGCCCCACAGGTAGTAGACCAGTGCGACCTCATGGCGCGGCCTGCGCTGGTAGCTCCAGGCAGACGCAAAGCCGGCCAAAGCCAGCAGCAGCGCGCCGATGGCTGTCGGATTGACCAGGAAGCGCAGGTCCTCATGCCAGTGATCGCCACCGGCCACGAAGGCGAATGCCGCGCCGATCTGCAGCAGCGCACCCGACACCTGCGGCAGCCAGCGCTTCTGGCGCAGGCCCAGCCATGCCAGGCCTGCACCTTCCAACGCGAACACGGCACCGGTGGCGCGTGCCGACAGCGCCAGCGGCACTGCCAGCGTGGCGAAGCCCACCGCCAGCACCGCGTGCGACTGCGCCAGCACCGTGTACGACGCGCGCCTGATCAATGCCCACGCCAGCACCGCATAGATCGTGGCCAGGCCCAGCGCACACAGCGCCAGCGTCATTGGCTGCTCATGCAGCATGCCGGCCTGCAGCGAGAACGCGACCAGCGGCGTGCCGAACACCAGGCTGCCATCGATCAGGTCACGCCGGCCGGCGGGCTGCCGGCGTGCGTACAGCAGCGGGATCAGCAGGTAGAAGGCAAAGAACAGCAGCAGGAACGGCTCGGTGCTGCCGAACTTGTCAGGCGCGTACTGCAGCACGCCCCAGAACGTACCGATACCGAAGGTGAAGGCGAAGCCCAGCAGGTTCAGCGCGCGCCACGGCCGGAACCAGGCAATGGCGAAGATGCCGGCGTTGAGCACCGCGTAGTAGCTGAACAACCCCACGTGGTTGCCGCTGCCGGTGGACAGCCACAGCGGCGCCATGAAGCCGGCGAGGATGCCCAGCACCGCCAGCGTGCGTGAATTCTGCACCACCGCCAGCACGCACAGCCCGGCCACCAGGGCGATCGAGCTGACGAAGGCGAAGCCGGGGGTGACCAGCTCGAAGCGCTTGAAGGCGGCGAAGATGGTCAGCAGCAGCACGCCGATGGCACCGCCCTGCAGCGCAAGCGCGAACATGCGCCTGCGTTCACGCTGGTGCCAGCCGAAGGCCAGCAGCCCCAGCGCGCCAACGGTGACGCCGGCCAGGCGCAGTTCGATCGGCAGCGCCAGCCAGCCCTGGTCGCTGACGTACTTCAGCAGCGCGGCGACACCGGCCAGCAGCACCAGCATGCCGATCTTGACCGGCACGTTGCCCTCGGTGAACCAGCGCTTGACTGCGCCGATACCGCGTTCGAAGACGTTCGGCAGCACCGGTTCGGCCGGCAGCGGTGGCTGCACCGGAGCCGGCGGTACCGGCGGTGGCGCCGCAGGACGGGGGACAGGCACCTCGGTGGGCATTGCTTCGCGCACCGGTGGCTGGGGCGGCTGGGGGGGCTGCGGCGCGGCGGTGGCGACCGGGCGCAGGAACGGTGGATCGGCGCTGGCAGCAGGTGCGGCCACAGGCCGTTCAGGCGCGGGCCCGGTGGCGGCCGGCCTGACGGTGGCCGGCGTGGCGGCCATCGCGCTTTCCAGCGCGGCGACGCGGCGGCGCAGGCCGGCAATCATCACCAGTGCCACCACCAGCAGCAGCGGGATGGCCAGCAGGACCAGTACGACCAGGGCTATCAGTGCTTCCATTGCGTGCTTCCGTTGCGTTCCCGCGCCCCAGCGGCAGCGGTCGACCGGCCCATGCTACGACAGGGCTGGCCCCATAAACGACGAACCCCGGCCAGGCCGGGGTCCGCGTGCGATCTTCGCCGGCCTTACTTGGCGGCGATGACCTTGGCCATTTCCAGGCACTTGTTCGAGTAGCCCCACTCGTTGTCGTACCAGGTCACCAGCTTGACGAAGGTGCCGTCCAGGGCAATGCCGGCGTCGGCGTCGAACACCGAGGTGCAGGTCTCGCCGCGGAAATCGGTGGCCACGACCTTGTCTTCGGTGTAGCCCAGGATGCCCTTCAGCGGGCCTTCGCTCTGCGCCTTCACTTCAGCGCAGATCTCGGCGTAGGTGGCTTCCTTCTCCAGCTCGACGGTCAGGTCGACCACCGACACGTCCGAGGTCGGAACGCGGAAGCTCATGCCGGTCAGCTTCTTGTTCAGTTCCGGGATGACCACGCCAACAGCCTTGGCAGCGCCGGTGGACGACGGAATGATGTTCTCGAGGATGCCGCGGCCACCGCGCCAGTCCTTGTTGGACGGGCCGTCGACGGTCTTCTGGGTGGCAGTCGCCGCATGCACGGTGGTCATCAGGCCGCGCTTGATGCCCCACTTGTCATTGATGACCTTGGCCAGCGGGGCCAGGCAGTTGGTGGTGCACGAGGCGTTGGAGATGATCGCCTGGCCGGCGTAGGTCTTGTCGTTCACGCCGAACACGAACATCGGCGTGTCGTCCTTCGACGGGGCCGACATGATGACCTTCTTGGCGCCGGCATCGATGTGCTTCTGCGCGGTTTCCTTGGTCAGGAACAGGCCGGTGGCTTCCAGCACCACGTCGGCGCCGACTTCGTCCCACTTCAGGTTGGCCGGGTCGCGTTCCTGGGTCAGGCGGATCTTCTTGCCGTTGACCAGCAGGTCGTTGCCCTGCACCGCCACGTCGGCCTTGAAGCGGCCGTGCACGGAGTCGTACTTGAGCATGTAGGCCAGGTAGTCCGGCTCCAGCAGATCGTTGATGGCCACGATTTCGATGTCGTCGCCGAAGTTCAGCACCGCCGAGCGCAGGACGTTACGCCCGATGCGACCGAAACCGTTGATACCAACCTTGATTGCCATTTCTCAAGCTCCTGCAGCCGCGACGGGTGCGGCGGGATGGATAGGGCCCACAAGTCTAGCAGGCCAGGGCTGGCCACCGTGGGCCAGGCACGGCCGCCAGCAGGTCGGCGGACAGGATTTGATCCGGATCAAAGCGTTAGCGCGGCGTGAGGCCGAGACTGTCGCCATCCACCCAGCAACGAGAACACCCCCATGCGCAAGACCTCCCCCCTGATCGCGGCCAGCGTGGCCGCCGCCCTGTCGCTCGCCGCCGCCCCGGCCATGGCCCAGTCCAAGGGTGACTGGACCCTCTCCGCCGGTATCCACCAGGTGGCCCCGAAGTCGAACAACGGCTGGCTGGCCAACCACACCCTGAAGGTCGACGTCGACAACGACGTCAAGCCGACCATCACCGGCGAGTACTTCATCGCCGACAACCTGGGCATCGAAGTGCTGGCCGCGCTGCCGTTCAAGCACGACATCAACATCAATGGCCTGGGCCGCGTGGGCAGCACCAAGCAGCTGCCGCCGGTGGTGACCGTGCAGTACCACTTCAACAGCAAGGGCAAGGTGTCGCCGTTCATCGGTGCGGGCGTGAACTACACGACCTTCTTCAGCGAAGACACCACCGGTGCGCTGAAGGACAGCCGCCTGAAGCTGCAGGATTCGTGGGGCCTGGCCGCGCATGCGGGCGTGGACTTCGCGATCGGCGAGAAGGGCGCACTGCGCGTGGACATGCGCTGGATCGACATCGACAGCAAGGTGAAGTTGAACGGCGAGAAGATCGGCACGGTCAACATCGATCCGCTGGTCTACGGCGCTTCGTACGTCTTCAAGTTCTAAGCGGTGTGTTGAGCGCGGGGGCTTCGCCCCCGCTCCCCCGCCATACGCAAAACCCTCGCAGCATGTTGCCCCGGTGATTGCCGGGGCTTTTTTGTGCCTGGGACTGAAGCGGTTCCGGAGCTGGGGCGAGGCGGGGAGCAGAGCCGGGACACGCCGCGCCTCCCGCTGCGCTCCAACTTCGGAACAGGAACGCGCCGCTCTTCAATCCACCTACCCCGCTAGAATGTGCGCATGAAAGCCCTGCACGCCCTCTTCCTCGCCGCCGCCCTGGCGCCGGCCCTGCTGTCCGTCTCCGCCCCCGCCCATGCCTGGGGCGCACAAGGCCACCGCCTTGTCGCCGAAGTCGCCGACGCCCGCCTCAACCCCACCGCCCGCGCCGAAGTGGACCGCCTGCTGGCCACCGAAGCGGACGCCACCCTGGCCAGCATCGCGCCGTGGGCCGACCAGCTGCGCGCCAAGGACCCCGGCCTGGGCCGCCGCTCGGCCGGCTGGCACTACGTCAACATCGCCGAAGACGACTGCCATTACGAAGCGCCGAAGCACTGCAGGAACGGCAACTGCATCGTCGAGGCCCTGAAGGCACAGAGTGCCATCCTGGGTGATCGCAGCCTGACCGACGGCGAGCGCCTGCAGGCGCTGAAGTTCGTCGTGCACCTGGTCGGTGACATCCACCAGCCGATGCACGCCGGTTACGCCCACGACAAGGGCGGCAATGATTTCCAGCTGCAGTTCGGCAATCGCGGTACCAACCTGCACTCGCTGTGGGACAGCGGCATGCTCAACACCCGCAAGCTGGACGACGCCGGCTACCTGCCGCTGCTGCAGAGCCAGCGCGCGCCGAAGCTGGCGCGCCAGTCCAACCCGCAGCGCGACCCGCAGACGTGGGCCGAGGCCAGCTGCCGCATTTCCATGCAAGCTGGCGTTTATCCGGCCACGCGTAAAATCGGTGACGAATACACCGAGCGCTACCGGCCCCTGGCCGAGGCGCAGCTGCGACTGGCCGGCGAGAACCTGGCGCAGTTGCTGAACCGCGTGCTCGGCACGCGCTGAGGAGAGTTCCGATGCCGGTCCAGGTGCAGTCCTTCTTCCACCGTGACAGCAATACCTTCAGCTATCTGGTCAGCGACCCGGCCAGCGGCGAGGCAGCGCTGATCGACCCGGTCCTGGACTACGACCCGGATACCGACGCCAGCAGCGAAGCGCCGCTGCATGCCGCATTGCAGGCCATCGAGCAGCAAGGCCTGCAGCTGCGCTGGCTGCTGGAGACCCATGCCCACGCCGACCACGTGTCGGCCGGGCGCCGGCTGAAGCAGCGCTTCCCGCGGGCCACGCTGGCCATCGGCGAGGGCATCCGCGCGGTGCAGGCCACCTTCGCACCGCGCTATGGCCTGCAGCTTCCGGCGGCCGATGAAATCTTCGATCACCTGTTCAGCGATGGCGAGACCTTCGCCCTCGGCGAACTGCGCGGCCTGGTGATCGCCGTGCCCGGCCACACCAGCGACAGCATCGCCTACCTGATCGGCGACGCGCTGTTCACCGGCGACTCGCTGTTCATGCCTGACGGCGGCACCGCCCGCTGCGATTTCCCGGGTGGTGATGCCGCGCAGTTGTACCGCTCGATCCAGCGCCTGCTGGCCCTGCCGGATACCACGCGGGTTTTCGTCTGCCACGACTACGGCCCGCGTGGCCGCGACGTCGCCAACGAAACCACCATCGGCGAACAGCGCGCGCACAACATCCACGTGCACGACGGCGTGGCCGAGGCCGAGTTCGTCAGCGTGCGCCAGGCCCGAGATGCCACGCTGGCCGAACCGGTGCTGATGCAGCCCGCGGTGAAGGCCAACATCCAGGGCGGGGCGTGAGGTCCAGGAGGACAGCCAGAGAGGCACCTATCCGATGCTCACCTCGTGATAGGTGGTTTCCTCCAACAGATCATCCTGCGACGTTCCAACAAAGATCTCTCTCGACAGGACCCGGTTTTTACTGAACCGAATACGCACGTTGTAACTCTCTGAGGCATCCCCGCCCTGCAACATCAGGCTACCGCCCTTGGAGCTGAGATCAATCGTCGCACTGGAAAGATCCACCAGATCGAAATAGGCGGAACGCGGAACAACCAAGGCAGCACCATTGACTCGGATCTGCAGCGATTGCACTCCTTTGCAGGGGCGCGCGCCTTCGCAGACTGCGTAGCGCGGGTCGTCGGCCGTTGTAGCACGAATGCCCAGTCGCACTTCGACCTTCATACCCGGAGATTGCGCGGTCAGAAGCTCCGTTGGTTTGCCTCCGATGTGCACTGAAACCGCTGCAGCCGTCGAGCTGGATGCCAGCATCAGAAGAATGAGTAAAAGCGAGCGCTTCATTCGAGGCCCCACGGAAAGAACAGCCGGAGAATGGCCGGTGTCGGCTCTCAAACCTTTACAGATCCGCTTCCCTCAATCCAGCTCACAATCCACTACCAGATCCCTGCGCGTCAGAACGGGAAGCTGCGCTTCAAGGTCAGCGCCCATGAACTGCACGTAGATCAAGCCTTTCTGGTCTGCACGTTTGTTACCAAGCAGCACCCGGTCCTTACCCCTCGAATGCTCCGTGCCAACCAGCACGAATCCACGGGTCGGGCTCAGATCCCGATTCCATCGAACGCCATCGTAGGAAGGATGATTCCCAATATAGACTTCAACGTCCTTGCCAGCCAGCTTTAACAGTCCTTGTTCAAAATCCAGTCCCGGCGCTTTCACGTGGTAGCTGTCACCGGCCTGAAGAAAAATGCACACGCCGAACTCGCGGCTCATCGGAGTGGGAACGTCGCTGCCACGATGCGTACATGCACCGAGGCAGCCCACGCCGACCAAGAGAAGCAGCGTCATCCTATTGGCTCGCACAGCCGCACCCTCTCACGATGGTTCTGTTCTTCCAGGGATCCAGAACATCTTCCAAGTTCTTTCCGTCCGGTTTGGCACCACTGAGGTTGCTGCTCATGATGCCGGTCTCTCCTTCATTCACAAGGCCCAGCAAGTGCCCAGCCTCGTGAGGATAGAGGCTATCGGCGGACCATTGGCCGGGAACGAACCATTCGCCCGAGTTGAGATTGGGCGAATCGACATAGGAGCGTCCGGTGCCCTGGGTCAACGTTATGTTGTTGACCGTAGCAGCAGGGCGGCTCATACGATACACCTGGACCCGCGTAACCACGTTGTAACTCCCAATCCGACCACTCCACGCCCTTTCGATGGATGACTTGATCATCGCGACATCGGCGGAAGAGCCTCCACTGAAGTTGATCGGAATGGAAATTCCGATGTTCTTCCCTTTCTGGCAAACGTAGCCGATCAGGCCAAGTGGATCGACAATCTCCACAGGATTGGAAGAAGCATAGACATACGTGTTTGGACCTCCCGCCTTCCCTATCGGATCACTTTGCAGATACCGACCGACATTTGCGTCGTAGTCGCGGAATCCGCTGTACCACAGGCCAGACTCAGAGTCGAAGTAATGCCCTGGCAAGCCAATGTTGATCCCTCCGATATCGTCCTGCGTGACGGTGCGCCCATATGCATAGTTGTACGCCTTCCACCGCACCTGCCCAACATCGTTGGCAGCGAACTCAGGCCGCCCCAGATGATCGGTTCTCACCGTGTAGACATCGGGCCCGCGCGTAACGGCAATGAGCTCGCCCATGAACCAGATATAGTTCGACCATCCCTGGCCTTCGGCACCATCGGACATGATCTGGTTCTGGCCAAGATAGGCATAACTGATCCTGCTGCCATCGCCTCCCAGCTTTCCACTTCGCTGCCCGAGCCCATTGACAACATACTGGGTATCGTTGCCATTGATTGTGGCCCCAACCATGCGATTGAATCCATCGTACCGGTAACTGCGCACATCGCCCTGCGAAGACTCGCCGGTCCGGTTTCCCATTGCGTCATGCGTGTACACCCGGTCAGCCTCGCCGGGCCGGTTGGAGAGATACCCCAGCAATCGGTTACTGCCCGTCTCGAAGGCGTATTGACGGGAAGCAGACTGGTCCGTGTGACTCAGCCAGTTTCCGTTCGCATCATAAGTCATGATGTGATCAAGACCTGAGCGCGACAACCGGGACAGCCGCCCATCAGGATCATGCTCAATGACCTGCGTCAACTGCGGAGCGAGGCGGTCCTCGATTGATCGCATATGGCCCGCTGCATCGAACGTGTACGCCAGCTCCTGCAGCGCAGTGCCGTTCCCCGCAGGCACAGCAGACCGCCCCGACAGACGCCCGCCAAGGTCATACGTGTTTCTGTACGACATGCCATTACCAAGTGTCAGCTCGGCTACGGCCCCGCTCGGAGTGTAACGAGCGCCCGCAACGATCGAGCGCGAGACACCCCCAACAATGACATTGAGACCCGCAAGGCGAGCTCCAGCGTAGGTGTAGTCGGCAACCACCCCGTCTGGATACGTAATGCCCGACAGTCGTCCACTCGCCTCATAACGGATTCCAAGAACGCTGCGTTGCATACCCTGCGCAGAGAATTCCTCAGAGCGCTCCGCCAACTGTCCATCCTGGGCATACTTGAAACTGACAACGGATTGAGGCGTTGAAGCCGTACACATGCGCCCGATTCCGTTCACGCAACCATCGTAGGTGAAGTGGCGCTCGTCTCCTGCGGCCACCACGGAAAGGACTCGCCCAATCCCGTCGTACTGCATCGTGGCTTGCGCACCATCGGATCGCACGTTTCCCATAACACGTGCCGGCGCAGCGTAACTATAAGTACTGGTTCCGGTGTCAGGACTAACCTTCAACCACGCCCGCCCGAATCCGTCACGCTCATAGCGGGTCTGGAAACCACCTTGATCGACGATTCCAACAATACGATCAAGCCCATCGTAGTGGAAGTATTGGATAGATCCAGAAGCGGCCTGGGACGAGACCACGCGCCCCAGCGCATCGTAGTTCGACCGCTGGACATTGCCTGCCCCATCGATCAGCTCGACCTGATTCCCGTTGCCATCGTACTTGAAATGCTGTGTCGTTCCGGCACCATCGCTGCGGGAAATCATTCGACCGAGCTCGTCGTAGCCATAGTTGACCCGAGAAAGCACTTCTCCCGGCCTGACACCCGCGATCGTGGAGACTGCAGCCTCAGCGATCGTCTCGCCTCGACTGACCAGCCACAGACGCATGCCCGCCGCAGTGACGTTGGTCAAAGCGATGCTGCCGCCAGGACCGCTCGCCAATTGAGTGCCTGCCCCACTTCCCGCGGCCGCCCAAAGCTCCGCACTACCTTGGGACACCAGCCATTGCACGATTGCCGAACACGTCGATTGCCCCCAAGGTATGGTGCAGGGATTAGGGCTTGCCGTGATGCTGCCGACTGGTGCTGGTGGAACCTGGAAGGTGCCAGAGCCACCAATCAGACTGTTGGCTCCGCCGACAGGCGAAATGCCATGAACAAAGAGTCCCTTCCCGACATGATCACGACGCTGGGAATAAGTCAGCGGTATCGAGAACCGGTAACGTGAGCCTGATGCTCTGCACGCTGTGGCGACGGCCGCTTCACTCGCCAGATCGGCACGAACGCCCGCCAGGAATACGCCACCTTGACCCGCCGCTCCACCGGCGTAAAGGTGGACGTCGATGGAATCGTCACGGCTCGTACTGCAGGCCCAGCCCTGCAGTGTGGTTCCATCACTGGAAAGTCCGTCAATGTTTCCCGTAACCAACGAGGGCGGTGCGCTTACCTTGACGGCGACATTGGTGGTGTAAACACCGAACCATTCGACGCCGTCCTGCACCATCTGCCACTGGAAGTTGTAGACACCTGGCGTGGTTGGCGCACGCACCTGCGCAATTATCACAGCCGTAGCACCCGGTCCGATATCACCAGGCAGAGACAGGCGATAAGTTCCCCACGCTGCGTTGTCGTTCAGGGATCCAAGCGCATAGCCGGCCGCCGAGGTCCATGTGGTGTTGCCTGCATTGTTCATCCGCAGGGAGACACTGTAGGTTTTCCCTGCCTCCATCTCGGCGGGCACATTCTGGTCGATGAAATGCGCCTTGTTGATGGGACCATTCACCCATAACGTCGCCAAGCCGGACGCTGCACCAAAACGCCCGGCACCGTTGCGTATCATCTGCAGTTGGAATCCATACTCGCCGGGTGGCGGTGTGGTGACGTTGATATTGAAAGTAACCGTCTGGCCAGGTGCGACAGCATGCGGAACGGGCACATTGGAGAACGACCATGTACTTGCGTAGCTGTCGTGCGAACCTCCCAGCTGATATTCATAGCCCGCCGGCCATGTGGTGTTTCCCGTATTGCGCACCGTCGCGGTGAACGTATAGGGCGTGCGATGCTGCAGGGGACCAGGGATTGTCGAACCGACGAATTCAGCACCGTCGAAAGGTGCAGGTGGTGCATTGACCGTAATCGGACCGACCGCCGATACCAATGATCGTCGAGTCTGGTCGCCGTCAGGAAGGTTGCGCACGGCATCCGCACGCAGTTCATAGTAATAGGTGCCCGGGCTGAGGCCGGCCTCCCGATAGACGCCACCCGCCTGGATGGTAACGACCGTGCCGTTCCGCAACAGACGCAGTCCATCAATGTATTCCGCCTTGGGACCGGTAGTCGTAACCCCCCAATTGACCTTCAGCTCGAACACCGCCGGCGCCTGATAGGTGCTGCCGGCCGGTGGGCCATCCAAGCGGATCCACCCCTCGGCGGCAGCACTGCCGATCATGGCAAGGAGCAATAGAACGCATAGACCGATGTCCCGAATGAATCTACTCATGGCTGAGTCCCCCGGCCTGGATCGGCAAATACACGCTGCACTGTTTCAGTGACCGGAAGCGAGAATGCGTTGTACTCATATCGCGTTTCAGCAAAGCTCCCGTTCGGCTCAGGCATCGAGGTAGACAGCAGCCGACCAGCCAGGTCATAGAGGTGGGAAATCCTGACACCATCCGGCCCGGTCACGGACGCGAGCTTGCCAAAGGCGTCGTATTCATAGTGGGTCGTACGGACACCACTGGACAACAGCAGACGAACCTCGGAAGGTCGTCCACGCGAGTCGTAAACGAAATCCGTACGCACACCGTTCACGTCAATCGAGTAGCCCGGATAGCCGTAACCCGTGTACCCGCCCATGACCACAGCGTGCCCGAGGCTGTTCTCGATCCGCACCAGGTCACCCAGCTCCGAGTAGGTGGACGTCACCGCATCACCACTACCCGCTGCCGGCCCGTCCTCGACCATCCTGCTGACAAGGCCATTGGGGTGCAGCTGATAGCTGAAGGTAGTCGTCTGCACTTCGCCCTGCGCATGACCGGCAACCAGGCTCTTCTCCGAGCGGGACACCAGCCGATTATTTGCGTCGTAGGCATAGCGGGTTTCAAGCACCCCCTGCAGCGTTTCCGCCACGACACGGTTGCCCTGCTCATCCCACTCGAATGTCGTCACCCGCGCAATGGGCGTCCCGCTTGCTTCTTCACGGCGAAGAAGATGGCCATGGGTGTCGTACTGATAGCGGGTCAGATTTCCTTCGAAATCCGAAGTGAGCGATGTATTCCCGTTTTCGTCGTAGTGCGTTTCGCTATAGCCTGCGGCACAGTTCGCCGAAGGAAGGCCTTCGATGGCGATCAGTCTCCTGTCCTTGAAACGATAGCGGGCGACCTTTCCAAGCGGGTTGGTCTCCACGGTAACGCTCTCTCCATTGGCTCCCGGCTCATACGCGAAGCCAAACCGCTCGACGCCCCCCGCATGCGCCGTCGAAGTCGCACGATTCTTATCGTCGTAGGTGAACATCGAGTAGCGGCGACCATTGATCGACTTGCCGGTGAGCAGCGGCAGCCCGTAGGTCTGCCCCAGCTCCTTGTACATGTAGTGATACTTGACCGTGGTGGCAGGAGTGCCGTTGTAGGTAACCGACTCCAGGAACCCGTACACGTCCTGCGTGTATCCGTATTCGATGGTATTTCCCTGCGGGTCCCGCACCCTGATCACACGCGGATCAACGCCAGTCTGTGCATTCTTCTGGATCCAGGTGAACTCAATATAGCGGCCATTGCTATGGGTGACGCGCTGCAGCTGGGAACCTTCAGGACCTCCGTAACTCAAGGTCCAGCGCACGCCGTTGGCGTTCCGGATCTCCACCATCTTGGTGCCTTCGTAGGTCTCCGTAGTCAGATCGGGGCTCAGGTAGATCCACTTTCCGCCCGCAACTGACTTCAACTGCCCGCCCTGCTGTGCACCATCCTCCCGGTAAATACCGTCGCCTCCTCGCTTGAACACCAGATAACGACCATCGGGGCGGCGCATGCGCGCCTCGTTCGAGTCCGTGTAGACGACCAGCTGCCGATCAAGGTTGCTGTACCACGTGTCGAAAATGTTGAAGCGATCCATCACAGCGGAGTTGAACGTGCGCTCGAGCGTCAATGGCATCTCGCCACCGCCAGTGAAATCCAGTTCGGTTTCCACTTTCGTACCGGTGCGAAGAACCACCGGGTTGCCACTCTTCGGGCACTCGTCGGCGGCATCCCTCCCCGACTGGTCCGGCTCTCCTTTACTGGGTTCAACGAAGTCATCCCATTGATTTGGCCCAGGGAAAAGATTCGAAGGAACGCCCCAGAGCGCCATGAACCCATCCAGTCGCCCAGGCACCACACCATCGGCAACAGCATCCACGCGTGGAAGGTTGGTGATACCAGGTCCTGCGCCCGCGCCGGCACCACCCGATCCCGGCTGATTCTGGATGATTCGCCCGTCAGCCTCAGCAGACGCCAAGCCGACAATAACGCTCAACAGGGCAGCGGGAAAAAGATGAAGTTCACGACACATCCACCCAGTAGCGGCCTCCTGGATGCGTCGAGTGGACAGGAGGCAGGACATCAAGCGGAATGCCGAATCCATACGTATTCCCTCGCATGGATTCGCGCACGCGCCATCCATGACGTCGTCAACACGTTGATACTTCGATTGATCCGCCAGGCACTGGCGGCTCCCCTGGGTAGAACGTTGCGCCCCAAGCCCCAGCCGCCTAGATACGCCCGGAACCGCCCCTTGTCAACAATCGCTGCATCTCTGTACCGACAGCGTGGCCCGCCGCTACCGCCCCTGCATCCGCACCACATGCTGGCCCTTCACGACCTCGAAGGTGAAGGCGTACTGCAGGGTGACCGCCACCGGCTCGACGCGCTCGGCGCCGCGGCAGTCGCCGCGATCGGCGGGCACCTTGCCCGGTGCGAAGTGGCAGACCGCGGCGGACGAGTACTCCCACATCGCAACCGCCTCCTGCGCAGCCTGCAGCAGGGGCGCATTTTCACCTGCAGCACCCGCCGCGCACTCCGGGCGATCAGTCAGCGGCATGCTGCGTTCGACGCGGCCCTGCGCATCGACCACCACCTGCAGGCAGATGGTGGTCGGCGCCAGTTCCGCACGCGGGTCACGATCGCCGACCTGCGGATCCGGTGCCATGCGCAACTGCGGCATCCGGTAGCCTTCGCTCGCACCCAGCGAGTACGCCTGCACCTGTCCATTGCCGCCACCGGTCTGCGGCTGCAGTCGCTGATGGCCGACATTCTCGCTGCGGGTATCCACGGTGGCCAGGCGGTCCTGGCTCGCACACCCCACCATCAGCGCCGCCATCATCAACAGCGGCGCGGACTTCACTGGGCGTCCTCGCTGTTGTCCATCGCAAAGGTGATCGGAATCTTCACTGCGCCTGCCACCGGCTTGCCGTTCTTCATCGCCGGCCGATAGGTCCAGCTGCGCGCTGCGGTGATCGACACCGCGTCGAACACGCCCGGATTGGTGGCACTGAGCACCCTGACATCGGTGGGTTGGCCGCTGGCATCCACTTCCACGCGCAGGTTCACCACGCCCACCTGGCGTTGCTCGAACGCGGACCTGGGATAGGAGGGCGGTGGCATCTTGACGACCTGGATCTCCCGATCCGTGACCGCCGCTGCCGGGCGGCCGGCCATCGCATCGCCCTGGCTGGCCCACGCTACTGCGCCCATTCCCAGGCACAACCCGACGACCAGCACCTGCCCCGACACCCACGGCAATGCCTTCCGCTTGGACTGCTTCAACATGGCGATACGCTCCTTCAACACGGGTTGGCTGCGCCAATGGCAGACCGCTGGCGCAACCGGGTGAACCAGCTGCGCCTTCAGCAGCGTGCTGGCATAGAGGCCGCGCAGCGCAGGCTGCGGGCCGATGGTGCGGGCATCGCAGGCCAGTTCCTGGTCGCGCAGGAAGCAGCGTGCGGCCCAGGGCACCAGCGGGTGGAACCAGAACACCGCGCGGACCAGCAGCAACGCACCATTGGCCCAATGATCGCCATTGCGGCGGTGGCTGCGCTCGTGCAGCAGGATCAGGCTCTGTTCCTGCGCGCTGAACTGCTGATCGAAGTCAGGACCGACCACGATGCGCGGCTGCCACAACCCGACCAGCGCTGGCAGGCCCGGGTCGGCGCTGGCCTGCCAGCTGCCATCGGTGCGCGGCGTCAGCAGGCCCATGCGCCGTTCGAATCGACGCTGCGCGCGCAGGTCGCGCAGCAGGCAGCGGCCCGTGCCCACGGCCCAGAATGCCAGCAACAACCCGGCCCATGGCAAGGACTGTCCGGCCGCGCCATCAATGGCACCGGGCAGCACTGTCAGCGGCAGCGTGGGCGCCTGCTGCAACAACGCAACCTGCGGCAACGGCAGCATCAGTGCCAGCAGCAGCATCGGCAGCAGCCACCAGCTGCGGTAGGCCAGACCAGCGCCCCCCAATCGCACCAGCAGCGGCCGCATCACCGCCAGCAGGACCGCGCCCACCGCCAACCACAGGCTGGCCTGCCATAGTCCGCCGAGCAGCTCAGTCATGGTCCAGCTCCTGGATCAGCTTCTTCAGTTCGGCAATGTCCTGCGCGCTCAACTGGCCACGTTCGCTGAAGTGCGCCACCAGCGGTGCCACGCGGCCTTCGAAGACGCGCCCGATGAAGTCCTGGCTCTGTGCCTCCACCCAGGCCTGGCGCTGCAGCAGCGGGCGGTACAGATAGCGCCGGCCATCGCGCTCGGCGGCGATCGCGCCCTTGGTCAGCAGGCGGTTGAGCAGGGTCTTGATGGTCGGCTCGGCCCAGTCGCGGTGGGCCAGCGCGGCGACCACCTCGTCGGCGCTACGCGGTGCCTGATGCCACAGCACCTCCATCACAACGGCTTCGGCTTCGCTGATCGGGGTCATGATTTACATCCGTAATCGACATTTCGATTACGCACGTAATCGAACTGGCTGTCAAGCCCCTCGACTCCGGATTCATCGGCCTTGCGCCAGCATCGAGCCCTCCCACCCGAGGCTTCGGATGAAAGCGCTGCCCAAGAAGGACTTCCCGGTCGAGCAGGCCCGCCGTTTCCTCGAACCCGGCCCGATCGTGCTGGTCAGCACCGCCTGGCGTGGTCAGCGCAACCTGATGACGATGGGCTGGCACATGGTGATGGGCTTTTCACCTTCACTGGTCGCCACCTACCTGTGGAACGAGAACCACAGCCACGGCCTGGCCGTCGGCAGTGGCGAGTGCGTGATCAACGTACCCAGCGTGGAGCTGCTCGATACCGTGGTCGACATCGGCAACTGCAGCGGTCGCGAGGTCGACAAGTTCGCCCGGTTCGGGCTCGACGCGCTGCCCGCACGCGAGGTCGGCGCGCCGCTGGTGGGGCAGTGCCATTCGTGCTTCGAGTGCCGCCTGTACGACGACAGCCAGGTGACATCGAGCAACCTGTTCATCTGGGAAATCGTGCATGCGCACGTCGCGCCACGGCCGAAGCTGCCACGCACGGTGCACTACCGCGGCGATGGGCAGTTCATGGTGTCCGGCGCCGAAGTCTCGCGTCGACGGCGGTTCAAGCCCGACATGCTGTAATGCCCGCACTCCCCCACACGCAGGACCACCGCGCATGACCGAACACCTCACCGACCTGGACGCCGCTGTCGACTGGTTGTTTGCGCGCGTGGACGGGCCGCTGCGGATCGGGGCACCGCTGGCACTGGGCAAGCCACATCGGCTGCTCAATGCCCTGTACGCGCGCGTCGAGCACGATGCGTCGCGGCCGCTGCAGCTGTATACCGCGCTGTCGCTGAACCCGCCAAAGGCGCGCGGCAACGGCCTGGAGGCACGCTTCATGGCACCGTTCGCGCAGCGCCATTTCGGCGACGATTTCCCGCGCCTGGCCTATGCCGATGCCATCGCGCGCGACGCGTTGCCGGCGCACGTGCAGGTGGAAGAGTTCTACATGCAGTCCGGCGCCCTGCTCGGTTCGCGGCAGGCGCAGTCCAGCTATACCAGCCTGAACTACACCCACGCCGCCGATGCGGTCGCGCAGCGCGCGCCACAGGTGATCGTGCAGAAGGTAGCGATGCGGCCGAACGATCGCCGGCTTTCGCTGTCGTGCAACAACGACATCACCCAGGACACGCTCGATGCGATGACCGCGCGTGGCCTGCCGCGCCCGTTGCTGATTGCCGAGATCGATCCGCAGCTGCCCTATCTGGGCGGCTCGGCCACGGTCGACGTGTCCTTCTTCGATCTGGTGATCACGCCGCCACCGCCGTACCCGGCGCTGTTCGGGCTGCCGCGGCAGCCGGTCGGCGATGCAGACTACGCCATTGGCCTGTACGCCAGCACGCTGGTGCGCGACGGCGGCACCCTGCAGATCGGCATCGGCACGCTGGCCGACGCGCTCAGCCATGCGCTGGTGCTGCGCCACACCGACAACGCGCGCTACCGCCGCGTGCTGCATGCGTTGGATCCACAGCTGGCCAGCCACCCGCTGGTGCAGGAGATCGGCGGACTGGATCCGTTCGAGGTGGGCCTGTACGGCTGCAGCGAGATGCTCAACGAAGGCTTCCGCCGGCTGGTGCAGACCGGGGTGATCAAGCGCAAGGTGCACGACGACCTGGCGCTGATGAAGCGCATCGAGAACGGCAGCACGCTGTCCATCGACCACGCCACCCTGGCGGCCGAGGGCGAGTACCTGCACGGCGCGTTCTACCTGGGCTCGCCGGAGTTCTACGAGTGGCTGCGCACGCTGCCGGAAGACGAGTGCCGTGCGATCGGCATGCGCCGCATCAGCGAGATCAACCAGCTGTACGGCGGCAACGAGACGCTGGAACGCCTGCAGCGCCGGCACGCGCGCTTCTTCAATTCCTGCATGATGGCCACCGCGCTGGGCGCAGCGGTGTCGGATGCGCTGGACGACGGACGTGTGGTGTCCGGCGTGGGTGGCCAGTACAACTTCGTGGCGATGGCACATGCCCTGCCGGAAGCGCGCAGCGTGCTGATGTTCCGCGCCGCACGTGATGACAAGGGCCGGCGCGAATCCAACGTGCGCTGGAACTACGGGCACACCACCATCCCGCGCCACCTGCGCGACATCTACCTCAACGAGTACGGCATCGCCGACCTGCGTGGACTGACCGACGAGGACTGCGTGCATGCGATGACGGCAATCACCGAAGCCCCGTTCCAGAGCGGCCTGCTGCAGCAGGCACAGGCCTCGCGCAAGCTGCTGGCAGCCACGCAACCGGATCCGGAGCGCCAGGAGCGCAACACGCCACAGGCGCTGGCGGCGGCGCTGGCACCGTTCCGCGCCGACGGCAGCCTGCCGGACTATCCGCTGGGCAGCGACTTCAACGAGATCGAGCAGGTGCTGGTGAAGGCGCTGGGTTGGCTGAAGGCCAACACGCAGACCCGCGGCGACAAGCTGCGCACGGTCTGGGCGGCTCTGCGGCAACCGGCCGGCGACGGCGATGCGGTGTACCTGCAGCGCATGGGCCTGCAGGCGCCGAAGGACTTCGCCGAACGTCTGGACGCGCGACTGCTGCGGCTGGCGCTGGCGCGTACCGCCTGAGAAAAGGGGACGGAGGGATCAAGTCGTTTGTGCACAAACGACTTGATCCCTCCGTCCCCTTTTTCATCCTTGCATGGCGCGGATCTACTGCCCCATCCTTACTGCATCCTCAAGATACAGGCGGGCAATGGGCGGATGTGCTCGATGCTCGACCTGCCACAGGTCATAGGCCGCCTGCATCGCCAGCCACATGCGGGCATTGCCCAGACCTGCAAGTTCAAGACGGTACGCGAGTTCCGCGGAGATACCGGCGTGCCCGTTGATGATGGTCGACAGCTGTCCACGTGAATAGCCAAGGTGCTGCGCCAGCGCACTGATCGACATGCTGATCGCTGGCAGGATGTCTTCGCGCAGCGATTCCCCGGGATGCGGCGGATCATGCAACGGCATCAAGCAGACTCCTAGTGGTAATCGAGGTAATCGACCAGTTCGACGTCGACCCCACGAAAGCGGAACACCAATCGCCAACTCGCCGAGACACTTACAGCCCAGTAGCCGCTATAGCTTCCCCGCAGAGGGTGCAGGCGATTGCCGGGCAGGCCCATGTCTCCAGGCAGCCGGGCCTGATCCAGCTGCAGAGGCAAACGCCGCAACCGAGCCACCTGATCCGCACGGACTCCCGAAATGTCGCCCCGCTCATAGAGCGCTTTCAGGCCTTTGTGCCTGAAGCTGACGATCATGAGCCACAAGTGCAAGGCAACACCTTACACATCGCAAATACGCCGTGCGTTTTCGCGCCGCTTTTGCTGTCCATGCTTACTTCCGAGGGAGCCTCGGCAGCCCTCCTTTTCGCAGACATCGCAGGTCAGATGAAGAGGCCAACGCGACAGCGGCACCGCCGGGCGGGACATGCCGGACAAAGAAAAGGCCGGCGTGCGCCGGCCTTTCCTGCTTTACGTCGCGAGGCTGCTTACAGCGCCTTGGCGGCTTCCACCACGTGGGCGGTGGTGATGCCGAAGTGCTTGTACAGCTGGTCGGCCGGCGCCGAGGCGCCGAAGGTGTCGATACCGATCACTGCACCGTCCAGGCCGACGAACTGGCGCCAGAAGCCGGTGACACCGGCTTCCACAGCCACGCGCTTGCGCACCGCGTTCGGCAGCACCGATTCACGGTAGGCCGCGTCCTGGCGCAGGAACACGTCGGTGGACGGCATCGAGACCACGCGGGTCTTGAGGCCAGCCGCGTCCAGCTGGGCCTTGGCTTCGGTGGCCAGCGAGACTTCCGAACCGGTGGCGATCAGGATCACGTCCGGGGTACCAGCGGCATCGGCCAGCACGTAGCCACCGCGCTCGATCTGGGCGATCTGCTCGGCGTTGCGCGGCTGGTGCGGCAGGTTCTGGCGGCTGAACACCAGGCAGCTCGGGCCGTCCTGGCGGGTGATCGCGGCCTTCCAGCTCACCGCCGACTCGACCGCATCGCACGGGCGCCACACGTCGTTGTTCGGGATGTAGCGCAGCGAGGCCAGGTGCTCCACCGGCTGGTGGGTCGGGCCGTCTTCGCCCAGGCCGATCGAGTCGTGGGTATAGACGTGGATGGCGTGGGCCGGGATCAGTGCACTCATGCGCACGCCGTTGCGGGCGTAGTCGCTGAACACCAGGAAGGTGGCGTCGAACGGAATGAAACCGCCGTGCAGGGCCAGGCCATTGGCGATCGCGGTCATGCCGAACTCGCGCACGCCGTAGTACACGTAGTTGGCGTTGGCGTCGTCACTGGCGACCGACTTGCTGCCCTTCCACAGGGTCAGGTTGGAGTGCGCCAGGTCAGCCGAGCCACCGACGATTTCCGGCAGCAGCGGCGCGTAGGCTTCGATGGCCAGCTGCGAGGCCTTGCGCGAGGCGATCGTCGGGCCTTCAGCGGCCACCTGGGCGATGTAGGCGTCGGCCTTGGCAACGAAGTCGGCCGGCAGTTCGCCGTGCGAACGGCGGGTCAGCTCGGACGCTTCAGCCGGGTACTGGCTGGCGTACTTGTCGAACAGCTGTTCCCACTCAGCCTGGCGCAGGGTGCCGGCACCATTGGCGCGCCAGCCGTCGTAGATCGCCTGCGGGATCTCGAACGGACCGTACTCCCAGCCCAGCTGCTTGCGGGTGGCTTCCAGTTCGTCCTTGCCCAGCGGGGCACCGTGGCTGGATTCCTTGCCCGCCTTGTTCGGCGAACCAAAACCGATGGTGGTGCGGCAGCAGATCAGGGTCGGCTTGTCGCTCTGCGACAGCGCGGCCTCGATCCCGGCCTTGATGCTTTCCGGATCGTGGCCATCGACGTCGCGGACCACGTTCCAGCCATAGGCCTCGAAACGCTCTGGGGTGTTGTCGGTGAACCAGCCTTCGACGTTGCCGTCGATGGAGATGTGGTTGTTGTCCCAGAAGCAGACCAGCTTGTGCAGGCCCCAGGTGCCGGCCAGCGAGGCGGCTTCATGCGACACGCCTTCCATCAGGCAGCCATCGCCCATGAACACCCAGGTGCGGTGGTCGACCACTTCCAGCTCCGGGCGGTTGAAGCGCTGTGCCAGCAGCTTCTCGGCCAGGGCGAAGCCCACGGCATTGGCGAAACCCTGGCCCAGCGGGCCGGTGGTGGTTTCCACGCCCGGGGTCTCGTGGCGTTCCGGGTGACCGGCGGTGTGGCTGCCCAGCTGGCGGAACAGCTTCAGCTGCTCGATCGGCAGGTCGTAACCACTCAGGTGCAGCAGCGCGTACTGCAGCATCGAACCGTGGCCGTTGGACAGCACGAAACGGTCGCGGTTGAACCAGTGCGGGTTGCTCGGGTTATGGCGGAGGTAGTCGTTCCAGAGGACTTCGGCGATGTCGGCCATGCCCATGGGCATGCCGGGGTGGCCGGACTTTGCGGTTTCAACCGCATCGGCGGCAAGGAAGCGGATGGCGTTGGCCAACTGGCGACGGGTAGGCTGCGTCATGGTTCTGTCGGAATCGGGAGGCGGCCGCGGACGTGCGGGCGGCCTATTGTCCCATAGTCGCCGGGCCGGGGGTCGGTTCAGCGTGCCCGGTCGTGCCGGCCGCTGGCCGGCAACGCCGTGATCTCCGCCGGATTCCGCATGTGAAAAGGGGTCGGATTCCTTTCCCTGCGGAAAGCAATCCGACCCCGATCAGGTCGCCAGCCGTGGCGTTGGACTCAGTCCTGCTGCGGGCCCAGCGCCGGGCCGTCGTGCGATTCGCCCTTGGCCACCAGGGTGGTCAGGGCCAGGTCGCCGGTCACGTTCAGGGCGGTGCGGCACATGTCCAGGAAGTGGTTCACGCCCAGGATCAGGCCGATGCCCAGCGGGTTCACGCCCACCATCGCGCAGATCATCGCCACCACCGGCAGCGAGCCCGACGGCACGCCGGCGGTACCGATGCCACCGAGGATGCAGACCGCCATCACCATGATCTGCTGGCCGATGCTCAGGTCCACGCCGAAGAACTGGGCCAGGAAGATCACCGTCACGCCCTCGAACAGCGCGGTGCCGTTCTGGTTGGCGGTGGCGCCTACGGTCAGCACGAAGCGCGACACGCGCTGCGGCAGGCCCATCTGGTCGGCCACGCGCAGCGCGGTCGGCAGGGTGGCGTTGCTGGAGGCGGTGGAGAACGCCATCACCGTCGCTTCCTGGGTGTCGCGGAAGAACGACAGCGGCGAACGGCCGGACAGCCACACCGCGGCGCCGTAGGTCACGATCATGTGCAGGCCCAGCGCCAGCACCACCACGCCCACGTAGGCGCCGAGGCGGATGATCAGCTCGAAGCCGAACAGCGCGGCCAGGTTGAACATGAAGCAGGCCACTGCATACGGGGCCAGGCGGATGACCAGGTTGATCAGGGTCATCGAGATTTCGAACACGCCTTCGATCGCGCGGCGCAGCGGCGCGACCTTCTCATCATCGGTCAGCACCATGCCGATGCCGAACATCAGCGCGAAGAACATCAACGACAGGATCGCACCGTTGTCCGACGCGGCCTGCAGCACGTTGCTCGGCACGATCGACAGCAGCATGTCCATGCCCTTCGGCGTGCCGTGGATGCCGGCGACGATCTCCTTGCTGCGCTCGGCGTTCTCCGACAGCATCAGCGCCGCGGTCTGCGGATCGACGCCGGCACCTGGCTTGAGCAGGTTGACCAGCACCAGGCCGATGCCCACGGCGATGCCGGACAACAGCACGGTATAGGCCAGGGTCTTCCAGCCGATGCGGCCGAGGGCGCGGATGTCGCCCATTTCCGACACGCCCATGATCAGCGCCGAGAAGATCAGCGGCACGATCAGCATGAAGATCAGGTTGAGGAACAGGCCCGACGCCGGGGTGGTGACGTAGTCCATTACCCACTTGGCACCGGCCTGCAGACCGTCGACGCTGCCGCCCAGGGCGTGCACGATCAGTCCCAGGACCAGGCCGATCGCAAAGCCGATGCCCATCTTCCAATGCAAGGGCAACTTCTTCTTGTCGGCAGCAGCTGCTGTCATACGCGGGTTTCCTCGAAAAATGAATGCACTCTAACAAAGCGCGCAAGCGGCGCCGGTTCAGGTTCGCCGCGTTGGATACAGCGGCGCAAGCCCAGTGTCGGCGGCAGCCGCAGCCACCGACCAGTGCGGTCCGTCACGGAAGGCGCCACGCAGGCGCATGCGCAGCGCAGACAGATCGCCCTGCCCGCCCCAGCGGGCCTGCTGCAGGTCCTGCAGCACTTGGCGCTGGGCGGCATCCTCAAGCCGCGCAATGACCTGCTCGATGCGCTCAACCCCGGCCATCGCACACAGCTGTGCTTCCACCTGGTCGAATCCCTCGCCGTCGAGCGTTCGGCGCAGTTCGGCCAGGCCGGCACGCCCGCTCGCCACAGTCGGCACAGCGGGCTTGCCCGCCACAGGCGCCACTGCACGCGGGCGCCGGCCACGCTGCCAGCCCCAGAGCAGGGTCAACACCCACAGCAATGCCAGGCCGATGGCGGCGCCCATCCATGGCCACGGACGTTCGGCCAGGCCACTGGCGCGTGGATCGGTCGCGGCGATGCGGCTGTCCTGGCCATCGGTGCCGGGCAGCGCAGCGTCGGTGTCGATCGGCGGCAGCGGTGCCGGTGAGGCAGTGCCGCCCGTACCCGCCACGACAGCCAACGTCAGATCCGGCAGCCTCGCTTCCTCCGCCTTGCCTGCGCGAACATCCCACCACGGCAGGCGTGGCCCCGGCACCACCAGCGGGCCGGGCTGGCGCGGCACGATCGAATAGCGGCGGGTGATCTTCAACCGCGGCGTACTGCCATTGAAGGTCTCTTCATACTGGGCAGGCTCGGCGAACACCTGCGCGGCGCTGCCGACGTCGGGCACCGGCAGGTCGGTGAACTGCGCGCGGGTCGCCCCATCGGCAATTGCTTCGACCACCACATTGGCCGCCTCGCCGGTACGGGCACTGGTCGGTGCGCTGGTGTAGCGCAGCTGCAGGCTCTTCAGCGGCAACCACGGCTGCGACGCCTGTACCGGTTGTGCCTGCACCTGCAACGTGCGGTCTGCGCCGGTGGCATTCATGCGGCCGTCGCCGCCGCCGAAGAAATCGTCGAAGAAACCACCAGCGCTGCGCCCGCTGAAACGTGCACCGGCCAGCCGCAGTGCACCGCTGCGCTCGGGAATCAGCAGGAAGCGCCGTTCGACCACGTTGTAACGACGACCGTTGACCTGTCGCACATCGGTGCGGTCATCGCCCACACGCTGCAACGATGCACCCGACGGGGTGTCCAGCACCAGTTCGCCGGACGCCAGCTGCGAAGCGAAGTACAGCCGCACCACCACGCCCACGCTCTGCTGCACGTACGGCGTCTCGTCATCGATCACGGTCTCGATGAAGGCCACCGCATTGCTGTCGGGGCCAGCCACCGCGGCCGCATCCACCTGCAGGGTCAGTGGCGCAGTGCGCGTGCCCCCCACCTGCAGGCCCGGAACCACCAGCGCACCACTGCGACGTGGCGTCAGCGCCACGCCATACAGGTTGCGCTGCTGCATGCTGCCGTTGCTCCACTCCACCTGGCGGCTGCTGGTCTGCCCGCTGAGATCGAAGTCGGTACGCAGCGGGGTGAAATCTGGCGCGCCCTGGTCGCTCTCGACGTTGAGGGTGACCGTGTCACCCAGCGCGATGCGGTCGCGGTCGAGCCAGGCACGCGGCTGCGCCCAGGCCAGCAGCGGCAGCCACAGCAGCAGTGCCGCCAGTACCTGCAATGGCCAGCGCCCGTGCATGTTGATTGCCCGCGTCATCGCCCTTCCCTCTTCCTGCGTTCGTTTTCCAGCTGGAACTTGGCCCGCAGCAGCGCACCCGGATCATCCGGTACACGCCGCATCCACGCCTCCACCGCCTGTTGCTCCTCGCGCTGGCGCGGGGTGCTGCCCTCACTGCCCGGCACCGGCTTGCCGTCCTTGCCGGCCTCACCCTCGCGCGCCTGCTGCATTGCCTGCTGCATGCGCTGGCGCTGCTGTTCGTCGGCCTGAGCCTGTGCCTTGGCATCTTCCACCTGCGGCGGTGCCTGCTGGCCATCGCGGCCACGCTCGCCAGGTTGCGGCTTCGATTGCGTGCTGTCGTCGCCTGGCCTGGGCTGGCCCTGCTGGCCCGCCTGTGGCTGGCCCTGCCCGGGGTCCTTCTGGCCCTGCTGCGGCTGCTGGCCCTGCGGGTTCTGCTTGCCCTGCGAATCGTTCTGCTGCGGCTTCTGCCCGCTCTGCTGCGGCTTCTGCTGATCCTGGCCCTGGCCACCGGACGACCTGCGCTTGCGCGCGGCATCGACCACGGCACGGTTGGCCACCGCATCGGCCATGCCGGGATGCAGTGCCAGCGCGCGGTCGTAGGCGGCGATGGCCTCATCGTAGTTGCCCTGGCGTGCCAGCGCGTTGGCCAGGTTGTACCAGCCTGCATCGCTGTCGATGCCTTCGAACTGCTTGCGTGCACTGGCAAAGTCGCCATTGCGGTAGGCCTGTACGCCTTCGGCCAGGCGCTGGTGCTGCAGTTGGTCAGCACGCTTCCACAGGGTGCCCTGCACGGGCGGCGAAGACGATGCAGCAGGCGTCTGTGCCTGTACATCCGTCATCCACGGCAGCAGGCCGACCGCCAGCACCGCGGCCAGTACCGCGCGGCGACGGAAGGCCAGCAGCGCCAGCAGCATCATCGGCGGCAGCAGCCAGAAGCCCTCGTCACGCCATTGCTTGCCTTCGCCCGGCCGTTGCGCTGCCGTACCCTCGCGCGCATCCAGCACGCCCAGTGCGCGCAGGTCACTGTCATCGGCGGCAATGCGCGCATAGCGCCCACCGCCTGCCGTGGCCAGCGCGCGCAGGCTGCCTTCATCCAGCGCGGCCTGGCGGATCTGGCCACTACCGTCGCGATAGGCGGCACCGGCTGGCGTGCCCAGGCCCAGCACCGACACCTGCATGCCGAGACTGCGCGCCTGCGTGGCCGCCAGCGTCGCTTCACTGTCGGCCTGATCGGTGACCAGCAGGATCTGCCCCTGCGGCGCAGCGATCTGCCGCATCAACCGGGTGGCCCAGTCGATACCGCGGTCGGCGCGCTGGCCCTCGCGCGGCATCACATCGGGCGACAAGGCATCCAGATACAACGCGACATTGCTGCCGTCGTCGGTCAGCGGCGCGACGGTATAGGCATCGTCGGCATACACCACCAGGCCGACCTGTCCGCCCTGGCGTGCGCGCAGCAGTTCACCCACCTTGGCCCGCGCCTGCAGCAGGCGCGAGGGCGGCAGATCGGTGGCGGTGATCCGGCTGGACAGGTCCAGCACCACCAGCAACGGCGCGCTGGCCTGGAACATCGGTTGCGCCTGCTGGCGCCAGCTCGGTCCGGCCATCGCCAGCGAGGCCAGCGTCCAGCCCAGCAACAGTGCCCACGGCAGCCGCGCACGACGGCGCGTACCGGCCGCCAGCAGATGCGGCAACAGGTGTGCATCCACTGCCTGTCGCCATACATCGCTGCGTCGCTGCCGGTATAGCGCCAGCGCCAGGATCACCGGCAACGCCAGCAGGGCCCACAGCCATTCCGGGCGCAGGAAATGCAGCGCGTTCCAGTCGGGAAGCTGGGCAGCGAACGCGATCATCGGCGACGCTCCGGCCACAGCCACGCCAGCACGCCCAGCAGCAACGCCAGGCCCAGCGGCCATGCATAGCGTTCCTCGCGCGGGCGCAGGCTCGGCCCCTTTGCAGCGATCGGTTCCAACCGGTCCAGCTCGGCATAGATGCCGGCCAGCTGCGCAGTATCGCGTGCGCGGAAGAACCGGCCACCGGTCAGGCTTGCAATCTTCTTCAGCGTGGCCTCGTCGACCGGGTCCTGGTCAGCGGAAATGGGAATGCCGAGGAAGCGCATGCTGCCATCGCCGCCAAACGCAACGGTGTGGATGCGCACGCCCTCGGTACGCGCGACTTCGGCGGCGCGCAGCGGTTCCAGCACACCGGCATTGCTGACACCATCGGTCAGCAGGATCAATACGCGCTGGCCTTCGGGTTGGCTGCGCAGGCGCTTCACCGCCAGGCCGATGGCATCGCCGATGGCGGTCTCGCGCCCGGCCAGGCCGACCACGCTGTCGCGCAACTGGTCGCGCACGCTGGCCAGATCGGCGGTCAGCGGTGTGAGCGTGTAGGCACGGTCACCGAAGATCAGCAGGCCGATGCGATCACCCGCACGGCGGTCGAGGAAGTCGGCCAGTACCGCCTTGGCAGCGGTGAGGCGATCCACCGCCTGGCCACCCAGCACCATGTCGCCCTCACCCATGCTGCCGGACACATCCATCGCCAGCATCATCTGCCGGCCCTGCTGCGGCGGTGTGATCGCCTCACCCAACTGCTGCGGGCGCGCCAGCGCGACGCACAGCGCGCACCAGCCCAGCCACAGCAACAGCGTGCGCAGCCACGACACATCGGCGCGGCCACCGCCGGACAGCGCTTCCAGCTCGCTCGCCGCGTACGGCACGCGCAGTGCCGCCCCTGGGTCAGCGCGCCGCTTCCACGCGTACATCAGCAATGGCAACGGCAGCGCCAACAGCGCCAGCGGCCACGCCAGCTGCAGGTCCGGCCACGGCCAGTAACTCGCCAGCAGGTTCATCGGCGACGCTCCAGCAGCAGGGCCAGATAGCGCTCGCGTGCCCAACTGCGCAGCGCAACCACTTCGTTGGCATCGACGCGCGGACGATAGGCTCCTTCGGCCAGCAGGCGGCGCCGGCTGTCCGGCAGCGTGTCCTGCGGATCCACGCGCTGCCACCAGGCGTCATCGCGCAAGGATTCGCTGCCTGGCCGTGCATGGCGCGCGGCACGGCGCAGCAGACCGGCGATGGCCGCCAGTTCCGCGGCCGCATCGGTGGCGGTGGCCAGCTCCTGGTCGAACACGCGCAGCCAGCGTCGACGGCGACGGCGGCGCTGCCATCCGAAGAATGCGGCCACCAGCAACACCAGCAGGAGTGCGCCGGCGATCATCAGATAGCCGGGAGCCGGTGGCCACCAGGGGGGTGCTGGCGGCAGCTGTACATCGCGCAGCGGCAGGTTAGCGCTCATGCCGGCACCTCGGTCGGTGACGGCGCCAGCCAGGCGTCGCTGGCTGCATCGGTGGACAGTACCTGCACGTCGACGCGGCGTGCGCCGAGCTGGCGCCGCAGCGCCTGCAACGGTTCGACGAAGTGCGCCTGCCAATGGGCCTGCACCTCGCTGCGGCGCAGATCGAGACCGACACGCTGCTGCGCGGTCTGGAACTGCAGCGCGGCCGAGGGCGGCTGCATCTCCAACGGATCGACCAGCAGCACCAGGCTGAGATCATGGTGCTGGGCCAGCGCGCTCCAGCGTGCAGGAGGAATGCGGATGGCCTGCTGCGGATCGGCCAGCACCAGCATGCGCGCCCCGGGGCGCAGCACGCGGGCGGCATGGTCCAGCGCGCGTTCCAGGCCAAGATCGTCGGCGGGCGGCTGCGCGTACCAGCGGGTGAGTGCGTCGAGCACGCGCAACACGCCACGCGGGCCGCCGGCGGGTGCGATGGGCGGCTCACGATCACTGCCGCGCAATGCACCGATGCGGTCGCCCCGACGCTGCGCCGACCATGCGGCGACGGCGCCCGCGCGTGCGGCCTGCACCGACTTGAAGCGCACGCGGGTGCCGAAATACAGGGCCGGCGACGTATCGGCCACGATCAGGCTGACCCGCTCGCGCTCGGCCTGGAACAGCTTGGTGTGGGCACGGCCGGTACGCGCGGTCACCCGCCAGTCGATATGCCGCGCATCATCACCGGCCACGTACTCGCGTGACTCGGCGTATTCCATGCCGCGCCCACGCAGCGGCGACGGCGCCTGCCCGGCGTTGCCCGCACGGCCACGGCGCGGCGGTGGCGGCCGCTGTGCAAGGCGGCGCAGCGCCACCAGTTCGGACAGCTGCGGGCGCAGCCCGTCGCCATCGCTGGCGTTGGATGCAGGTTCCAGGGACGGATCGGTCATGCGCAGGCTCAGGGTGCCGGCACCCGGGCCAGCAGCTCCTGCACCAGGCGCTCACCATCCCAGCCTTCGGCGGTAGCCTCGTAGCTGGGCAGCACGCGATGGCGCAGCACGTCGGCAGCAACCGCACGCACGTCATCAGGGGTGACGAAATCGCGGCCGGCCAGCCAGGCGCGCGCACGTGCACAGCGTTCCAGCGCGATCGATCCACGCGGGCTTGCACCCCAGGCGATGCGGCGGCCGAGACCGGCGTCATAGCGCGACGGATCACGCGAGGCCAGCACCAGTTCGATCAGGTAGCGCTCCAGCGCCGGCGCCATGTGCAGGTCCAGCACTTCGCGACGCGCATCGAACACATCCTGCATCGGCAGCTTCTCCGGTGCCGGTGCCGCCTCGCCCAGCGCGCCACGGGCACGTTCGCGGGCCAACCGCAGGATCTCCGATTCGGCGGCCTGGTCGGGGTAGCTGATGCGCACATGCATCAGGAAACGGTCCAGTTGCGCTTCGGGCAGCGGGAAGGTGCCTTCCTGCTCGATCGGGTTCTGCGTGGCCATCACCAGGAACAGCGACGGCAGTGCGTAGGTGTGGCGACCCACGGTGACCTGGCGCTCACCCATCGCTTCCAGCAGCGCCGACTGCACCTTGGCCGGTGCGCGGTTGATTTCGTCGGCCAGCAGGATCGGATGGAAGATCGGACCGGGCACGAATTCGAAGCGACCCTCCTGCGGGCGCCAGATCTCGGTGCCAGTCAGATCGGCCGGCAGCAGGTCGGGGGTGAACTGCACACGGGCGAAATCGGCCTCCAGGCGCGCGGCCAGCGCGCGGATGGCGGTGGTCTTGGCCAGGCCCGGAGCGCCTTCCACCAGCAGATGGCCGTCGGCCAGCAGGGCAATCAGCAGACGTTCGACCAGTGCGGCCTGGCCCACGATCTCCGCTGACAGCGCATCGCGCAGCTGGGTGAAGGCGGCATGCAGGCTGGAGGTGGCCGGCGCAGGCGGCGGCGAGGCGGTTTCGGGCATCGGCGGTGGCAGGTTCATGGGGGCCTTTGACCGGCGCGGGACGGCACGGGTTCCCGACATCATCGCAGGGTGCCCTGCGATTGGCATCAAGAACGGCTGAACGGCCCATCCACGCATGGCGTGGATCTACCGGCGGAAACGAAGAAGGGCCGCACGCGGCGGCCCTTCTTCGCATCATGGGTTGCGCGGGCTCAGTTCTGCTTGGCCACGCGCAGCACCTTCGGGGTGACGAACACCAGCAGCTCGGCCTTGTCCTTGTTGCGGCCACGCTTCTTGAACAGGTTGCCCAGGAACGGTACGTCGCCCAGGAACGGCACCTTGTTGATGCTGCTGCGGTCGGTGAACTCGTACACGCCACCAATGACCACGGTCTGCCCATCCTCGACCAGCACCGCAGTGTTGACCTCGCGACGGTTGATCGACGGCACCGTGCCGTAACCGTCCAGCTGGATGAGCTGATCCACCTCGTCCTTCTTCACCTGCATGTTGAGGAACACGCGGTTGTCGTTGGTGATGGTCGGAGTGACCTTCAGCTCCAGCACCACTTCCTTGAACTGCACGTTCGGCGTGGCAATGCCGCCGGCGCCGCCACCGCTGATGGTGACGTAGCCGATTTCCTTACCCTGCTTGATCAGCGCTTCGCGCTGGTTGGTGGTGACCACGCGCGGGTTGGAGATCACTTCGCCACGGGACTCTTCCTGCATGGCCGACAGCTCCACGTCCAGCAGGTAGCCGGCGTTGAGGATCGACAGGGCCAGCGAACCCGGATTGCTGGCAGTCGCGACCGGCAGGCTCCAGTTCAGGCCACGGGTGATGGTCGAGCCCGTCGGCACCGGCGGGGGACCGACGCGGCCGCCAGCAATCCAGTCACGCTCGGCCTTGGCATTGTCCTGCGCCGTCTTGACCTGCGATTCGCGGGTCAAGCGATTGGATTCCAGATTGCCACTGAAGTACACATTGTCACGGCTGCCACTGATGCCGAACTTCGCACCCAACTCGCGGGCGAAGGTGTCGGTAGCGATGACGATGCGGCTTTCGATCAGCACCTGGTCGACCGGGCGATCAATCACACCGATCAGCTCGCGCATGCGCGCGATCTTCTTCGGAATGTCGCTGATCATCAGCGTGTTGGTGCGCTCGTCGGCGACGATGCGGCCACGCGAGGACAGGAAGCCGCTGTCTTCCTGCGACGGCGAGCCCGAGCCACCCGCACCACCGCTTCCGCTGCCGCCGATACCCTTGGCTTCGGTCAGCGCTTTGAAGATCTGGGTGGCGCTGTGGTAGTTGATCTGGACGTAGTCGGTAACGAGGTCCTCGCGGTTCTCGATGGCGATGCGCGCGTCTTCCTTCTCCTGCTCGAACTTGGCCAGTTCAGCCTGCGGAGCGACCCAGATCACGCTGCCGTCGCGGCGCTTGTCCAGGCCCTTGGCACGCAGCACGATGTCCAGTGCCTGGTCCCAAGGCACATTGACCAGGCGCAGGGTCACATTGCCCTGAACCGAATCGGACGCCACCACGTTGAGATTGGATTCTTCAGCGATCAACTGCAGCACGGTGCGCACCGGCACGTCCTGGAAGTTGAAGGTCACCGGCTTGCCGGTGAAACCGCGCTGGCCGACAGCCTTGGCGGCCTGGGTGACGCTGCCGGCAGTGACCGCACCAACGGCGGCCGGAGCCTGCCGCGGGCTGATCTCCACCACGTACTCGTTGCCGCTCTGGTAGGCCAGCGATTCCACGGCGCCACCGGTGCTCAGCACCAGCTGGGTGCCGGCACCGGACGGCTTGGCGTCGATGCGCTGCACCGGCGTGGCGAAGTCGGTGACGTTCATCGGCTTCTGCAGGTTGGCCGGCAGTCGGGCGTTGCCGACGTCGACCACCACGCTGTTGCCCTGCGTGCGCAGGTCCGGGATTGCACCCTGGCCGTCGAACTGGACGATCAGGCGCCCGGCGCCGTCATCGCCACGCTTGAAATCGATCTTGGCCACCGACAGGCCGGCCGGCGCGGTCGCCGGGGCCACGGTAGCGCCCACCGGCTTTTCCGCCGGTGCGGCGGCCAGCGCCGGAGCGCAGGCCAGCATCAGCGCGACTCCCAACGCGCTGACACGGTTCAAGGTAGAGCGCCGGATGGGACGCAGCCCCTTGGCTTGGTGAAAGGTCATCGTGCTATCCCCAGTAAACGATCATTGATCTTCAAGCGAGAGCGTTGCCGGCCGTTCCAGCCAGCCGCCCGCGCCATCCGGCACCAGTTCGATCAGCTCCACGCGGTCCTCGAAGACCGCCGTGACCCGCCCGTCGCTCTGCCCAAGGTAACCGCCCGGGCGCACCCGGTAGGTCACCTTGTCCGGCCCCATCACCAGCGCGACAGTGCCTGCGCCGGTGCCGATGGTACCGACCATGTCCAGTGCATCCAGCGGGAAGCCTTCCAACGGCTCCTTGCGCCGGTTCGGATCCGGACGCATTCCGCCATTCCCCTGCTGCGGATTGGTCCAGGCATCGGTGAACGGGTCGCGCATGCCCTGCGCGGAGTACTCGAAGGTCTCGAACTGCTGCATCACCGGCAGCGGCTCCAGCGGCTGTGCCGGTCGTGCACGCTCGCCCTCCACCCACTTCTCAAGGTTCGGCGCATCGCCCGGCGTGCTGGTCACGCCACGGCCGCAGGCGGCCAGCAGCAGCACGGCAGCCACCATTCCACAACGTGCAAAGAAGGAACGGATCACTTCTTGTCCTCCTTGCCGGCTTCAGCCTTCTGCTGTTCCTGCACCTCGGTCTCGTCCAGGTAGCGATAGGTCTTGACCGTGCCGGACAGTTCCAGCGCGCCACTGCGGACGTTGCCGCTGGTCTTGTCCTTGGGCTTGAGGTTGATGTCGTGCATGGTCAGGATCACCACCCGCGGCAGCGAGGCGACGCCACTGACGAACGCGCCGAACTGGTGGTAGCTGCCCACCATCCGCAGCTTGATCGGCTTCTCGGCGTAGAACTCCTTGACCTGCTCCTGCTCGGGCTCGAACAGCTCGTTGGTCAGCCCGCTGGACAGCGCGGTCTGCGAGATATCGATGATCAGGTCGGGCATTTCGGTCTTGCTGGGCAGCTGCCGCAGCATCTGCTGCAGCACCTGCTCCATCTGCGCCAGCTGCTGCTTCAGCGGCGCCAGGTTCACCGCGCGTTCCTGCTGCTTGGTGAACTCCGAACGCAGCTCGGTTTCCTTCGATTCCAGGCCGGCCAGCTCCTCGCGCTTGCCGCTGATCAGCAGCATCCACGCCAGGAACATGATCACCAGCGCCAGCAACGAGCAGAAGACGATCTTGGCCTTCTGCGGCCAGTTGCCGATGTCGTTGAAATCCAGGTTCTTCAGATCGATCTTCTGGCTCATGCGCGGTCCCCCTGCAGCGGGGCATGGAAGGCCTGCGGCGGCTGCGCCAGGCGGCTGCCTTCAGGCCTCGGGGCGGGCTTGGCAGCCGGCGCCGCCGGTGGGTTCGGCTTGGCCGGGGCAGCGGCCGGTGCGCTGGCCGGAGCGGCTGGTGCCGCCTGCGCCGGTGCCGCCGGGTTCGCTGCCGGGCCTGCGGCCGGGGCCGGGGCCGCGGCAGGCGTGGCGGCATCGGGGCCAGCGGCAAGCGGTGCCACCGGCGCCGGCGGCGCCGTCGCGACCGAGCCATCGGCGTTGAGGCCTGGCGTGGCGGCCACTTCCTCGCTCTGTGCCGGCAGCTTCACCTTGACCACGAACACGTACGGCAGCGCCTTGATATCCGCAACCGGGCCCGTCTTGCCGTCCTTGTCCTTCTCGGGGTCACGCGCTTCGATGATCGACAGCTCCGGGTTGGTCATCCAACCGGAGGTCTCCAGGTTGCGCATGTAGGCCGAAACACGGGCATTGGACTGTGTACGGCCTTCCAGGGTCAGCACATCGCCTTCCTGCTTCAGCGCGGTCAGCACCAGGCCATCGGGGATCGTGCGCACCAGCGCATCGAACAGGTGCACCATCTGCGAGCGCTTGGCCTGAAGTTCCTCGATTACCTTCTTGCGGGCCAGCAGGCGGTCCTTCTGCGCGTCGAGGCGGTCGATCTCCTTGTTCTGTTCCTTGACCTTCTCGATCTCGGCTTCCAGATAGGCGTTGCGGTCCATCTGGCCGCTCACCTGGCGGTCGTAGTAGAACCAGATCAGCAGCGACAGCAGCAGGCCACCGATAGCGGCCATGCCCAGCATTGCGTAGAACTCGCGCTGGCGTTGCTTGCGCCGTTCGGCGCGCCAGGGCAATAGATTGATGCGTGCCATCAGTCGAAGCTCCTCAGCGCCAGACCGGTGGCGATCATCAGCGCGGGGGCATCCTGGGCCAGCGCATGCGCGTTCACCTTCGGGCCCAGGGTCATCTGTGCCAGCGGGTTGGCGACCACGGTCGGCACGCCCAGCTGTTCCTCGACCATTTCCGGCAGACCGCCGAGCACGGCGCAGCCGCCGGCCAGCACGATGTGGTCGACGCGGTTGAACTCACTGCCCGCATAGAAGAACTGCAGCAGGCGGCTGATCTGCTGGACCGTGGCTTCCTTGAACGGCTCCAGCACTTCCATCTCGTAGCTTTCCGGCAGCCCGCCCTGGCGCTTGGCCAGTCCGGCTTCCTCGTAGCTCAGGCCGTAGCGGCGCATGATCTCGTCGGTCAGCTGCTTGCCACCGAACACCTGTTCGCGGCTGTACAGGCTGCGGCCGCCGCGCAGGACATTGAGGGTGGTCATGGTGGCACCGATGTCGACCAGCGCGACCACACCCTCGATGGATACCGGCAGCTCGCTGGCCACCAGGGCATAGGCGTTCTCGACCGCGAAGGCCTCCACGTCCATCACCTTGGCCTGCAGGCCGCCCAGCTCCAGCGCCGACTGGCGCAGTTCCACGTTCTCCGAACGCGACGCGGCCAGCAGCACCTGGACCATCTCCGGGTTGTTCGGGATCGCACCGATCACCTCGAAGTCCAGGTTCACTTCCTCGATCGGGTACGGAATGTAGTTGACCGCTTCCAGCTCGATCTGGGCTTCCATGTCGTTCTCGTCGAGCTCGGCCGGCATCGGGATCACCTTGGTGATCACCGCCGAACCGGCGACGGCGGCAGCGGCCAGCTTGGCCTTGCTGCCCGAACGGTTCATCGCGCGGCGGATGGCCTCACCCACGGCCTCCACTTCCACGATGTTCTTCTCCACCACCGCATTCGGCGGAAGAGGTTCCACGGCGTAGTGTTCCACACGAAAACGATTGCCACTGCGGGACAGCTGCAAAAGCTTTACCGCAGTCGAACTGATGTCGACGCCTACGAGCGGCGACTGACTTTTTGGGATGAGCCCCACGGTTTCTCCCCTGCCGACGGGCACTTGGACGCAAGACCTGCGCCCGAGCATTAATAACGTATTCTTAGCAAATGGCAACGGCCCTGCTGTGAAGTCCCTCACGGATTCACCATGCAGCCCCTGACTGTTCCCCTTGCGCTCCCCGGTGCCGACCCCAGCCGCCACCTTGCGTAATCTATACTCTGCGACCACGAAATTCGCAATCGGAATCTGAACCCGATGACTCGACTCCGCCGCTGGCTGCGCTGGATCTTCCTGATTGTCCTGGTCCTGGCGCTGATCGGCGCGGCCGCCGTGGGCGGTCTGTACTACGCCGTGTCCTCCAAGCTTCCCGACGTGCAGACCCTGCGCGACGTGGAAATGCAGGAGCCGATGTACGTCTATGCCGCCGACGGCAAGCTGATGGCGGTGTTCGGCGAGACCCGGCGTACCCCGATCACCATGAAGGACGTGCCGGAGAAGCTGAAGCAGGCCTTCCTGGCCACCGAGGACGCCCGCTTCTACGAGCATGGCGGTGTGGACTACAAGGGCATCGGCCGCGCGGTCTGGCTGCTGGCCACCACCAACGACAAGCGCGTGCCCGGTGGTTCCACCATCACCCAGCAGGTGGCCCGCCAGTTCTTCCTCAGCTCCGAGTACAGCTATACCCGCAAGCTGGCCGAGATCCTGCTGGCGCGGAAGATCGAGTCCGAGCTGAGCAAGGACGAGATCTTCGAGCTGTACCTGAACAAGAGTTTCTTCGGCAACCGCGCCTACGGCGTGGCCGCCGCCGCCGAGTTCTACTACGGCAAGAAGCTGAACGAGCTGGACCTGGACGAGATGGCCTCGCTGGCCGGCATCCCCAAGTTCCCCTCTTCAGGCAACCCGATCTCCAACCCGGAACGGGCCCGCCAGCGCCGCGACAACTATGTGCTGCAGCGCATGGCCGACCTGAAGTTCGTCAGCCAGGCCGAGGCCGACGCGGCCAAGGCGGTGCCGATGCACGCCAGCGCGCATGAGCCGCCGGTGCAGGTCGACGCCCCCTACGTGGCCGAGCTGGTGCGCCAGGAAATGATCGCCCGCTTCGGCGGCGACGTGGTCAACAAGGGTTATCACGTCACCACCACCATCGACTCCACCCTGCAGACCGCCGCCAACCTGGCCGTCCGTGATGGCCTGCTGCTCTACGACCACCGCCACGGCTGGCACGGCGTAGAGAAGCAGGTCCAGGTCGGTGCCGGCGAAGACGCCGCTGCCCTTGCCGAACACCTGCGCGGCATGTTCGGCCAGGCCGGCCTGCTGCCAGCCATCGTCGCCAGCACCGGTGCCGACGGCAGCGCCACCGTGGTGCTGGCCAACCGCAGCGAGATCGTGCTGCCGGCCGGTGCCGCCAAGTGGACCAACAAGACCCCGGGCAAGCTGGTGCAGCGCGGCGACATCGTGCGCGTGCGCGCCGGCGCCAAGGACGGTGAGTGGCTGCTGGACCAGCTTCCGCGCGGCCAGTCCGCGCTGGTCTCGCTGGATGCCCACAGCGGTGCACTGAAGGCGCTGGTCGGCGGCTTCAGCTTCTCCGGCAACAAGTTCAACCGCGCCACCCAGGCCCGTCGCCAGCCGGGCTCGAGCTTCAAGCCATTCGTCTATGCGGCGGCCTTCGACAAGGGCTACAACCCGGCCTCGATCGTGCTCGACGCCCCGGTCGTGTTCCGCGACCGCCGCGGCAAGACCTGGGCCCCGCAGAACGACGGCGGCGGCTTCCGCGGCCCGATGCGCCTGCGCGAAGCGCTGGTGCAGTCGCGCAACCTGGTGTCGGTGCGCCTGCTCGACGGCATGGGCGTGGACTACGCGCGCAAGTACATCAGCGAGTTTGGTTTCGCCGAATCGGAACTGCCGCCGAACCTGTCGATGTCGCTGGGTACCGCTTCGCTGACCCCGCTGTCGGTGGCCCGTGGCTACGCCGTGTTCGCCAACGGCGGCTCGCGCGTGGATACCTGGCTGATCGACCAGGTGAACGACCGCGACGGCAACCTGGTCTTCAAGGAAAACCCGGCACTGGCCTGCCGCGACTGCGCCGGCAGCAGTGACCAGCCGGTCAACCAGGTGGTGGACGGTTTCAACTTCGGTGCCCCGGCCCCGAAGGTGGACCCGGCTGCAGCCGCCAAGGCCGAAGCCAAGACCGAAACCCCGGCCGCGCCGGTCAATCCGGATGCCCGCACCGCGCCGCGCGCGATCGACGCCCGCACCGCCTACCAGCTGGTGTCGATGATGCGCGACGTGGTCCAGCGCGGTACCGGTGCCCAAGCCAAGGTGCTGGGCCGCGAAGACGTGGGCGGCAAGACCGGCTCCACCAACGACCACCGTGACGCCTGGTTCTCCGGCTTCGGCGGCCCGTACGTGACCACCGTGTGGGTGGGCCGCGACGACTTCCGTTCGCTGGGCTACCGCGAGTACGGTGGCAAGGCCGCCCTGCCGATCTGGATCGACTACATGCGCACCGCGCTGAAGGACACCCCGATCGCGCAGAACGATCCGCCCAGCGGCATGGTCCAGGCCACGCTCAACGGCGCGACCGAGTGGGTGAAGGTGGAAGACATGGACCGCCTGACCGACTACGACCTGAACCTCAATACGCCGCAGGCCGACGCCGCCGCGTTCGATATCTTCTAAGAGGCAGGTGCGGGTGGGTGCCAACCGTTGGTTGGCGCCGATGCGGCCCTGGTAGGTGCCAACCTTGGTTGGCGCCGCCTTTGTAGAGCCGAGCCATGCTCGGCTCCGGGCGCCCGTGGTAGAGCAGCCGAGCAGGGGCTCGGCTCTACAGGATCAACGGCACCCTTTTGTCGTGGTAGCGGCCAACCTTGCTTGGCGCCTCGTGCCGACCAAGGTCGGCACCTACCAGAGCGGTTGCATCCGCCATACCCACGCAGATGTCACATCCATGCGCTAGTCTGTAGCCAGGTCGCAACAGGAGTCATCGCATGCATCGCGCCCGTCAGCATGCTGCCAGCCAGACCCGCGAGCGGCGCCACCGCCTCGCCCACGAAGCCGCCCGCCTGATGGCCGAAGGCGGCATCCGCGACTACCACCAGGCCAAGTTGAAGGCCGCCAGCCGTCTCGGCATCCACGACGATGCCTCCCTGCCCCGCAACACCGAGATCGAAGACGCCCTGCGCGAGTACCAGCGGCTGTTCTCCGGGCCCCAGCACGGCAACGAACTGCAGCGCCGCCGCGAAGCCGCGATGCGCGCGCTGGAGTTCCTGCACGGCTTCGCCCCGCGCCTGGCTGGTCCCGTGCTGGATGGCACCGCCGACGCCAACAGTCCCGTGCAGCTGCACCTGCACAGCGACGACCCGGAAGCCGTGCACCGCTTCCTGGACGAACACGGCATTCCCGCCGAATCGCGGACGCGCCGGCTGCGGATGGACCGCGAACGGAGCCTGGACGTGCCGGTGTGGGTGTTCAGTGCGGAAGAGCTGACCTTCGACCTGGCCGTGCTGCCGTATGACGCCCTGCGCCAGGCACCGCTATCGCCGGTGGATGAGAAGCCGATGCGGCGCGCGTCTGTGGCGCAGTTGCGGCAGGTGCTGGCCGAGGCGGAGATCACCGCGTACATCGGCGGTTGACGGTAGCGCCGGTCCTGGTGGGTGCGGACCGGTGGTCCGCACTGTGCTTCAGGCGTCCGGATGTCTGACCGAAGAGCAGTCGAGCGCGAATCCTGCCCTCGGCCCAGCGGCATTCCGCGCGCATGGCGATGCGTTCATCTGGAGGGCGCCTACAGATCCTTCGGCGCGGCATAACTCTACAGAAGGCAACGGCCGTCGCGTTACGGCGGCATTCCGCTGCCGGTTGAGGACTCCGTGCCCATCATCCACTCCGGCAGCCACGGCGCCGGGGCGCGCCTGGGGTACTCCGCCATCATCCGTGCGTGCATGCTCTGCAGATCGTTCAATAACCATGTCTGGTAGTAGATGTCGTCGAACGAATCCGACCAGCCGCTCTTCACCCGCTGGCGGTCACCACGTTCCAGGCTCGGCATCAGATCGCTCGGCCCGTCCAGAATCCGCTGCAAGGCCTGGTTGATACCCGCATTCTGCACCGCCGCCTCGCGCAACAGTAGGAGGCGGGCCTGCACCTGAGCGCACGGGTAAGGCACACATCCTCCGGTAACCTCGATGTAGTCCGCGATGTCCGCCAGCAGATTCGCCTTCAGGCGCCATGCCACTTCCCCGTCCAGCACCTGTCGCACCCGCATCGTGCGCACCGTACTGGCGCGAATCTCGCGCGGCGTGGTGAACTCCTGGCCCGGCGTGCTGCCACCATGGCGTACCAGCACGATGCGGTGGATCGCTTCGTTGGTGATGCCTTCCACCCGCAAGGCTGCGGCCTGTGGGTGCATCCGCGGCGGCGGCACGTTGGTGTACCGCCAGTAGTACCAGAGCAGCAGCACCACACCCGCCAGGCACGGCGCACTGACCACGATCCTGCCATTCAAGTGGCGCGTGTAGTACCGGTAGCGCGCACGCCACAGATAGAACGTGCGGTAGCTGACGAATCGACTCACCCATCGGTACATTGCCATCTCCTCGGCAAGGCCCCCGGCGCGGCGGGGTTTGTTACGCGCACCACGCCGGGGCTGCATGGCTTACCAGCCGATGCCCACGCCGACGCCCATGCTGCGCTCACCGCTGTTGGTGAACGCCCCATTGAGGCTGAAGGTGGCCGAACCCTTCTCGTTCAGCACACGCTGGTAGCCCACCGCCATCGCCGACTCACCCTCGCTGTAGCCCACGCCCGCACCGAGGCGGTTGTAGGTGGCCAAACCGGCGGTGTTCATCGCCATCGCGCTCTGCGCGCTGCTCATCGCCGCCATGCGGTTGAAGCGCTTGTCCATCTTGTCCAGGCGTCGCTCGAAGTTGCTGATCGCACCGTCGGTGTACTCGTTGGCACGGGCCAGCATCTTCTCCAGGTCTGCGGTGTCGACCTGCGGCTTGGGCGTGTCGTCCTGCTTCGACTTCGGCTCCGGCGTGGGCTTGTCACCTTCACCGGTAGAGGCGATCTGCGGCGCACCGCTGGTTTCCGGCGTCGGCGTGATCTCTTCAGTGGATGGCGAAGGCGTGGACGCTGCCGCCATGGCGCGGGCCTGCGGCTGATCATCGATGCGCTGCTCCAGACCATCCATGCGGCCGTTGATCTGCTGCTGCATCGAATGCAGCTGGCCGCCATTGACCGCATCGCGGCTGCCGGCCGCGATCAGGCCGTTGGCCACGTTGGAGATGACCATGCCGTTGGCGCCGGCCAGGGTGAGCTGGCGGGTACCGTCTGCGCGCACCGAGGGGGTTTCCTGGAACACGGAGCGGAGCTGGGATTCGACCTGGTTCACGCGCGAGGTGGTGCTGACGACGGCGCCGTCGAGCGCTTCCAATGCACCATTGAGCGTGGATTGGGACTGGCCCTGCACGTTGAAGCTGGGGCCGACGATGTTGCCATTGGTATCGACTTCGCCGCCGAGGGCGGACAGTGCGCCACGCAGCTGGCCTACGGTGGCAGCGTTGTGGTTGGCGGTGCCGTTGGCGATGTTTATGAGGCGGCGCTTGATGCCGACGCTCCCAAATGACACAACTCCACCTTCATCTGCGTTCGAACCATATCCAAGTGCTAGCGAGCCGTGAGCCCCGCTTTCAACGCTTGCGCCAGCACCAATCGCCACACCCCATCGCGCGCCTCCAGCGTCTCCGCCCACCTGAGCACCGACCCCCATTGCGAATCCACTCTCGGAATCCACAGAGACAGTTGCCGCTCTACCAATTGCCGTGGAGTTCTTCCCCATCGCCTCCGCAAACGTGCCTACCGCGGTTCCTCCCTCCAGTCCCGTCTTGGCAGAATTCCCCACCGCAACGCCTGCAACACCTGCTTCTGCGCGCTCACTGAAGGGCGCTGAGCCGATACTCACAAAGTGTGCGACGTCCTCAAGTTCCGAAACACGGCTGTTGGTCTCATAGAGCTGACTACCGCGCACAACATCCGAGCTATCAGCCGACAGCCCTGCCTCAGCCACACCAGTCAAACGCGCACCGCCGTAGTCGATGACGCTCGCATCCAATCCACGCATGGCCTGCTCGCCCATCTCCCGCTCCTTGCGCATCGCCTCCAGATCGTTCCGATTCTGCGAGATCTTCTGCTCTGCGGCGTACAACTGACTGCCGGTTACGGCATCACGGCTTCCTGGCGCCACACGTCCGTCAGCCAGGTTGGTCAGCAACATGCCATTCACGCCATTCAGCGCGATCTGGCTCATGCCGTCGGCGCGGGTCGAAGGTGAATCCTGGAAGATCGAACCCAGCTGGCCTTCCACCTTGTCCGCGCGACGGCCTGCGGTGATGACAGCGCCATCGAGTGCCATCAGCGCGTCCTCAACGGTGCTCTGAGTTCCACCCTGCACCGCGTAGGTCGGGGCAATGATGTTGCCGCTGGCATCCATGCCTGCGCCGCCGCCAAGGGTGGCGATGGAGTCCTTGAGCTGGGAAATGGTAGTGGCGTTGTGGTCGGCGGTGCCTCGGGCGATGTTCACCAGACGACGATAAGTAGTCGCACTTCCAAAGGAAGCCACTCCGGCCTCATTCGCCTGAGAGCCTTCGCCGAGTGCCAGCGAACCATCCGCTCCTTCACCCACCTTTGCTCCAGCACCGATTGCAACACCTCCCCGTGCGCCGCTTCCCGCAATGCCAACCTCCGCTCCAGCACCTAGTGCAAATCCACTATCAGAATCCTCATGCACAACTGACGCACGGCCAATGGCCACGGAGTTTCTACCGAGTGCCTTCGCATGTGTACCCACTGCTGTTCCCCCATCGTTGCCGGTCTTGGCTGAGTTACCTACAGCGACTCCTACCGGCCCCGCCTCGGCACGCTCGCTAGCAGGCGCCGTGCCAATGTTCAGAAACTGAGTTGTATCTTCCAGGGCTGCGATCCGAGCATTACTTGAGTACAGCTGCCTCCCTGACACAGCCTCGGCGCTACTGGCACTCAAGGCTCCATCCGCCACACCACTGATCTTCCGGTTGGCATTTGCACTATTACGCACATTCAGGGTCGTACCGCTGTTCTTCTCTCCCATACGCACATCGCCAGACGCGGAAACCTGCGCCACCAGCCCGCCCAGAACCGCTGTTTCGGCCAGCGCCTTGGCCGCGTCCGCCTTTGCCAGGGTCGCGTCCGCAGCTGCAGAGGTGGCCATGCCTTCCACAGCCCCCACCTTCTCATTGGTGGCATTGAGCTGCCTGCCGTTGACAGCCTCGTAGCTGCTGGTGCTGACCACGCCATCGGCCACACCGGTCAGCCTCCGATTCGCATTCGCGCTGTTGCGCACATCTAGCACGGTGCCGCTGTTCTTCTCACCCAAACGAACACTGCCATTGACAGCGGCCTGGTTGATCAGGCCACCCAGCGCCACCGTCTCGGCCAGCGCCTTTCCCGATTCCACCCTTGCAGCATTGGCGGTGGTCGTCGCTGCCTCAGCTGCTGTCTGGGCCTTGGTCACGGCCTGATTGGTCGCATGAAGCTGATTGCCGGTGATGGCATCGGTACTGCCGGCTCCCACCGCGCCATCGGCGATGTACTGGATCTTCCGCTTCCTGCTTGCGCTGCCAACCGATACCGAATTGGCCGAGGCGGTCACTGCACCTGCACCCAGCGCAACGGCGTTCTCATGCGAGGCCTGGGCGCGGTCACCCAGCGCGATGGCGCTGGTATTCGTAGCCTTGGCCAGATTGCCCAAAGCGCTGGCGAACTGCGCCGTCGCCTCGCTGCCACGCCCCAGTGAGGTGGCCTGGCTGGCACTGGCCTTGCTCAGATAGCCAATCGCCGTACCGTGCTCTGCCTCGGCCTTGGCGTCGCCGCCTACAGCAATAGAGAAATTGCCGCTTGCGTTGGCACGGAAGCCGGTTGCGACGGCGCCGTTAGCGCTGCGAGTTCCGGCGCCGACCGAGACACCCGCGTTCTGGTTGGCCACCTTGTTACCGTCCGCATCCACACCAGCGCGCGCGTCTTCGCCCAGCGCTACGCTGCGGCCGTTGTACGCTTTGGCGTTGTTCCCAAGTGCAGTGCTGATCCCGAAGCTCGCATTCTCCGCAGTGGCGCCTTTACCGAGTGCGACATTGGTGGCGTCGATGCGGTTCGTGGCAGCCTGTGCGATTGACTTCACCGTGGCCAGTTCACCCGTGACATCGCCTGCAGTCTTCTCCACGGCCGAGAGACGGGTATTGGTCTGGAACAGCTGGTTGCCCGTGATGGCATCGGTGCTGCCAGAACCCACCACACCATCGGCAATGTACTGGATCTTCCGCTTCCTGCTGGCGCTACCGACCGAAACGGAGCTGGCCGAAGCGGTTACCGAACCGGCGCCGATCGCAACGGCGTCCTCATGCCCAGCATGTGCGCTGTGTCCAAGGGCGAGCGAACTGATGCCCGTTGCCCTGGCTAGATTGCCCACTGCCGTTGCAAATTTCGCCGTTGCCTGTGTCCCTCGCCCCAAGGCCGTCGTCTGCTGAGCGCCCGCGATACTGCTCTTTCCGAAGGCAGTACTCAACTCTTCATTGGCCACGGCATCGGTGCCGATCGCAACGGAGAAGTTGCCACCCGCAACTGCCTTGTGCCCCATAGCAACGGCGCCGTGGGCACTGCGCGTACCGGAGCCGACCGAGACCCCTCCCGTCCTGCCATTGACCTTGTTTCCTGACACATCTACGCCTGCCCGTGCGTCGTCGCCAAGCGCAACGCTCGCTCCGTTGTAACCCTTTGCGTTATTGCCCAGCGCTGTACTTGCACCACGGGAGCTATCCGACTCCGCCACGGCTCCCTTGCCGAGCGCCAGTGCGTCGGCTTCAACGCGATCTGATGTTGATTGCGCCAGCAAATGCGTGGCGTATAGCTGCTTACCGGTGACGGCATCCGTGCTGCTGGCGTTCAATCGCGCATCGTCCACATTGGTCACTCGCCGCTTCGTCGATGAGCTGCCAACGGACACCGAATTGCCTTCCGTTGCCTCGGAGTATGCTCCGATGGCAACCGAGCCATTGGCGCTCGCCAAGGCATGATGCCCCAGCGCAACTCCACTGTACTCGGCACGTGCGTTCCCTCCCAACGCGATGGCGCCGGAGTATCCCGCCGTTCCAGCAAAAGCGTTCCCGCCAATAGCAATGCGGGAAACACCCGCCGAACTTTCGACAGTCCTGGCACCGCTGCCCACCGCAATGGAGTTGCTCGAGTATGCCCTGGCGTCATGCCCCAGAGCGGTTGCACCAATTCCTGATGCGATCGATCTGGCACCTACGACTGTCGCGTATCCACTGGCCTCAGATCCGTATCCAACGACGACGTTCCTGTCGCCGCGCGCGATCGATGAATTTCCTACAAGCATACTTCCGAGCCCCGACAGCGATGATCCGGTGCCGTAGACCACGGACCCCCAGCCACTGATGCTGGAGCGTGAACCCAGTATCATCTGCATATCACCGCTGATCGTGGAATTCCGATACTGGGCGTCATTTACCAGAGCCACCTGCCTGTACTCAGCATTTACCTGGTTCGCGAACAATGAAGAGTGCAACAGATAAGGCACCGGCGGTTGACTGGAATTCGCGCCTTCCGGCTCGCGCTCAGCCGCTTCATCTGAAGGCTCATGCGCTGCGGCAGGGAGGCCCACCAGTGCAGCCACCAGCAATAGCGCTCTTCCTCCAGCGGACTTGCCGCGCGGACTGCTCAACTCACTGCCAACCACCCAGCACTGCTTGGCGGCACTCCAGATACGACGATAGATGCGGTTCATGCTCTGTCTCCTTAACAGGACATCGAAAATGAGGCCCCGCGAACAGCGCAGGGCCAGGAATGGTCAGGCGCTCGGCGCCAGAGTTGTTGTGTGCTCGCGGTAGCCGTCCTTGGACAGGCGGTAGTGCAGCTGCACGGTATTGCCCGGTTGAGGCTGGAACGGCAGCTTCAGCTCCGCGTCCGGGTACAGGCTTTTGGCGAAGTCGTGGGTCGTGCAGGCACCGCTTGCGCTGCACTCGGCCAGTCCGGTGATGCCGACCCGCAAGGTCCCCACGTTGCGCAGGGTGTCGCCCTGCAGTTGCAGATCCACGCTGCCGTTGGTGGGCAACACGTTCACCAACGCGCCCCATACCAGACTGACGCCGACGTTGGCTTGGGCAGCCTGCTCGTCGCCTTCGAGAAGGGTTCCATCCGGGCCCCTTACCCCCTCGAAATAGACTCGGTACGCCGCTTCCTTCTCGACAGTACGCAGCGGAATGACCCGGATCAGGCGATTGCCTCCGCCACTGAGTGCGAACTTTCCAGGCGTGATGGCGACCGCGGCATCGGCCGCCTCCATTTCCACCTCTTCCTCGCCAACCTGCGCGGGATTCGAGATGCGCAGCAGGCGCGCCTGCACGTACTGCGGCTGGGTGGAGTGCGAGTAGACGCGAATCTGCGTACCGCGCTTGCCATCGACGGCCGCGCGCATCGGATGGATGGAGAGGTTGGCATGTGCCGGTGGGGCCAGCAGCGCGCTTAACGGCAACAGACAGAACAGCAGCTTCTTCATGATCAGGCTCCGTGGGATCAGGGTTTGGCGGTCGGCACGCGCAGCTCTACCGTCAACTCGCCGTCGTAGAGGCCGGGACGCTTGCTGGCGATGGGCGTAGGCGGGGTTTCCAGCGTCAACGGCGTGGGCACGCAGTACACGGGCTGACTGATGCCCGGCAGCATCACCAGCCGCAACTGCGCGCCGTCGATGCCGCGCAGCAGTTGTTCCTCGCCGTTCTTCATCGCCAGGCGGTTGCCGCCGTAGTTCAGGCTGACCTGATAGTCCAGGCGCTGGGTGTCATCGCTGCCACCGTCCCCGTGCCAGACCGCGTAGTCACGCCCTGGTGGGGGTCGTGGGCCGCTGTCGCGCACGGTGACGCCGAGGAACTCGCTCTGCGAGCCCACGCCGTCGTACAGGCACATGTCCACATCCTTGTAACCGCCGACCACCTTGCGGATGGGGTCGTAGCGCAGGTCCATGTTGACCAGCGGCGAAATGCCATCGAAGCCGGGAAAGTAGATCGAGATCGCGTCGTAGTCGGTGACGGTGAAGTCGAAGTTGAAGGTGGCCGTGGCGACCGGTGCTGCGGCGGGATCGGCCTTGATGTTCAGGCGCATTGTGGCCTTCCAGTGGCCTGCGACGAGTCTGGAGAGTTCTGCAGCTGGAACCTCAAGGTTCGCCCCGGTACCCGCTGGCTTACCCGAGCCGCACTCGAACCAGAAGGACGCATTCAGATGTCTTCTAGCCGTGTCCCAGTAGTCACTGGCGCAGATCCAGTCCGACATGATCCTCTGCAGATACCCCTCCGCTCGAAGCTCAGTACGCAGGCCGCTTCTCTGTTCTACGAACAGCAGGGCAACGTTACTTATGCCAAGCGACTGTCCCGGCTCACCATCTACGGCACATTTCCCAAACTCACTATCAGAAGCAGACCCACAAACCACATGGATCTGCCCATACTTGAACGCCAGGTCGTGACTGAACCCCAGCACCGTCCGCGGCGCCCACAGCTCCACATCACCCGGCACCGCCGAGCGATCCCAGCTCATCACGATGTCCCGGCTCTGGTCCGTCGGATGCGTCTCCGGCGGCCACTGCGCCCACGCCCTCGGCGCCAGCACCACCAGCGCACACACCAGCATCAACACCAACAACACACGCCGGTTCATGGCGTTCCTCCTGCAGCAGCGGTCTGGGGCGTGGCGGCAATCAAGGCGCGTTCCTGCAGCAGGCGGGTCACGCGGGCCTGCTGGCGGATCTCTGCCGGCAGCTGGGCCACTGCCAGCGGCTCGCAGTGCACGGCGCCGACCAGCAGCACCACCTGGCGGCGCTCGCGCACCTGCAGCGGGCAGTGCAGCAGGCGGTCGTCCTGCAGCAGGTACAGCGTTGTTTCGCGACGCGGGAAGTCGGCAACGAAGCCGCCGTTGGCGCTGGTGCCGGGTACCGGCGCGTTGAGGATGCGGGCGCCACCCAGCGGCGCTCCGGCAAGATCCTTGGCATTGCCGATGAAGGTGTAGGTCACCTCGATCGGCACCGGCATGCGCATCAGCCGCCCGGGGCTGAGGAACATCGGCCGCGCGCCACCCACGCCGGTCACGCGGATGGCGGCAATGCTGTCCAGCGTGCTGGCGTCCTGTACTTCGGCGCGGTGCGCCTGGTACGACGACAGCGGCAGCAGGCGGCGCTCGCCGATCTGCAGGCGTTGCCTGCGCAGGCCGCCCACCTGCAGTTCGGCCGCCACGCCACGCAGGTCGACGTCGTCGGTGTCGGCCACCTGCACGGCCAGGCCGGCGTCGGCGCCGTTGCTGCCGCTCCAGTAGAAGCCGCGCTTGCCCAGTGCAAAGCCAGAGCTGTGCATGCCGCTGTAGGCGGTCTCGCTGCGGCCGCGCTGCTGGTAGTGCGCCAGCGTGGCGCCACTCTGGCCGAGGCTGTTCTGCAGCTGGCCGCTGAGCGTGGCGCTGTAACGGTCGCTGTTGTTGGCGCGCAGTTCGGCCGACAGCTCGCGGTACTGCGCGTCCACCTCCTGGCGCAAGCTGTGGCCGACGCTGTAGTTGATGTCCGGGCGCTGGTGCTGCGGCTGGCGCACGTCCACGCTGTAGCGGCGCTGGCCGCTGCCGGCGGTACCGCGCAGCAAGCGGGTCAGACTCAGGTTGAAGTAGATGCCGCGGTCGCGTTGGTCACTGCCACGCAGGCTGTCGCTGGCACGCTGCTGCCACACACCCATGCGGGTGGAGACGCTGAAATCTTGCCAGCGATGGCTGCGGCTGAAGCTGGCCTGCCAGGTGCGGCTGAGCTGCGGCTCGCGGCGCGGTTGCCACGGCGACGGCGGCGGCAGCAGCGGGTCCAGCCCGGCCAGCGGATCGTCTTCCGCACCCGGCAGGATGCGCCCGGCGCGCCAGGTCTGCCGACGCGTGTAGCCCACATAGGCGCTGCCACCGGCCAGCGGCAGCGCCATCGAGGCGCTGAGCGAATTGGTGCAGCCCAACTGGTCGCGGGCGTCGGCCTCGAACTGGCAGGCCTTGCCGCGCATGCGCTGCTGGTAGATGTTCCAGGACGCGGTGCGGCGGTACGACAGCTGGTGCTGCTGGCCGGTGCTGCCATCGTTGCCGCGCATGCCGCCGAAGCTGGCGCGCAGTTCCTGGGTGGCGTACAGGCGGCGCAGGTCTACGCGCAGCTCGCCATAGCGGAAACCGCCCAGGTCGGCGGCGCCGGCCACCATCGCCACGTCGCGGCCCAGCGGCACGCGCATGCCGGCCACCGCCACGCGTTCGCCATCAAAGCGATCACTACGGCGCTCGTTGCGCCTGCCACCCTGCACGAACCATTGCCACTGGCTGTTGGTCCAGTCGCCGCCCTTGTCGAACGGCGCGTCTTCGGTACGCACCAGCACGCCGTCTTCGTAGATGCGCAGGGTGACGGTGTAGTTGCCGAACGGGAAGGTGCGGGTATCGATCTGGTTGATGCCGGCCTGCAGGTAAGAGGTCTGCAGCAGGCGCGTGCCGTCGTAGGCATCCACGCGCGCGTCGCGGGCCAGCAGCACGGTCAACGGCGTGGCCTGCACGGCGGCATCGGCATCCACATAGGCCTGAGTGGTGCCCACGCGCACGCCCTGGAAGCGGTCCAGCGGCAGCATGCTGAAACTGAAGGTGCCGCCCTGCGGACTGGACAGGTTGCGGCGGTCCATGCGCCCGGCCTGCAGGTAGTGCGCCTGCCCCAGGTCATGGCGGTAATAGACGTTGTCGAACTGGAACGCGCTGTCGCTGCTGCGGCTGCGGTAGCGCTGCTGATTGAAGTTCCATTCGGCAAAGGCGTGCCCGCGATCGAACAGGCCCAGCACGCCGGTGCCACGCGCGGACAGCACCTGGTAGTCGCGGCCGCCACTGACATTGATCACCTGCTGGTGCAGGAAGGCGTTCTCGGCATTGGCGCTGACGGTGTGGAAACGTTCTGCGGCTGGCTCGCCGGGAATCCACTGGCGGGCAACGAACAGGCGCACCGCGCCCTCGCCTTCGTCGTACAGCGCGCGCACGGCAGCGGGGTCCTCCGGTGGGTCGAGATAGCCGCAACCGGCAGTCGCGCCACCGAAGCGGCAGGCCAGGTGGCTGTTGCGCGGCATCGGTTGCGACAACGCAGGCAGCAGCACGGCCTGCGCCTCGGCTGACAGATCGAGCGACTGCAGCACCTGCTCGGGCGCTTCCAGCTGCACGTGTTCCAGGGTCACGCGTACCGGCGACAGCCCGGCCGAGCGGCCGAACAGCTGGATGTCGAGTTGTTCGGTCTGGCCTTCAACCAGATCCTCGAAACCGGGCGGGACGCCGCGCGCCGCCACCAGCGGCGTTGCCAGCGCCAGGGCGAGCGCGACCGCCAACCGGGTAACGGCGGGGGCATGTGGGGTCATGGGAGTACCGCTGGAGAAGCGGCCGGCCCGGCGTGCGGGCCGGCGCGGGGATTACGGCGTGGTGGCCTTCTGGTTCAGCACGATGTTGACGATGCCGGTGTAGGCACCCTTGGTGGTGATCGGCGCCGGGGTGGTCTGGGCAATCGTCAGCGGCATCGAGATCGAAGCACCGGGGGTGGAGCCGGCGCCGGTGAACAGATCGGCGGCCTTGAACTCGACCGGAGTCACTGCCAGCGCGCGGTTGTTGAGGCTGACCGTCATCGGCACAGTAACCTTGCCATCACCATTGGCGAGCACGAAGGCGCTACCAATCTTGGCCTCGATATCGGCGCTTTCATCATTGGAGTGGATGCGCACATGCTGGGTGCTCGGCACCAGGCCGCGTAGCGGATCGTGGGTCAGGGTGACGGCGTCCGGCAGTGCGCTGCCGTCATCACGCAGCAGGGCCAGGGTCGGGTCGACGTCGGCGTAGACGGAGATCTTGGTTTCCACGGCGTGCGCGGACAGCGAAGCCGTGGCCAGCGCTGCAGCGAGCGCGGCCTTCTTGATAATGGCGTGCATGGGTTGTCTCTCTCGGACAGGGGGAATATGAAAGCCCCCCTCCCCTAAGGAGTAGGGAGGGAGGCGCCGCCTGCAGAGGTGGCTGCGGGCGACGGAGAGAATGTTAGAAATCCCTTGTCCTTCCGGCCATTCAAGCATTCCTAAAACGTTGAATGCTAAGGAAGATTCTTGAATTCGCTCAATGTTTGAGGGTTATGCAATTTCCCTCATCGGTTCAATGCAACAAACCTCATTGCATTGAATTTGTAGAGCCGAGCCAATGCTCGGCTGCCGTTCGCTTCAACCTGCCGGCACGACGGTGACGTGATCAATATCGATGTCGGTCGGCTTGAAGCGATGCGTGTCGACCTTGCCACGCAGTTCGACCACGGTGTCGGCGCCGATGGCCTGCGGCGGCAGATCTTCGTCATCGATCTCAACGTCGATCTGGCCGCTGGCATCACGGAATTGGTAGCGCTCGTCACCGATCTTGGCGATGAGGGTGCCGCGCAGCACCACCGGGTGGTCATCACGTTGCGCGCGTGCGTCGGCGACAGTGCTGGCAGCGGCCCCTGCCCCCGGCCCGGTGTACTGCGCGACGGCCTGCGAGCTCAGCAGGGCCAGCGGCGTGGCGATGAAAGCGATGGCGATCAGTCGGTTCATGGCGTTCTCCATACAGGGATGAGTACGCACAGGTTCTATCGCCTTCGATGTGATCCCCATGCAATAGATCCGAAAAGATATGAAAGCGACATTCATTGTCAGAGCGCGTTCAGACCCGGAAGCGGGCTCTTGTATAACCGAGCCATGCTCGGCTGCGCGGTGTGGACGGGCGCCAGCCGAGCATGGGCTCGGCTCTACAGCGACCATCCGGGAATCGTGCGGACCAACGGTCCGCACCCACCCTCCGTCGAACACGATCAGGGCACAAAAGAAACGCCCCGCGGATGCGGGGCGTTTTCAGCACAACCTACGGCAGGCGATCAGCCCTGGTAGTCGCGCACGTCGCTGCCGGTGTAGACCTGGCGCGGGCGGCCGATCTTCATTTCCGGGTCAACCTGCTGTTCCAGCCAATGCGAGACCCAGCCGGAGGTGCGGCCCAGGGCGAACATGACGGTGAACATTTCGGTCGGGATCTGCAGCGCCTTGTAGATGATGCCGCTGTAGAAATCGACGTTCGGGTACAGCTTGCGGGCGACGAAGTACTCGTCCTGCAGCGCGGCCTGTTCGAGCTTCACGGCCACGTCCAGCAGCGGATCCTGCACGCCCAGCTGCTTGAGCACCTTGCTGGTCATCTCGCCGATGACCTTGGCGCGCGGGTCGAAGTTCTTGTAGACGCGGTGGCCGAAGCCCATCAGGCGGAAGCCGGAGGTCTTGTCCTTGGCCTTGACCACGGCGGACTCGACGTTGTCGGCGCTGCCGATTTCTTCCAGCATCTTCAGCACGGCTTCGTTGGCACCACCGTGGGCCGGACCCCACAGCGCGGTGACGCCCGCAGCGACCGACGCGTACGGGTTGGCACCGGTCGAACCGACCAGGCGCACGGTCGAGGTCGAGGCGTTCTGTTCGTGGTCGGCGTGCAGGATGAACAGCAGGTCCAGTGCCTTCACCACGTCCGGGTTCAGGTCGTACTGGCCGTCAGCCGACTCGAAGGTCTGCTTCAGGAAGCGGCTGACGTAGTCCAGCGAGGTGTCCGGCTTGTTGGCCGGCAGGCCCTTGCCGTGGCGGTAGATCAGCGCCGACAGGGTCGGCACCTTGGCGATCAGGCGCACGGCGGCCTGGCGGCGCTGTTCGGCGTCGGACAGGTCCAGCGAGTCGTGGTAGATGGCCGACAGCTGCGCGATCGCAGCAGCCAGGATGGCCATCGGGTGGGCGTCCTTGGCGAAGCTGCCGATCAGGGTGTTGATCGACGCATCAACGTTGGCTTCGGCGGTCAGCTCATCGGTGAAGGCCTTCAGCTGCTCGGCGCTCGGGCGCTCGCCGTTGATCAGCAGGTAGGCCACTTCGACGTAGCTCGACTTTTCCGACAGCTGTTCGATCGGGTAGCCGCGGTACAGCAGCACGCCCTTGTCGCCGTCGATGTAGGTGATGGCGGACTTGCAGCTGGCCGTCGCGGTGAAGCCGGAATCGTAGGTGAAGAACCCCGTTTCCTTGGTCAGCTTCGCGATGTCGACGCAGTCGTTGCCAAGGGTGGGTTTGATGACGGGCAGAACGACCGACTTGTCGCCGGCGTTGAGCGTGACCTGATCAAGATCGGACACTGTGTGCGCTCCTTCATGGGAAGGCGCCTGCCCAAGCGCATTGGTCAGGCACGTGAATGACGTCCTCGGCCTGTGCCGGGGATCACGTCATTATCGCACAGCAGCATTTGTCGGGTGCTAGACGGAAGTCGTATACGACAGGCGGCCAGACACCGGCCGTTGAGCGGCCCGGATCGGCAAAAGCGTTGTCACACGAACGCAGTGTTCCGTCCATCCAAACGCCCGTTGGGTTGGCGTTGGGGAAAAACAAACGGCCGCGCAGAGCGCGGCCGTTGGTTCGAAGCTGGATCGACAGATCAGCGCGCGTAGCGCTTCTGGAACTTGTCGATACGGCCCGAGGTGTCGATGACCTTGTGCTTGCCCGTGTAGAACGGGTGCGAAGCCGAGGAAATTTCAACCTTGACCAGCGGGTATTCGTTGCCGTCTTCCCACTGGATGGTTTCCTTCGTCGCCATGGTCGAGCGGGTCAGGATCTTGAAATCGGAGGTGACGTCATGGAAGACGACGTCGCGGTAGTTCGGATGGATATCGGCCTTCATGGGCTCACACCGTAAATGGGCTGGTGGTCAAGAGCGGCATTATAAGCACCGGTTGCCGCCCGGGGCAACCGGTGCCGGTCAATCGACGTCAGTCCGCGCCCAGGGCCTGGCGCACCAGGGCCTCGAAACGCTGCTGGTCGTAGGCCATCAGCAGATCGCAGTTGTCCGGCTGGCCGGTCTGGCGGTTCCAGTCAACGATGGTGGCGCCGCGGCTGAACGTGCCGTTCAGCTCTACGTTCAGCGGGCGCGACTCGACCCGCAGCTGCCCTTCCGGGTTCAGCGCCCAGGCCATGGCCACCGCATCGGCGGTGTACCAGCGCCCGCCCTTGCTGTCTTCGGACAGGCCACGGGTCTTGCGCGAGATCAGTTCGTAGAAGCGGGCGCGATCGGAATCGGCCTGCAGCCACTTCTCGGCGTCCTGCAGCGGCAGGCCATGGGCGACGGTGGCCTCCCAGTCCGACACCAGCAGGTGCTTGAACGAGGTGAACACCACGTGCGCCGCTTCCGGATCGAACGCAATGTTGAATTCGGCCGCCGGGGTGATGTTGCCGTGGCAGGTGACCGCGCCGCCCATCACCACGATGCGCTTGATGCGCTCGGGCAGGGTCGGGTCCAGCTTCAGTGCCAGTGCCAGGTTGGTCAGCGGGCCGAGCATCACCAGCATCAGTTCGCCGGCGTGTTCGTGCGACAGGCGCAGGATGGCCAGCGCGGCGTGCTCGGCTTCGGCCTGGCGGCTCGGCGGCGGCAGGTCCACGTCGCCGTAGCCGTCACGGCCATGCACGTGGGCAGCGTCAACGGAGGGATGCAGCAGCGGATCCGGGCTGCCGGCAAACACCGGTACGTCGGTGCGGCCGACGATGTCGCAGAGCTTGAGGGCGTTGCGGACGGTGTACTGCAGGCCGACATTGCCGGCGGCGATGGTCAGGGCGACCACGTCATGCCGTTCGTCGGCAAAGGCCATCAGCAGGGCCAGGGCGTCGTCCACACCGGGGTCGGTGTCGATCAACAGAGGGATCTTGTGGGTCATCGTTGCCGTCTTCAGATCGGCAACGAAGTGTGGACCGGGATGATGACCGTTGCAAGTACGGGGTGTTGGGGTTCGGCAGGGCTGCGCCCTGCACCCGCAGAGGCAACATCAACAGCAACGGCAAAAGCTGGTTTCCCGGGGGAGGCCGGGGTGGATCCGGTTGCGGGGGACGCTGCAAGTACGTCCATGTAAGCTCGGTCGCCGCATCCATGCGGCTCACGCCCCCGCAACCGGACCCACCCCGCCTTCGACAGATCGCTACCGCTGTTGGTAGGTGTCGACCTTGGTCGACACATCCACGCGATGCGTGGATGAACATGGAAATGATCGAAAAGGCTTTCCGTAGAGTCGAGCCATGCTCGACTCCCGCGCGCAGCGCGAACGGCAGCCGAGCATGGGCTCGGCACTACAGGGATCAGGCCGAGGCGTAACGCACGGCGGTGCCGATCCAGCGCTGCACTACACGATCGGCCAGCGCGGGTTGCTGGTCCAGCAGGCGCTCGGCCAGGTCATGCACGCCGGGCAGCAGGCCGGCGTCACGGGCCAGGTCGGCGATGCGGAAACCGGCCAGGCCGGTCTGCCGCGTACCCAGCAGTTCGCCGGGGCCGCGCAGTTCCAGATCCTTTTCGGCGATGACGAAACCATCGTTGGTTTCGCGCATGGTCTGCAGGCGCTCGCGCGCCATCTGCGAAAGCGGTGCCTGGTACAGCAGCACGCAGCGCGACACCGCAGAACCACGACCCACGCGGCCGCGCAGCTGGTGCAGCTGGGCCAGGCCGAGGCGCTCGGCGTTCTCGATCACCATCAACGAGGCGTTCGGTACGTCCACGCCCACTTCGATCACGGTGGTCGCCACCAGCAGATCGATCTCACCGGCCTTGAACGCCACCATCGTCGCCAGCTTCTCGGCGGCCTTCAGGCGGCCATGCACCAGCCCCACGCGCACGCCCGGCAGCAGTGCCTGCAGCGATTCGTAGGTAGCCTGCGCGGGCGTTGCATCCAGCTCTTCGCTTTCCTCGATGAGCGTGCACACCCAGTACACCTGCCGCCCTTCCTGGCAGGCCAGCGCGATGCGCTCGATCAGCTCGGGACGACGATCATTGTTGAGTGCCACGGTCTGCACCGGGGTGCGCCCCGGCGGCAGTTCGTCGATGGCCGAGACATCCAGATCCGCGTACTCGGACATCGCCAGCGTGCGCGGAATCGGCGTGGCGGTCATCACCAGCTGGTGCGGCACGCTGTTGCCGCCCGCGCCCTTGTCACGCAGGGCCAGCCGCTGGTGCACGCCGAAACGGTGCTGTTCGTCGACGATGGCCAGCGCCAGGTCCTGGAACACCACCGCCTCCTGCATCAGTGCGTGGGTGCCGACCACCACCTGCGCGTCGCCGCTGGCGACCTGCTCCATCACCCTGGCGCGTGCCTTGCCGGTGACCTTGCCGGCCAGCCAGGCGATGCGCACGCCGAGCGGCTCCAGCCAACCGCGCAGGTTGTTGAGATGTTGTTCGGCCAGCAGCTCGGTGGGCGCAGCCAATGCAACCTGCTTGCCCTGCTCCACCGCCAGCATCGCCGCCAGCGCGGCGACCACGGTCTTGCCGGAGCCCACATCGCCCTGCACCAGCCGCAGCATCGGGCTGGGCCGCGCGAGGTCTTCGCGGATCTGCTTGAACACGCGCGCCTGCGCGCCGGTGAGCGCGAACGGCAGCTGCTTCAGCAGCGCCTTGGCCAGCTTGCCAGGACCGGCCAACGGCGGCGCATGGTGTGCCTGCAAGGCAATGCGCTGGCGACGCAGGCTGAGGTGATGGGCCAGCAGTTCTTCCATCGCCAGGCGGCGCTGCGCCGGGTGGGTGCCGGCGGCCAGCGCGGCCAGATCGGCATCTGGTGGCGGCCGGTGCACGGTCAGCAGCGCGCTGCGCAGTGACGGCAGCCCGAGGCCATCGAGCCAGCCGCTGGGCAGCAGTTCCAGCGCGCTTTCCTCGGGCAGGCGGTCCAGCGCCTGGCCGATCAGCTTGCGCATGGTCATCGGACCGACGCCTTCGACGGTGGGATACACCGGGTCGAGGCGGTCGCCGAGTTCGGGATCGTCGTTGCGGCCCAGCACCTGGTAGCTGGGGTGGACGATTTCCAGGCCGAGGTGGCCGGGCTTGGGCGTGCCGAAACAGCGCAGCCGGTTGCCGACCGCGAACTGGCCGACCTGCTGCTGGCGGAAATGGAAGAAGCGCAGCACCAGGGTGCCCTGCCCTTCGTCTTCCACCGCCACTTTCAGCATCGGCCGGTAGCGCATGCCACGCTCGACCGCGACCACCCGCCCTTCCACCTGCGCCGGTACGCCGTTGCGCAGGTCTTCAATGCGGGTCAGCCGGGTCCGGTCTTCATAGCGCAGCGGCAGATGAAGCCAGAGATCCTGCAGGGTGGCCAGGCCACGCGCCTGCAGTTTGGCGGCCACGGCCGGACCGACGCCCGCGAGCATCGCCAGGGATGCTTCGCCGGACGGTGACAGGACCGGGGTGACCGCCGCCTTGCGTGCCACGTGGCGGTCAGTCGATGACCATCACCGCGTCGACCTCGAAGTTGGCGCCCTTCGGCAGGCCGGAGACTTCGATGGTGGAACGGGCCGGGTACGGGGCCTGGAAGTAGTCCTGCATGACCGCGTTGACCTTGGCGAACTCGCCCAGATCGGTCAGGTACAGGCCCAGACGCACGACCTTGTCCAGCGAGCCGCCAGCGGCTTCGGCCACGGCCTTGAGGTTGTCGAAGGCGCGGCGGGCCTGTGCTTCGACGTCGCCGGCGCCGACGATGTCGCCGGTGGCCGGGTCGAGCGGGATCTGGCCGGAGAAGTACACGGTGTTGCCGGCGCGCACGGCCTGCGAGTACGGGCCGATGGCGGCGGGGGCCTTTTCGGTGTTGATGATCTGGCGGGACATGGGTCGCTCCGGTGCTTGGGGGAAAACAGAGCGGTGATTGTACCGGGTGGGGGCGCATCCACGCATGGCGTGGATCTACCGCAGTCCGGGCATGTGATGCGCCGCCTGTAGAGCCGAGCCCATGCTCGGCTGCTTCAGGCAAGAGCAGCCGAGCATGGGCTCGGCTCTACAAAAACCATCCACGCATGGGGTGGGGTTATTGGCGGCGTACCGATTGCACGACCGACAGGCGGCGCAGGCGGCGCATCACTTCGGCCAGGTGGTTGCGGTCGCGCACCTGGATGTTGAACGCCAGCACGGCGGCGTTGAAGTCGCGGTCCAGGTAGTCCACGCGCTCGATGTTGGAATGGCTCTGCGCGATGGCAGCGGCCAGCTGCGCCAGCACGCCGGTGCCGTTCTCCACTTCCACCACCAGCGAGGTGTCGTAGTCGCCGGAAACGGTGGTATCCCAGCCGATCGGCACCCAGCGCTCGGGTGACTTGCGCAGCTCGGCCAGGTTCGGGCAATCCATGCGGTGCACCACGATGCCCTTGCCGGCGGTGTGGTAACCCATGATCTCGTCGCCGGGAATCGGCTGGCAGCAGCCGGCGAAGGTAACCACGCCGCGTTCGCTGCCGTTGATCAGGATCTTCTCCTGCGAATGGTGGCGCGAATGCGGTCCGCCACGCAGTTCGGCGTAGGCCATCAGCGCCTGTGCAGCCTGGGTCGGCATCCAGTTGCCCAGTGCGACCTCGGCCAGCAGGGCTTCCAGGCGCGGGAAGCGATGCTCGGCCAGGAACGCATCCAGCCGGCCCTTCGGCAGCCGTTCCAGCGACGAATCCATCGCCTCCAGCGCACGGTCGAGCATGCGGTGGCCCAGCTGCACGGCATCTTCGTGCTCCAGCTGCTTCAGCTGGTGGCGGATGGCGGTGCGCGCCTTGCTGGTGACCACGAATTCCAGCCACTGCGGTTTCGGCGTGGCCGAGCGCGCGGTGATGATCTCCACCGACTGCCCGGACACCAGCTTGGTGCGCAGCGGCACCAGCTTCTTGTCCACCCGCGAGGCCACCGCCATGTTGCCGACATCGGTATGCACGGCGTAGGCGAAATCGAGCGCGGTGGAATTGCGCGGCAGCGCCAGGATCTTGCCCTTCGGCGTGAACAGGTAGACCTCGTCCGGGAACAGGTCGACCTTGACGTTGTCGAGGAACTCCAGCGAGGAGCCGGCAGCACGCTGCGAATCGATCAGTTCGACGATCCAGGCGTGCGCGCGGCTCTGCGCGCTGTTGGGCGAATCGCCACCGAACTTGTAGGTCCAGTGCGCGGCCACGCCGCGTTCGGCGATCAGGTCCATTTCCTCGGTACGGATCTGCACCTCGATCGGCGAGCCGTACGGCCCGAACAGCACGGTGTGCAGCGACTGGTAACCGTTGGCCTTGGGGATGGCGATGAAGTCGCGGAAGCGACCGTCCAGCGGCTTGAAGGTGGCATGCACCGAACCCAGCGCGTGGTAGCAGCTGGGCACGCTGCGCACCACCAGGCGGAAGCCGAACACATCCATTACCTGGTCGAAGGTTTTGTTCTCGTCGCGCATCTTGTTGTAGATGCTCCACGGGGTCTTGATGCGGCTGACCAGGCGGTGCTCGATGCCCTCCTTGGCCAGGCGCTGCGACAGCTGCACTTCCACCTGCGCCATCGCCTCGCGTCGTACCACCGGCTGGCTGCGGATGTGTTTCTCGATGATGGCGTGGCGCCACGGGTACAGCGCCTTGAAGCCCAGGTTCTGCAGCTCGCTCTTGACCAGGCTCATGCCCAGGCGCTGCGCGATGGGCGCGTAGATCTCCAGCGTCTCGCGGGCGATGCGGCCGCGCGCTTCGCGGCTCTGCGCGCCCAGCGTGCGCATGTTGTGCAGGCGGTCGGCCAGCTTGATCATGATCACGCGCAGGTCGCGCGACATCGCCAGCAGCATCTTGCGGAAGCTCTCGGCGGCCGCTTCCTGACGGTCGCGGAACTTCAGCTTGTCCAGCTTGGTCACGCCATCGACCAGCTCGGCCACGGCTTCGCCGAACTCGGCCGCCAGCGCCTCGCGGGTCAGCGGCGTGTCTTCGATGGTGTCATGCAGGATCGCGGCGATCAGCGCTTCCACGTCCAGGCCCAGCTCGGCCAGCACCTGGGCCACGGCCACCGGATGGGTGATATAGGGCTCGCCCGACTTGCGCGTCTGCCCAGCGTGCGCAGCGGCTCCAACTTCCCAGGCACGGCGCAGCAGGGGCAGCTGTTCCGGCGGCAGGTAATGGGCGGCGCGTTCAAGCTGGAGGACGTAGTCGGGTACGGCGGCAGCGGGGGCTGCGGCGACCTTGGCAGTGGGGCCTGGGTTCATGCCCGAAGCCTATTCCAGCGCGACGTTTACGGCAAATCCTGAATGCGAAACAGCCCGCACGGGGCGGGCTGTTCGGCGATCCAGCAATGACGTTGATCGATGCGATCAATCGTCGTTCTTGGACATGTCTTCGTCGGCGACCACTTCGGCGGCAGCCCACTCCAGCGCTTCGCGCTCGGCGCGCTCACGCTCGGCCTTCTCGACTTCGTCGATCAGCGCGTTGTCGATCTTGCGGGCGGCGATTTCGCGCAGCGCCAGCACGGTCGGCTTGTCCTCGGTCTCGCTGTTGTCCAGCGTGGCCTGCACGCCGTTGGCGAGCTGGCGGGCACGCTTGGAAGCCATCATGACCAGTTCGAAACGGTTGTTAACGACTTCCAGGCAATCTTCTACGGTGATGCGGGCCATACGGGCTCCCGGCGACCGGTCGGCCGCTCAGTCGAATGAGGGAAAGGGGACGGAGTGTACTGGCAGGGGCTGGACAAAATCAAGCCAACCCCCACCCGATTCTTTTGGAATCAGTCAGTTGCACCCGGATCGGGGGTCAGCAGGGCCTGGATCAGGCCGGCATGGCGGACCTTCTGGGCCTCCCGGCGCAGGCGGCTGGCGGTGAAGATGGCGCACAGCTCGTCCACCGCAGTGTCGAACACCTCGTTGACGATGACGTAGTCGAACTCGTTGAAGTGCAGCATTTCATCGCGGGCCGCGCCCAGGCGCTGGGCGATGACCGCCTCGCTGTCCTGGCCGCGCTTGCGCATGCGGTCCTGCAGGGCCTGCTTGGATGGCGGCAGGATGAACACGGTAACCGTGCCCGGCACCAGCTGGCGCACCTGCTGCGCGCCCTGCCAGTCGATCTCCAGCAGTACGTCCTGGCCGGCGGCCAGCTGCGGCTCCACCGACTGGCGGGCAGTGCCCTTCCAGTCGCCGTGCACCCAGGCGTGTTCGAAGAAGTCGCCGGCGGCGATCATCTGCTCGAACTTCTCCGCAGAGACGAAATGGTAGTGCTGGCCGTTCACTTCACCGGGGCGCATCGCGCGCGAGGTGAAGGAGATCGACAGGGCGATCTGCGGGTCACGCGCCAGGGTGGCATTGACGATGCTGCTCTTGCCGGCGCCGGACGGGGCGGCAACGATGTACAGCGTGCCGCGCGCAACGGCGTCCGACGGCTTCGACGGGGCGCTCATGCGCGGAACCCAATTGGTTGATTTCGCAAAGTTTTTCCTCGGTGTTCCAGATCCGGCGCGGAGGATCGCGCCAGGACGGCGGGGGCTGCGCGGAACATCCTGGAACCAGGCCCGGCAGACGCTTCCCCGGGGGGCGGGCACGCAACTTTACCAGAGCGGCCCCTTTGCGCGCCCGTCCGGCCGGCGCCGGGCCTTGTGCCACATGGCCGTGCGGGGCGCTGTGCTATAACCGGACCGTACCCAACGACAGCCCGGAGGCCTGCGCCTCCCCGCCATCCCAGGAGAACGGCATGCCATCGATGAGCCGCCGCCAGTTCCTGAAAGTGACCGGGACAACCCTGGTCGGCTCCAGCCTGGCATTGATGGGCTTCGCGCCCGGCATCGCGCTCGCGGAGGTCAGGCAGTACAAGCTGACCCGCGCGACCGAGACCCGCAACACCTGTACCTACTGTTCGGTGGCCTGCGGCATCCTGATGTACAGCCTCGGCGATGGTGCCAAGAACGCCGAGCCGAGCATCTTCCATATCGAAGGCGACCCGGACCATCCGGTGAACCGCGGCACGCTGTGCCCGAAGGGCGCCGGCCTGGCCGACATCATCCACAGCAAGTCGCGCCTGCTCTACCCCGAGTACCGCGCGCCGGGCTCGAACGAGTGGAAGCGGCTGAGCTGGGACGATGCGCTGGACCGCATCGCGCGGCTGATGAAGGAAGACCGCGATGCCAACTTCGTGCAGAAGAACGAGGCCGGGCAGACGGTCAACCGCTGGCTGACCACCGGCATGCTGGCGGCCTCGGCCACCAGCAATGAAACCGCGGTGCTGACCCACAAGGTCGTGCGCTCCCTTGGCATGTTGGCATTCGACAACCAGGCACGTGTCTGACACGGCCCGACGGTGGCAGGTCTTGCCCCGACGCTAGGCCGTGGTGCGATGACGAATCACTGGGTCGACATCAAGAATGCCGACCTGATCCTGATCATGGGTGGCAATGCCGCCGAGGCGCACCCGTGCGGGTTCAAATGGGTGACCGAGGCCAAGGCACACAACAAGGCACGCCTGATCGTGGTCGATCCGCGCTTCAACCGCTCGGCCGCGGTGGCCGACGTGTACGCGCCGATCCGCACCGGTACCGACATCGTGTTCCTGGGGGGCCTGATCAACTACCTGCTGACCGAGGACCGCATCCAGCACGAGTACGTGCTGAACTACACCGACATGTCGTTCCTGGTGAAGGACGAGTTCGCCTTCAAGGACGGCCTGTATTCGGGCTACAACGAAGAGAAGCGCAGCTACGACCGCTCCAGCTGGGACTACGCCTACGGTGACGATGGCTTCGTGCGCAGCGACCCGACGCTGAAGGACCCGCGCTGCGTCTACAACCTGCTCAAGCAGCACTATGCGCGCTACACGGTGGAGATGGTCGAACGCATCTGCGGCACGCCGGCCGACAGCATCCGCCAGATCTGGGACATGATCGCGTCCACCGCCGGCAAGGACAAGGCGATGACCATCCTGTACGCGCTGGGCTGGACGCAGCACTCGATCGGCGCGCAGAACGTGCGTGCCGGCACCATGGTGCAGCTGCTGCTGGGCAACATCGGCGTGGCCGGTGGTGGCATGAACGCCTTGCGCGGGCATTCCAACATCCAGGGCCTGACCGACATCGGCCTGATGTCCGACCTGCTGCCCGGCTACCTGACCCTGCCGAAACAGGACGAGCAGGACTACGAGGCCTACATCGCCAAGCGCACGCAGAAGCCGCTGCGCGCCAACCAGATGTCGTTCTGGCAGAACTACCCGAAGTTCCACGTCAGCCTGATGAAATCGTGGTGGGGCGACGCCGCCACCGCCGACAACAACTGGTGTTTCGATTACCTGCCCAAGCTCGACAAGCCGTACGACATGCTGCAGGCGTACGAGCTGATGAACGAAGGCAAGATCCACGGCTACATCTGCCAGGGCTTCAATCCGCTGGCCTCGGCGCCGAACAAGGGCAAGCTGATCAGCGCGTTCTCCAAGCTGAAGTTCATGGTCAGCATGGACCCGCTGGAAACCGAGACCATCGCCTTCTGGCAGAACCACGGTGCGTTGAACGACGTCGACCCGAGCACGATCCAGACCGAAGTATTCCGCCTGCCGACCACCTCCTTCGCCGAGGAGAACGGCGCGGTGGTGAATTCCTCGCGCTGGCTGCAGTGGCACTGGAAGGGTGCCAACCCACCGGGAGAAGCGCGCAGCGACATCGAGATCATGTCCGAGCTGTTCCATCGCATCAAGGCGATGTACGAGAAGGACGGCGGGGCGTGGTGGGAGCCGGTGCGCGACCTGGCCTGGAACTACGCCAATCCCGAGGTGCCCACGCCGGAAGAACTGGCGATGGAATACAACGGCAAGGCGCTGGTGGACGTATTCGATCCGAAGGACCCGACCAAGCTGGTGCGCAAGGCCGGCGAGCAGCTGGCTGCGTTCGGCGACCTGCGCGACGATGGCAGCACCTCCTCTGGCTGCTGGATCTACATCGGCGCCTGGGGCCCGACCGGCAACATGATGGCGCGGCGTGACAACAGCGACCCGACCGGCATCGGCAACACGCTGGGCTGGGCCTGGGCGTGGCCGGCCAACCGCCGCGTGATGTACAACCGCGCTTCCTGCGACGTGGCCGGCCAGCCGTTCGATCCGCGACGCACGCTGCTGGCCTGGAACGGCAAGAACTGGGGCAGCGTGGACGTGCCGGACTTCAAGGCCGACGAAGATCCCGCCGGTGGCATGGGGCCGTTCATCATGAACCCGGAAGGCATCGCCCGCTTCTTCGCCAAGGCCGGCATGGCCGAAGGCCCGTTCCCGGAGCACTACGAACCGTTCGATACGCCGCTGCGCAGCAACCCGCTCAGCCCCGGCCAGGCGTTGACGCTGAACAATCCAGCGGCACGCGTGTTCGCCAGCGACCGTGCACAGATCGGTTCGCCGGACGAGTTCCCGCATGTGGCCACCACCTACCGCCTGACCGAGCATTTCCACTTCTGGACCAAGCACGGCAAGCTCAACGCCATCATCCAGCCCGAGCAGTTCGTCGAGATCGGTGCGGCCCTGGCCGACGAGCTGGGCATCAACAACGGCAGCCGCGTGCGGGTGAGTTCCAAGCGCGGCCATATTGAAGCCGTTGCGATGGTGACCAAGCGCATCAAGGCCCTGCAGATCGATGGAAAGACCGTGCACCAGGTGGGCGTGCCGATCCACTGGGGCTTCCTCGGTGCGGCCAAGCCCGGCTACATCGCCAATGCGCTGACCAATGCCATCGGTGACGGCAACTCGCAGACGCCCGAATCGAAGTGCATCCTGGTCAAGGTCGAGAAGGTGTAGGAGACACGCCATGTCACTGCAATCGCTGGACATCATCCGCCGCTCGGCCACCACCACGCCCTCGCCGGAAGCGCGCGGTGCGCACACTGGACAGGTCGCCAAGCTGATCGACGTGAGCAAGTGCATCGGCTGCAAGGCCTGCCAGGTCGCCTGCATGGAGTGGAACGACCTGCGCGACGAGGTCGGCAGCTGCGTCGGCAGTTATGACAACCCGCCCGACCTGAGCGACCAGTCGTGGACGGTGATGAAGTTCCGCGAGTACGAGGACGAGAAGGGCAAGCTGGAGTGGCTGATCCGCAAGGAGGGCTGCATGCACTGCAGCGACCCGGGCTGCCTGAAGGCCTGCCCGTCGCCCGGCGCGATCATCCAGTACGCCAACGGCATCGTCGACTTCCAGGAAGAGAACTGCATCGGCTGCGGCTACTGCGTGACTGGCTGCCCGTTCGACGTACCGCGCATCTCCAAGAAGGACCACAAGGCCTACAAGTGCACGCTGTGTTCGGACCGGGTGGCGGTCGGCCAGGAGCCGGCCTGCGTGAAGACCTGCCCGACCGGCGCGATCACCTTCGGCAGCAAGCAGGCGATGACCGAGCACGCGGCGGGCCGTGTGGAAGACCTGAAATCGCGCGGCTACGAGAACGCCGGCCTGTACGACCCGCAGGGCGTCGGCGGCACCCACGTGATGTACGTGCTGCAGCACGTGGACAAGCCGGAACTGTACGCCGACCTGCCCAAGGACCCGCGCATCAGCCCGATGGTAGAGGTCTGGAAGGGCGTGGCCAAGCCGCTGGGCGTACTGGCGATTGCCGCCACCGCCTTCGCCGGCTTCCTGCATTACATCGGCATCGGCCGCAACACGGTCAATGACGAGGAAGAAGAGGAAGCCGAGCACGAGGCGAAGAAGATCGAAGAGGAGCAGCGGCCATGAAGTACGCCCCGCACCCGCGGCAGATCATCCGCTACCGCGCGCCGACCCGCATCAACCACTGGATCGTGGCGATCTGCTTCGTGCTGACCGCGCTGTCCGGGCTGGCGTTGTTCCACCCTGCCCTGTTCCCGTTGACCCAGCTGTTCGGTGGCGGACCGTGGACGCGCATCCTGCATCCGTTCATCGGCCTGGCGATGGTGGTGGGTTTTGCGCTGCTGGCGCTGCGCATGTGGCGCGACAATCTACCGACCGCCGACGACCGCGCGTGGATGCGCGGCATGCGCGATGTGCTGCGCAACGAGGACGAGAAACTGCCGCCGGTGGGCCGTTTCAATGCCGGCCAGAAGCTGCTGTTCTGGGCCATCATCGGTTGCCTGTCGGCGCTGCTGCTGACCGGTTTCGTGATCTGGCGGCAGTACTTCAGCCATTTGTTCCCGATCGGGATGATCCGCTTCTCGGTGCTTGCCCATGCGCTGTTCGGTTGGGTGCTGATCTGCGCGATCGTGGTGCACATCTATGCGGCGATCTGGATCAAGGGCTCGGTGCGGGCGATGACCCAGGGCAAGGTGACCTATGGGTGGGCGTACAAGCACCACCGGCAGTGGTTCCGGGACATCCTGCGCGGACGTCGGGAAGAGGGTTAGCGGCAGGGCCTGCGGCCCTGCACCCGCAGAGGCAACGTCAACGTCAAAAGCGGGCTTCCTGAGGAGTTGCGGGGGGGGGGGGGGGGGGGGGGGGGGGGGGGGGGGGGGGGGGGGGGGGGGGGCGGGCCCGGGGCCCGGGGGGGGGCGCCCCCCCCCCCCCCCCCCCCCC
>NZ_JAUTXR010000046.1 GCF_030658505.1 Stenotrophomonas raiganjensis (SeqCode) | reverse complement strand
AAAATCTTAAAGATTGAAGGTAGCTGTGAATTTGGGAAACTTCAAACGGCCATAACTCGAGCCTCGTAAGTCCGTTTGATGCGATTTTTTTTTTGAACCCGCGTATTTTCTCGATGTCTACGCAACCAAACTACCGTAAGGTGGTTTGAGCGAGCCGATTTCTCAAAAAACGCCTTCTTGTGGTACTTATGCGCGTATTTACGCGTTTTTCGAGAAATAATAGGGTCTCGATGCGTTTTTCGAGAAAAAAAACGCGCCCGAACGGTCCGCCTCTTCGGTGCGAACGCTACGCCTCTTCGGTCCGAACGCTACGCCTCTTTGGTCCGAACGTTACGCCTCTTTGGTACGCCTCTTTGGTGCGAGAGTACGCGTTTTTCGAGGTTCAAACGCGGTATGAACGCGTTTTTTCAAATAAAACGGCGTCGAACGTTCCGCCTCTTTGGTGCGAACGGTCCGCCTCTTCGGTCCGAACGCTACGCCTCTGTGGTCCGAACGGTACGCCTCTTTGGTGCTAACGTTCCGCCTCTTTGGTGTGAACGTTACGCCTCTTGTTAATGAAGAAAACTTCAAACGGCCATAACTCGGGCTTCGG
>NZ_JAUTXR010000016.1 GCF_030658505.1 Stenotrophomonas raiganjensis (SeqCode) | reverse complement strand
GCGGTGGATGCACTGGTTGATCTGCGCCAGCTGCGTTCCCTGCAGCAGCTCGGCAACGACGCGATCCGTCCGTTGCTGGCGGCGCTCAAGCGTGGCGACCTGCAGCGGCTGGTACTGGACTTCGAGGACGGCCTGCCGGTCCAGCTGGACCGTGGCCAGCGCTGGCAGTTCTGGACGAAGCCGCGCCAGCTTCACGATTGATCCGACCCCAGTTGTTTGCGGGGGTTGCCGGCCCGCGGCCGGCACTACCGCAGGTAACGGGCGAAGCCCTGCCAGCCTCAACGGACCTCGCTGACCACCGTCGGCAGCGTCTATACCCGCCGTTCCCGCGCGCGGTATCATCCCCCTGTCTTTCGTAACCGGCGATGCCGATGTCCCTTGCCGCCGATGCTGTGCTGCCGTCCTCAGATACACCGCTGATCCGCCGCCGCGATGTGTGGTGCCCGGTGCCTGGCCGGACGGTACGCTGCCGTTGCTGGCACGCCTGTACGCCGCACGCGGCGCGCATACCCCGGAACTGGCGCTGCCGAAGCTGGGCAGCCTGCATGCGCCCGAGCTGCTGACCGGCATCGACGA
>NZ_JAUTXR010000053.1 GCF_030658505.1 Stenotrophomonas raiganjensis (SeqCode) | reverse complement strand
GCTGGCGCGATGACGCCGACAATGACGACGACCACCCGGACGACAATGGCAACAGCCCGTCCTCGCCGCCGCAGGCACCGATCGCGGCATAGGGGTTGTGCCGGCCGCTGGCCGGCAACCCAATGAACCAGCCCGGTGTGGCGGACCAACGTCAGCACCAACCCCGGAACGCATACCGGGGGGTGCCGCCCGGGGCGGCTTGCCCATGCAACATCCCTGCATGACCTGCGGCGCCTGCTGCACCCAATACCGCGTGGCCTTCCACTGGATGGAATCGGACGAGGTCACCCCAGGCGGCGTACCGCACCAGCTGACCGAGGTGC
>NZ_JAUTXR010000059.1 GCF_030658505.1 Stenotrophomonas raiganjensis (SeqCode) | reverse complement strand
CCGCGTGAGGCACAGATGAACCAGAAATCCATCCACGCATGGCGTGGATCTGCCGTGTGGAGCAAGGGCGACAACCACCCAGAGCAGCAGGAACCTGGAGGAGGCGGGGTGGGGGGGGGTGGGGGGGTGGGGGCGGGTTGGGGGGGCGGCCGAAACCCGGCGGGGGGGGGGTTGCCGGCGGCATCCCGGCGGCGCACACCCCCGCACCCGGCCCCACCCCGCCTTCGACTGGTTCCTGCTGCTCTTGGTGGGTGTCGACCTTGGTCGACACGGCAGATCCACGCCATGCGTGGATGGATTTCTGGTTCATCTGTGCCTCACGCGGAGGGCCGGTGAAGGTTCATGCTATGAGGCCACGCAACGCACAGGA
>NZ_JAUTXR010000057.1 GCF_030658505.1 Stenotrophomonas raiganjensis (SeqCode) | reverse complement strand
GGGGCTTGACCGCGGCATCCATGCCGCGGACACCCCCGCAACCGGCCCCACCCCGCCTTCGACAGGTTCCTGCTGCTCTTGGTGGGTGTCGACCTTGGTCGACACGGCAGATCCACGCCATGCGTGGATGGATTTCTGGTTCATCTGTGCCTCACGCGGAGGGCCGGTGAAGGTTCATGCTATGAGGCCACGCAACGCACAGGACATTGCATTCCCCATGGCACGGACCCGGGTCGGCATCATCTTCGGGGGCAAGTCCTCCGAGCACGAAGTTTCGCTGCAGTCGGCGAAGAACATCCTCGATGCGCTTGATCGCGAGCGCTTCGAGCCGGTGCTGGTCGGTATCGACAAGCAGGGCCAGTGGCATCTGAGCCAACCGGATACTTTCCTGATCAATGCCGATGATCCGTCGCGCATCGCGCTGCATCGGTCCGGCACGTCGCTGGCGGTGCGTCCGGGTGCGGAGCAGGCGCAGCTGCAGCCGTCCGATACGGCCAGTGCGCTGGGCCAGATCGATGTGGTGCTGCCGATCGTGCACGGGCCGCTGGGCGAGGACGGTGCGCTGCAGGGGTTGCTGCGCATGGCCAACCTGCCCTTCGTCGGTTCGCCGGTGCTGGGCTCGGCGGTGGCGATGGACAAGGACGTGACCAAGCGCCTGCTGCGCGACGCCGGGCTGCAGGTGGCACCGTGGCTGTGCATCCGTCGCCACCAGGCAGCGGAGGTGGATGTCGATGCGGTAATCGCGCAGCTCGGCCTGCCGCTGTTCGTGAAGCCGGCCAACCAGGGTTCGTCGGTGGGTGTGAGCAAGGTCAAGGATGCAGCGGGCTTCGCCACGGCACTGGCATTGGCGCTGCGCTACGACCACAAGGTGCTGGTGGAATCGGCGGTGGTCGGCCGCGAGATCGAATGCGCGGTGCTGGGCAACGCGCAGCCGCAGGCCAGCGTATGCGGCGAGGTAGTGGTGCACGACGAGTTCTACGCCTACGACACCAAGTACATCAATGCCGATGGCGCTGACGTGGTGGTGCCGGCCGACATTGATGCCGCCACCCAGGCGCGCATCCAGCAGGTCGCGCTGCAGGCCTACCAGGCGCTGGAGTGTGCGGGCATGGCGCGCGTGGACGTGTTCCTCACCGCAGACGGTGAGATCGTCATCAACGAGGTCAACACGTTGCCGGGCTTCACCCGCATCAGCATGTACCCGAAGCTCTGGGGTGCCAGCGGCGTGGACTACACCACGCTGATCACCCGCCTGATTGAACTGGCGCTGGAGCGCCATGAAGCCGATCGCGGATTGCACAGCGCGGTGTAGAGGCGCTCCCAGTAGCGTCGAGCATGGCTCGACGCCACGGAAGGGGCGTGCCGGCCCGCGGCCGGCACTACCCTGCGGCCTTCTAGCCGCGCTTGCGGAACATCGAAATCACCGCCAGTACCAGGAAGATCACGAACAGGATCCAGGCGATGTTGCTGGCAGCACCGGCGATGCCGGAGAAGCCGAGCACGGCGGCGATGATGGCGATGACGAAAAAGATGACGGCGTAATGCAGCATGGCGCTCCTCGCAGATGTCCGGGCCGTTGGATGGCGTGGGTCCATCCTCCCGATCTGGCGGTGTGCAGCCAGTGATGGCGATCTATGCAGCAGATGAAGCCTTCAGCCTGCGCAGTCCTTCTTCGATGCTGACCTGCGGCGCGTAGCCGAAGTCACGGCGCGCCGGCTCCATGCTGTACCAGTGCGGCGTGCACAGCTGCTCGGCCAGGAAGCGGGTCAGCGGCGGCTCGCCACGCAGGCGCAGCAGCGGCCACAGCCGCTCGCAGACCGCACCGATGCGATAGGCGGTCTTGAAGCTGATCGCCTTGTCCACCGTCGGCGCACCCACGGCGGCCAGCAGCTTGTTGACCAGCTCGCGCATCGGCAGCGGTTCGCCGTTGGAAATGAAATAGGCCTTGCCCGCACACGCGGCACCCGGTGCCAACGCCTCGAAGGCAAGGAAGTGCGCGAGCGCGGCGTTGTCGATGTAGGTGGTGTCCACCTTGTTGTTGCCATCGCCCACCAGGCGCAGGCGGCCCTGCCGCGCACGCTCGGCCAGCCGTGGCACCAGCTGCTGGTCGCCCGGCCCCCAGATCAGGCGCGGGCGCAGCGCCACCGTCGCCAGCGTTGCATCGTTGGCCGCCAGCACACGCTGTTCGGCGATCGCCTTGGTCGCCGCATACGGCGCCTGGAAATCTTCGCCGTACGGCACTTCGTCGGCACCGAGGCCTTCCACCGGATGGGTAGCGCGGTGGGTCACGCTGGGCGTGGAGGTGTAGACCAAGCGGCTGATGCCATGTGCGCGGCAGGCGGCGATGACGTTGTCGGTGCCGACCACGTTGGCCTGGTGGTAGCTGTCGTAGCTGCCCCAGGCACCGGCCTTGGCACCGTTGTGGAATACCGCATCGACGCCGGCCACCGCATGCAGCACCGCCTGCGCATCGGCCAGATCGCCACGGATCTGGCCCACGCCCATGGCCTGCAGTTCCGGGTAGTGGCTGCGGTTGAACGCCAGCACCTGGTGGCCACGCTCGACCAGCCCGCGGCACAGCGCCTGGCCAAGGAAACCACCACCACCGGTGACCAGGATCTTCATGCGCGCTTCTCCAATTCGGCGCTGGCCCAGACGGCGAGCTTCTCGCGGCCGATCTTGGCGTTGTGACGGATATCGACGGGGAACGCGGGATGCATCAGTACGTGCTGCAGGTTCGCCTCGGGCAATCGCAGGGTGGCCTGGGCCCGCAGCGCCTCGCGCAACGCCGGGCTGTCGCGCTGCCCGCGCTGCAGTTCCACGCACAGTACCGGCACCTGCGCACCGGCCGGGCCAACCCCCACCAGGGCTGTGCGCGCCACACCGGGCACGGTGTTGAACACCGGCTCGACCTGTTCGGTGTACAGCGGCCCCTGTGCGGTTTCCACGCGGTGGGTCTTGCGGCCGCAGAACCACAGGCGCCCCTGCGCATCGAAGTAGCCCACGTCGCCCATGCGATGGACGATGCGGGTGCTGCCATCGGCCAGCGTCTCGCGGATCTTCGCCGCGGCGGTGGCCTGGGGGCGGTTGAAGTAGCTGTCGGTGGCGGTTGGGCCAGCCACGGTGATTTCTCCCACGTCACCCACCGCCAGCACGCGCGCCTGCGACCAGTCGGCCAACGGTGCGTCATCGATGGCGATGATGCGTACCTCGTTCGGCGCCACCACGCTGCCCACGCAGGTGCCGGCACCGGCCTCGGTGGCGGCACGGGTACGTTCCAGCTCGCGGCCTTCGACCACCGCCACCGGCAGGCACTCGGTGGCGCCGTACGGCGTCCAGAACTGCGCATTGGCCGGCAGCAGGCTGCGGATGGTGGCGACCACATCCGGCGGCACCGGGGCGCCGGCCGAGGTCACCCGGGTCACCGTCGGCAACGGCCGGCCGTGACGGGCCAGCACCCGCATCAATGCTGGCGAGCCGAACAGCTGGGTCACGCCGAAGCGCTGGATGGCATCGTGCAGGCGTGCCGGGTCGGCCTGCGCCGGCCGCGTCGGGTCCATGTCCGGGATCACCGAGGTCAGGCCCAGCGCCGGGTCGAACAAGGCAAACGGCGGGAAGGTCGGCAGGTCCACGCCGCCCGCTTCCATGCCGAAGGCGCTGCCCAGCAGCTGGATCTGGCCGACGAAGTGGCGATGGCGGTAGACCACGCCCTTGGGCACACCGGTGGAGCCACTGGTGAACAGGATCGCGGCCATGTCCTCGCCATCGGTGCCGGCCAGCATCGGCCCGCTGCTGGCACCCGCGCGCTCCAGCGCGGCCAGGGTGGTTCCCCCCCAGCCGAGGCGGCGGCCAACGGTGACCAGGCGGGTTGCCGAGGGCGCCCAGCGCAGCGCCAGTCGCGCCACATGCGCCAGCGGAATACCAATGAAGGCCTCTGGCTGCGCCTCGTCCAGGCACTGCTTCAGTGCGCGCCTGTCGATACCCGGATCGACCAGCACCGGCACCGCACCCAGCTTGAACAGGGCAAACATCAGCAGGAAGAACTCCGGCGACGGCCGCACCATCACCACCGTGCGCACCCCGCGCCCGATTCCGTAGCCGGCCAGGCCGGCCGCCATGGCGTCGCTGCGGGCGTCCAGCTGGCGGTAATCCAGGGTCACGTCGTAAGCGGCCATGCCGTTGCCGGCGCTACGGCGGCCAGGGCAGCGGATGGCGATCTGATCAGGCCGTTCACGCGCCAGTTCAGGCAAGCGGGCGGCAATATTGCAGGGTCGGTTCATCCGTTCATTGTCGCCGCTTACGGAATTTCTTGCGCGCCGGCCCACTTCGTGGAAAATCCGCACCTTCGTTCCTGATTCCGACTGCCGCCCGGGGCGGCTTGCCCATGCAACATCCCTGCATGACCTGCGGCGCCTGCTGCACCCAATACCGCGTGGCCTTCCACTGGATGGAATCGGACGAGGTCACCCCAGGCGGCGTACCGCACCAGCTGACCGAGGTGCTCGACCCGCATCGCCTGTGCATGCGTGGCACCCATTCCAAGCCGGTGCGCTGCGTGGCGCTGGATGCGCAGATCGGTGTGTATTCACGCTGCACCATCCACCCCAACCGGCCCAGCGTATGCCGCGAGGTCGATGCGTCGTGGGAGTACGGCAAGGCCAGCCCGCAGTGCGACAAGGCGCGCATTGCCTATGGCCTGGATCCGCTGACCCTGGCCGACTGGCGCTGGCGCGATGACGCCGACAATGACGACGACCACCCGGACGACAATGGCAACAGCCCGTCCTCGCCGCCGCAGGCACCGATCGCGGCATAGGGGTTGTGCCGGCCGCTGGCCGGCAACCCAATGAACCTGCCCGGTGTGCCGACCAACGGGCAGCACCTACCCGTTACCTCTTCCGGTGGGTGCCGACCGTTGGTCGGCACGCCCCTCAGATCGGGTTCTTGTCCAGGAACGCGCGGATCTCAGGCACCAGCACGTCCTGCTTGTCTTCCAGCACGTAGTGGCCGGCGTCCTCGAAGGCATGCACCTGGGCCTGCGGCAATGCGGCCTGGAAGCCCTTCAGGAAATGATGGTCGAACACGAAGTCGCGCAGGCCCCAGCCGAGGAAGGCCGGGCGGTCGGCGAACGACGGCAGTGCCTTGCCGGCACGTTCCAGCAGCGACCACGCCTTGTCGGCCGGCGACAGCGGGATGTCCTGCATGAAGCGGATGGTGCTGATGCGGTTGGCGTAGCTGTTGTACGGCGCCACATAGGCGCGGCGCACGTCGGCCGGCATTTTCCGCTCCACGCCCAGCCACGAGGCACCGGACGAGAACGCGTTGAAGGTGCGGATGATCCACTCACCGATTTTCCAGTGGCGGCCCAGCGCGATCTGCCACGGCATCTTTTTCGCCGCCGGCATCGGGAACGCGGCGGTGTTGAGCACCACCAGGCGCTTCACCTGGTCGTGGTGCGACAGCGCCCAGCCGAAGCCGATCATGCCACCCCAGTCGTGCACGGCCAGGGTCACCGGGCCGGTGATGCCCAGGTGCTTCAGCAGCGCATCAAGATCATCCACGCGCGACTGCAGCGTGTAGTCGTAGCGGCTGTCATCCGGCTTGTCCGACAGGCCCATGCCGATGTGGTCCGGCACGATGCAGCGGTACGTGTCCGACAGGCCGGCCACCAGCGTGCGCCAGTAATAGCTCCACGACGGGTTGCCGTGCACCATCACCACCACTTCGCCGTCGCGCGGGCCTTCGTCGAGATAGTTCATCGACAGGCCGGGGCGCACTTCGAAACGCTGCGGGTGGGCGGGGTAACCGGGAAGATCACGCATGCGGAGCACCTAAGGAGAGTCGCGGCGCAATGTAGAGCCGAGCCGATGCTCGGCTGCTCTCCGGTCCGCTGCGGAAGAGCCGCGCTGCGCGCATGAGCCGAGCATGGCTCGGCTCTACAGGAGGTCGGGCAGCGGGCTGCTTACCAGACTACTTCAGCCATCGAACAGTTCAGGCCCGAGCCGATGCCGAGCAGCGCGATGCGATCGCCCTTCTTCAGCTTGCCCAGCTGCTTGAGCTTGCTCAGCACGATCGGCACCGAGGCCGGGCCGATGTTGCCGTGCTCACCGAAGATGGTCATGACCTTCTTCGGGTCGATGCCGAAGTTCTTGATGAACGCAGCGGTGTGCGGCTGGCTGACCTGGTGGATCACGAACTGGTCCAGTTCTTCCACGGCCCAGCCCAAGGCGATCTTGGCAGCGGTGAAGGTCTTCTGTGCCAGCTTGATGCCTTCGATCAGCAGCAGGCGGGTATCGGTGACCATGCGGTCCAGGTTGCCCAGGCACAGCTGGTTCCACTCGGTGGCCGAGCGGGTCACGCCCCCCTTGTAGCGCGGCGCGTCCGGCACCAGTTCCGAGCGCGCCATCACCATCGCGGCGGCGCCCGAACCGGTGGTCAGGGCGGCCAGCTCGTTGCGGAAATCGTCAGCGGTGACGTCCGGGGCGGTCATGCGCTCCAGGGTCTTCTCGTACACCAGGTTGGCGGTCTCGCCATCCACCACCAGCGCGTAGTCGATGTCGCCGCGCTCGATCATGCGCGCGGCGATATCCATGCCGTTGATGAAGGCCAGGCAGGCATTGGCGACGTCGAAGGTCATGCACTCGTCGCTGACGCCCAGGTTGCCCGACACGATCGAAGCAGTGGACGGCTCCAGGTAATCGCGGCTGACCGAGGTGTTGACCAGCAGGCCGACCTGCGTCGCGTTGATGCCCGCATCTTCCAGCGCCTTGCGGCCTGCCATGGTGGCAGCGTCGGACGCCAGCACGCCGTTGTCCCACAGGCGGCGCGCGTGGATGCCGGCGATGTCGCCGAGCACGTCGGTGCGGATTCCCAGGCGATCCAACGTCGGCTGCAGGCGTTCGTTGATTTCCTTGGTGGTCAGCGTGTGCGGCGCGTCGACGTGTGCCAGGCCGGCGATCGAGACATTCTTGAAGAGCATCGAGGTTAGCGCCAAGGCTCAGGCAAAAGGGGGCGCTATTCTATAACCCCCGGGGCCTTCACCGCATCTTTACGAATTCAGCCTTGGCCGTATGGTGAAGCGTTCAGCGCGGCGGGCACTGGAACGCGGCGAAGCGCTGGCTGCCATCGGCGGGGGCCGCAGCGGCCTGGACGGCATTGGCGCCGGCACTCGGGGCCTCGTTGCGGGCCAGGGTTTCCAGCTCTTCCTGCACGCGCAGCGGGTTGCGGTTGTAGAAGCCGACCTTGCTCTTCACGGTAACCACCACCTCGCCCTTGGCGATGCAGCCGGCCGGAACCGGGCCTGCCGGCAGCACGCGGGTTGCCTTGCCGGCCGGTTCGATCGGCACCCAGGTACAAGCGGTGACGGTGAGCAGCAGGGAAGAAAGCAGCAGAACGCGCATGGGCAGGTCCGTCGATGAAAGAAACGTCCGGCGCGATGCCGGGGCAGGCTCAATGTAGGCAGGCCGCCTTCGATACCGCCCGTGGCCAGCTGGCACAGGCCGAGGCCACCGTGCTGTCGGCGCAGCCCAGGGCCGAGCGCACCCGCACGCTGCCGGCAGGCCCGGTTCCGGCCGGCTGCATCGCCAAGGGCGAGGTGGTGGTTACCGTGAAGA
>NZ_JAUTXR010000022.1 GCF_030658505.1 Stenotrophomonas raiganjensis (SeqCode) | reverse complement strand
CCAGTTTCACGTTGTGACATTCCCGGCGCGGGAGTAGTTCAATGGTAGAACCTCAGCCTTCCAAGCTGATGGTGCGGGTTCGATTCCCGTCTACCGCTCCATTGAATGAAGTTTGAATATTATCGAGTTCATGTCATAATGCACAACTCGGCTCTCGTAGCTCAGTCGGTAGAGCACTTCCTTGGTAAGGACGAGGTCGAAGGTTCGATTCCTTGCGTGCGCACCATCTCAAGCATCACCTCTCAGACGACGTCGGGATCAGCAGCCAGGGCCCCGGGTAAGTGCGAGCGCACCAAGCCGCACGTCAATGTCGGCACCAGCGG
>NZ_JAUTXR010000106.1 GCF_030658505.1 Stenotrophomonas raiganjensis (SeqCode) | reverse complement strand
CCCTCCACTTCCGGCCTTGCCCCCGGGTGGCCCCCCCCCCGGCCCCCCACGCCCCTGCATGGCCCACCCGCCCGGCCCCTGACAGTTTCCGTGGGCGTCCAGCCACGGAAAAAGAAAAAAGAAAAGCAAAAGCGGGTCGCTTCGCTGCGCTCGCTCGCGCGCTCACTTGCTCCTGTAGAGCCGAGCCCGCGCTCGGCTGCCTTTGGCCGTCCGCCCCGATGCAAGAAGGCCGAGCATAGGCTCGGCTCTACAGGAAAAATCATTCCCGCGTGGCTGAAAACCCTCATCCACGCATGGCGTAGATCTACTGTGTCGACCAAGGTCGACACCCACCAACAGCAGTGCAGTACGCAGTCCCGGCAGATCGCGGGAACCTGTCGA
>NZ_JAUTXR010000105.1 GCF_030658505.1 Stenotrophomonas raiganjensis (SeqCode) | reverse complement strand
TCTGGCAAATGACGTCGTCCAATGGCATACATCGTCAGCGAAGTCCTACATTCATCAGTCGTGGCATGTGCCCATCGGCAGGGCTACATCGGCTATTGCCTGCCCGCATCGGCCAGGCGACGTCGTCTAACGGCAGGCAGCATCAGTCAAGACCTCGACGCATTTGACGTGGCATGTGCGCATCTGGCAAGCGACGTCGGCCAACGACTTGCAGGATAATCCAAGGCCTTCACGCATTAGCCGTGGCGTGTGAGCATCGGCTTGGCGACTTTGATCGTGGCCTGCGCGCATCCACCAAGTGACATCGTTCGTGTTCTGCGCATATAAAAAATGAGACATCGACCAACGGCAGGTAGCAGAAGCCA
>NZ_JAUTXR010000104.1 GCF_030658505.1 Stenotrophomonas raiganjensis (SeqCode) | reverse complement strand
CTAACCGATGGCTGAGACCTCGCGCAAAAAGCCCCGTTCAGGTGGGGGGGCTCTCTGCAGGGCTGCGCCCTGCACCCGCAGAGGCCAAAGCGACGTCAACGTCAAAAGCGGGTTTCCTGAGGGATGGCGGGGTGGGCCCGGTGGCGGGAGACGCCGTAAACCCGTCCATGGGGGCTTGGCCGCGGCATCCATGCCGCGGACACTCCCGCCACCGGACCCACCCCGCCTTCGACGGATCGTCGCGAACTGTTGGAATTGCTCATGGGGTCAGATCCGTTTTCCGGACGAAAACGGATCTGACCCCAGATCTATTTCGATATCCGGTAGATGTGTCGACCCAGGTCGACACCTACCAACAGCTGTGGGGACCTGTCGAAGGCGTGGCACTGTGGGTTTGCGGGGTGTGAGCGGCATGGATGCCGCGACCAAGCCCCCATGGACGGGTTTACGGCGTCCCCGCAAACCCACAGTGCCACGCCATCCCACGGATAGCCCGCTTTTGCCGTTGCTCTGGCTCCGGCCTCGGCAGGTGCAGGGCGCAGCCCTGCCGAACACCCCTTACAGCGGCAGGGGCGCCTGCGCCGGATCGATCCGCCCTTCACCGCGGGTGATCTTCTTGAACTCCGCACGGCTCACCGACACGTAGCGGTCGTTGCCACCGATTTCCACCTGCGGGCCGTCCTGTACCGCGTGCCCATGCTCGTCCACGCGCACCGTCATCGTTGCCTTCTTGCCACTGTGGCAGATGGTCTTGATCTCCTGCATCTCGTCGGCCCAGGCCAGCAGGTACTGGCTGCCCTCGAACAACTCGCCGCGGAAGTCGGTGCGCAGGCCGTAGCACAACACCGGAATGCGCAGCTGGTCGACCACCTCGCTGAGCTGCCAGACCTGGGCGCGGGTCAGGAACTGGGCCTCGTCCACCAGCACGCAGCCCATTGGCCCGTTCGTGGCCAGGTCCTGCTCGACCCAACGCTGCAGGTCGGTGTCGCGGTCGAAGGCCATGCCATCGGCGCGCAGGCCGATCCGCGAGGCGACCACGCCGGCGCCGGCACGATCGTCCAGGCGCGGGGTCAGGATCGCCACCCGCATGCCGCGCTCGCGGTAGTTGTGCGCGCTCTGCAGCAGGGTGGTGGTCTTGCCGGCGTTCATCGCCGAATAGTAGAAGTAGAGCTTGGCCATCGACGGATTGTACGCCGCAGCCACGGCTCGCCGAAGCCGTTCAGCAACCCCACCGGCGACCGGCTGTGGTCGTCACCCGGCCCCGCTACAATCCTGTCCCCATGCACGGTCTCAATCCCCCCCAAGCCGCCGCCGTCCTGCACATCGAAGGCCCGTTGCTGGTGCTTGCCGGCGCCGGCAGCGGCAAGACGCGCGTGATCGTGGAAAAGATCGCCCACCTGATTGGCTGTGGCCGTTATCCGGCGCGCCGCATCGCGGCGATCACCTTCACCAACAAGTCGGCCAAGGAAATGCGCGAGCGCGTGGCCAAGCGCCTGCGCGAGCAGGATGCCGACGAGGTGACGATCTGTACCTTCCATGCGCTGGGCCTGAAATTCCTGCAGATCGAGCACGCTGCGGTGGGCCTGAAGCGCGGTTTCTCGATCTTCGATGCCGACGATGCCGCCGCGCAGATCAAGGACCTGATGTACGGCGCCAAGCCCGACGACATCGAGGACATGAAGAACCTGGTGTCGCGCGCGAAGAACGCCGGCCTGTCGCCCGAACAGGCAATGGCCGCCGCGCGCAGCAACCGCGAGAAGGAAGCGGCCAGCGTCTATGAGCGCTACCAGCTGCGCCTGACCGCGTTCAACGCGGTGGACTTCGACGACCTGATCCGCCTGCCGGTGCAGATCCTGGAAGAAAACCCCGAGATCGCGCTGGCCTGGCGCGAGCGCATCGGCTACCTGCTGGTGGACGAATGCCAGGACACCAACGACGCGCAGTACCGCCTGCTCAAGCAGCTGGCCGGTGAGAAGGGCAACTTCACCTGCGTGGGCGATGACGATCAGTCGATCTACGCCTGGCGTGGTGCCAACCCGGAAAACCTGCAGCAGATGGGGCGTGACTACCCCGCGCTGGAGATCATCAAGCTGGAGCAGAACTACCGCTGCTCCAACCGCGTGCTGCGCGCGGCCAACGCGCTGATCGCCAACAATCCGCACGAGCACCTGAAGAAGCTGTGGAGCGACCAGGCCGACGGCGAGCGCATCCGCGTCTGGGAATGCCGCAACAGCGAGCATGAAGCGGAAAAGGTCGCGGCCGAGATCGCCTTCGTGGCGCAGTCGCGCAACGTGCCGTGGAGCGATTTCTGCATCCTGTTCCGTGGCAACTTCCAGTCACGCCCGCTGGAAAAGGCGATGCAGCTGCTGCGCATTCCCTATCACCTGACCGGCGGCACCATGTTCCTGGAGCGCCAGGAAGTGAAGGACACGCTGGCCTGGCTGCGCCTGCTGGTGAACCCGGACGACGACACTGCGTTCATGCGGGCGGTGCAGTCGCCCAAGCGCGACGTCGGTGCCGGCACGCTGGCCAGGCTGGCCGAGCTGGCGCAGGAAAAGGACATCCCGATGGCGCATGCCGCCGAGTCGATCGGTGCGCTGCAGCAGCTGCCACCGCGCGCGGCCAACAGCCTGGCGCGGTTCACCGACATCCTGCGCGACCTGCGCGCACAGACGCGCCAGGTCAGTTCCGGCGACATGATCCGCAAGGTCGCCAAGGAGTCGGGCCTGCTCAGCGAACTTCGCCAGCAGGCCAAGGAAGAGGCCAGTTACCAGCGCCGTGCCAACAACATCGAGGAACTGGCGCAGTGGTTCGAGGGCGGCCCGCGCGGTGCCACCGCTGCCGACCTGGCCGGTCAGCTGGCGCTGCTGTCGCGCAGCGACAAGGACGAGGGCGGCAACCAGGTGCGCATGATGACCATGCACGCTTCCAAGGGCCTGGAATTCCCGTACGTGTTCATTGTCGGCTGCGAGGACGGCGTGTTGCCGCACCAGGTCAGCCTGGACGAGGGCAACCTGCAGGAAGAGCGCCGCCTGCTGTACGTGGGCATCACCCGCGCCAAGATCCAGCTGTGGATGAGTTACAGCAAGCTGACCCGCAAGTTCGGTGAGCATGTGCGGCTGAAACCGAGCCGGTTCTTCGAGGAGATACCGGCTGAGGAGATCCAGCGCGATGGTGCTGATCCGGTGGCGGATGCGGTGCGCAAGAAGGAACGGGCCAGCGCGGGGTTGGCGGCGATCGAGGCGTTGTTCGACTAAGGCGCTCCAACGGCGCCGCCCCTCCGTGGTGGAGCACGCGTTGGTTCGGTGGCTGGCCGGTCGGGGTGGGTTCGCGGGGGACGCCGTGAACCCGTCCATGGGGGCTTAGCCGCGCCATCCATGGCGCGGATACCCCCGCGAACCCACTCCGACCGGCCTCTGACGGATTCCGGGCGTGTCCTTCCACGGCAATGCAAAGAAAATCAAACTCAACAGCCGGGGGTTGAGGCACAATCGGGGTTTCGGCTGGAGGTCTGGGCGTGCATCCGATTGAAAGCGAACGCCTGCGTCTGCGTGCGATCGAGCCCGACCGCGATGCGGTGCCGATGTTGGCACTGTTGAACGATCCGGGCTTCGTGCGATTCATTGGTGACCGCAACGTACGCAGCGAGGAGCAGGCGCGGGAGTACATCGCGCTGCGGGTGCTGCACAGCTATGCGTTGAACGGGTTCGGCATGTATGCCATCGAGCGCTTGTCCGATGGCGCGTGGCTGGGCAATGCCGGGCTGGTGCGGCGGGATGGCCTGCCGGGGCCGGATATCGGCTATGCGGTGCTGTCGGAATTCGCCGGGCAGGGCTACGCCGGTGAGGCGGCGCGGGCGGTGTTTGCCTATGCGCGCGCGGAGCTGGGCCTGCACGATCTGTATGGCATTACCGACTTGGACAATGTGGTGTCCGGGAAGATCCTGCTGGGGCTGGGCATGGAGGAGCGTGGGGTGATCCAGCTGCCGGGCGTGGACTGCCCGAGCCGGCTGTATGCCACGCCGGGTGCGGTGGCGGTACCCATCGGGGGGGCATGACGCATCTGGACAAGCCGAATGAGGATTCTTGCATTTGGCGATAAACCGGCGAGTCGTCCGGTTCGCCGCCGATGCTTCCGGGTTTCATGAGGATGACCCACCTGCTGCGTTAGGCAGCGCTGTGGTCATTCCCGAAACCCGGAAACTCCAGGAGTTCTCATGAAGCTCATGCCTTTGGTCACGACGATGCTGTTGAGCGTGGTATCCGCGTCTGCATCTGCGTTCACGCTTCCCCAGATGAGTGACCTTTCACCGCACTCAAGCACGCAGGCCTGCCAGGGCGCGTGGAACGCGTCATCAGCCAGCCGCAGTTGCCATGTCAACCGTATTGATGGACGACCCGGCACGCAGTGCTACGTCGATGTCAGGTGTGTGCGCAACAACGGCAGCCAGCTGACCAATCAGTACACGATGGAGGAATGGGGCGTGCGCGCGCTTGCGAACTGCGATGGCTTCCTGAGAGTGGGAGGCTGCTGAACCACGGATCGGTCCCGGGCGGATTGGTCCCGAGGGGGTGCCGGCCGGTGGCCGGCACTACCCTGCGGCTGCGCCTCAGTTACCGCGCAGTTCGGCCAGCTGTGCCTGCAGTTCGGCTACGGCTGCTTCCAGCTGGGCCACGCGCTCGGCCAGGCCGGGGTCGGCCGCGTCGCTGCTGCCGCCGCTGCTGGCGTACTTGGCCGCCAGCGCTGCGCCATCCACTTCGCCGCACAGCAGGTGCATGTAGCGGTCTTCGCGCTGCCCGCTGGCGCGTGGCAGCACCACCAGCAGCGCACGCTGCTGCAGGCGGTCGATGGCGTGGCGGGCTTCGTCGGCGTCGGCGAAGCGGTGCAGGCGCTCGCTGCGCGAGACCAGCTCGCCCAGGGTCTGTGGCCCACGCAGCAGCAGCATCGCCAGCAGCACGGTCTGCTGCCGGGTCAGGTCCAGCGCGGCCTGCAGGCGGTGCTCGTAGCGGTCGGCGCGCGAAGAGAAGTGCTGGCGGGCCAGGCCCAGCGTTTCCAGCTGGCGCAGGGCGTGCTGCACGCTGCCGGCGTCGACGTTCATCACCGGCTCGCGGGCGGTCTTCTGGTTGGCGGCCGATTGGGCGGCGTTGACGGTCAGCGGGTAGGTGTCCGGGGTGGTCGCCTCCTTCTCCACCAGGCAGCCCAGCAGGCGGGCCTGCACGGCGTCGAGCAGAGGGACGTCGGGGGTCTGGACGGAATCGGTCATGGCGGCCTCCGGAAGGGCAACGGGTCAACCGCCAAGCATAGCCGTCCCAGGGCCGGCTTTGCCGGTAAAATGCGCCGGTATATCTGATTGCCGGTGAATCCATGCGTCGTCCTGTTTCCCTGTCCCTGACCCTGCTCGCCACTGCGGCGCTGGGCCTGTCCGCCTGCAAGCGCGTGGATGCGCCTGCCGCCGAAGCCACTGCGCCGGAGGCCCCGGCCGCCGCTGCCAAGGCCGATGATGCGCTCGATGCCACTGCCAACGACAACCTCAATGCGGTGCTGTGGATGCAGCGTGCGCAGGAGTACAAGGCGATCACCGAGCAGACCTACCGCGCCGCCGCCGACCGCCTGGACGCCGCGCTGAAGGAAGCCCACTGGGACGCGCTGGTGCCGGAAGAACGCGGCAACGAGGCCAAGGGCCTGAAGCCGGCCGTGGTGCTGGACGTGGACGAGACCGTGCTGGACAACTCGCCCTACCAGGCGCGCCTGGTGCGCGACGGCAAGGAATACGATGAAATGACCTGGGACCAGTGGGTGGCCGAAAAGAAGGCCAAGGCGATCCCGGGCGTGGTCGATTTCGCCAAGGCGGCCAACGCCAAGGGCGTGACCCTGCTGTACATCTCCAACCGCGCCGTGCACCTGAAGGATGCGACCCTGGCCAACCTGCGCGAGCAGGGCCTGCCGGTGGCCGATGACAGCGTGTTCCTGGGCCTGGGCACCGTGGTCGAAGGCTGCGAGCAGGCTGGCAGCGAGAAGAACTGCCGCCGCCGCCTGGCCGGGCAGAAGTACCGCGTGCTGATGCAGTTCGGCGACCAGCTGGGCGACTTCGTGGAAGTGACCGCCAACACCAATGAAGGCCGTGACGCCCTGCTGCAGCAGTACCACGACTGGTTCGGCGAGCGCTGGTGGATGCTGCCGAACCCGACCTACGGCGGCTTCGAGCCGGCGCAGTTCAACAACGATTACAGCCAGTCGCGCCAGGCCCGCCATGACGCCAAGCGCGCCGCTCTGGACTACGCACCGTGAGCCGCGCGCCGCTGCCGTTGCGCGATGATGAGCGTCTGATCTTCGCGCTGGACGTACCTGACCGCGTGCAGGCACTTGAGTGGGTCGATCGTCTCGGCGACAGCGTGGCGTTCTACAAGATCGGCATGGAACTGCTCGCCTCCGGCGAGTACTTCCAGGTGCTTGATGAGCTGGCCCGCCGCGACAAGCGCGTGTTCGTCGACCTGAAGTTCTTCGACATCCCGGCCACCGCCGCCGCGGTGATCAAGCGCCTGTCGCAGTGGCCGGTCAGCTACGCCACCATCCACGGCTGGCATCCGGCGATGATGGAAGCCTGCGCGGTTGCCAACAGCAGCGACATGCGCCTGTTGGCGGTGACCGTGCTGACCTCGATGGGCCGCCCGGACCTGGCGCAGATGGGCATCGACCGCGAACCGGTGGACGTGGTGGTCGAGCGCGCCCTGGCCGCCCAGGCCGCCGGCATCGATGGCGTGATCGCCTCGGGCCAGGAAGCCGGACCGATCCGCGCCGCCACCGGTGCCGGGTTCTCGATCGTGTGCCCGGGCATCCGCCCGGGTGGCCCGGTGGGCGATGACCAGAAGCGCACGGTCGGCGTGGCCCAGGCATTCGCCGATGGCGCCGACGCCATCGTGGTCGGTCGCCCGATCCGCCTGGCTGCGGATCCGCAGGCTGCGGCGCGGGCCATCCAGCAGGAAATCGCCTCCGCGCTGGCTGCGCGCTGAGATTCCGCTGCCAGGGCTGCAGGCTCGAACGCCATCCCGACCCGCGCGGGATGGCGTTTCTGCATCTGCCTCGAGGACGGGTTGTGCCCGAATCGCCGCAAAACCTGCCGTAGATTTCATGGCCCCGGCGCCAGACATCATGCTAATCAATAAAATCAATGATTTATATGGCACTACGTGAAGTGTTGCCTTAACTTGAAGGGCAGCGTAGGATCGCCGCCATCCGGTCCCTGGACCGGACATGTGCCACAACACTGTCCACCGGCCCCGCGCCGGCTTGAAGAGCCTGGGATCCCCGTGATCCGGGCTCTTTTTTTATGCCGGTGGCGGCTCTGGGCTCAGATCCCTTCTGCCCGCGGCAGAAGGGATCTGACCCTCTTGGCCGAAAACCGTGACGTCCCGGCTTGCCGCTGTCACGTCGCAGGCCGCAAGATGCGGACCGGTCCGGGGAGTCCGAGTGCATGAGCGTGGCGGTGCGAGGAAGGTCTGCGCGTGGATGGGGGCTGGCGGCCATGCTGCTGCTGGCGGTGGCCGCGTGCCGTGAACCGGCCAACGATCCGGCCAGGCCGGCGGCCGAACCGGTCGCGGCGGTACAGGCGATGGCCCTGCGCCTGGCCGAGGACGATCTGGTCGGCTACGCCCGGCTGTCGGTGCCACCCAGCCAGTACCAGCGCCTGCAGCAGGCCTGGACCGAGGGCCACAGCCAGTGGCCGCTGACCGAACTGCCACTGGGCGACCAGCTGCTGCCGATGCTGGCTGCACTGCGCAAGCCCAATGCCAGCGCCGAACTGCAGCGCAGCTTCGACCGCCAGCTGGCCGGCCAGGCCGGCGCCGTGCGCCAGGCCGCGCAGTCGATGGGCAACTTCGGTGTGCAGTACCTGCGCCACCAGAAGGGCTATACGCCCGGCCAGCAGGCCCACTACATCGCCCTGGTCGAAACCCTCGCCAGCTGGGCGCAGGGCGCCCCGATCAGCGACCGCGCACGTGCCCGCAGCACCATCGCCGCCCTGGTCGCTGCCGCCGGCAAGGTCGGCTTCGATGACGAAGCCGGCCTGCAGGCGGCCGGCATGGAAGGCAGCCTGCAGCAGCTGGCACCGTTCATCCACACCCTCAAGGCGGTGCTGGGCAGCTATGGGCTGGGTGTGGATGACGCGCTGCGCAGCGTGCGTGGCGAACTGCTGTCGGTGGAAGGCGACAACGCGCTGGTACGCCTGCACTACGACCTGGCCGGCCGAGAGATGACCCTGCAGCTGCCGCTGAGCCGGCGTGAGGGCCACTGGTACCTGACCCGCACCCTGGCCGACACCGATGCGCTGCTGCGCAGGGCTGATGCGGCCCGCGCGGCTGCGTCGCCGGCACCGGCTGAAGCCCCCGCCGAGGGTGGGGAAGCGGCAACGCCGCCGCCTAAGCCATAATGGCGCCGATGTCGAAACAGAACCCGCTGCCGTTCCCCGGCGAAGAATCCCAGTCGACGCCCGCCGATACGGTGCCGGCGTCCCCCTCGACCGGTACCGGCCCGAACCCGGTACCGCCGCCCGCGCACGCGCGTCCGGCCGGCCGCCGCCCGCTGTGGGCTCGCCTGCTGGGCCGCCTGGTCGAGCCGTGGCTGTCGCTGAAAATCGAGCCGGAAGACCCGGGCCAGTACAACGATGGCCGCCCGGTCATGTACGTGCTGGAAGACTACGGCCTGTCCAATGCGCTGATCCTGGACAAGGCCTGCCGCCAGGCCGGCCTGCCATCGCCGCTGGTGCCGCTGGCCGGTGACCCGACCGGTCGCAAGCGCGCTTACCTGGCGCTGTCGCGGCGCAGCTCCAGCAATTCGCTGATTCCCGAGCAGCGTGGCGCCAAGACCCATTCGGACTCGCTGGCCAAGGTGCTGCAGGCCCATCGCGTGCGCGATGACCTGGACGTGCACCTGGTGCCGGTGTCGATCTTCGTCGGTCGCGCGCCGGACAAGCAGAGCGGCTGGTTCGCCGTGCTGTTCTCGGAAAACTGGGCGCTGGTCGGCCGCTTCCGCCGCCTGCTGGCGGTGCTGCTCAACGGCCGCAGCACCATCGTCCGCTTTGCCCCGCCGATCTCGCTGCGCAGCACCGTGGACGAAGGCCTGGAGCCGGAGCGTACGGTGCGCAAGCTGCAGCGCGTGCTGCGTACCCATTTCCGCCGCATCCGTGAATCGGTGATCGGCCCCGACCTGTCGACCCGGCGCCTGCTGGTCGACCAGGTGCTGGCGGCCGAACCGGTGCGCGAAGCGATCGCCGCACAGGCCAAGCGCGACAATTCGAAGACGGCCGATGCCTGGAAGAAGGCACACGCCTACGCCTGGGAAATCGCCGCGGACTATTCCAGCCCGGTGGTGCGTTCGGCCAGCTTCATGCTCAGCCACGTGTGGAACCGCATCTATGCGGGCGTGCTGGTGCACCACCTGGACAAGTTCAAGGCCGCCGCGCCGGGCCATGAAGTGGTCTACGTGCCCAGCCACCGCAGCCACATGGACTACCTGCTGCTGTCGTACCTGCTGTACGACCGTGGCATCGTGCCGCCGCACATCGTGGCCGGCATCAACCTGAACCTGCCGGTGGTCGGCACCCTGCTGCGCAAGGGCGGTGCGTTCTTCATCCGCCGCTCGATCCGTGGCAACGCGCTGTACTCGGCGGTGCTCAGCGAATACGTCGCGCAGCTGGTGGCCGGTGGCTACTCGCTGGAGTACTTCGTCGAAGGCGGCCGCTCGCGTACCGGCCGACTGCTGCAGCCCAAGGGCGGCATGATCTCGATGACGCTGCGTGCGTTCCTGCGCCAGCCGCGCAAGCCGGTGCTGTTCCAGCCCATCTACATCGGCTATGAGAAGCTGATGGAAGGCGGCAGCTACCTGGACGAACTGTCCGGGCGGCCGAAGGAAAAGGAATCGATCTGGTCGCTGCTGTGGGGCATCCCCAAGGTGCTCAAGCAGAACTACGGCCAGGTGGTGGTGAACTTCGGCGAACCGATCGCACTGAACGACGTGCTCGCCGAGAAGGCGCCGGAGTGGAAGGGCGAGGCGGTCTCCGAGGACGAGAAGCCGGCGTGGCTGTCGACCACGGTGGATACGCTGGCCGAACGCATCCAGGTGCGCATCAACGGCGCTGCCGACGTCAACCCGATCAACCTGCTGGCGCTGGCGCTGCTGTCCACGCCGAAGCATGCGATGGGCGAGGCCGACCTGATCGCGCAGATCGAGCTGTGCAAGACGCTGCTGGTCGAGATGCCGTACTCGGACCGGGTGACGGTGACCCCGCACTCGCCGGAGCGGATCATCGCCCATGCCGAGGAAATCAACGTCCTCACCCGCATCAAGCACCCGCTGGGCGATGTGCTCAGCGTCAGCGGCGATACCGCGGTGCTGCTGAGCTACTTCCGCAACAACGTGCTGCACCTGTTCACCGCCTCGTCGTGGGTCGCCTGCTGCTTCCAGAACAACCGCCGCATGAGCCGCACCGGCCTGGTCCAGCTGGGCCGCACGGTGTACCCGTTCCTGCAGGCCGAGCTGTTCCTGCCGTGGAGCGAGGACGAGTTCGCGCAGCGCATCGACCAGACCATCAACGTGTTCGTGCGTGAGGGCCTGCTGCAGAACGTCAATGACGACGATGGCGGCATCCTTGCGCGCAACACCGGGCAGACCGACGAGGTGTTCCGCCTGCGGGCGATCGGCCATTCGCTGCAGCAGGCGTTCGAGCGCTACTACATCGCCATCTCGGTGCTGGTGAAGAACGGCCCGGGCGTGCTGGGTGCGGCTGAGCTGGAAAGCCTGTGCCAGCAGGCCGCGCAGCGCCTGAGCCTGCTCTATGCCCCGGCCGCGCCGGAGTTCTTCGACCGCACCCTGTTCCGTGGCTTCATCCAGAAGCTGCGTGAGCTGCGCCTGGTGTGGCCGGACGAGAACAGCAAGCTGCTGTTCGACGAGCGCCTCGATGCCTGGGCCAAGGATGCCAAGTTCATCCTCGGCCGCGAGCTGCGCCACACCATCGAACGGGTCAGCCCGGAAGCGGCACGTCCGGACGAGGCTGCGCCGCAGGATTGAAGGTAGCGCCGCGCCACGCGGTGGGTGTGGGCCTTGGTCCACACACCTTCCAGCCGTGCCAACCAAGGTTGGCACCCACCTGAACCCGGCTCAGGCCGGCTCGTCGGGAATCTGCAGGCTTTCCAGCCTGGCGATGCAGTCCTTCAGCTGCAGCTTGCGCCGCTTCAGGCGCTTGGCTTCCAGTTCGTCCTCGCCATTGGCGGCCATGCGGGTGATCTGCTCATCCAGCAGGCGGTGCTCGGCGCGCAGGGCGGCGAGGTGCTCGACGATCTCGGCGGGGCTGTAGGTGTCCACAGCCTCCGAGCATACACAGCGTTGATGACTGCCGGGAGAGGGGAATCCCGACCCCCGGCCGGGGCGGCTCCGAGCCGTTAGAATGGAACCCATGAGTGCCGTGATCTCCCTTCCCGATCCCCAGCCGCGCGCCGCCCGCGATCCACGCGTGGCCGAGCGCGAGCAGCACAAACTGGCCAAGCGCCTGCGCCGCCAGGTCGGCGAGGCGATTGCCGACTTCGGCATGATCGAGGCCGGCGACAAGGTCATGGTCTGCCTGTCCGGCGGCAAGGACAGCTACACCCTGCTGGACGTGCTGCTGCAGCTGCAGAAGAAGGCGCCGGTGCCGTTCGAACTGGTGGCGGTCAACCTGGACCAGAAGCAGCCGGGCTTCCCCGAGCACATCCTGCCGGAGTACCTGGCAGGGCTGGGCGTGCCGTACCACATCATCGAGCAGGACACCTATTCGGTGGTCAGCCGGGTCATTCCGGAAGGCAAGACCATGTGTTCGCTGTGCTCGCGCCTGCGTCGTGGCGCGCTGTACAACTACGCCGAAACCCACGGTTTCACCAAGATCGCGCTGGGCCACCACCGCGACGACATGGTGGCCACGTTCTTCATGAACCTGTTCCACCACGCCAAGCTGTCGGGCATGCCGCCGAAGCTGCGCAGCGACGACGGCAGGCACGTGGTGATCCGGCCGCTGGCCTATGTGCGCGAAAGCGACATCGTTGAGTACGCACAGGCACGCCAGTTCCCGATCATTCCCTGCAACCTGTGCGGCAGCCAGGAGAACCTGCAGCGCCGCCAGGTCGGCCTGATGCTGAAGCAGTGGGAAAAGGACCACCCGGGCCGCATCGAGCAGATCGCGCGTGCCATGGGCGAAGTCCGGCCCTCGCAGCTGGCCGACACCACCCTGTTCGACTTCATGGCGCTGGGCCGTCGCGACGACGCGCCGCTGCCCGACGCCCATGCCTGGCTGGCCGGCTCCCCGGCCGACGCCGACGCAGATCCCGAGACGCCCGCCGTTTAAGGTCGGTCGCCCTTCCTCTTTGCCATCCGGAATTCCATGTTCTTTCGCAACCTGACGTTCTTCCGTTTCCCGACCACCACCGATTTTTCCGAAGTCGACACCCTGCTGCCGCACGCCCTGCTGAAGCCGGTCGGCGCGCTGGAAATGAATTCGCGCGGCTTCATCTCGCCGTTCGGCCGCGAGGAGAAGGAACTGCTCTCCCACCGCATCGCCGAGCACCTGTGGCTGACCGTGGGCGGCGAGGACAAGATCCTGCCGGCGGCGGTGGTCAACGACCTGCTCGAGCGCAAGCTGGAGGAGATCGAGGAGAAGGAAGGCCGTCGCCCGGGTGGCCGCGAGCGCAAGCGCATGAAGGACGACCTGTTGCATGAACTGCTGCCGCGCGCCTTCGTGAAGTCCTCGCGCAACGACGCCTTCATCGACCTGCAGCATGGCTACGTCGCGGTGGATACCTCCAGCCGCAAGACCGGCGAGTACTTCATGTCCGACATCCGCGGCCTGCTCGGCAGCTTCCCGGCGATGCCGCTGAACGCCGAAGTCGCGCCGCGTTCGATCCTGACCGGCTGGATTGCCGGCGAGCCGCTGCCGACCGGGTTGAGCCTGGGCGAAGAGTGCGAGATGAAGGATCCGGTCGAAGGCGGTGCAGTGGTCAAGTGCCAGCACCAGGAACTGCGCTGCGACGAGATCGACAAGCACCTGGATGCCGGCAAGCAGGTGACCAAGCTGGCACTGGTCTTCGAGGACAACCTCTCGTTCGTGATCGGCGACGACCTGATCGTGCGCAAGCTGAAGTTCCTCGACGGTGCCCTGGACCAGCTGGAGCATGCCGACGAAGACGGCCGCCGCGCCGAGTTCGATGCCCGCTTCGCCCTGCAGAGCGCCGAGATCCGCCGACTGTTCCTGTTGCTGGAAGAAGCCTTCAAGCTCAGCAAGGCTGACTGAACAGGCAGCCCGTGGGCCGCCGGTCATCCGGTGGCCCGAAGCGGCGCTATGCTGGGCACATGAGCCGTCTGCTGCGCCGCCTGATCAGCCCGACCCCGCCCGCAACCGTACAGCGCGACACCGTTCGCCTGCGGCTGGAGGATGCCGAGATCGAGGTGCTGCGCGTGCGCGACCCGCGTGCACGCCGGATCAAGCTGAGCGTGGACGAGCGCGGCGCACGGTTGACGCTGCCGCCACGGGCCAGCCTGGTGATGGGCGAACGCTTCCTGGAACAGCATCGCGACTGGCTGGCACTGCAGCTGCGCCAGTACCAGGGCCAGGGCCTGCCCGCGCCGCTGCAGCCCGGCGAAGACGGCGTGCTGCCCCTGCGCGGGGAACTGCTGCCGCTGCGCTGGCAGGAAGGCCGCTACGCGCGGCTGGAGATCGACGGACACGGCGCCTGCGTGCAATGGCCGACCCGTGGCGGTGATGCCACCCTGCGCCGCCTGCTGCGCGAGTTCTACGAAGCCCAGACCCGCGCCGACGTCGGCCGCTGGCTGCCGAAGTACCTGCCCACCCTGCCGCGCGCACCCAGCCGCCTGCGGCTGAAGGTGATGTCCTCGCAATGGGGGTCGCTGGCCCCCGACGGCAGCATGGCGCTGGACCTGGCATTGGTGCTTGGCCGTTCGGAAGCGTTCGAGTATGTGCTGGTGCACGAACTCTGCCACCTGATCCAGCCCAACCACTCGCCCGCGTTCTGGCACGAAGTGGAGCAACGCTTCCCCGCCTGGCGCGAGCAGCGCGACTACTTCCAGCTGGAAGGGCGACGCCTCAAAGCGATGCTGCGCCAGCTGCTGTAACTGTAGAGCCGAGCCCACGCTCGGCTGCCGTTGGAATGCAGCCGAGCATGGGCTCGGCTCTACAGAAGCGCGCGCAGCGTGCGACCCGCTCCTGTTCTTCCTTCCTTCTTCCGTGGTGGGCACACCGGAAACTGTCCGTGGCCGGGTGGGGTGGGTTGCGCAGGGGCGTGAGCCGCATGGATGCGGCGACCGAGCTTACAAGGACGTACTTGCAGCGACCCCTGCGCAATCCACCCCACCCGGCCAAGCACGGCTTCTGATTTGAACGACCCACCACGAGGGGCTCAGCCGTTGGCCGAAACCTTCACCCCGCCCGCAACGCCGCCGCCGCCGCCCAGCGCGCCGCCACCCGCGGTGCCGTAATGCACACCGCCTGATCGGTCACTGTGGTCACTGCACGTTCCAGCAGCTGGATATCCGCCTCATGCTGGCGCGCCACATGCGGATCCTCGAAGAAGATCGCGCGCTGGCAGCGCCCTTCCAGTACCCGGTCGGCAATCTGCGCATCGCCGCCCATCGGGCCGCTCTGGTAGCGCGTCACCCATGGCGTGTCGCTGGGCCAGCCGCGGCTCCAGGCCAGTTCGTTCAAGCGCTGGCCAGTGGTACCGGTCGCCACGCGCTCGCCGAACCGTGCCAGCACATCGAAGTGCTCGTCGGCGAAGGCCAGCATCGCCGGCTTCATCGCGTCGTGCGCGATCAACGCCAACGTCTGGCCCGCGAACGCATGCAGATCGTCAGCGCCGGCATCCGCAGCCCGCCCGGCATGGACGCGCTCCACCTCCACCCAGTCGCGTGCGGTGGCCACGGTCGAAATGAAGGGCTTGCCGTGGATCACGCATTGCCGCTTCAGCGCCGTGGCTTCCGGAAACACCGAGGAGGGATCAACCGGATCGATCAGGTAGATTGCGCCATCTAGTGTCCGTTGCGGACCCATTCCGACCACCTCGGCCACCAGCTTCATCAGGCCGCCCTCACGACCATAGGGATAGCGGTGCAGGCCCGCGTATCCGGCCAGGAAGCCCTGCCGCTCGATTGCGTCATGGGTACGCCCAACCGCGTGCAGCGATACGCCCAGTTCGCGCAGGCCGGGTTCGCTGGCACGCAGCCAGCGGAACAGGGCAGCGCGCGCGTCGTGGTGGTGGAGACGGTTGGCAGCCAGGCCGATGCGCATCGAAAGCTCCGCAGGTACGGGTGAAGGCGGCAGTGTATGTCGGCATTCCCCTCTCTGGATGCTTTTACAACTTTCTTCATTGCGGCCTGTCCACACGTCGCTAGCGTGGCAGGCAGCGGTACCGCTGCGCGGCCGTGTACTTCCGCCCGCGATATGAGGATGCCCATCGTGAACGTCGCTGGCCTGCCTGCCGCCGCCGTGGTCATGGCCTGCCTGCTGCTGCCGGCGACAGCTGCCGCTGCGGGCGCTGGCTGCGAGTCGCCGCTGCGCATCGCCTGGCCCGCCGACCGCGCGCCGTTGTCGTCCAGCGAACAGGGCCGGCCACGCGGGCTCAGCGCGGCCTATCTGGAGCTGCTGGAGGCACAGCGCCCGCTGCAGCTGCAGCCGCTGCCGGGTGTTGCCGTGGCCGAGGGCGCGTTGCCCCCCGGCACCCAGGCCCTGCTGGGCTGGCCGCGCTCGCAGGTGCCCATCGGCTGGGTGACCAGCGCACCTTACCTGCAGCTGCCGCAGGTCATCGTGCGGCGCCGGGATGCCCCGCCGGTCATGGGGCTTGAGGCCCTGCGCGGGCGCACCGTGGCCAGCCCCGACCCACTGCCGCTGACCGCGCTGCTGGCCGAGCAGGCGCCCGGTGCGCAGCTGCTGCCACCGGCCCCGATGGACGATGCGCTGTCGTTGCTGGGCACCGGCCTGGTCGACGCGGTGATCGCCAATCTCGGTGAGGTCGAGGCCGCGTTGCGGCGATACCAGGGAGATCCGCTGGTGGTTGCAGCACCGGCGGGAATCGATGACGCGCTGGTGCTGGCCACCGTACCCGCCTGCGCCGACGTGATCAGCGGGTTCGATCACGCCGTGTCGCGGCTGACGGGCACGCAGCGCGAGGCGATCCGCGCAGCCTGGCTGCCGGCGGTGCCACGCAACCAGGCGTCATCGTCACCCTTGCGCTGGCTGGTCCCCGCCTCGCTGATTCTGCTGGCGCTCGCGCTGGTGTACGCCTTCGGCTACTGGCGTGTGCATCGCGAAAGCGCGCGCCGCCGCGTGGCCGCGCAACGCCTGCAGGAAGTGACATCGAATCTGCCTGCCGTGGTCTACCAGGCACGTCGCTCGGCCATTGGCCACTACAGCTTCGCGCAGATCGCCGGGGATGTGCAGGCGCTGTTCGGCATCAGCGTGGAAACCGCGTTGATCGACCAGCAGCGCCTGCTGGCGGCTGTCCACCCCGATGATCGCAATCGGCTGATGGACGCTGTCGATGCCGCTGCGCTGGCGCGTGGCCCGATCGAGGTTACCTTCCGCACGCGATCGCCGCAGGGCTGGCGCTGGGTACGGTCGCATGGCCGGCCGCTGTCCAGTGATGACGGCGATGTCGAGTGGAGTGGCTACTGGATTGATGTCAGCGAGGCGCAGTCACGTACCCGGGCGCTGGCCGAAGCGCGCCGCGAAGCAGAGCAGGCGGCACAGGCCAAGACCCACTTCCTGGCCACGATGAGCCACGAGATCCGCACGCCGATGAGCACCCTGCTGGGCATGCTCGAACGCTTGGCCGGCAGTGAGCTGGACCCGGGCCAGCAGCAGGTGCTGGCGACGGTCGGTGATGCAGCGCGGATGCTGCGGCAGATCCTCGATGATGTGCTGCACAGCCAGCGATTGCAGGTGGCGCCGCTGCAGCTGCGGCCCACGGACCTGCGGGCGCTGGTATGCGCGGTACAGCAGCTGCTGATGCCGGTAGCGGCCAGCCGCGGCCTGTACCTGCGCGCCGAGCTCGATCCGGCGCTGCAGGCCGGATCGCTTGCCGATGGCCTGCGCCTGCGCCAGATCCTGTTCAACCTTGCCGGCAACGCGCTCAAGTTCACCGAGCATGGGGGCGTGGAACTGCGGGTGCAGGTGCTGCAGCAGTCCAATGCCGGCCAGCGCCTGCGCCTCCAGGTGAGCGACAGCGGTGTAGGCATCAGCCCGGAACGGCAGCAGGCCGTGTTTGCCGCCTACACCCAGGCCGAGGCATCGACCACGCGCCGCTTCGGTGGCAGCGGCCTTGGCCTGGCGATCTGCCGCGAGCTGGCCGAGTCGATGGGCGCGGCGCTGCAGCTGCGCAGTACGCCGGGCGAGGGCACCACGGTCGGGATGGAGCTGGATCTGGCCGCCTGTGCGTTGCCCGCCGAGCCGCTGCCTCTGCTGTTGGCGGCAATGGGCCCGCTGTCACCGGCCTGGGTACTGGTGGCCGATGACCACCCCACCAACCTGCTTCTGCTGGAGCAGCGTCTGTGCGACCTGGGATTGCAGGTGCATGCCTGCGAGGATGGCCGGCAGGCCTTCGAGGCCTGGCAGGCGCAGGCGTTCGACCTGGTCATCACCGACTGCCACATGCCGCGCATGGACGGCTTCGCGCTGGCGCGGGCGATCCGCGCGGACCCTTGCCCGACGCGCGCGCAGGTGCCGATCATCGCCCTTACCGCCAGCGTGCTGGATCGCACCCGCGAGGCCTGCCGCGCAGCCGGCATCGACCACTTCCTGGCCAAGCCGGTGGATACCCACGAACTGCGCGCGCTGCTGGCCGCGCTGCTGGCGCCCGATTCAACGGGTCAGTAGCCGCACGATGCTGGCGGCGGCGTCACGGCCCTCGGCCACGGCGGTCACCACCAGGTCGGCACCGCGTACGGCGTCGCCACCGGCGAACAGGCGCGGATGCGCGGTCTGGAACGGCAGTCGGTCCTTGCCACCGGCCACGATGCGTCCATTGGACTGGCCCTCCACCCCGTGCTCTGCCAGCCAGGCCGGCACACTGGGCGAGAAGCCGAAGGCGATGATCACCACGTCCGCTTCCAGCAGCGATTCGCTGCCGTCGATCGGCACCGCGTTCTGGCGGCCATTGGCATCCGGCTCGCCCAGCCGGGTCTCGACCACGGTCACGCCGATCACTTCGTCATCGGCACCGGCCTCGATCGACAGCGGCTGGCGGTTGAACAGGAAGCGCACGCCTTCCTCGCGTGCATTGGCGACTTCGCGCGCGCTGCCGGGCATGTTGGCTTCGTCGCGGCGATAGGCGCAGGTGACCTTGGCCGCGCCCAGCCGCACCGCGCTGCGCACGCAGTCCATGCCGGTATCGCCACCGCCCAGAACCACCACGCGCTTGCCGTTGAGGTCGGGCAGGGCGATGGTGTCTTCCCAGCCGGCGATCGGCCGGCCCTTCGGATCATCGCCACCGACGATGCGGCTGTTCTGCACCAGGAACGGCAGCGCCGGCAGCACGCCCTTCAGGTCCTGGCCGACCAGGCCACCATCGGTATAGCGGTAGGCGCCGGTGCCGACGAACACCGCATCGTGGGTCTCCAGCAACTGCTGCACGCTGAGGTCACGGCCGATCTCCACGCCGAGGCGGAACTGCACGCCCATGCCTTCCAGCACTTCGCGGCGCCGGTGGATCACATCCTTGTCCAGCTTGAAGCTGGGAATGCCGAACTGCAGCAGGCCGCCGATCTGCTCGTAGCGGTCGTAGACCACGGCGGCAATGCCGGCCCGCGCCAGGCGGTCGGCACAGGCCAGCCCGGCCGGGCCGGCACCAATCACCGCCACGCTGTGGCCGGTCGGCTGCACCGCGCCCAGGTCCGGGCGCCAGCCACTGGCAAGTGCGGTATCGACGATGTACTTCTCCACCGCGCCGATGGTGACTGCGCCGAATTCCTCCAGCGTGCAGCTGCCTTCGCACAGCCGGTCCTGCGGGCAGACGCGGCCGCACACTTCCGGCAGCGGGTTGGTGCTGTGGCACAGCGTGGCCGCTTCGTGGATGCGGTTTTCCTGCACCAGCTGCAGCCACTGCGGGATGGCGTTGTGCACCGGGCACTTCCAGCTGCAGTACGGATTGCCGCAGTCCAGGCAGCGGCCGGCCTGGTACTGGGCATCTTCCTTGCCGAATTTTCCGTACAGCTCACCCCAGTCGCCGGAGGTGCGCAGTTCCACCGGAATGCGCTGCGGCATGGTGCGGGGCAGGTCGAGGAACTGGAAGGCGTGCTTGCGGCTCATGGCGGGCTCTGTGGTGTTTTCCGGATGCCGGCCAGCGGCCGGCACTACAGCGGTGGGGAGGTCGGGGCGCCGGTTGCGGACGGCGCCCCGCCATGTCACGCAGCGCGGCGCAGGGTTTCGGTCAGCGACTCGATGCTGGCGGCCTTGGGTTTGACCAGCCAGAACTTGCCGATGTAATCGCGGAACTCGTCCAGGATCTGCTGCGCCCAGATGCTGCCGGTCAGTTCGCGATGGCGGCCGATCAGGCGGTGCAGGTGCTGGCGGTAGTTCTCGAAGCCTTCGGCGGAGACGCGATGGATGTCGATCAGTTCGTGGTTGTAGCGGTCGACGAAATCGCGGTCCACGTCCAGCACGTAGGCCAGGCCACCGGTGAAGCCGGCGCCGAAGTTCAGGCCGACCTTGCCCAGCACCAGCACCACGCCGTCGGTCATGTACTCGCAGCAGTGGTCACCGGCACCTTCCACCACCGCCAGCGCGCCCGAATTGCGCACGGCGAAACGTTCGCCGGCACGACCGGCAGCGAACAGTTCACCGCCGGTGGCACCGTACAGGCAGGTGTTGCCGATGATCGCGGTGCTGCGTGCCTCGAAGCGGGCGCCACGCGGCGGACGCACCACCAGGCGGCCGCCAGCCATGCCCTTGCCGACGTAGTCGTTGGCTTCGCCTTCCACTTCCAGGTGCAGGCCGCCGACGTTGAAGGCACCGAAACTCTGCCCGGCGCTGCCGCGGAAGCGCAGCTCCAGCGGCGCCTCGGCCATGCCCTGGTTGCCGTGCGCGCGCGCCACCGCGCCAGCCAGGCGCGTGCCGATGCTGCGGTCGGTGTTGTGGATCAGGAAGCGGTGCTCGCCGCCGCGCTTGTGCTCGATGGCCGGCGCCAGCAGGCCGTCCATCTGCGTGGCCAGGCTGTCCGGTGATTCGTACAGGCGCTGCGCTGCGCAGTGGCTGCCCTCGTAGCGGCTGTCGGCCAGCAGGCGCGACAGATCCACGCGCACGCCGTCGCGCGGCGCGGCGTCGATCTGCCGCAGCAGGTCGGTACGGCCGACGATTTCTTCCAGCGAACGCGCGCCCAGGTACGACAGCCAGCCACGCACTTCCTCGGCCAGCAGGCGGAAGAAGTTCTCCACGCGCTCGGGCTGGCCGGTGAAGTGGTTCTCGCGCAGGCGCTCGTCCTGTGTGGCCACGCCGGTGGCGCAGTTGTTGAGGTGGCAGATGCGCAGGTACTTGCAGCCCAGCACGATCATCGGCGCGGTGCCGAAGCCGAAGCTGTCCGCACCCAGCAGCGCGGCCTTGACCACGTCCAGGCCGGTCTTCAGGCCGCCATCGGTCTGCAGCAGGGTGCGCCCGCGCAGGTCGTTGGCCAGCAGCGCCTGGTGCGCCTCGGCCACGCCCAGTTCCCACGGTACGCCGGCATAGCGGATCGAGCTGACCGGCGAGGCACCGGTGCCGCCGTCATGGCCGGAGATGGTGATCAGGTCCGCACCGGCCTTGACCACGCCCGCGGCAATCGTCCCGACGCCGGCATGGCTGACCAGCTTCACCGACACCAGCGCAGTCGGGTTGACCTGCTTGAGGTCGTAGATCAGCTGGGCCAGGTCTTCGATCGAATAGATGTCGTGGTGCGGCGGCGGCGAGATCAGGCCGATGCCCGGGCGCGCATAGCGCAGGCGTGCGATCAATTCGTTGACCTTGTGGCCGGGCAGCTGGCCGCCCTCGCCGGGCTTGGCGCCCTGCGCGACCTTGATCTGCAGCACTTCGGCATTGACCAGGTATTCGGCGGTGACGCCGAAGCGGCCCGAGGCCACCTGCTTGATCTTGCTGCGCTTGGCGGTGCCATAGCGTGCGGGATCTTCGCCGCCTTCGCCGGAATTGCTGCGGCCGCCAAGGCGGTTCATGGCGATGGCCAGTGCCTCGTGCGCTTCCGGCGACAGCGCGCCCAGGCTGATGGCGGCGGTATCGAAGCGCGGGAACAGTGCGCTGGCCGGAGCGACCTCGTCCAGCGGCACGGGCGTGGCCGCGGGCACCAGCTCCAGCAGGTCGCGCAGCGCCGACGGCGGACGCGCATGCACCGCATCGCAGTACTGCTGCCACGCACGCGGATCACCGCTGCGCGCGGCGCGCTGCAGGGTGGTCACCACGTCCGGGTTGTACATGTGGTACTCGCCGCCGTGCACGTACTTCAGCAGGCCACCCACGTCCACGTCCTGCTGCGCGTCCCAGGCCTGGGTGCACAGTTCGCGCGCGTCGGCATCCAGGCGCGCGAAACCGGCACCGCCGATGCGCGAGGCGGTATCCGGGAAGCACAGGTCGACGACCTCCGGTTCCAGGCCGATGATCTCGAACAGCTGCGCGCCGCGGTAGCTGGCGACGGTGCAGATGCCCATCTTCGAGATGATCTTCGACAGGCCCTTGTAGACGCCCTTGCGGTAGCGGCGGCCGATCTGCGACTGCTCGCCACCCTTGCTGAGCTTGAGGATGCCGCGCCGGCCCAGGTCGAACAGGGTCTGGTAGGCCAGGTACGGATACACCGCCGTGGCGCCGAAGCCGAGCAGGCAGGCCATGTGGTGCGGGTCGCGTGCGGTGCCGGTTTCGACGATCAGGTTCACATCGCAGCGCAGCCCCAACCGCGAGAGGTGGTGGTGGATGGCGCTGGTGGCGAGCAGCGCATGTACCATCGGCCGCCCGGCCACCGGGTAGCGGTCGGACAGCAGCAGCATCACCATGCCATCGCGCGCGGCCTGTTCGGCCTCGCCACAGATGCGCTCGATGCCGGCACGCAGGCCTTCGTCTTCGCCGTAGGACAGGTCGAGCAGGCGGTTGGCCTGCACGTACTGGTCCATCTTCAGCAGCTGGCGCAGCTTGCGCTGGCTCAGTACCGGCGAGTTGAGGATGACGTGGTTCACCGTCTCCGGGCCGGCATGGAAGATGTTGGTCTCCCTGCCGAGCTGGGTGGACAGCGACATCGCGCAGTCTTCGCGCAGCGGGTCGATCGGCGGGTTGGTGACCTGCGCGAAGGCCTGGCGGAAATAGTCGTACAGCGGACGGCTGCGCCGGCTCAGCACCGCCATCGGCGTGTCGTCGCCCATCGAGCCGGTGGCCTCCTGCTCGGTCTCGGCCAGCGGCCGCAGCACCTGCTCCACTTCCTCGCTGCTGAGCTGGTAGAGCTTGTGGTAGCTGCGCAGGGTGCCTTCGTCGAAGGGTTCTTCCACCAGCGACGGATCGATCAGTTCGGTCTGCAGGTAGGTCACGCCCTGCTGCAGCCACTGCTTGTACGGCGCGCGGCCACGGTTGATGCGGTCCACTGCGTCGGAGTCGAGCAGGTCGCCACGCTTGAGGTCGATGGCCACCATCTCGCCGGGGCCGAGCTTGCCCTTGCGCACCACGCGTTCGGTCGGCACTTCCCACACGCCGGCTTCGGAGGCGACCAGGAAGTGGCGGTCAGCGGTCAGCATCCATCGCGCCGGGCGCAGGCCGTTGCGGTCCAGCGTGCACACCGCGTAGCGGCTGTCGCAGGCGACGATGCCGGCCGGGCCGTCCCACGGTTCGCTGTTGAGGCCGTGGAATTCGTAGAACGCGGCAAGGTCCGGGTCCTTGAACTCCAGCGACTGGGTGGCCGGCGGCACCAGGATGCGCAGCGCCTGGATCAGTTCCATGCCACCGGCGACCATCAGCTCCAGCATGTTGTCCAGGCTCTGCGAATCGGAGCCGTGCATGGAGATGACCGGATCGAATTCGGCGATGTCGAAGCGCGGGGTCTTCCACACCTTGCTGCGCGCCTGCGCCCAGCGCCGGTTGCCTTCGATGGTGTTGATCTCGCCGTTGTGGGCGAGCATGCGGAACGGGTGCGCCAGCGGCCAGCGCGGCAGCGTGTTGGTGGAGAAGCGCTGGTGGAACACGATCGCGCTGGAAGCCAGCTCGCGGCGCTGCAGGTCCGGGAAGAAGCGGCTGAGCTTGTCCGGCAGCACCATGCCCTTGTAGCTGATCGCATCCGGGGTGAGGGTGGTGACGTAGAAATCGGCGTGTTCGCGCAGCTGCTGTTCGCTGCGGCGACGGGCCAGGAACAGCGCCAGCGCGAAGCCGGCATCATCCTGGCCGACGCCGGCGTCGACGAACACCTGCTCGATGCGCGGCAGCGTGTCGCGCGCCAGCTGGCCGCAGACGCTGTCGTCGGTCGGCACCTCGCGCCAGCCGGCCACGCGGCAACCGACCTTCTCCACCTGCGCCTGCAACTGCGCGCGGCAGGCCTGTGCGGCCTCGGCATCGTGTGGCAGGAACACCAGGCCTGCGGCGAAACGTGTGGTGATGGTGATGCCAGCTTCGCTGGCCAGCAGTTTCAGGAACGCATCGGGGCGGCGCAGCAGCAGGCCGCAGCCGTCGCCAGTCAGGCCGTCGGCGGCGACGCCACCACGGTGGGTCATGCGCGAAAGCGCGGCGATGGCGGTATCAACCAGCAGGCGCGAAGGTTGATCGTCGAGCTGGGCGACCATGCCAAATCCACAGGCATCGCGCTCGGAGCGCGGGTCGTAAAGCCCTTGGCGGTTGCGGGGGGCCATCTCTACCTCGATGCGGGATGAATTGAACGGGGACACTCAAGCCCGCCCTGCAGAGCACGCCCTGTACGTCATGGTGGAGTGTGCCGCGCATGGCGCGGCCCTTCGGGAAGCTGCTTGGCGCACGCCCATACGGCGTTGCTCACCTTGCGCAGGCACTCGCCTGCGCGGCGGCGCGCGCCTTGTCTGGCCGCACGCCAAGTGTCTTCACACACACCCTGACGCACACGCCGTGCTCTTCCTGGAGCGCATCGTGAGGCCACCGGATGCCTCGACTAGATCACAGGTTGCTGCAACGCCGCAATACACGGTTGCAGGTGCAACAGAACGCGCCGGCAGCCCAGTGCCGGCGCGGGGCGGGACTCAGCCGCAGCGCGCGCCGCTGACGGCGCCCTTGTCGTCCAGTTCGATGTTCAGGCGGTCGCCGAGGAACTCCATCGTGGCCACGTCGTTGGGCTTGAGCACGCGGACCTGGCTGGCGCCGGCGTCTTCCTGCGCCTGCTTGCCGAGCGCGTCGCTGTAGGCCTGGCCGACCAGGCTCTGCACCTGGCTGGCATCGCAGGTGCCGACCGGCGGTGCCTCGGTGGCCTTGCCGGCGTCGTCGGCCGGTGCCTTGGCGGCTTCGGCCGCCTGCTGGGCATGGGCCGTGGCCGAATCCTGTTCATCCAGCGCCGGCGCCTGGCAGGCGGTCAGGGCCAGCACGGCCGGCAGCAACAGGGCGGAGAGCGAACGGGCGCGAATCGGGAACGACATCATGACTCCGGAAGGGATTGTGAAGACCCGAGCATAGCGGCGAACCGGCCCTCACGTGTTTGTCTTGTGTTATCGACAGGATCACTGCAGGCCACCGGCAACACTGCCGGACATGCCAACGCCCCCCACTCCGGAACAACAGGCGGCGCGCGCCGCAGGCCTGCGCTATGTCGATGACACCCAGCCCGGCATCAGCCGTCGCCGCGCCGGCAAGGGGTTCAGCTACCGCGATGCCGATGGCCACGCGCTGCGCGATGCCGCCACCCTGCAACGCATCCGCGCACTGGCGGTTCCGCCGGCCTACACCGCCGTGTGGATCTGTGCCCACGCCAACGGGCACCTGCAGGCCACTGGCCGCGACGCGCGCGGGCGCAAGCAGTACCGCTACCACGCCGACTGGGCCAAAGAGCGGGATGCCGGCAAATTCGACCGCATCATTGCATTCGGCGAGTCGTTGCCCACGCTGCGGCGGCGGTTGTCGCGGGATCTGAAACGGCCCGGCTTCCCGCGGGAAAAAGTGCTGGCCACGGTGGTCGCGTTGCTGTCGGACACCCTAGTGCGGGTCGGCAATGAAACCTATGCACAGCAGAACCGTTCGTTCGGACTGACCACCCTGCGCAACCGCCACCTGGAGCTGCTGGGTGGCGGCCGGGTGCGCATGCGCTTCCGCGGCAAGTCCGGCCAGCTGCAGGAGGTGACCGTGGGCGACCGCAGGCTGGGGCTGCTGGTGCGGCGCCTGCAGCAGCTGCCGGGGCAGGCGCTGTTCCAGTACCGCGATGACGACGGCGCCGTGCAGCCGGTCGACTCCGGCGCGGTGAACGACTACCTGCGCGAGGTCATGGGCGAGGACTTCACCGCCAAGGATTTCCGCACCTGGGGCGGCACGGTGGCGGCGGTGCAGGCCCTTGCCGCCACTGAACTGCCGGAACCGGCCAGCCAGCGCGCGCTGGCCCAGGCGCAGCGTGCGGTGGTGTGCGAAGTGGCATCGCTGCTGGGCAATACCCCGGCGGTGTGCCGCAAGGCCTACATCGACCCCTGCGTGTTCGCTGGCTGGGAGCGCGGCGAACTGGCGAAGCTGGCCGGCCTGCGTGGGCCGCGTCAGTGGGAACAGGCCACCCTGCGCGTGCTGCGCAGGGCGCGTGGGCTCAGCCGCAGTAGATCGCGGTGATGTTGTTGGTACGGCCCTTCTCGATGGTCAGACGGTCACCGCCTTCGTGCGCCGGTGGCACCCGCGGGCCGTCATGGCGCAGCACCCGTACATGCAGGCTGTCGCTGTCCACGCGCGCGCGCGCCACGGTGGCGTCCGACGCGGCCAGGCCGAGTGCGCCGCGCACCCTGTCGCTGTGGCACTGGCCGGAAATCACGCCGTCGATCGGCTGCACCTGGGCCATCGGCGTGCTGCTGCAGGCAGCGAGGGCGAGGGTAAGAGCGGCAGTGGCGATGGCATGTTTCATGGAGGCGTTCCTCGTGTGGTTGCGTGCAGGGTGCGACGGCAGGCGTGGTCGTGGAATGAATGCCGTGCACATCGTGGACACGGTGCGCTCACTGCCGCCGACAACCCGGATAGTGACACTGCAGGCGCGGCGGATGCCGCCCCCGGTAGTGCCGGCCGCTGGCCGGCAGCCCCTTTCCCTCCCGAGGAGACCTGCATGGCCACCACTAAAAAGACCCCCGCCCGCCGCAAAGCTTCGCCCAAGGTGCGCAAAGGCAGCACCGCGACGAAGACCGCGGCCGACCCCGCTCGGCCGCGCGTGGTGAAGACCGCAACCCGCAAGGCGGCTGCCAGCGATCCACGGGCCGCACGCGTCGCGGCCCGGCAGCGGCGCCTGCAGGATCAGGAGAAGGCCAAGGACGTACGCGCGGCAAAAAAAGCAACGAAGAAAGCTGCGACCCAGGCCGGTGCACGCCGGCAACCGGAGGCGATGCCGGCGCAGCAGCTGGCCAAGCCCGGGCATGAACACGAACTGGAACTGGCGCCGCGCTTCCTTGCACCGGACTATGCTGGCAGCGGCAAGCTGCAGGGCATGCGCGCGATCGTCACCGGAGGCGATTCCGGTATTGGCCGTGCGGTGGCGGTGCTGTTCGCCCGCGAGGGCGCGGATGTCGCGGTACTGCACCTGGACGAGGCCGAAGATGCGGACATCACTCGCCAGCACGTGGAGCGCGAAGGTGGCCGTTGCATCGTGATCGCCGGTGACGTGCGCGATCCGCGCTTCTGCAACAGGGCGGTGAAGCAGGTCGCCAAGGCCTTCGGTGGCATCGACATCCTGGTCAACAACGCGGCCTTCCAGCTGCACTGCGAGCGCTTGGAAGACCTGGAAGACGCCCACCTGCAGGAAACCCTGCAGACCAACATCGGCGGCTACATCCAGATGGCACGCGCGGTGCTGCCCCACCTGGGCGAGGGCGCCAGCATCATCAACACTGGCTCGGAGACCGGCCTGTTCGGCAGCAAGGCCCTGATCGACTACTCAGCCACCAAGGGCGCGATCCATGCGTTCACCAAGGCGCTGGCCAGCCAGCTGCTGCCGCGCGGCATCCGCGTGAACTGCGTGGCGCCGGGGCCGGTGTGGACGCCGCTGAACCCCGCTGACAAGCAGGCCCAAGACGTGGCGGCGTTCGGCAAGGACAGCGACATGGGCCGGCCCGCGCAACCCGAAGAACTGTCGCCGGCCTACGTATTCCTGGCATCGCCGGCCAGCGCCAGCTACATCAGCGGGGTGGTCCTGCCGGTGATGGGCGGGCCGCGGGGCTGACGATCTGCCCCATTTCCGCCTGGCGCGTTCCCTGTGCTGTGCCATGCACAGCAGCGCTGTTTGCGCGATTCCATTCAGGAATGTTCAATCAGGCCGGGCGCTGTCCTCCCCCAATGCGACCGCCCGACCATTGAACGATTCAATCTCCATCTACTCATAAGGACGGATCATGGAACGCAATTCGATCGTGCTGGATGATTTGATTGACGACGTCGCACCGACCACCAATACCGCGACCGAGCTTGGCCTCGTGATTACGGTTGGCGTAATCATCCTCTTCTGAGAATTGCAGGTTGCACCCCTCTCATGCCGCGCATGGGAGGGGTGTCTGTTCCGTGGAACAGCGCCGCAATGCCAATCAACGTCATTCTGATGGTGATAGATGAGTGTTCAACGAACGTACTTGTCCGAAGCGGAGCGCTATCCGCTTCTTGCTGCCCTGGTCGCGGCAGCCGACAACTGTGTGGCAACGGGGCGGATGGCGAATCTGACCGGTGTGTGCAGGAACGAGTTTGATCGCCTTCTGAACAGTCACGAGCTGGCCAGCATCGTCTCCGCATCGTTGGCGGAGGTGGCCGATGGGCACTGGAGCCATCCCGAGTGGCTTTCGGTCACGGCAGAAGAGTGGGTCGTCGTCGATACCAAGGATTACTCGCTGCGCCTCGTTGCACGAAAGCCGCGGCAGAACGATCGGATTGAAAGCCTGAACTTCAGTTGCCTCATCGGCAACATGAGCGAGCCGGCATTTACCATCAACTGCTACCAGTTCCCGCACTCATGCAGGGTTGATGAATTCAGGACCGGCTTGCTGGCCGTGGAGGCGGGCACCACCGTGCTGGCGCGGGGCCAGTCTGTGGAAATGCGGGCAGAACGGGACATTCCAGACGTTGTGCTGCGGGCACCTGCGATCATGCTCACACTGTATGCAAAGGTGTATCCACCGCTTGTCTGGTGCTTTGAAAGGACATCCCTGACGTCGGTCATGGCCGTTGCAAGCCATGAGAGCCCGGTGCGGCGCCAGTCCGCTGCGGCCATGCTGCAGCACATCCATCAGCTGGAAGATCTTCCGGTAGCGCCCTCTTTGGAGACGCTCTCATGCCTGGCGCGGGATGAGGCTCACTTTGTGCGCTGGGCTGCCCTGCAGGGATTGTGCTCGATCGATTTCAACTATGGACGGGCGTATCTGCTCGCCGCCGCGAGCGATCCACATCCTGCCGTGGCCGCAGCTGCGAAGCGTGCCATTGCCGCGCACTTGAACTGAGGAGGAACCGCTGGTGGCCTATAGTCTGCAGCCATCCGTGCAAGGCACGGCCTCTGTGGCTGATCTTGTTTCCTACTGTCGTGAACACGTCAGGTATGGCGATCACGAGAGCATTCTTGCTGCCTCGGACATGCTCGCCGCCGTTGCCAATGACCGCGGGCTGCTGGTGAGGGCAATCAATACGACGCTGCTGGGAAGGGACGACCACTTCAACAACAGCATGGGCGTGTCGAGCCAGGCCGTTCTCCTGTACTCCGATGCCACGTACAAGATTCGAGCCAACGTATGGAAAAAGCCTGTCGTCCGTGCTGGAAGCCTGGCGCACGACTCGAGTCTGTATTCCTACAACTACGCGCACAACCACAATTTTGAACTGCTCACGATCGGCTATCTGGGCAGTGGCTACTGGACGGAGATCCACGAGTGCAACCCGCGCGAGATCCAGGGGTACATCGGCGAGGATGTGACGCTCAAGTTCCTTGAGAAAACATCGCTGCCCCGTGGAAAGGTCATGTTGTACAGGGCATGCGACGATGTTCACACGCAGCTTCCCTGCGAGGAGCTGTCCGTTTCTCTCAACCTCATTGTGGGAGCCCCACAGGGCCAGCTGCCTGACCAGTACGCGTTTGACGTATCGAACTCCCGGATCAGTGGGCTGATCACTTCCAATGACACGGGCACGGTATCGCTCCTGTCGTTCGCCGCATTGCTGGGTGCCACCGAGGCCTTCGATTCGATTGAGAGGATCGCTGTAGGAACCGGCCATTGGCGACTGAGGATGGAGGCCTTCAAGGTCGCGTGCCATCTGGCACCCGGTGAAAGGAGCAGACTCTGGCGCAGGGCCGAGGGCGACGACGAGCCGATGATCAGCCAGGCCGCGCGCCGGTGGCTGGCGCATGGCTAGGCTGCTGGACCTGTTCCGGGGTCGCCTGAAGTCTCCGCTTGCACGGAGACTCGGGGCGGTCCTGGTGTTGATCCTGGTCATCCTGTTCATTTCGAATCCCGAACTCCTGTCGATGGTGCTGTTCGTGGAGCTGATCGGTGTCGACGTACTGATCCTGCTCGCGGTCATGCAGATCAAGGAGCACTGGATGACCATCAGTACGTTCATCATCACCCCCTGTTGCTTCAGAATCAGGAGGCTTCTGGGGCTGGAAAAGCGTTGATTGGTCTACGTTCCAGCGGTGTTGGACCTTGCTTGACGGGCACCTGCGAATTCAGCAGACTCGAAACACCTACCTCTCCAGCAAGGTAGCCGCGCGGACCAGGGGCTTTTTGTGGACATGGAAGTCGATACGCTTTCTGCTCGTATTCGCTCGGCCCGGGTACGCAGCGGTTTGTCCCAGACCGATCTGGCCAAGGCGGTGAGCGTCCACCGCGCGACAGTCGGGCACTGGGAGCGCGAGGAAGGGTTCTCACCGTCGGTCGATCACCTGCAGACCATGGCACGCGTCATGAACGTCAGCATGTCCTGGCTTGTAGCGGGCGAGCAGGCGACACCGCCGAGTGAAGGCACGGGCCCGCGGCTCAGCCTGGAGGCCAGAATGGTGGCGCTCTCCAAACACCTCCCGATGTCCTTTCTGCTGCATGTGGTGGCGTTGATGGAAAGCGCGCAGACGTACATCTAGACCGCCAACGCTGGCTTGATCGTCATTCATGCGCCCTGGGCAGCCTCAGGGCGCTGCTTCAGCAGGCGCGTAGAAGTCGGCAATGCGTGGAATGAACTGCTGCGGATTGGCACCGACAAGATTGGTCAGCACCACCACGGCCACAGCGCGCTCGGGATAGACCACAAAGGCCGAACGCGCACCGCCGATGCCGGCTACCTGCAGGTCGGGCGAGGGGTTCAGCACCGGCCAGCCGCCGGCCCACGGACTGGCGCGGCCATCGGCGAGGCGCTCCGCGCGCCACATCCGCCGCAGGGCCGCCTCGGACAGCAGGCGGCCTTCGGTCAACGCGACCAGCCAGTGTGCGGTGTCGTCGGCAGTGGTGAGGATGCCGCCACCGGCCCACAGCGAAGGCGGTATGTCGTAGAACCAGTGCGACAGGCGCGAGGGTGCGTTGGCAGCGTCGGTGGCGCGCGGCGCCAGGCTGTACATCGTCGCCACATCCGGAATCAGGTCATAGCTGTCGCCGAACGTGGTGCGCGCCATGCGCGCGCCGCTGAACTGGCGGGTGGCGAGGAACCGCTCATAGGGCATCCCCGATTGCTGCGCGATGATCCTCGCCAGCAGCACGTAGTTGGTCTGGTTGTAAGCAAAGCGCTGCCCGGGCGCTGCATCGACAGGGCGCGCGGTGACTGCTGCCCACGCCTGTGCTTCGGAGCCACCACCCAGCAGCCCGTTCGCATCAAGGATGTCCGGAAGGCCTGAGGTGTGCGCCAGCAACTGGCGTACGCGTACGTCTTCCCACGCAGGTGGAAGATCGTCCAGGTAGCGCGAAGCCGGCGCGTCCAGATCGAGCTGCCCCTGCTGTGCCAGCTGCGCGATGGCGACACCGGTGAACGCCTTGGTCGCCGAGTTGAGCGGGAAGCGGGTGTCGCGCGAGGCAAGCACGCCGTTCTCGACATTGGCCAGGCCATAGGCTTCTGACAGCACGATCTGTCCCTGCTTGACCACCGCGACCTGCAACCCGGGGATGCGCTGTTCCAGCATGATCTGACGGATCAGGCGGCGGGCCTGGTCGTTGGCCTGGTCCTGGCTGGCAGAGACGGCGGCGAAGGGCAGGGCACTGATGAGCATGAGCACGACTCGGAGCGTTGGGCGGGTCACGTGGAGTTCCAGCGGGGCGTTGCAGATCGGATGCAGCCGGTGCACCGAAGGTTTAAGCGCTCGGTAGTGCCTACCGTTCGTCGGACCATGACCTTCGGGGGGTTGACTACAGTTGTCGTCACGCTGACAGTGGCGACACGTGTAGTCAAGGGAGTGGTGTCATGCGTGGCAAGACCATCGGGGACCAGGAACTGGCCCTGCTGCAGTACATCGATGAACATGCGCCGGCCAGCGTCGGCGAGGTCGCCAGCGGCTACGGCGAGGGCCGTGGCCTGGCCCGCTCCACCGTGCTGACGATGATGGAGCGGCTGCGGGCGAAGGGGTATCTTCAGCGCAGGCAGCAGGACGGCGTGTACCGCTACCAGGCCACCCGTGGCCCGCAGAGCGTGCTGCAGGGTGCCGTGGCCCAGTTCGTCGACAACACCCTGCAGGGCTCGGTGTCGCCGTTCGTGGCCTACCTGTCGCAGCGCCAGAAGGTCAGCGACAACGAGCTGGCCGAGCTGGAAGCGCTGGTCGCCCAACTCCAATCGCGTCGCGACGAGGGCTGAGTCATGGACACCACGATGCTGATCCCGATGTTGGAACGGTTGGGCTGGACCAGCCTGCAGACCGTGCTGCTGGTGGCCCTGGTATATGGCCTGTGCCGCGTGCTGCCGTCGCTGTCAGCGGCGACCCGCTGCCGCCTGTGGTGGCTGGTGTCGCTGCAGGCCGTGCTCGGCCTGTTCTGGAGCCAGCCGCTGCAGCTGGCCTGGTTGCCGGCGCCACAGGCGGTGGCGACGACCGCGACCGACGTGGCTGCCGACATGGTCTACCCGCTGGCCCCGGAAGCCTCGGCACAGTTGCTGGCCGCGATGCCGATGCCCGCAGCGGAGGTGCCGGCAGTGGCCTGGTGGGCGGTTGCACTGGCCGCGCTGTGGCTGTCCGGCGTGCTGCTGATGGCCCTGCGCACCTTCGGCGAGTGGCGCCGCTGCCGTGCGTTGCTGGCGGCGGCGTACCCCTGCGAGGACGAGGCACTGGTAGCGGCATTGCAGCTGGCGTCCGATGCACACGGCGTGCGCCCTGCGCCGCGGTTGTGGATGAGCACGCAGGTGGACGCGCCGCAGCTGGTCGGACCGTTCCGCCCGGTGCTGCTGCTGCCTGCCGGCGACAACGCGCTGCAGGGCGATGCGCTGGACCTGGCACTGACCCACGAACTGCAGCACCTGCAGCGGCGTGACCTGCAGTGGGGCCTGCTGCCCGCACTGGCCCAGCACCTGTTCTTCTTCCATCCGCTGCTGCGCCTGTCGGTGCGTGAATACGCGCAGGCCCGGGAGGAAGCCGTGGACGCCGCGGTGGTGGGCCAGCACGGTGCCAGCCGCCAGGCCTATGGCCGACTGCTGCTGCAGCTGGGCGTAGCGCCGCAACCGCACCTTGGCGTGGCCAGTGCCGCACCAGATACCACCAGCCTCAAGCGTCGCCTGCTCTCGCTGCAGTCGCGCCGGTCCTGCCCGCGCATCCTGGCGATGGCGCTGACCGCTGTGGTGGTGGTCGTGGGCGTGGCGCCGATGCGGTTGGTCGCAGCGCCGGTGCCGCCGGCCCCGCCCGCGCCTCCTGCGGCGCCGACCGCCGTGGTGCCAGCGCCGCCGGCGCCGAAGGTTCCGCCTGCACCGCCGATGTCGGCGCGTGCGCCTGCGGTCCCGGTGGCTCCTGCACCGCCCGCCGAGCCGGCCGACGTCGAGGAGCTGTCCGGTCCGGACGATGCGGATGTGGCGGTCGATGTCGATGTCGACCCCGGCATCGACGACGGCCGCAGCACCTCGCGCAGTTCCTCCATCACCACCTACGGGCGGCTGGATCTGGGCACGTCGCCGCCGCAGGCGTTCGTGCTGGTCGATGGTGATTCAACCTTCGCCAACGGCGGCATCGACGACGTGACGGCGGCCCGCAAGCAGCTCGGCAAGGGCCCGGCGCTGTGGTTCCGTCAGGGCAGCGAGCGCTACATCGTGCGTGACCCGATGTTGGTCCAGTCGTTGCAGCGTGCTTACGCCGGTGCGTCCGACCTGGGGCAGCAGCAGAGCGCACTGGGCCGCCAGCAGAGTGCGCTTGGTCGCCAGCAGAGCGCACTCGGCAAGCAGATGGGCGAGATGGGCCGGCTGCAGGGCGAGGAGGCGCGCCGCATGGCGTTGGCAGCGGCCGAGGCTGCGCGCAGTGCGATGAGCGCGCACGACATCAATCGCGAAGCCGCTGCCGAAGCCGCGAAGGCGGCGCGCGGGGCGACCAGCGATGCCGCGGTTGCGCGTGAGGCTGCACGTGAGGCTGCACGTGAGGCCGCCGCCGAGGCACGCCGCGCGATGCAGGAAGCCCGCAACCAGGCCGCACAGTCCAGCCGCACCCGCGACATGAACCGCTTGGCCAGCCAGCAGGCCGAACTGGCCAGCCGCCAGGCGGCGCTGGGCAGCCAGCAGGCCGCACTGGGCGAGCGCCAGGCGCAGGTGCATGCGCAGGCCGCACAGCAGGCGCAGCTGGTGATTGCCCGCGCACTGGCCAGTGGCAAGGCCGAGCGACTCTGATCGGTCGTGGGGGGGGGGGGGGGGGCGGGGGGGGGGGGGGGGGGGGGGGCGCGGGGGGCGGCTTGGGGGGGGGGGGGGCGCCCCCGCCCCCCCCCACGACCCAGGTCGATCAACCGCAGCTGGCGCGCTCGATCCGGTTCTGTGCGTCCACCTGCACGGTCACGCGGTCCTGGCGGAAGTCCATGGTCACGGCCATGCCCGGCTTCACCACCCGCGCATTGCGCGCGCCACTGTCGGCCACCAGCTTCTTGATCGTGGCCTCGTCGGCGGTCTTGCCGGTGAACGCGTCCAGCGTGTCCGGCCGGCACTCGTGTGTGCCGGCCGCCACATGGGGCGGTGAGGCATCAGCCGCAGTGCCGCTGCCGGCGTGGCTGCAGGCCGCCAGCGGCAGGACGGCGATCAGGACAAGGGGACTGAGGCGCATCGTCGGGCTCCAAGCGTGGATGGTGGCGGCAGTGTCGCCGCTGTGACCGTCAGGTCGCGTCAACGCCTACCGAGCAACCAGCGCCAATGTCTCGCGCTCGCGCTGTTCCTCATGTACCAGGCGCTGCAGCAGCAGGGCCAGGGTCACCACGTCCTGGTGGTTGTGATCGGCGACCCGGCGCAGGTTGATTGCGTCGCCGCCGCGCAGGAAACGCAGCCATGCGCCTGGTGCTTCCGAGCCCGGCAGATCGTCCTCGCGCATCACGCGCAGCAGCTGGCGTTCGATGGTGGACAGCTTGCAGTTCTCCCAGGTACCGCGATAGCGGCGACGGGTGGGATAGAGCAGGTCCACATGGTCCAGCGCGGTGATTGGATCGCGTTGGCGGGCCAGCCGGTAGCGTGCCTTCAGCAGCGGCGCGTCGTAGCTGCGGCCGTTGTAGCTGCAGAACACGGTGGACGGCTGCAGCCAGCTGGCGAAGGTGGCCAGCATCGCGTCCTCGGCAGCCATCGTGGCCATCAGCAACTGGCGGATGCGCAGGCCTTCGCCGCGTTGTGGGCAGGCATGCCAGTCGGCGGCACCGATCATGAAGGCGCGGGTGCCGGTGCCGCCGGCCAGGCCGGTGGTCTCGGTGTCGAAGAACAGCAGGTCACGCGCAGCGACGTGCTCGTTCTCGCGCTTGGCGAAGGCCAGCGACAGCGACGCGGCTGGGATCGGCTGCGGTTGCAGCGATTCGATCAGGAACAGTCCTGGCGCGATTTCCTCGCCGGGCAGCTGCCGATCCTGTGCGCTGGCGCGTGCCGGCACGGCCCCACCGCGCGAACGCAGGCCGAGCAGGCGATGCAGGCTGCCCACTTCCGGCCGCCGCAGTGGGGCCGGGGCCGATGTGGCGGCCGCAGTACCTGTGGGCTTGTGGCGGATCTCCTGTTCGACCCAGGCGAACACCGAACGCGCGGCCGGTGGCTGCCGCGCATCGTTGGCCGCTGCCGGGACAGGCGCGACCGCGGGTGTCTCCACCTCGGCCGGGGCAGTCGCCTTCGGGTCACCGGCCTGCTTCCGCAGCAGGCGCAGCTTGTCCAGGCTCAGGCTCACGGTGCCAGCAGCTCCATTGGATCGCGCACGGACACCACCACGTCGGGCACGTGCTGGCAGGCTTCGGCATCGAACAGGTCGAGCACGCGCAGCGCCAGCGCCCGCGGCGAGGTCTCATCTTCTTCCTGCGCGGCCAGCACCGGGCCGACACAGGCCGGGCAGCCGGCCCGGCAGTCGCAGCGCTGCACCAGTTCGCGCGCGCGCTGCACCAGCTCGGCCTGGCGCTGCCACAGCGGTTCGCTGAGGCCGACGCCGCCGGGGAAGTTGTCGTAGAGATAGACGGTGGGCACGAACTCCTGCAGCAGCTCCACCGCACCCGGGTCGCCATTGCTGCCACGCAGCTGGCCTCGGCCGCTCTGGTCGGCGATCGCGAACCAGGAACCATCGCCGTTGCCCACCGACTTCTGCAGGTCGCGCGCATCGGCCATCACCGCCACGGTGGCGACGATGTGCAGCGCATACGCGGCGCCGAGGAATCCATCCAGCGCATCCTGCTTGCTGGCGAACGCACGCAGCAGCAGCGCCTGCGGCAGCTGCCACCACACCGCAGTGGTGTGCAGTTCCTGGTCGGGCAGGTTCACCGGCCCGTAGCCGATGTTCTCGTGGGTGTAGTAGCGGATCTTCTTGTAGCCGGCCACGCGGCGCACCACGTGCACTTCGCCGTGATGTGAATCGCCGCGGCCGGCCACGCCACCGTCGAAACGGTCCAGCACCTTGAGCCTGGTGAAGTCGATGCTGTCGGTGTAGTAATCCACGTGGGTCCGGGTGACGTAGGCCTTGCGGCCCTCCCAGTCCAGCGTTTCCACCTGGTATGGCGTGGACTGCACCATGTGGATGGCGCCTTCATACAGGGTGAGCGCAGCAGCGGAGTAATCGACCTCGGCGATGATCTGCTGGCGGCCATCGCTGCGGTCGACCACCACGAAGTTGCCGTCGGCCACCGCGCGCAGGCTGACCGCGTTGGCAGGATAGCTGTCGGCAATCCATTCCCAGCGCTCGCCTTCGCGGTGGATCACCTCGGTTTCGGCCAGCGCTTCCAGGAAGACTTCGGGGTCGATCGGTCCGAAGCCATCGCCGACCCGGAACGGCAGCTCGAACGCGGCGCAGCGGATGTGGTCGAACAGGATCAACGGCTGGTCCGGCGCAAGGCGCGCGTGTTCGGGCGAGGCTTCGGCGAAGAAGTCCGGGTGGCGTACCACGTACTGGTCCAGCGGCTGCGAACTGGCCACCATCACGCCGAGTGCGGGCTGCTGGCGGCGACCGGCACGGCCGAAGCGCTGCCAGGTGGCGGCCACGCTGCCGGGATAGCCGTTGAGGATCACCACGTCCAGGCTGCCGATGTCCACGCCCAGTTCCAGCGCCGAGGTGCTGACGATGCCGTCGATGTTGCCGGCGCGCATCGCGCGCTCGGTCTCGCGGCGCTCGGTGGGCAGGTAGCCACCACGGTAGGCGCGGATGCGCGGCGGCTTGCGCGGATCGTGGTCGAAGATGTCCTTCAGGTACTTGGTCAGCACTTCCACCATCAACCGGGTCTGCGCGAACACCAGGGTCTTCAACCCGGACTTGATCGCGATGCGCGCGATGCGGTTGCTCTGCGAACGCGCCGAGGCGCGCAGGCCCAGGTCGGGGTTGATCACCGGCGGGTTCCACAGCAGCACTTGTTTCGGCCCGCTGGGCGCGCCGGATTCGGTGATGGCCGTCACCGGTGCCTCGATCAATGCCTCGGCATGCGCCTGCGGGTTGCCGATGGTGGCCGAGCACAGGATGAACTGTGGTTGCACGCCGTAGAACGCGCAGATGCGCTTGAGCCGGCGCAGCACGTTGGTGACGTGGCTGCCGAACACGCCGCGGTAGGTATGCACCTCGTCGATGACGATGTAGCGCAGGTTCTCGAAGAACTGCGCCCACTTGGTGTGATGCGGCAGGATGGCCTGGTGCAGCATGTCCGGGTTGGAGACCACGATGTCGCCGTGCAGGCGGATCGCCTGGCGTGCATCGCCGGGGGTGTCGCCGTCGAAGGTGAAGGCCTTCACCCCCAGGTCGCCGGCGCGGTTGAGTTCCAGCAGCTCGGCCACCTGGTCCTGGGCCAGCGCCTTGGTCGGGAACAGGTACAGCGCCTTGGCCTTGTCCTGCATGGCCGCGCTGACCACCGGCAGGGTGTAGCACAGCGACTTGCCGCTGGCGGTGGGGGTGACGATGGCCACGTGCTCGCCGCGCTGGCTGGCCTCCCAGGCCTCGGCCTGATGGCTGTAGAGCTGTTCGATGCCACGTGCCTTCAGTGCCGCGGCCAGCGCCGGTGGCACCGACCCGGGAATGGGCGCGTAGCGGCCCTCGCGGCCGGGAATGGCGAAGCTGCCGGTGATGCGGTCCTGGTAGCGGCGCTGCAGCCGCGCGCTGAGCAGGGCGCCGTCGCGGGCGGGCAGGCCATCGCGGGTGGCGAGCTTCTGCTCGGCATCGGCGGTGCGCTTGGCGAGTTCGTAGGCCATGGGAGGTGGAGCCGGGACGGTTTGCGAGGGGTCACATGGCACCACATCCACGTCTCAGGATGTGAGACACCGGCGTGGGATGCAGTGAACCGTTCAGAGCCCCTGGCATCGAAGCTGTTCCAGGGGCTGAACAGTCACTGCAGTGGCAACGAAATCTGAAGCCCGCATCCGTATCCTTGGGCGCTGGACGCAACCAACAGGTGGATGGCTGTGGCACGACGTGGAATGCAGGGAGCACTGCTGGCCAACCTGCTGCTGGCCGGCTTTGCGCAGGCGCAGCAGGCGACGCCTGATCCTGCGCCCGTTCCCCCGGCAGATGCGTCGGCGGCAACCACCGCGCCGGCATCCATCCCCCTGCCGCAGGACAACGTCACCACCCTTGGCGAAGTGCGTGCGCTCAAGCCCGATGACGAGCCGCTGGACCTGTACCGCTTCAAGAACCCGGTGAAGTTCGGTGACAACCGCTTCAGCCGCGACTGGAGTGAACCACCGTCGCCGGAGCAGGTCAGCATGGGCGGTGGCTACATCATGATGGGCGTGGTCAAGGGCGTGATGGCGGCCGCCAAGGGCGTGAACAAGCTCACCGGTGGGCCGGCGCAGATCCAGGCGGCGGTCGCGCGGCCACCGCCTGAACTCAGTGCCGAACAGCAGCGGCGTGCGCTGCTGTTTTCCCAGGAACAGAATGCTGGCGACGCACCGCCGGTGAAGTAGCCGCGCGGCTCAGGCCGGTTGGCCCGGTGCCGGGCGTGACTGCAGGTCGGCGTCGAGTGCGCGTCGCCGGGCGCGGGCGCGGAGGATGCCCCGCGCCAGCAGGACCGCCTGCACCACGATCAGCGCCAGTGACAGCAGCAGCATCAGGCTGCTGGCCACTGCACGCTGGATGCGTTCGTCGGAGGCACCGGGTTCCACGCGCAGGCGCAGGCCGCCTGCGTCCTGCCGGGAGGACAGCACGAGCCCCTGCAACGAGAACGGCACAGGGGTTGTGACCACCGTCGCCGCCTCCTGCCAACGATCGAGCACGGTATCGGAACGTACGGGGTCCTGCGGTGCGTGTTGCGCCCCGGCACGCAGGTCGTCGGGCAGTTCAAGCACCACGCCGCCGCGCTGCAGGCTGATCAACTGCGGTGTGAGCGCTGCCAACCGGGTGGCGATGGCGGTACCGGCATGCTCGCGGGCGATTCCATGCAGAGCGGCGAGGTCGCTGCCGGTCATGTACATCCCGTCTTCGCCCTCGGCGGCCAGCCGGCGCATGTGCTGGGCCAGTTTCGGCCAGTCGTCCAGTGCGGTGTCCTGGCCGTCCACCTCCACCGTTGCACCAAGCGCGCGAACGATGGACTGCTGCAGCCCTGCGCAGTCGCTCAGGCCGACCGCGCAGGCGGCTTCGACCGTATCGACCATGCGGCCGAGCCCCGTCACGATCTGCTGCTCGCCGCGCGCGGCCATCAGCGCCTGCTGATAGGGGTCGCTGATCTGCTGCATCATCAGCATGCGCAGCATCGACGTATAACTGTCCTTCTGCGCATCGACGAAACTGCCGCGATACAGCGACAGCAGCGGGTCGGGCACCGACAGCGCAGGCAACACCACCGTCGTGGCGCCCCAGCGCATCCGCGCGCAGTCCGGAAGCACCACCTCCGCACCGGTATCGGCCAGCCGGGTCAACGCGAGTTCGCATTGGCCTTCTCCACTGAGCCGCACGCGGTCACCGGGCTGCGGAGGATCCTGCAGCAGGCTGTCGGCGCTGCTGTCAGTCCGCGTCTGGGTGCCCTGCAGCCCATGCCAGGCCAGGCGGAGGTCGTCGCCATCACCGGCCAGCAGTGCGGTCACCGCCCCCAGCAGCGCGATCACCAGGAGCAGCAGGCTGCCGCCCCAGCGGATCGGCGGGAAACGGCGCTGTTCATCCACCCGTGACCAGTGCGGGCCGATCGACAGGACGTCACCGGTGTCCTGGGTGATGTCCAGCTGCACGCTCTGCTGCAGCGGAAGGCGCCCGCACTGCTGCCAGTGCGCCGGGACCTGTACCTGCAGGCTGTCGCCGACGAAGAAGCGTTGCAGCCGCAGCGCGGCATTCATCGGATTGGGCATGTCCAGCCGATGCAGGACGCCTTCTACCCGGCGGACCCGGCCAGGCTGGATCCTGCGCAGCGGTGGGCGGAGCTGGCACACGATACCGGCCAGGGCCGCCGCAACGGCCAGCAGCATGACCAGCGGCAGCGCATCTCCCAGGTCGGCGATGGTGGCCGTCAACAGCAGTGAAAGCGCGACGATCCAGAAGCCGGCGGGCAGCCATCCGAACGCGGGCCGCCGCCGCAGCTGCGCTTCCTCCAGGGTCTCGGCACGCTCTTCCAGCGTGGTGACCGGCTGCGCGGCCAGGGACGGCGGCGCGGGCAGCGGCGGGGCACCCGGCGGGAGCACGTCGCCGCGGCCGTCATGCAGGCTGCGGCTGCGTCCTTCGACAACGGAAAAATCATTGATCCGCACCACGATGGCCTGGCGCTCCGTCAGCACAACGTCGGCATCGTTGTCCTCGGCCAGGAACGAGGGCGCATCGTAGGGCAGCAGCACGTCCACGCCACCGAGGGTGTCGTGGAGGGTTTCGACGCCGTTGGCGATGATGCCGTGGCGGCTGAAGCGGCCGCGCAGGCGACGCACGCCGGTTTCCCACGCAAGGCCGTGGGCGACGCGGAGCGGCTCCAGGGCCAGTGCTTCGTCGTCCTGCAGTTCACGGACGACCGGCGTGCGGCGCAGGGCGGCCAGCGCGTTCTGGTTGTCCTTGCGCCGCGACTGGTAGTTCAGCCAAGCCACCAGCGCCACCAGCAGCAGGATGATCTTGGCGACGATGAAGAAGCTCATCGGCGCACCTCGGCCGAAGGCGGCCGATACGCGATGGCGGGGGATAGGAATGTGCGTGATGCGCGCGACATCGTGTCGATCATGGCTCCCTCCAATGGAGCTGTCCGTCCATGCATCAGTCTGCCTCGGGGGGCCCGCACAGGGCAAATCCAGCGGTTCCGGCACTGCCCGGTCCAGCCGACACTGCTGGGCCAGGCTGCTGGTATGCGTAGAGGAGGCCGCTGCTGTCGAGGTGGGGCTACACGCCTACGGTGCTGGTTGCGTCAATCGAGGGGCGTGTGCGCGCCGCCGTTCCAGCCACCACAGCAGCGAAGCGCACAGCACGAAGGCCAGCCACCACGGCCAGCGTGAGCCGGTCACCGGCTGCGTGGCCTGTGCAGCAAGGGGCGCGCTGCGGGCCAGGGCCTGCGTGGTCGCATCGATCATCGCCTGCCGATGCAGTGCCGCTGCGTCTTTCGGGTCGAATACATAGCGCCAGACAACGCTGTCGCCCTGCCGCAGGCGCTGCCAGCCAGCCTCGCGCGGCCACCAGCCGGCGCAGCGCAGGGCCGACGTGCCATCGGCGACCAGCGGCACTCCAGCGCCATGCGCGTTGAAGACCTGCAGTGGCGCCTGCACGCCGCACAGCGCCTGTCGTTCGCCTGACCAGCTGATCGGCTGCGGCGACCACAGCGCATCAGCGCTGCCCTGCGCGCGCGCCAGCGTGGTGACCACGCTGCTCCAGAGTTCGCCGTGGCGGTCGTCGCGGCCGGCCAGCACCCAGCGCCAGCTGTCGGTGATGGGCAGCAGGCCGATGCGGCCCTTGCCGACCGCGCGCCAGCCGCCGACAGCCTCGCCGGTGTGATCGTGCAGCAGCGCATTGCTGCCCGGCGCCTGCAACAACAGGGCTTCCAGTGCCGGCAGTGAGGCACCGTGCGAGCTGCGGTCGGCTTCTTCGCCGTAGCCGGTCGGCAGCGTACCTGCGGCAAGCGGGCCACGCCGCGCGGCGAGGACCGCGCTTTCGCCATCGCCGGGAAGTTCGAGGGTGCGGCTGCTGCCATCGCCCTGTACGGGCAGGCCCAGATCGCGGAGGCGCTGGCGCGCACTGGCCGATGGTACCCCTGCGCTGCGTACCAGCACGCCCAGTCCATCGCGCAGCGCCTGGCGCACGGCGGCGAGCTGGCCCGTACTCAATGCCGCCAGGCCGCGTTCGTCCAGCAGCAGCAGGTCGCTGCGTGCCAGTGTTGCAGCATCGAGCGGGACCACGCCATCGCCCACACTGAGCCCGGCGCCGGTATCGGCCTGCACCTGCACGCGCAGGCCCGTGTCCGTGGCCCACCGGCGCAGATACTTCAGTTCCGGCCCGGGCGCGCTGGAACGCGCCAGCAGGCGCAAGGGCGCCGCCGGCAGGGTCTGCTGCGGCACCGGCACGCTGTCCACCACATGACCTTCAGCGTCGAGCAGGCGCAGCCGGAACACGCTGCGGCCTTCGGCGCGGGCGATACCGCTGAGCTGAACGCGGCCGTCGCCGGCGGGCGCCGCGCGATCGACCACGCTGCCCGCCGGGTCGAGCAGTTCGGCCTTCGCGTGCGCGACGCCGTTCGCCTGTGCCTGCACTTCGAAGCGCGCACCCGGGGCGACGTCGGCGGGTGGCCGCAATGCGATCCACCCGCGCGGTGCGGGTGCCGGTTGCCAGTGCACCTCGCGCGGCAGTTCCACGTCGCGATCGCGCGCGGCCAGACCGGCACCCACCAGGGTCAGCGCGGACGCCGGAAGCTGGCGCAGCGCGGTGGCCAGGTCGGGCACGCGCCGGCCACCAGGCACATCAGCGGCTTCCGGCAACAGCAGCAGCGGGTCCCCGCTGGCCGGCAGCGCACCGGCCTTGTCGGCGTCGGCGCCGAGCACGACCAGGCCAGCGGCGGGTTGCTGATGGCTGGGAGGCCGCAGGCAGAAGTACAACAGCGCGGCAGCAACGACCTGCAGTGCGATCACGATCCACCGGCGGCCCGGGAGCGTGGTGCTTGCACGCAGCTGGCGCACGCTGGTGATGACCACGACCAGGGCGAGTGCCAGCGCAATCCACAGGTTCAAACCGGAGGCGTTCATGGCTGCGCCTCCAGCGCATCAAGATAGCGCTGGCCCATCGCATCGGCCGCGCTGCGCCGCATCGCCTGTGGCAGTGGACGCTGCAGGGCACGCCACAGTTGCGCGCGCAGGCGCTGGCGGCAGTCGTGGCAACCGGGTTCGATGCGCAGCTGCTCGATGGCGGCGGCCAGATCGAGGGCGTCGGGCAGGTAGGCGGCATTGCGTTGCTGCCAGCGGGCGAGCGCATCGAGGTCGGGGGGGGCCGCGTCATCGCCGAGGCGCTGCCAGGCTTCGACGATGGCTGGATCGGGGGGAGTGCGCGCGGCCAGCGGCAGCTCGCGGCTGGCCAGGCCGGCGCGGTCACCGCCGAGGCGCCGGCCTTCATCGATCGGTGGCAGCTCCGGCCCGACCCGGGCCAGGTAGATGCGCTCGGCCTGCTGCACCTGCTTGATGAAACCCAGCGCCTTGTACGCATATGGCAGCGCCTGCTCCGGGCGGCCCTGGCGCAGCTCGCCTTCGGCCGACCACATCTGGTCCAGCGCGGCCTTCAGCGTGGCGCGGGTCTGCGGGTCGAGCAGGGTGGCCGCCTCCGCGTGGTCATGGGTGTGGCCATACTCGGAGAGCACATCGGTGGCGCTGCCGAACACCGGTGTTGCGTCGGCACTGGCCGCCTTGCCGCCGTGATCATGGCCATGCGCGTCGTGCCCGCCGGCCTCGGCCCCGGCGTCGTGGTCGTGATCGTGATCGTGATCGTCGTGGTCGTCGGTGGCCGGCGCATCGCTGGTCGGCAGGTCGCTGGTCGGCGGCGGCTTCGGTGCACCCTCGCTCTCCTCACCCAGGAACTGACCGTAGCGCAGGCGCAGGATGCGCTGGTCGACACCGATCGCATCGCTGCGCTTGATGAAATCATCAGCGGCGACGCTGCGCCGTTGCCGGATCAGCGCTTCGGCATCGATGATGATCTGCCGCTGGCTGCGGAAGTACGCGGGCAGTGTCTTCTTGATGCGGCCTTCCAGCTCGGCGCCGAGCGCGACTTCGGCCCTGGGCAGGCGCAGGATCACGCTGCTGCTGCGCCCGGTCTGCGGCGTGGGCGTGTGGTTGTCGCGGACTTCCAGCTGGGCGATCACATCGTTGCCGGGCTGCGCCCCCAGTGCGGCGAGGTCGAGCGTATGCGCGAAACGCCGAGCGGTTGGCTCGCCAGTGCCGGTGAGGCTGACGCTGCGCCGAACGAAGGTGATGTTCTCGCCGCTGCCCTGGGTGGCGGTGATCGACAACGTTGCCTGTGCGGCCACGCCGTGGTCGTCACTGGCCTCGAAGCGCAGCGACCATTGGCGCTGCCCGGGCGTGGCAAGCACCAGGCTGGCCGCCGGTTCCAGCACGCGTACCGAGGGTGCACGGTCGGCCACCACGTCCAGCCGATGCAGGCGGGTCTCGGCCAGGGCCGGTTCGCTCACCACGCGATACAGCACCGGCGTGCGCGCCACGTCCTGTGCCTGCCATTGGCCATCGTGTTCGCTCAGCGGCAGGCGACGGCCATCGTGGAACTGCAGCCACGCCTTGTCCGGTGCACGGTCGAAGCGCAACGACCAGGACAGCCGGCTGTCGGCGGCAACCTTGGCATCCAGCGCATTCTGGGTGAGCGTGGCCTGGCCGGTGTAGGCCGGTGCGTCGATGCGCAGGCGGCTGGACTGCAGGTGCAGCGGACCTGCGGCAGTGGTGCCATCGGAGGTAGTGGAATGGACAGCGGTGGCGTTGGGGCTGGGGCGAGGCCAGCCGAGTGCCAGCAGTGCGATGGCAATGCCGGCCGTCCAGCACAGGGCCAGCGCCGCGCGCGGCCAGCGCGGGCGCAGCTCCGGCATTGCACGTTCCAGCGTGGCCAGCACGTGCGTGCGTTGGCGCTGCTGCAGCGGATTGAGCGTGGCGGTTCCGGCGAACAGCAGATCCGCACTGTCTTCGCTGGTGCCGCTGGCATCAAGTTGCCGCTGCAGCCATTGCCGGTCCAGCCGTCGTGCGTGCGTGGTGGCGAGGGCCGCGCAGGCGAGCAGGCCGGCGGTGCCTACCACGCAGGCGATGTCGAAGCCGCTCAGGCGCAGCGCCAGCGCGGTGGCGGCCAGCGCCAACGGCAGGCCAAGCAACAGGGTGATCAGGGCGCGTCGGCGCCGCGCACGCTGCCAGGCACGTTGCAACGCGTTCATGCCGCCACCCTGCGCCGGGTGCTGCTGGCCATCCAGCGTTCCAGGGCGAACAGCAGCACGATGGCCAGCAGCAGCCAAGTGGTTGGTTCACGCACGGGTGGTGTGGTCGCAGGCAGTACGGCGCGGCGTGGTGCCTGGTCCTGCGCATCACCCAGGCGTGGCGGCGCCGGCGGTTGCAGGGCCAACAGCAGGGCACGCGGCAACTGTGGATCACGCAGCGCAGCGTTGCCTGAGGCATCCCAGTCGCCGGGCAGAGACAGCAGGACACCGTGGCCGATGCGTTGCTGCCACAGCAGCGGGGTGCCCTCGGTGTTGCGCAGCAGGATGCTGGCCTCGGCGGCAGGCTTGCCGGCAGTCACTACACGCCCGCCGTCCTGCAGCCACGCCTGCCAGTCTGCCGGCAGCGCGCCATTGCGGCTCCACACGCCGATCTCGCCGCGTTCGGGCAGCGCATCCGCCACCAGAGGAGCGAGCGGCACCTGCACGCCCCACGCGCGCTGCAGTGCATTCAACCAATGCTGGGCGGCGGCTGAAGCATCGCGGTGCACGCGCAGGCGCGGCGACGTTGCGGCACTCGGTGGCTCATTCACCGGTATCGGCTGCGGGCGCCACTGCACCTCGCGCGACAGCTGCAGGCGTGCGCCGTCCAGGCCGGGCAGGGGATCGGGAACGTGCACGGTCAATGCGGTGCCCGCAGGCAGTTGTGCGTCCAGTTCGCGCAGCAGGCTGGGCAGGGAGGCCGTGGACGCAGGTGGCACTTGATCAATGGCCGGGAAGCCGGGCGCCAGCCAGTGCCAGTTGCCCGCTTCGGCGGTGCCACGTAGTGCGGTCGCGTCCAGCCCTGGAGCAACGACTGTCCACGCAATGGGGGCTGGCGCAGGCCCGGTCAATGCAGGTCGTGCCAGCAGCAAGGCCAGCGCCGCCAGCAACAACAGCCGCACCAGCAGCAACGGCCAGTCATCGAAGCGGATGCGCTGGCGCGGCCGGATCTGCGCGCGCAGCCAGCGCAGCGCGGCGAAATCCAGTGGTGTGTAGGGATGGCGCCGGGCCAGGTGGATCAGCAGCGGCAGCAGCCAGGCAGCCAGTGCGGCCAGGCCGAGTGGGAACAGCAGGTTCATGCGCCGCCCCCACGGCCGAACAGCGCTTGCAACGGCTGGTCCAGCGGCTGATCGAGCCAGCCGCTGGCACTGGCGATGCCGCTGGCCTGCAGCCGCGACTGCAGCGCGCTGCGTGCGTCGGCGAAGCGCTGCAGGTAGTCGGCGCGGATCGCGGCACCGTCGCCCAGCAGTTCCTCACCGGTCTCCGGGTCGCGGAAGCGATGGCCAGCATCGAACGGGAAGTCGCGCTCGTCGGCGGTCAGGATCTGCAGCAGGGCCACCTCGCGGCGCGCGCTGGCCAATTGCTCCAGCAGCACAATACCGGCCTCGTCGAAGCCGTCGCCGATCGCCAGCAACAGGTCGCCCGGACGCACGCGTTCCCACAGTGGGCGCAGGCGATCGGCCACAGGCCAGCCGCCGCGCGCCCGCAGGGCATGCAGGTGCAGGTGCACGCGATCACGCTGGCGCGCGCCATTCGCCGCGGGGACCAGCTGCAGGCCGTCGCCACTGATCGCCAGCAGGCCGAAGCGATCACCCTGTTGCAGGGCCAGTTCGACCAGGCAGGCGGCCACGCCGCGCATGTGGTCCAGGCGCGTGCGTTGCGGTGCCGCGCGATCGGCCTGGCCGGCCGAAGCGGTGGCATCGAGCAGCAGCCAGATCGCGATCGGGCTTTCGCGCTCGGATTCGCGCACGAAGAAGCGGTCCGAACGCGCGTACAGCTTCCAGTCGATCTGGCGCAGCTCGTCACCGGGCTCGTAGGCACGGTACTGGGCGAATTCGAGGCCGGCACCGCGGCTGCGGCTGGCGTGCTGGCCGATGCCACTGGCTCCACTGGCCAGGCGCGGCCGCAGCCGCAGCAGGCGCAGGCGCGCGCGCAGTTCCGGTGGCAACGTCAGCGGCGTACCTGCGTTCACGCGCGGATCAACCCGGGAACGGCACGGCCTGCAGCAGGGCGGCGACCACGTCGTCGGCGCGTTTCTGCTCGGCCTCGGCGGCGAACGACAGCAGCAGGCGATGACGCATCACTGGCGCGGCCAGTGCCTGCACGTCCTCGCGGGTGGCGGCGAAGCGGCCCTGCAGCAACGCGCGCGCCTTCGCCGCAAGCACCAGCGACTGCCCGGCGCGCGGGCCGGCGCCCCACTTCACCCACTGGTTGATGGCCGCCGGTGCGCCGTCGCCCGGCCGGCTGGCACGCACCAGGCGGGTGATCCAGGCCAGCACATCGGGGCTGACATGCACCTGGCGCACTGCCGCCTGCAGGGCGATCACCGCTTCGGCATCCATCACCTTCGGCACGCCTGCAGGGGTGCCGCCGGTGGTCTGCTCCAGGATCTGCCGCTCCTCGTCCTCGCTGGGGTAATCCACCAGCACGTGCAGCAGGAAACGGTCCAGCTGTGCTTCCGGCAGCGGGTAGGTACCGGCCTGTTCGATCGGGTTCTGAGTGGCCAGCACGAAGAACGGCGCGGGCAACGGGTAGGTGGTGCCCGCGTAGCTGACCGTGCGTTCCTGCATCGCTTCCAGCAGTGCGGCCTGGGTCTTGGGCGGGGTGCGGTTGAGTTCGTCGGCCAGCAGCAGGTGGGTGAAGATCGGGCCCTGCTGGAAGCGGAAGTGGCGATGGCCGGTGCCGTGGTCTTCCTCCAGCAGCTCGGTGCCGAGGATGTCGCTGGGCATCAGGTCGGGGGTGAACTGCACGCGCCGGAACTGCAGCTCCAGGGCCTGGCCGAGCGAGCGCACCAGCAGGGTCTTGCCGAGCCCGGGCGCACCCTCCAGCAGGCAGTGGCCGCCGGCCAGCAGGCCGATCAGCAGCTGCTCGACCACGCTGTGCTGGCCCACCACCGCGCGTGCGAGCGCAGCGCGCAGCTCATCCAGGCGCGGCAGCAGGGAATCGAGGTCGGGGCTGGTCATGGGCGTGCAGGTCCTATCAATTGTTCAACGCGTACATCACGATGTTGACGCCGAAGCGGGTGTTGTCTTCGGCCAGGAAGCGCTTGTTGCGCCAGTCGTAGTCCCACTCGCAGCCGTAGTCCTTGTTGCTGTAGAGCAGGCCCAGCCGGCCATCGACCTCGATGCCCTTCAGGTAGTCGTGCACCAGGTCGTCGCCCCAGCCGTTGAGTTCGAAGCTGGTGGCGGGCGGACCGTCCGGGAAGCGGAAGAAGCTGCGGTACAGCGCGTGGCTGTTGGGCAGCTTCTGCAATGCCTTCGGACCGAACAGGCGACCCATCTGTGCTTCGAACGAGGTAGCGAACAGGCCATCGATGTCATGGTTGCAGTCGTCGACGAAGACGAAGCCACCATTGCGCACGTAGCGCACGAAGTTCTGCCGCTCGGCGGCGTTGAACTCCACCAGCGTGTGCCCCGCCAGGTAGCAGAACGGTGCTTCCAGCATGCGCGGGTCGGCCAGCGCCACCACGTGTTCCTGCGGGTCCACCCGCAGCGAGGTGTAGTCGATCAGCGAGGTGATCAGGTTGGACGGCATGCGCGCGTCCACGTCCCAGTCGCCGGAGTCGTACTGCAGGCGGGTGAACCAGAAGTCGTAGCGCGAACTGCGCGGGCCTGCCTGTGCCCAGGCCGGCAGCGCCGCCGCCGAAGCGGCAGCGGCCAACCAGCGCAGGCAGGCCCGGCGATCCATCAGACCGCGTCGGACAGCGAGGTGAAGGTGAAATCGCGCAGTTTCATCGGCGGGATCATCATCACGTAGCTGGATTCATCGCCGGCCACGCGCACCGGCTTGCCCAGCTCTTCGATGTTGTTGAGCATGATCACCGGCGACTCGTTGAAGCGGAAGTTCTTCACCGGGTGCTTGATCTGGCCGTTCTCGATGTAGAAGGTGCCGTCGCGGGTCAGGCCGGTCAGCAGCACGGTCTGCGGATCGACCATGCGGATGTACCAGGTGCGGGTGACCAGGATGCCCTTCTGGGTGCCACGCACCAGCTCGGCGGTGCTCTTGTCGCCACCGCTCATCAGCAGGTTGCCCGGCGTGGCCTTGGCGGTCTTGCCCTGCTTCTGTGCCCAGAAGCGCGAGTAGTCCAGGTTGGCGATCTTGCCGTTCTCGATGATCGCCATGCGCTCGCGCGGCATGCCCTCGTTGTCCCACGGCAGCACCGGCGCCTCCGGATGCCACGGGTCGGCGATCATGGTCACGCGCGGGTCGTAGACCTGCTCGCCCAGCTTGTTGCCACCACCCTTCTTCGACAGGAAGCTGCGCCCTTCATCGGCCGAGCGTGCGCTGAAGAAGTTCATCATGAAGCTGATCAGGCCCGCAGCCGCGGCGGGCTCCAGGATCACCGTGTACTTGCCCGGCTCCAGCGCCTTGGCCTCGGCCGATTCGGTGGCCTTGCGCATGGCGATGCGGATGTCCTGGTCGGCCTTGAAGTCCGCCGCGTCCTTCAGGTTGCGGCCGACCCAGCCCGAACCGCGGCCATCTTCGGTGCGCACGGTGCAGGTGTAATCGAAGTTGGTGGTGCGCTGGTAGGCGAAGTTGCCGTTGCTGTTGGCGGTGGCCTGGAAGCCCTGGCCATCCTCGAGGAAGCCGGCGGCGATCAGGCCGTGGCCGCGGCACGGTGCGATCGAATCGGCGGCGACCTTGGCACGGAAGGCCGGATCGATCGCGGCAGTGGATTCGCTGAAGGTCGGGCTGGCACGGTAGCTCTGCTTGCCGATGGCCGGCATGAACTCCGGATTCTCCGGGGCCAGGCGGGCCAGGTCTTCGGCACGGCGCACCACGCGTTCCAGCGCGGCATCGTCGAACTCGTTGATCGAGGCGGTGCCGACGCGCTTGCCGAAGGCGACAGTGACCGCCAGTTCGGTGTTGTCGACAATCCCGCTGGTGGAAACGTTGTTCAGTGCGAAGCGGATGTTGCCGCTGATCGCGCCGGCCAGCACGGCGGTGCACTCGTCGGCCTTGGACAGGGCGATGACCTTGTCGAGGATGGCCTTGGCCTGGGCTTCGGTGAAGATACTCATGGTGTAAGGGCTCCTGACCGATCAGCCGAGGCTGCGTGCGGTGTTGATGACGTTGATGCCGTTGAAGCGCGCGGTGGACGAACCGTGCGAGACCGCCGAGACCTGGCCCGGCTGGCCCTTGCCGTCGAAGAACGAACCGCCCAGGCGGTAGTCACGCTCGTCGGCCACGGCGGTGCAGGCGTTCCAGAACTCCGGCGTGCGGATCTGGTAGGCCACGTCTTCCAGCATGCGGGTGATCTGGCCGTTCTTGATCTCGTAGAACAGCTGGCCGCCGAACTGGGCGTTGTAGCGCTGCTGGTCGATCGAGAACGAACCGTCACCGATGATGTAGATGCCGTTCTCCACGTCCTTGATCAGGTCCGGCACGCTCAGCGGCTTCTTGCCCGGGGCCATCGACACGTTGGCCATGCGCTGGAACTGCACGCTGGACCACGAGTCGGCATAGCAGCAGCCGTCGGACTCGGTCTTGCCGAGGATGTGGGCCTGGTCGCGGATGGTCTGGTAGTCCACCAGCTTGCCGTTGCTGATCAGGTCCCAGCGCTTGCACTTCACGCCTTCGTCGTCGTACGCGACCGCGCCGAGGCTGCCCGGCTGGGTCTTGTCGGCGAAGATGTTGACCAGCTCGCTGCCGTACTGGAAGTGCTGTTCGCGCTTGTCCAGGGTGGCGAAGCTGGTGCCGGCGTAGTTGGCTTCGTAGCCGAGCACGCGGTCCAGTTCCAGCGGGTGGCCGATCGACTCGTGGATAGTCAGCCAGGTGTGCGACGGGTCGAGTACCAGATCGTACTTGCCCGGTTTCACCGACGGTGCCTTCAGCTTCTCCTGCGCCTGCCTGGCGGCGGCGATGGCGTCCTCCTTCATGTCGTAGGAGGTGCTGTAGTTGACCACGCCGTTCGGGCTGACCACCTTGCCGGCGGCGGCGCCGTCCAGGTACTCGTAGCCCAGCCCCATCGGCGAGGACAGGCCCTCGCGGGTGCGGAACTTGCCGCTGGACTTGTCGATGGCGGTGACCGTCATCGGCGCCCAGATGCGATGCACGTCCTGGTCGATGTAGGAGCCATCGGTGGAGGCGAAGTACTTCTGCTCGTTCACCAGGAACAGCATCGAGTTGACGAAACTGGCGCCGGCGCCCATCGCAGCGGCGTTCACGTCCAGCAGCAGATCGACTTTTTCCTTGATCGGCACGTCCATCGCGTTCTTGCGGATCGGCGTGCGCCAGCTCACTTCGCCCACGCCCGGTGCCTTGGCCAGCTGTACTGGTGCGGTCTGCACGCCAGCGTTGGCCTTGGCGATCGCCGCCGCCTGCTGCGCGGCCCTGGCCACATCGGCAGTGCTCAGCGCATTGGTGGCGGCAAAGCCCCACGCACCATTGACGATCACGCGGATGCCGACGCCGGTGGACTCGGTGTTCACCACGTTCTGCACTTTGTCTTCGCGGGTGATCACGAACTGCCGCAGGTACCGGCCGATGCGCACGTCGCAGTAGGTGGCGCCGGCCTGGCGGGCGGCGGCCAGCGCCGCATCGGCCAGGCGCTTCTTCAGCCCCAGGTCCAGCGTGCTCTGCAGCTGTTCGGCGGCAATCGCCTTGCCGAAGAAGGAGGGCACGATCAGCCCGCCCGCGGTAAGCCCGGTCAGGGCCAGGAAGTCACGTCTTTGCAAGGCTGCTCTCCATGTCGAAGGATGGGTGGCTCAAGCGCCGAGACTGCGCGCGGTGTTGATGATGTTGATGCCGTTGAAGCGGGTGGTGGACGAACCGTGCGAGACCGCCGAGACCTGGCCGGGCTGGCCCTTGCCGTCGAAGAAGGAACCGCCGAGGCGGAAATCGCGCTCGTCGCAGATGGCGGTACAGGCGTTCCAGAACTCCGGTGTTCGGATCTGGTAGGCCGCGTCCTCGACCATGCCGGCGATCTTTCCGTCCTTGATCTGGTAGTACAGCTGGCCGCCGAACTGCGCGTTGTAGCGCTGCTGGTCGATCGAATAGGAACCGCGGCCGTGGATGTAGATGCCGTTCTCCACGTCCTTGATCATGTCCTCGACGCTGAGCGGCTGCTTGCCCGGTGCCAGCGAGACATTGGCCATGCGCTGGAACTGCACGCTGGACCAGGAGTCGGCATAGCTGCAGCCATGCGACGCATCGCGGCCGAGGATGTGGGCTTCATCGCGGGTGGCCTGGTAATCGACCAGGATGCCGTCGCGCACCAGGTCCCAACGCTGGGTCTTCACCCCTTCGTCGTCGTAGCCGACCGCACCGAGGCTGCCCGGCTGGGTCTTGTCGGCGAAGAAGGTGACGATGTCGCTGCCCCAGCGGAAGCCGGCGTCGCGCTTGTCCAGCGTGGCGAAGCTGGTGCCGGCGTAGTTGGCTTCGTAGCCAAGCACGCGGTCCAGCTCCAGCGGGTGGCCGACGTTCTCGTGGATGGTCAGGAACAGGTTGGACGGGTCCAGCACCAGGTCGTACTTGCCGGGCTTCACCGAGGGCGCCTTCAGCTTCTCGCGCGCGTGGCGGGCGGCGGCGATGGCATCTTCGACCGGGTCGTAGGAGTCGCGGTAAGCGGTGATGCCACCCGGTAGCTGCACCTTGCCGCGCGCATCGCCATCGAGGAACTCGTAGCCCATGCCCATCGGCGAGGACAGGCCGGCGCGGGTGCGGAACCTGCCGCTGGCCTTGTCGATGGCGGTAGCGGTGAACGGCAGCCAGATGCGGTGGATGTCCTGGTCGATGAACGAGCCGTCGCTGGAGGCAAAGTACTTCTGCTCGTTGACCAGGAACAGGGTGGAATTGATGTAATCGGCACCCGCATTCAGCGCCGCGGCGTTGAGCGCCAGCAGTAGCTCGACCTTGTCCTGGATCGGCACCGCCATCGCGTTCCTGCGGACCGGGGTCTGCCAGCGCACCTCACCCACCGAGGGCGTCGGCGCCAGCTGCACCGGCCGGGTCTGGATGCCGGCGTTGGCGCGGGCGATTGCCGCCGCCTGCTCGACCGCAGCGCGCACCGCGGCCTCGGTCTGCTGGTGGGTGGCAGCAAAGCCCCAGGCGCCGTTGACGATCACCCGGACGCCCACGCCGGACGATTCTCGGTTGGTCACATTGCCGACCTGGTGCTCGCGGGTGATCACCGACTGGTTGAGGTAGCGGCCGATGCGGACATCGCAGTAGCTGGCCCTGGCACTGCGCGCGGTGGCCAGGGCGACCTCGGCCAGGCGCCGGCGCTGGGCGGTATCGACCGGCGCCAGCAGCTGCTCGGCGGCGATGGCACGGGAATGCGGCAGCAGCAGGCCCGCCAGGCCCAGACCGGAAAAAGCCAGGAACTCACGTCGTTGCACAGCGTTTCTCTCTCTCGCTTGCGTGCGGTTGGCAATGGGCCGGACCGATCACGTCAACTCCTCGACTTTCGCCAGCGCGGGGCGTGGGGACAAGTGACTGCAGTCATGGTTGGGAGGGTTTCGGCAGGGCTGCGCCCTGCACCTGCTCAGAGCCGGAGCAACAGCCACAGCAACAGCGGCCTTGCTGAGGGATGGCGGGGCGGTGTGGGTGGGCAGGACACGCCGTTAACCCATCCATGGGAGCTCGATGGCGCCATCCATGGCGCCAACGGTCCTGCCCACCCACACCGCCCCACCTCTGACAGCTGGCCGGTGGCTGTTGGTGGGTGTCGACCTTGGTCGACACATCTGTCAGATATCGAATGAACTCATCCGTGCCGACCAACGGTCGGCACCCACCAAGGCCGTACGCCGTTCCGGCAGATCGCGGAAGTCTGTCGAAGGCGGGGTGGGTCCGGTTGTGGGGGCGTGAGCCGCATGGATGCGGCGACCGAGCTTACATGGACGTACTTGCAGCGTCCCCCGCAACCGGATCCACCCCGCCATCCCACCGGAAGTCCGCTTTTGACGTTGCTTCGGCCTTTGCCGTTGCTTCTACGGGTGCAGGGCGCAGCCCTGGCGAGCAACACCCCCTCGTGCACAATGGGGCCGACCCCGCCTGGACACCGTCCTGATGTCGAGCAAGCCGTATTCAGAAGCCTGCGAGCGCAACCGCGAACCGATCGCCACCGCACTCGACCCGTGGATGGGCGACCGCCACCGGGTGCTGGAGATCGGCAGCGGCACCGGCCAGCATGCGGCCTTCTTCGCCGAGCGCTGGCCCTGGTTGCGCTGGCAGCCCAGCGATCACCCGGATCACCTGCCCGGCATCGAAGCGTGGCGCGCCGAGGCAGCACTGCTGAACCTGCTGCAGCCGGTGGTGCTGCAGGTGGAACTGCCACCTGCGCCGGGCCTGACGCTGCCCGAACGCAGCACGTTCGACGCCGCATTCAGCGCCAACACGCTGCATATCATGAGCTGGCAACACGTGCAGGCACTGTTCGCCGCGTTGCCGTCGGTGCTGCGGCATGGCGCGCTGCTGGCGGTGTATGGCCCGTTCAACTATGGCGGCCGCTACACCAGCGACAGCAACGCGCAGTTCGATGCCTGGCTGAAGGCGCGCGACCCGCGCAGCGGCATCCGCGAAAGCGAAGCGGTGCAGGCGCTGGCGGGCGACAACGGGTTCACCCGGTTGGGGGATCTAGCAATGCCGGCCAACAACCGCCTGCTGCTGTGGCGGTTGGGGTAGAACGCCGGTAGTGCCGGCCGTTGGCCGGCAATCGATTGCCAGGATGGATGCCGGCCAGCGGCCGGCACTCCGTTCAAGCCACCTGCACGATATGCAGTGCCTTCGGGTTGCGCCACTGCGCCAGCAGGGCAGCCTCGCGTGCCTTGGCCTGTTCGAAGTGGGCTTCCTTGACGTGGCCGAAGCCGCGGATGTGC
>NZ_JAUTXR010000042.1 GCF_030658505.1 Stenotrophomonas raiganjensis (SeqCode) | reverse complement strand
GCCGGTAGTGCCTTGGCGGGGGCGGGTAGTTTTATTGGGGCCAGCTACAGCTTCTCGGATGCGAACCTCGCGCTTGAACGAACAGACTATGCGGCTTATGTCCTTCTTAACATTCGGGGGACGATGGTGGGGGCGGTGGGGGGTGCTCTGTTTCTGACCGCGCTTGCCTACACGGCCCCGGTGATTGAGCAATGGTTTGGGCGCAACTCACTTAGCTTGGGGCTTAGGGGCTTAAGGGCTGGGCTGGAGGCGGCAGCTGCTGTGGAAGGGGCTGAAGTAGTTGCTTCGCAAGCGATGAAACGTGTCGGCGTATGGGTGCTGAGGCTGAGCGGG
>NZ_JAUTXR010000035.1 GCF_030658505.1 Stenotrophomonas raiganjensis (SeqCode) | reverse complement strand
TGCAACAGCCGAAGCAACAGCCGAAGCAACAGCCGAAGCAACAGCCGAAGCAACAGCAACAGCGGGCATTCCGTGGGATGGCGGGATGGGGCCGGGGGGGGGGGGCGCGGCCAGGACGTCCAGGTAAGCGCGGTCGCCGCCGCCCAGCGGCCCGTGCACGATCGGCTGCACCTCATCGATATGGCCCAGCGCTCTGGCCGGATCGGTCGGCTGCGGCTGCGCCTGCTGCGCGCCCGGACGCACCGCCAGCGACGTGCCGGACCGATGCAGCGCGATGCGCGACGGATCATCGGCATTGATCAGGAAAGTATCCGGTTGGCTCAGATGCCACTGGCCCTGCTTGTCGTTGCTGCTGGCGCTGCTCGCCTGCGGCGCCTGGCGCCTGTTCTGAATCAGCGCGGCCCGCTGGCGTGCGGCGGAACCAGCTGCG
>NZ_JAUTXR010000007.1 GCF_030658505.1 Stenotrophomonas raiganjensis (SeqCode) | reverse complement strand
TGAAGTGACCCCCGGGAGTTGGACGCCAGATCCAACCCCGAGGGATACATGAACAGATACGACGCACGTTTCAAACTGCAGGTCGCCAAAGAGGCCTGCAAGACCTCCACATCGGTCAAAGCCATTGCCCGTCGCCACGGCCTTGAGTTCTCCACGGTCAGGCGCTGGGTGGCGACCTATCGGCTGCATGGTTGGCGCGGATTTCATCGCCAGGCCCGGTTCTATGACCTCCCGTTCAAGCTGGCTGTCCTGGAAAAGATGAGCCAGGACGGCATGTCCGGGCGGGAGGCCACCACCTACTTCCAGATTGGTGATGCCGGCGCGGTGGGGCGATGGCGGCGCCTGTATGCTCAAGGCGGTGCCCAAGCGTTGGCACCGCCTCCGCCGCCGCCCCGAAAGCCGATGAAAAAGACCCGTTCGTCCAAGCCACCTGAGGATATGAGCCGCGATGAGCTGCTCAAGGAAGTCGCCTATCTGCGTGCGGAGACCGACTACCTAAAAAAACTCGATGCCTTGATCCGGGAAGAGCAGGCGGCGCAAGACGCAAAGCGCAAGCCATCCAAGGATTGAGGCAGTTTCATACGCTGTCGCTTCTGCTCGAAGCAGCAGAGTTGTCACGCAGTACGTTCTATTACCAGAACCATGTCCTGGCCCATCCGGATCAGGACGAGGCAGACCTGTGCGAGCGCATCCGTGCAATCTACGATCAAAGCCAAGGGCGCTATGGCTATCGCACGGTGACGCTGGAATTGGCCAATCAGGGTCATCGAACCAATCACAAGCGGGTACAGCGCCTGATGGGGGAGATGGGCCTGAAGTCACGGGTACGGGTGAAGCGCTACCGGTCCTTCAAGGGGGCCGCCAATGTTGTGGTTGGCAATGACCTCAATCGCCAGTTCCATGCCGAGCGCCCCAACCAGAAGTGGGTGACTGACGTGACCGAGTTCAAGGTACAAGGCATGAAGCTGTACCTGTCGCCGATCATGGACCTCTACAACGGCGAAATCGTGGCTTATCAGATCAAGCGCCAGCCTGTGTTCGACCTAGTGGGGCAGATGCTGGAGGAGGCCATCAAGAAGCTCTCGCCGGATGAGCGTCCCCTGATCCACTCCGACCAGGGCTGGCAGTACCAGCATGAAAACTACCGGCACATGCTGGAAAAGCACTCGTTGAAGCAAAGCATGTCCCGGCGTGGCAACTGCCTGGACAATGCGGCGATGGAGAGCTTCTTCGGGACGCTGAAGTCGGAATTCTTCTACCTGAACAGCTTTGACAGCATCGAGAGTCTGGAGGCTGGGCTGGTGGAATACATCCAGTACTACAACCAAGAGCGCATCAAACTGAAACTGAAAGGCCTGAGCCCGGTAAAGTATCGGGAGCAGGCCCAATCGGCCACCTGACCCCGTCCAAGTCTCGGGGGTCACTTCA
>NZ_JAUTXR010000150.1 GCF_030658505.1 Stenotrophomonas raiganjensis (SeqCode) | reverse complement strand
TATAGCACATTTGACCTTTAAAATGTGACGTTTTGGCCGTGAAGGCTAACTTGCTTCATAGCAAAGGTCTTAACGGACATCCACGAAAATTTTTGGCAAAAATTATGTCATAATTCCAGATCACCAAAAAGTCTGTGCATTATAGCACACAAAAATCTGGGGCACATTTGACCTTTATAATGGGATGTTTTAGCTGTGAGGGCTAACTGGCTCCACAGCTAAGGTCTTGACAGACGTCCATGAAAAATTTTGGCAAAAATAATTTCGTAATGCAGATCACCAAAAATTCCATGGATTATAGCAAACGAAAATCGGCAAAATTGGG
>NZ_JAUTXR010000149.1 GCF_030658505.1 Stenotrophomonas raiganjensis (SeqCode) | reverse complement strand
GCGACCGAGCTTACATGGGTGAGGGCGCTTTGCTTGCGAAGCACTGCTTCGCAAGCGCCCGAACGCACAGCCGCCAGCGGCTTGGCCGGGCCCCGGAGGGGTACTTGCAGCGTCCCCCGCAACCGGACCCACCCCGCCCTCACCAGAAAGCCCGCTGTTGTTGTTGCTCTGGCCTCCGCGGGTGCAGGGTGCAGCCCGGCCTGACGCCCTCCGGCATCCATGCGGCTCACGCCCCCGCAACCGGACCCACCCCGCCTTCGACAGATATCTGCCGCTGTTGGCAGGTGTCGACCTTGGTCGACACCGTTCATCCACGCTATGCGTGGATGAACGTCAAATCGATCGGAACGGGCTTTTGTAGAGTCGAGCCGCGTTCCATGACCTGCGGGCGCCGATGATTTGAACGCATCGCCATGCGCGTGGAGCCGGCCGCTCGGCTCTGGAGAGGCTCCGCGCTCGACTGCTCTTTGCGTGGAAATCAAGACGATAGAGTCAGGCGCCGGTGGCCACCGGGCGGCTGCTGTCGCTCACCCAGCCGCTCCAGGAGTCGGCGTAGATGCGTGCGCCGCTCAGGCCTGCGCTTTCCATCGCCAGCAGCAGGTGGCAGGCGGTCACGCCGGAGCCGCACATCAGCACCACCTGTTCTGGATCGCGGTTGCCGATCACGCCCTGCAGTTCGGCACGCAGCTCCTGTGGGTCGCGCAGGTGGCCGTCGAGTACGTTCAATGCGAACGGGCGGTTGACCGCGCCCGGCACGTGGCCGGCCACCGGGTCGAGGGGCTCCACTTCGCCGCGGAAACGTTCGCCCGCGCGTGCGTCGACCAGCCAGCCCGGCGCATGCTTCAGCCGCGCGGTGATTTCATCGGCGCTGGCGATCTGGGTGCTGTCGAAACGGCCCGGATAGGCCGGCAGCACCGCCACGTCGCTCTGACCGCTTTCCAGCGCGTGACCGGCGGCCTGCCAGGCTGCGACACCGCCGTCGAGCACGGCCACCTTGTGGTGGCCAATCAGTCGCAGCAGCCACCACAGGCGCGAGGCGGCCATGCTGCCGTCGCTGCCATCGTAGACCACCACCTGGGTGTCGGGGCCGATACCCCACTGCCCCAGCTTCGCGGCAAAAGCATCGCTGTCCGGCAGTGGATGGCGACCATGGCCGACGCGCGACAGATCAGACAGGTCACGATTCAGATCGGCATATACCGCACCCGGGATATGACCTGCCAGATACTGGCTGCTTCCCGCCTGCGGATCGGCCAGCGCGGAACGCGCATCGACCACGCGCACGACGGTGCTGGCGGTGGCACGCGCGTCGACCACGCGTACGCCTTCGCCCAATGCAGCGGCCAGGGTGGCGACATCGACCAGAGTGGTCCACGGCGGATCGATCGGCTTCATTGCACTTGCTCCAGGCGGCGACGCAGGTTGTAGAGGATGGCGGCGGTCGCACCCCAGATACGCTGCCCGGGCCAGCCGTATTCGAGGACGTGGCGGATGCGGCCGCGATGATTGATTTCGACCTGGCGCAGGTTGTCGGCGGCCATCAGGTAGTCCAGCGGCACCTCGAACACTTCGGCCACTTCGCTGGGCTGCGGCACCGGCACGAAATCCGGATCGACCACCGCCACCACCGGCGTGACCCGGTAGCCGGTGATGGTCACGAAGGGATCGAGATAGCCCAGTGCCTGCACCTGGCCCGGTGCCAGTGCGATTTCTTCCTGGCTCTCGCGCAGAGCGGCCGCAAGCGCGTCGCGGTCATCGGGTTCGGTGCGGCCACCGGGGAACCCGACCTGGCCACCATGCGTGCGCAGCGTTTCGGTGCGCCGGGTAAGGATTACCTGCGCACCCGTGGCGCGCGGCACGATGCCCGCCAGCACCGCGGCTTCCACCGCAGGCCCGGGCGGCAGCAGGTCGATCAGTTCGCTGCGGTTCCAGCCGTCGCCCGCCGGCGGTTCGGCCAGGGGGTGCAACGCGCGCATCAAGCGCTCGTGGTCGGCCAGCGATCCGCGTAGTGATTGCTGCAATTGCTCGCGCAGCGGTTGCACGCGATGCAGGATCCGGCTGCGCTCGTCGTTGCTCATTGACGACCACCGTGCGATCTCATCGATATGGCGCCCGCAGCCGGTGCACTGCCGGTGCGGATCCAGCGTGCACACTCCGATGCAGGGACTTGCGACAACACGCGCCGTTTCTTCCATTGTTTGCACCCGGCAACAGTAGCGCGAATGGGCGGGATTTGCGCGGGTAACGATGCTGCGCGTGACGGCATCGCGCTGCGCGCGTTCGCCGAGCATGGCTCGGCGCTACAGGTCGCGCGCTGCGCAAACAAAAACGCGCCGATGGGATCACCGGCGCGTTTCGTTTGCTGCTTCGATTTACTTGACGCTGACCAGCTTGATCTCGAACTGCACAGCCACGTTCGGCGGGAACGGGGTGCGCGGGTCGGCACCGTAGGCCTGGTCCGGCGGCAGGGTGACTTCCCACTTCGAGCCAGCCGGCATCTGCAGCAGGGTCTCGCGCATGGCCTTCATTTCGACTTCGCTGACCTTGATCGACGGGATCTGCTGGGCCGGGCGGGCTTCGGTCGGGCGCTGGCCGTACGGGAACGGACCGGCCACTTCCAGCTGCACGGTGCTGGCCTGGGTCGGCTTGGCACCCTTGCCGGCTTCGATCACGCGGTACTGGACACCGCTCGGCAGGGACTGCACGCCGGCCTTGGCCTTGTTCGCCGCGATGAACTGATCGCTCTTGGTCTTGTTTTCGGCAGCCGCCTTTTCGTACTCAGCCTTGGCAGCCTGGGCACGGCCCTGCTCGCGCTTCTGGAAGGCTTCAACGGCGGGCTTCAGCTGCTCGGCGGTGATCGCCGGCTGCTTCTTGGCGTAGGCGTCCTGCAGGCCCTTCACCACCGAGTTGATGTCCAGCTGCTCACCACGACCGGTCAGCTCCGCCAGGTTGTTGCCGTAGTCGTAACCGAAGTAGTAGCTCAGCTTGCCCTTTTCGGACGAGACGTCCTGGGCGAAGGCATTGCCCGTCAGGGCCAGGGCCGCGACGGCGACCGCGATAGAACGCAACTTCATCAAACAGTTCTCCAGGGGTGGTAACTCAGGGACGTTCTGCGCCGCCCTGAGGCGACGGGTTAGGATAACGGGCACAACGTGTAACCGCTACTCACGATGCAGGCTAAGACCCGTCTGCGTTCGCGGAGTTCAATCTCACTTCTTTTTAACGTTTCAGGAGTTTCCCCGTGGCCGATGCCCTGATCGCCGTCACCGACGACGGCGCCATCCGCACCGTGACCGTCCAGCGCCCGGACAAGCTCAATGCCCTCAATGCCGCCACCCTGCAGGCGCTGGCCGAGGCGTTCAGCGCCGCCGCAGCAGCCCCGGAGGTCCGCGTGGTGGTGCTGACCGGCGCCGGTCCCAAGGCCTTCGTGGCCGGTGCTGACATCGCCGAGATGAACACGCTCAGCGCGGTTCAGGGACGTGATTTCTCGCTGCTGGGCCAGGCCCTGATGCGCCAGATCGAACGCATGCCCAAACCGGTCATCGCCCGCGTGAACGGCTTTGCCCTGGGCGGCGGCCTGGAGCTGGCAATGGCGTGCCACCTGCGCATTGCCGCCGATACCGCCAAGGTCGGGCAACCAGAGATCAATCTCGGCCTGATCCCCGGCTTCGGTGGCAGCCAGCGCCTGCTGCGCCTGTGCGGTCGCGCCGCCACCCTTGAACTGTGCCTGCTGGGCGCACCGATCAGCGCCGCACGTGCGCTGGAACTGGGCATCGTCAACGAGGTGGTACCGGGCGACGCGCTGGACAATCGCGTGCAGGACGTGGCCCGCCAGCTGGCGCGCTCGGCGCCGCTGGCCCTGCGCGGACTGCTCGATGCGGTGCACGTGGGCGGCGAATGCAGCCTGGACGCCGGGTTGGAATATGAAAGCGCGCAGTTCGGCCTGCTGTTTGCCACCGAGGACATGCGCGAAGGCACCAGCGCGTTCCTGCAGCGCCGCCCGCCGGCGTTCCAGAACCGCTGACGCCATGGCATCCCGACCCAACCCCGCGCAGCTGTTCGCCCGGGTCCAGGCAGACGATCTCGACGGCGCCCTGCAGGCCGGGCTGATGGACTACGTCGCCCGCGCTGGCGACGAACAGCTGCTGCCCGGCCATCCGGACCTTCCGCAGCGCCTGCAGCAAGCGCAGCAGCGGCTGCACACAGCCTGGGCCGCGCGTGAACGCTACCGTGCCCGGGCCGTGCGCCTGGCCCGCCGCGAGGCTGAACGCGACGCGCGACGCACGCCGGCCCCGGCGCCGGACGTGAAGCCTGCCCTGCCCCCGGCCGCCGCCGCCATCCTCGCCCGGGCCAAGGCCCGCGCTACCGGCAAGGAGCAGTAATGGCCGTCGCGAAGAAGACCACCCGCGCTCCAGCGCGGCGCGGCGGCAGCATGCCGCGCGCCGACGTGGTGGAGATGTTCACCCGCCTGCGTGAACTCAATCCGCATCCCAAAACCGAACTGGAGTACAGCACGCCGTTCGAGCTGCTGGTGGCGGTCGCGCTGTCGGCGCAGGCCACCGACGTCGGCGTCAACAAGGCCACGCGCCGTTTGTTCCCGGTCGCCAACACCCCGGCAAAGATCCTCGCGCTTGGCGAGGATGGCCTGAAGCAGTACATCGCCACCATCGGCCTGTTCAACGCCAAGGCAAAGAACGTGATCGCCACCTGCGCGATCCTGCTGGAGAAGCATGGCGGTGAAGTGCCGCGCGATCGGGATGAGCTGGAAGCGTTGCCGGGCGTGGGCCGCAAGACCGCCAACGTGGTACTCAACACCGCGTTCGGCGAGCCGGTGATGGCGGTCGACACGCATATCTTCCGAGTCTCCAACCGCACCGGCCTGGCACCAGGCAGGAACGTGCGTGAAGTGGAAGACAAGCTGGTGAAGGTGATTCCCGCCGAGTTCCTGCTCGATGCGCATCACTGGCTGATCCTGCACGGACGTTATGTATGCAAGGCGCGCAAGCCGGATTGCCCGGGCTGCGTGATCGCCGATCTGTGCCGGTTCAAGGAAAAGACCACGGCCGAGGCGTGACCCGGTCCCTGTTGTGACGAAACGAAGACGGCGGGCACAAGGCCCGCCGTCTCTGCTTGTAGACAAGGGTGCTTCAGGAAATCAGAACGACAGGTCGCCCCAGACGCCGAATTCCTTGGTCTTGTCGTTCTTCTTGTCACCGGCGTTGGCCAGGTGGGTGTACTTGTACACGGTCGACAGCTTGAGGTTCTTCATGACCGGGAACTCGACGCCGACGTTCCAGTACTTGTCGCTCAGGGTCGGGTCCAGGGTCTTGCTGACGTCGGTGTCATCGTAACGACCGAACACGTTGATGCCGCCGTCGGTCACGCGCACGCTGCCCCATACCGACCAGCCACTGGTCTTGTCGGTGGCAACGGTCAGCACGTTGTTGAGGTTCTTGGCCTGGAAGTACTCACCACCGACGCGGAAGTTGCTGTCGGCGTAGGCCACCATTGCGTTGGCGCGGGTGTAGGTGTTCTCGGCGCTCTGGATGTCGGTTTCCTTGCCCAGCTTGCCGCTGTAGCCGCCGACGGCGACCACGAAGTTCTCGTTCGGGGTGTAGGCCACGCGGCCTTCCACGTCCATGCCCTTGCTGCGGGTCGGGTTCTTGTAGCCGGCGCCGGACACCACCGAGACGGCGTAGTTGAAGTTGTTGCCCAGGTTGCCGAACCCATGCAGGCCCCAGTCGGACGAGTTGCCGTACTTCAGGCGGTCGGTCAGGGTGTTCTCGACATAGCGCATGCCATAGAACTTCTCGACGTACGGAATCCACGGCATGTCGGCGGCACCGACGCGCAGGTTGAAGGCCGGGTCGAAGCTGCCCTGCACGTACGCCTTCTTGACGAACAGCTCGGTGTTGCCGATGGCCGAGCTGTACTGGAAGTCGGTGGTCAGGTTGGCCGACCAGATGTCATTGAACTTGTGGTCGACGGTCAGGTAGAAGCGCTTGACGTCCAGGCCGGTGCCGCTGGCGGCGGTGTCCTTGCCGTTGCTGGTCTTGTCGATGTTGGTCAGGTCGAAGAACATGCGACCGCCGATCTTGTTGTCATTGACCAGCTTGGCCAGCTTGTCGACGCTGGTCTGGGTCTTCTGCGCGCCTTCCAGGGCCTGGGCCTGGGTGATGTTCACTTCGGACTGCGCGTCGGACTGCGCCTGCAGCGCCTGCGAATCGTTCTGCAACTGCTGGACCTGGGCCTGCAGCGCAGCGATCTGTGCCTGCAGCTGCTGCAACTGTGCCTGGGACACGCCCGAGCTGGCGGGGGCTGCGAAGGCGTCGGCGGAAACCAGACCGAGGCTTGCAACGACCGCGGCGGCGAGCAAATGGGAACGCATTTTGGATTTCTCCAGAGGGTTGGAATGGCTTGGGCAGAACGCCACGCCGGCAGGCCGGTCAAGCGTTTTGCGAACGTTCCGTTAAAACCATGACAGCCGAATGACAACCTGAGCACCAACCACAGATTTCTTCGTGCGGTCATGCGTACGACTCATTTGCGGCGACATCCTTGTCGATCCCTTGCGGCATATGGCGTGACGTATCAATGCCGATGCGCGGGCCGGCGACAGCGCGACCTTCACCGGCACCGCCGGTTGCGTGCGGATGACGCGGCATCGCTGCGGGATGCCCACCGGGAGTCGCGCGACAACCGCGATGGACCGGCTGTCAGTGACATGTGCAAAGGGCACGCGAACAGTGCGGGGCCACCGCCACATGCCGGCCAGGACGTTGCCGTCAGCGCGCGACACCTGCACAGCCCTGGCTGCAAGGGCTCCAGCCGGCGCTGTAACGGATGCGTCATACAACGGTCCCTGCGCTGTCATCGAACCGTTATGGAATGTGCGCCGGGCGGGTAACCCCGCATTCCAATCAACCCAGGAGCCACCCCGTGATCCACGCCTTCAAGTCGCGCGTTGCCGTTGCCGTCTTCGCAGCGTCGTCCGTGTTCGCCGCCAACGCCGCCGAAATCACCGGCGCGGGCGCCTCGTTCATCTACCCGGTGATGTCGAAGTGGTCGGCCGACTACAACGCTGCCACCAGCAACAAGGTCAACTACCAGTCGATCGGCTCCGGCGGCGGCATTGCGCAGATCAAGGCCAAGACCGTTGATTTCGGCTCCTCCGACGCTCCGCTGAAGCCGGAAGAACTGGCCGCTTCGGGCCTGGCCCAGTTCCCGTCGGTGATCGGCGGCGTGGTGCCGGTGGTCAACGTGGCCGGCATCGCCCCGGGCGCGCTGAAGCTGGACGGCACCGTGCTGGCCAACATCTTCCTGGGCAAGATCAAGACCTGGAACGATCCGGCCATCGCCGCGCTGAACCCGGGCGTGACCCTGCCGAGCGCCAAGATCACCGTCGTGCACCGTTCGGATGGTTCGGGCACCACCTTCAACTTCGTCAACTACCTGTCCAAGATCAGCCCGGAGTGGAAGAGCTCGGTCGGTGAAGGCACCTCGGTGCAGTGGCCGGCCGGCATCGGCGGCAAGGGCAACGAAGGCGTTGCGGCCTACGTGAAGCAGATCAAGGGCGGCATCGGCTACGTCGAGCTGTCCTACGCACTGCAGAACAAGCTGTCGTACACCGCGATGAAGAACGCCGCCGGCCGCTTCGTGCAGCCGAGCGACGCGTCGTTCGCTGCCGCCGCCGCCAGCGCCGACTGGGCCAACGCCAGGGACTTCTACCTGGTGATGACCAACGCCCCGGGCGCCGAGTCCTGGCCGATCACCGCCACCAACTTCATCCTGGTGCACAAGAAGCCGAAGAATGCCGCCAACGGCAAGGCTACCCAGGAGTTCTTCCGCTGGGTCTACAAGAGCGGCGACGCCCAGGCCCGCCAGCTGGACTACGTGCCGCTGCCGGACAGCCTGGTCCGCCAGATCGAGACCTACTGGTCGCAGAACCTGAAGTAAGCAAGCGCGTTCCCCCGCAGGAACGGGACCGGCGGGTCCTCTCTCCCCCGCCGATCCCACCCGGGCGCGAGATCCTCGAGATCTCGCGCTCTTCTTGTTTTCGGGGATGCACCTGCCTCTGTAGTGCCGAGCCCATGCTCGGCTGCGCTTTGGAGCGTGCGGACCAACGGTCCGCACCTACCGAGGACAGGGAGCAGTCGAGCAGACTCGGCGCTACGAGGGCCATCCGGCGGTCATGCCTGTGCGCAGATCCGGGGTCTGCGGGGGTCTCACGGATCGCAGCCAACCCTGTGAAACCCTTGTCAGAACGTGATCCAGGACACCTCTGTCATGGTCGTAATACGGCTGTAACAAAAACATCATTTCATAGCCGCATCCGCCGACCACGTCGGCTCTTCCCCGCTATGGAGTGACCATGAAACTGCACTCGGCCGGCCTTGCCGCCCTTTCCCTGGCCATCGCCCTGGGCCTGTCGGCCTGCGGTGGCGACAAGCAGGCCGCGCAGCAGCCGGCTGCCGACGGTGCCGCCGCCCCGGCCGCTGCCGGTGCCAAGGTGACCGCCGAAGTGTCCGGCGCGGGCGCGTCCTTCATCTTCCCGCTGGTCTCCAAGTGGTCGGCCGATTACAACGCCAGCACCGGTGCCAAGATCAACTACCAGTCGATCGGCTCCGGCGGCGGCATCGCCCAGATCAAGGCCGGCACCGTCGACTTCGGTTCCTCCGACAAGCCGCTGAGCAGCGAAGAGCTGGCCCAGGCCGGCCTGGCCCAGTTCCCGTCCGCCATCGGCGGCGTGGTGCCAGTGGTCAACATCGAAGGCCTGGAAGGCGGCAAGCTGCGCCTGAGCGGTGCCCTGCTGGCTGACATCTTCCTGGGCAAGGTCAAGACCTGGAACGACCCGGCCATCGTCGCCGCCAACCCGGGCGTGAAGCTGCCGGACGGCAAGATCACCCTGGTCCACCGTTCGGATGGCTCGGGCACCACCTTCAACTTCTCCAACTACCTGTCCAAGGTCAGCCCGGAATGGAAGAGCAAGGTTGGCGAAGGCACGTCGGTGCAGTGGCCGGACGGCGTCGGTGGCAAGGGCAATGAAGGCGTCGCTTCCTACGTGAAGCAGATCAAGGGCTCCATCGGCTACGTCGAACTGGCCTACGCGCTGCAGAACGGCATGCCGTACACCGCCATGCAGAACGCGGCCGGCAACTGGGTCGAGCCGAGCGCGGAAACCTTCGCCGCTGCGGCCGCCAGCGCCGACTGGGCCAGCGCCAAGGACTTCAACCTGGTCATCACCAACGCACCGGGCGAGCAGGCGTGGCCGATCACCGCCACCAACTTCATGCTGATGCAGAAGCAGCCGAAGGATGCCAAGCGCAACCAGGACACCCTGGCCTTCTTCAAGTGGGCCTTCGAAAACGGCCAGGCCCAGGCCAACGAGCTGCACTACGTGCCGCTGCCGGCCGAACTGGTCAAGCAGATCGAGGCCTATTGGGCGTCCGACCTGAAGTGATGGACAGCACGGTGCCCGCCCCTCGCGGGCACCGCCGCTTCCGCGCCGTGCCGCCCCGCCCCTTCCTGGCCCTGCCGTCCCCATGAATGCCATCGCCCAGCCTGTAGCCGCCCCGTCCACGCGTGATGCGCGTGATGCCCGCAACGACAAACTGTTCCGATGGGTGCTGGTCGGCACCGTCATCTTCGTCCTGATCGCCCTGGCCTGCGCCGCGCTGTCGATGCTGTGGGGCGGCCGCCATGCCCTGCAGATGCAGGGCCTGAGCTTCTTCTTCTCCGCCGACTGGAACCCGGTCGAAAACAAGTTCGGCGCCCTCGCCCCGATCTACGGCACCCTGGTCACCGCCGTCATCGCGATGGTCATCGCCGTGCCAGTCAGCTTCGGCATCGCCTTCTTCCTCACCGAAGTCGCCCCGCGCTGGCTGCGTGGCCCAGTCGGTACCGCCATCGAACTGCTGGCCGGCATTCCCTCGATCATCTACGGCATGTGGGGCCTGTTCGTGCTGGTGCCGGTGATGACCGAGTACGTCACCCCGTTCCTCAACGAGACCTTGGGCGAATGGCCGATCATCGGCCCGATGTTCCAGGGCCCGCCGCTGGGCATCGGCATGCTCACCGCCGGTTTCGTGCTGGCCATCATGGTCATTCCGTTCATCTCCTCGGTGATGCGCGAAGTGTTCCTGACCGTGCCGACCCGCCTGAAGGAATCGGCCTATGCGCTGGGTTCCACCAAGTGGGAAGTGAGCTGGGACATCGTCCTGCCCTACACCCGCTCGGCGGTGATCGGTGGCATCTTCCTCGGCCTCGGCCGCGCCCTGGGCGAGACCATGGCGGTGGCCTTCGTGATCGGCAACAGCGTGCGCCTGTCGCCGTCGCTGCTGGAACCGGGCACCACCATCGCCGCACTGATCGCCAACGATTTCGGCGAAGCCACTGAAACCTACCGCTCGGCCCTGCTGCTGCTCGGCTTCGTCCTCTTCATCGTCACCTTCGTGGTGCTGGCCATCGCCCGCCTGATGCTGATGCGCCTGTCCCGCAAGGAGGGCAACTGATGTCCACCACCGCTGATTCGCTGTACCTGCGCCGCCGCATCGGCAACGTCGTTGCGATCACCGCCTCCTGCGCCACTGCGTTGTTCGGCCTGTTCTTCCTGGGCTGGATCCTGTTCACCCTGGCCTCCAAGGGCCTGGCCGGCATCAACTGGGATCTGTTCACCAAGATGACGCCACCGCCGATGCAGGACGGCGGCCTCGCCAACGCCTTCTTCGGCAGCGCCGTGATGTGTGCGCTGGCAATCGGCATCGGTACCCCGCTGGGCGTGCTGGCCGGTACCTGGCTGGCCGAGTACGGCAACGCCCGCAAGGCCGGCACCGTGGTCCGCTTCGTCAACGACATCCTGCTGTCGGCGCCGTCCATCGTGCTGGGCCTGTTCGTCTACACGCTGTACGTGATGCAGACCGGCGGCAACTTCTCGGCCTTCGCCGGCGCCCTGTCGCTGGCCTTCATCGTGCTGCCGGTGGTGGTACGCACCACCGACGAAATGCTGCGGCTGGTGCCCTCGCAGATGCGCGAAGCGGCGCTCTCGCTTGGCATCCCGCAGTGGAAGGTGATCGTGCAGGTGCTGTACCGCAGTGCGTCGGCCGGCATCATCACCGGCATCCTGCTGGCGCTGGCCCGCATCTCCGGCGAGACCGCTCCGCTGCTGTTCACCGCCTTCGGCAACCAGTACTGGAACAACAACATCTTCCAACCGATGGCCTCGGTGCCGGTGGTGATGAACCAGTTCGCCGGCAGCCCGTATGAATCCTGGCAGGTGCTGGCCTGGGCCGGTGCCCTGGTGCTCACTGTCTTCGTGTTGCTGGTCAGCCTTGCCGCCCGCGGCATCCTGCTGCGCAACCGTATCTCCCATGACTGACCTTTCCGTGGATAACGCCATGAACGACCTTTCCAACGCCGTGCCGATGCAGCGCATCGCCGTGCCGTCCTCGCACGAGAGCCTGCACACGCCGTCGCCGGTGAAGCTGGCTGCGCGTGGACTGGACTTCTACTACGACAAGTTCCACGCCCTGAAGGGCATCAACCTGGAAATCCCGGAAAAGCGCGTGACCGCGCTGATCGGTCCCTCCGGTTGCGGCAAGTCGACCCTGCTGCGCATCTTCAACCGTATCTACGCGCTGTACCCGAAGCTGGAAGCACGCGGTGAAGTGCTGCTGGACGGCGAGAACATCCTGTCGCCGAAGTACCCGATGAACCGCCTGCGCAGCAAGGTCGGCATGGTGTTCCAGAAGCCGGTGCCGTTCCCGATGACCATCTTCGAGAACGTGGCCTACGGCATCCGCCACCACGAGAAGCTGAGCAAGGCCGACATGGCCGACCGCGTCGAGCAGGCGCTGCGCCAGGGCGCGCTGTGGGACGAAGTGAAGGACAAGCTGGGGCAGAGCGCACTGGGCCTGTCCGGTGGCCAGCAGCAGCGCCTGTGCATCGCCCGTGCCGTGGCCCTGCGCCCGTCGGTGCTGCTGCTGGACGAACCGACCTCGGCGCTGGACCCGATCTCGACCAGCCGCATCGAGCAGCTGGTGGAAGAACTCAAGCACGAGTACACCATCGTCATCGTCACCCACAACATGCAGCAGGCCGCGCGCGTGTCCGACTACACCGCCTTCATGTACCTGGGCGACCTGATCGAGCACGACCGCACCGAGGTGATCTTCTCGCAGCCGTCGCAGCGGCAGACCGAGGACTACATCACCGGTCGCTTCGGCTGAAACGGCAGTCGGGCATGGCTCGACTCTACAGACAACGGCAGCCGGGCATGGCCTGGCTCTACCTGGATTGCACACCATGAATCTTCCCAACGACCACATCGTCAAGAGCTACGACGAAGAACAGCAGCGCCTGGTGGCCGAAATCGTGCGCATGGGCGAGATGGCCGTCGCCCAGCTGGAAGCGGCGATGGACGTGATCGAGAAGCGCGACGAGAACGCCGCCCATCGCATCATCGCCAACGATGAAGCCATCGACGCGCTGGAACAGCAGATCAGCCACGACGTGATGCGCCTGGCGCTGCGTGGCCCGATGGCGCGCGACCTGCGCGAGATCCTCGCGGGGCTGCGCATCCCGGCTGACATCGAGCGTATCGGCGACTACGCCGCCAACGTCGCCAAGCGTTCGATCGCGCTGGGCAAGGTGCCGCCGCTGCCGCAGATCCAGGGCCTGCGTGCGCTCGGCCGGTTGGCCGCGCAGCAGGTCCGCCGCGCCATCGCTGCATACCGCGACAACGACGCCGACGCCGCGCTGGAGCTGCGCCAGGACGACGCCCGCCTGGACGCGCAGTACACCGCGCTGTTCCGCGAGCTGCTGACCTACATGATGGAAGACCCGCGCAACATCACCCCGTGCACCCATCTGCTGTTCATGGCCAAGAACCTGGAGCGCGTGGGCGACCACGCCACCAACATCGCCGAGAACGTGTGGTTCCTGGTCCACGGCGAGCAGCCGCTGCCGCCGCGCGAAAAGCGCGACGAGACCTCCAGCACCGGGCAGCCCTGACGCTGCACTGCAACACCAGAGTTGACTCCAAGGTGGCCGCTGTCCCAGTGACAGCGGCCTTCTTTTTTGGCGTATTCCACCCGCATTGTGGGCGCCAGGCTTGCCCGGTGCAGACCTTCCGGATGCCTCTGTAACAAATCTCACGAAAATTTGAGTTCTTGGCGAGGATTCGTTGAGTAGGATCGCTGCACCATCGATTCACCCCGGGCACCTGCCCACCACCCAGGAGTAAGACCGATGAGCAGTTCCAACAAGACCCTGTCCCTGCTGACCGCTACCGCCCTGGCCGCCGGCCTGGGCATGACCGCCAGTGCCTCGGCCCTGAGCATGAGCGACCTCGCCCAGGGTTACCTGGTGGCTGGCCAGGCGGCCAAGGCGGCCGAGGCCAAGCACGCCGAAGGCAAGTGCGGCGCGGACGGCAAGACCGCTGAAGGCAAGTGCGGCGGTGACAAGGGCAAGGCTGCCGAAGGCAAATGTGGCGAAGGCAAGTGCGGCGCCGACAAGGGCAAGGCCGCGGGTGCCGCAGCAGGTGCCAAGGCCAAGACCGGCGATGCCAAGTCGGCCGAAGGCAAGTGCGGCGAAGGCAAGTGCGGTGGCAAGCACTGACGTCAGCGCCGGCGTCGTCCAGCCGCGGTCGCCGCTTCCAGCGGCGGCCGCGGGCCTGGGGCTGCGCCGCGCGTTGCTGCAGGACCTGCGCGCCGCACCCGCCGGAGACTTCGATTTCCTCGAATGCGCCCCGGAGAACTGGATCGGCGTGGGTGGCACCGCCGGTGATGCACTGGCCGAACTGGCGCAGCGCCATCCGCTGAGCTGCCACGGCCTGTCGTTGTCGCTGGGCGGCAGTGCGCCGCTGGATACCCAGCTGCTGGAACAGATCGGCCAGTTCCTGGAAAAGTACCGCGTGCCGCTGTACAGCGAACACCTGAGCTACTGCAGCGACGACGGCCACCTGTACGACCTGCTGCCGATTCCCTTCACCGACGAAGCCGTACGCCACACCGCCGCGCGCATCCGGAAGGTGCAGGACCTGCTGGGCCGCCGCATCGCAGTGGAGAACGTGTCCTACTACCTGGCGCCCGCGCCGGCGATGGACGAACTGGCCTTCACCAATGCCGTGCTTGCCGAAGCCGACTGCGACCTGCTGCTGGACGTCAACAACGTCTACGTCAACGCCTGCAATCACGGCTACGATGCCGACACCTTCATCGCCGGCCTGCCCGCACAACGCGTCGTCTGCCTGCACGTGGCCGGACATCTGGATGAAGCCCCGGACCTGAAAATCGATACCCACGGCAGCGCGGTGATCGACCCGGTCTGGGAGCTGCTGGCGCGTACCTATGCACGTATCGGCCCGCGCCCCACCCTGCTCGAACGCGATTTCAATTTCCCGCCCTATGCAGAACTGCAGGGCGAACTGCAGACCATCCGCCACCTGCAGGCCGCGCATGCCGGGACTGCACATGGCTGATTCCGCCGACACCCTGCGCGCGCAGCAGCACGCATTCACCGCGCACCTGCGCGACCCGCAGGCAATACCCGCGCCGGCCGGCCTGGAGCCACGCCGGGTCGCGGTATACCAACGACTGCTGTTCAACAACCTGCTCGGCCTGTTGGGCAACGGCTTCCCGGTCTGCGTGCGCCTGCTCGGCGAACCAGCCTGGAGCAAATTGGTGCGCCAGTACTTCGCGACCCATCGCTGCCAGACACCGCTGTTCACCGAACTGGCCGCTGAGTTCGTGCAATGGCTGCAGGCGCAGCCACAGCTGCCCCACCCGGCATTGGCCGAGCTGGCCCACTACGAGTGGGTGGAGACCGCGCTGTACCAGTGGCAGGCCGAGCCTCTTCCACCGCCTGGCGGCATCGATCCGCTGCGGGTGCCGCTGCAGCGCTCACCGTTGGCCTGGCCGTTGCTGTACCAGTGGCCGGTGCACCGTCTCGGTGCCGAGGATGCACCGGCCGCGCCGCCCGCTGAACCGACTGGCCTGCTGGTCCGCCGCGAATCCGACGGCAACGTGCGCTTTGCCGTACTCAGCCCGCTGGCGGTGTACCTGCTGTCCAGCATCGGCGATCAACCCGGCCTTGAGGGTCATGCCTACCTGCAGCAGCTGGCCACCGCACACGGGCTGGCCGCCGACGCACTGGCTGCACCTGGTGCGGCGCTGCTGCAGCAGTTCCTGCAGGCCGGCGTGATCGGCCCGCTCCTCCCCCCTCCCTGACCCCTTTCGCGGAGATCCCCTGATGAACCTTCCGATCCTGGCCGCTGCACGTGGCCAGCTGGACCGCCTCGCCCCCTGGTTGGCGCCGCTCGGCCTGCGCCTGTTGCTGGCCTGGGAATACTTCGAATCCGGCCGCGAGAAACTCCAAGGCCAGAACTGGTTCGCCGACCTGCAGGACGCCTTTCCGTTCCCGTTCAACCAACTGCCCGCGGCCCTGAACTGGCAGCTGGCCACCTGGTTTGAACTGCTCGGCGCAGCCTGCCTGCTGTTCGGCTTTGGTACTCGTTTTGCCGCTGCCAGCCTGCTGGTGCTGACCGTGGTGGCCACCTATGCGGTGCATTGGCCGATGGAGTGGAACTCGCTGGCCGAGCTGGCGATGGGCTATGCGATCAGCGACCAGGGCTTTGGCAATTTCAAGCTGCCGGTACTGTTCATGGCCATGCTGCTGCCCCTGGTCTTCAGCGGCGCCGGCAGGCTGAGCGTGGATGCGCTGCTGGCGCGGTGGCATCCGTCGGGCGTGGCGGCACGTCCCGCAGTCCGGTAGATGCCGACCTTGGTCGGCGCGCATCGTGCCAACCAGGGTTGGCACCCACCGGGCTCTTGAGGCTGGCCGGGCGCTCGGGGGCGCTCTGCTAGAATTCACGCATGACTGACCCCACCCCCGCACCTGCCACCGCTCCCGATTCCGCAGTTCCCCAGGCGCAGCGCGCGATGTCACAACGCTTCCGCGGCTTCCTGCCGGTGGTGGTGGACGTGGAAACCGGTGGTTTCGACAGCCAGCGCAACGCGCTGCTGGAGATCGCCGCGGTGCCGATCGAGATGGACGAGAACGGCCTGCTCTACCCCGGCCAGACCGCCAGTGCCCACGTGGTGCCGGCTGAAGGCCTGGAGATCGACCCGAAGTCGCTGGAAGTGACCGGCATCATCCTCGACCACCCGTTCCGGCTGGCCAAGGAAGAAAAGGCCGCGCTGGACCACATCTTCACTCCGGTGCGGGCGGCGATGAAGAAGTACGGCTGCCAGCGCGCGATCCTGGTCGGCCACAACGCTCATTTCGATCTGGGTTTCGTCAATGCGGCAGTGGCGCGGACCGGCCACAAGCGCAATCCCTTCCATCCGTTCAGCGTGTTCGACACGGTGACCCTGGCCGGGATCGCCTATGGGCAGACGGTGCTGGCGCGTGCGGCCACCGCCGCCGGCCTGGGCTGGGATGCGAACGAAGCACACAGCGCGGTGTATGACACCGAGCAGACCGCGCGGCTGTTCTGCACCATCGCCAACGCCTGGCCGCGGTGAAGCAGCCAACGGCGGCGCCCCTCGTGGCGTGAAGCGAATCATCGGTTGGGCCGGGCAAGGTGGGTTCGCAGGGGACGCCGTGAACCCGTCCCTGGGGGCTTAGCCGCGCCATCCATGGCGCGGATACCCCTGCGACCCCACCCTGCCCGGCCTTCGACAGGTTGCGGGGCGCCACGGGAAGATCAGAAAAGCGGGAGCAACAGCGGATCGCTGCGCTCGATGGGTGCTGCCGGTGACCTCGGTGGCGGGTCAGTTCCCTGGCAGCTGCCGACCGTTGGTCGGCATCGCCGGGTGGTACGACAACAACAGTAGATCCACGCCATGCGTGGATGCGATCAACCAATACTCGTACGATCGCGGCCATCGCTCTTGGCGCGGTACAGCGCGCGGTCGGCGCGCTGATACAGCAGCGCCGGGGTGCGGTCGTCGGCGTCCAGCTCTACCAGGCCCGCACTGAAGGTCACACGCAGGCCGTCCACACCGGCCCAGTCGGGGTGGTCATGGAACAGGCCGCGCAGGCGCGCGCACAGCTGTGCGGCCTCCTCCAGGCGGGTGTCGTTGAGCAGCAGCGCGAACTCTTCGCCACCGGTCCGCGCGGGCAGGTCCGAATCACGGCTGGCGGCAGCGATCAACCGCGCCACCTGCACCAGCACGGCGTCGCCGATGCTGTGGCTGTGGCGGTCGTTGACGTCCTTGAAATGGTCGATATCCAGCACTACCAGGCACAGCGGATGGCCACTGCGCTGCGAACGCGCGAAGTCGCGGGCCAGGGTTTCATCGAAGGCACGGCGATTGGCCAGGCCGGTCAGCGCATCCTCGCGGGCCTGCCGCTCGAATGCCTCGGCCTGCCGCGCCAGACGCTCGGCCAGTTCGGTCTTTTCCTGGTTCAGCGCCTGCAGGTGCACGGTCTTGGCCTGCAGGTCGAAGGTCGCTTCGTCCACCCGCCGTGCCAGGCGCAGGTTGCTGGCCTTCAGCTGCTGCAGCAACAGGCGGTACAGCGCCACCAGCCCGGCCAGCAGCAGCAGGCCACCCAGCACCTGCACGCTGCGGCGCTGCCACCAGAACGGCTCCACGGTGAAGCTCCATACCGCTTCCTGCTGGCCCCAGCTCCCACCGGGATGTGCGGCCGCCACGTGCAGGGTGTAGTCGCCCGGCGGCAGGCCGACGAACTCGACGCTGCGCTGCGGCCCGCGTTCGACCCACCCTGCATCCAGGCCGTCCAGCCGCGTGCGGTAGCGGATCCGGTCAGACATCAGGTAGCTCAGGCCGACATAGCTCACCGTCAACCGGCGGCCGCCGGGAATGTAGTTGCGGTCCGGGCCTTCCCAATGCACCGGCGCGCCATCCACCTGCACGCTTTCAATCGCTGCCGGCGGTGAAAGGCGCTCGCGGAAGCGCTGCAGGCGTTGCGGGTCGACCGTGCTCAGGCCGCCGGCTGTGACCACCCAGAACGTGCCGTCCTGGCGCAGGATCGCCGACGGCCCCGAGCTGCCGTTGGCCTGCGCATTGGCCATGCCGTCGATCTCGTTGTAGCGCTCCACCACCACCCGCGGCGCGCGGCCATCGGCGACCGCGTTGAGGGTGGCCATGTCGGTGCGCAGCACGCCACGGTTGCTGCTGATCCACACGTTGCCGAGGCGGTCGGGCACCAGCTGGAACACCGCATCCACCGGCATCCCCTGCTCCAGCCCGACCCGCGCCAGCGTCCCGTTGCGCCAGCGGTACAGGCCACGATCGCTGCTGATCCACATCGCATCGCCCAGCTGGTGGAAGCCGAACACGCTGCGGCCGCCCCCCAGTGGGGCCAGGTCGATCGACTGCACGTGGTCGCCGCGCAGCACACGGATGCCTTCGATGGTGCCGATCCACAGATTGCCCTGAGGGTCGTGCTCCAGCGCAGTGATCAGGCCACCGGGCATGCCCGGCACGTTCGAGACCCGCACCCGGTCGCCATCGATGCGCACCACGCCCTTCTGCGTGCCGGCCCAGACCACGCCCTGCGGGTCAACGCTGATCGCACGGATGTTGCCACCCGGCATGCCATCCGCCGCCGCATAGGTATGCCGCAGGCTGCCGTCGCGGCCCAGCCGATAGACCCCATCGCCGAAGGTGCCCACCCACAGATCACCATCCGGCCCCTGCGCCAGGCTGAGCACCGACGGTGCCTTGCCACCGCGGTTGTGCAGCGGCACGGCACGGAACCGGCCATCCGGCGTCTGCAGGTCCAGACCACTGGCGCTGCCGACCCACAACTGGCGATCGCGGTCCTCGAACACGGTGCGCACGTAGTCGCCGCTGAGCCCATCGCGCTCGGTGTAGCTGCTGAACAGTGTTTCGCGCAAGCGATACAGCCCACCGTTGGCCCCCACCCAGATGCTGCCTTCGGCATCCTCGCGCAGGCTGACCACGCGCCCGCCAGGCAGGTTCAAGCCGGCCGGCAGCCGTTCCAGCCCATGTGCGGAGATGCGCAGCAGGCCCTGGTTCTCGGTGCCCAGCCACAGGTCACCGTGCCGGTCCTGCAGCATCGAGGTCATGTGCAGCTGGCCCGGCAGGCGGTGCACCAGCACCAGCTGATCGTCCTCCACCCGGTACAGGCGCTCGCCGGCCACGATCCACAGCGCGCCATCCGGAGCCCGGTACGGCCATGACAGGCCGCTGCCGGCACCCAGCCCCCACGCCGCGGGCGCGCGCTTGAGCACGCCGTCATTGTCGCGCAGCACCAGCCCATCGAGCGTGCCGACCCAGACCCGGTCCTGGGCATCGACCACCAGCTTGGTGAAGCTCATCGCCATCGGCAGATCGGCTGGCGGCGGCCGGTAGACAATGCCCTTGTCCGGCACCAGGTAGCCGAGACCCTTGCCTTCATAGAGCAGCCAAAGCCGCCCCAGGCTGTCCATCTGCATCGACTGGATCAGCACCTGCGGGGTATCGGGTTGATGCTCCCACACGCGCCATTGGCCATCGCTTCCGCGCCGGCTGACATTGCCCCGCGAATCGCTGATCCACAATGCTCCCTGGCGGTCAACGAACAGCGCGCCGATACCGTTGTCGCGCAGGCCCGGGCGGGTGCTGCGGTCGAACACGGTGAAGTCCAGGCCGTTGTAGCGCACCAGGCCCTCCCAGGTGGCGAACCACAGGTGTCCTTCGGGGGTCTGCGCGATGTCCCGCAGCGAGTTGTGCGGCAGGCCGTTGCGCGATGTCCATACATCGATGGCGTAGTCGCGCAGCGGCGGCGCACCTTCCTGTGCCGCCAGCGGCACGGCCAGCACCAGCAGCAGCCACAGCACGGCCCGCCGCAGCATCCCGCCGATCCCCGGTGCGTGGCGCTCCACCCAGCGCACGTTGCCCCCCTGCCTGCCCATCAGTGCAGCGGCGGCGGCCAGCGCGGGCTGCCGGGCACGGCAACGTGCGGGAACAACCCGGCAACGCGGAACAGCGGGCCGGCAAGGACGGGCTGGCTCATTGGGGGGAAGCTGGGGAGATGCGCAGATGATAGGCCAAACGCCGGCCCGGGCGTCACCGTTGCCGGTGCAGTGGACTCAGCCGGCCCGTCCCGGTGGCACCACCTGCGCACTGGCCGGCCACTGCACCACCGCCTCCAGCCCGCCCTCGGCACGGTTGCGCAACCACAGGCGCGCGCCGTCCTTCTCGGCCAGTGCGCGGGCGATGGTCAGGCCCAGCCCGGCCCCGCCGGTTTGCCGCGAACGCGAGGTCTCCACCCGTACGAACGGATCGAACACGGCTTCCAGCTGGTCGTCCGCCAGACCAGGACCGTCATCCGACACCATCACGGTGATCGTGCCACCACCACGCTCCACCCGCACCCGCACGCGATGGGCATACATCACGGCGTTGTCCACCAGGTTCGAGAACAGGCGATGCATGGCCAGTGGGCGCAGCATCAATACCGCGCCTGTGCCCCCCTCGAAGACGACGTCGGCACCGCCCTCGGTGGCGTCTTCGACAATGCTCTCCAGCAATGAATCCAGGTCCAGCGCGGCACGCTGCTCGGCGCTTTCGGCGCTGCGGGCCAGCTCCAGGCCTTCGCGCACCAGCGCCTGCATCGCTGCCAGATCGCCGATCAGGCGCTCGCGCAGCGCTTCATCGCTGACGTTCTCCAGGCGCAGGCGCAGGCGGGTCAGCGGGGTCTGCAGGTCATGGGTGATCGCCGCCAGCATCTGCGTGCGCTCGGCCAGGTGCCGCTGCAGGCGGTGCTGCATGGCGTTGAAGGCTTCAGCGGCACGCTGCACCTCGCGCGGTCCGCGCAACGGCAGGGGATCACGCTGCAGATCGTCGCCAAGGTCCTCGGCAGCGGCCGCCAGTTCCTGCAACGGCGCGCTGGCCATGCGCGCGACGATGTAGGCCAGCACCGCGATCGCCAGCACCAGCAGAGTCAGGAACCACGGGTCCACGGCCAGGATGCCGTTGTGCGCCACCGCCGGCGAATCCAGCGCCAGCTTCAGCAGTGTGCCATCGTTGAGGGTGACGTCCACCGCGCGGCACTTGGGCGGGATGAACGCTGGATCACGCTCACGCGGATGCCGGCGGTGCCCGGGCGGCGGCGGCGGCAGTAGATCCTGCAGCTTGGGAATGCAGGATCGGAACGAGGCAAAGTGGACGTGCGCACGCGACACCGGACCCGGCCGGTCATCCAGCACTTCCATCAGCGCCGTGTCGGCGCGCCCCAGGCGAGCGCCCGGCTGCAGCGCCCGCACGCTGGGCCCACCGATCTCGAGCAGGCGCTCGCGCAGCTCCGGATTTCCATCCAGCAGGTTGACGTAGCCCTGCAGGCGGTCAGCGATGCGGTTCAGGTTCTGCCGTTCGAACTCCTGCTGGCGCTTGGAGGTGGCCAGCATGGTCGCGCCGATCGCGGCCACGCTCATGCCCAGCAGCAGGATCACGAACAACCGCCCGACCATCGAGGACAGGAAATGGCGCAGGCGCTTCATCGCGGTTTATTCCAGGTTGACCGACGAGGCCAGCACGTAGCCTTCGTTGCGTACGGTCTTGATCAGTCCGTCCGGGCCACCGTCGTCGCCCAGCTTGTTGCGCAGGCGGCTGACCTGCAGGTCGATCGCGCGATCCTGAGCCTCGTAGTTGCGGCCACTGCTGAGCGCGACCAGCTGCTCGCGCGACAGCACCTTGTTGGCATGCGCGATGAACACCCGCAGCAGGCGGAACTCGGCACCGGACAGCACCACTACGCGGTCATCCGGATCGACCAGGTGGCGATGTTCCAGGTCGAACACCCAGCGCGAGAAGCGTGCGCGGCGTACCGCCAGCGGCTCCAGGTTGGCCGGCAGCGCCTCGGTCCGGCGCAGCACGTTGCGGATGCGCGCCAGCAGCTCACGGGGCTCGAACGGCTTGGCCAGGTAGTCGTCGGCGCCCATTTCCAGGCCCAGCACGCGGTCGATCGGCTCGGCACGCGCGGTCAGCATGATCACCGGCGTGTTCGAGCGCGCGCGCAGGTCGCGGCACAGGGTCAGGCCGTCTTCGCGCGGCAGGTTGAGGTCGAGCACGATCAGGTCCACGTGCTCGCGGTCCAGCAACTGGCGCATCGCGGTACCGTCAGCGGCCGTGCTCACCTGGTAACCGGCACGACCGAGCTGCTCGGCCAGCAGGGTACGGATGTCGTTGTCATCGTCGACGATCAGCAGTCGATGCATCGGGTTTTCAGTCTCCATGTCGCAATCATCCCGTGTCGGCAGCTGAACCGCATCCGGGGCAATGCGTACCAGTGTATCCACCCACGGGCGGGATACCTGTGGTTACGCGTATTCACCGACAGTGTTACATAGAGACATACCCCGAGGATTGGCCCCCCGTCGGTCGATCTTCACAATGCCCACCAACGCCGCCGCTGCGGCTCCGAGAGTGAAGCCACCACGTGACGTTCCGCCTGCTGCCCGCGACCCGCCAGGGTCGCCTGATACTGGTCGCCCTGCTTGCCCTGATCGTTGCCGTGGCCACCTGGTGGCTGCTGCGCAAGCCCGCCGCCCCGGCCGTAGCGACCACCCCGGTCAGCCGCGGCGACATCGAGCAGACCGTGGAGGCCACCGGCGTGATCGACGCCTACAAGCTGGTCAGCGTCGGCGCGCAGGCCTCGGGCCAGATCAAGTCGCTGAAGGTTCAGCTGGGCGATACGGTCAAGGAAGGCGATCTGATCGCCGAGATCGACGCCACCACCCAGCAGAACCAGGTGCTGAACGCCCAGGCGTCGCTGGACCAGGTCACCGCCCAGCGCGCCGTGCAGCAGGCCACCCTGCGCCAGGCCGAACTGGAGTTCGCGCGCCAGCAGCAGATGCTGGCCGCCGAGGCCACCTCGCGCCAGGAGTACGATGCCGCCGAAGCGCAGCTGAAGACCGCCCGTGCCCAGCTGCAGTCCTACGAGGCGCAGATCAAGGGCCGCGAAACCGAACTGGGCACCGCCCGCGCCAACCTGGCCTACACCCGCATCACCGCGCCGATGGACGGCACCGTGGTCGCGGTGGTGGCCGAGGAAGGCCGTACCGTGAACGCCAACCAGACCGCACCGACCATCGTCATGCTGGCGCGGCTGGACGTGGTCACCGTCAACGCCGAGATTTCCGAAGCCGACGTGGTCAAGATCAAGGCCGGCATGCCGGTGTACTTCACCACGCTGGGCGATCCGGACCGCAAGTACCACGCCACGCTGCGCCAGATCAATCCGGCGCCGGCCTCGATCGCCAACGAGAATTCGTCCAGCTCCAGCAGTTCGTCCAGCTCCAGTTCCAGCAGCGCGGTCTACTACAACGCACTGTTCGACGTGGAGAATCCTGATGGCACGCTGCGCATCGACATGACCGCGCAGGTCTCGGTACTGCTCAGGCAGGCCAAGGGCGTGCTGATGGTGCCGTCGGTGGCACTGGGGCCGAAGCGCCGTGGCGATGAGCGCATGGTGCGGGTACTGGACGACAAGGGCCAGCCGCAGCCGCGCAAGGTCACCGTCGGCATCAACAACGGCGCCTCGGCCGAGATCCTGTCCGGCTTGAAGGAAGGCGAGCGCGTGGTGGTCGGCGAAGCCGGTGCAACCGGTGCCAGCCCTGGTGGCGGCAGCCGCGGCGGCATGCAGATGCGGGTCGGCGGCCCCGGCATGGGGCGCCGATGAGCACGATGGCGCCGCTGCTGCGCCTGCGCGACCTGCGACGCGAGTTCCCGGCCGGCGACGATGTGATCGCGGTGCTGCGCGACGTCAATCTCGACATCCACGCCGGTGAGATGGTGGCCATCGTCGGCCAGTCCGGCTCGGGCAAGTCGACGCTGATGAACATCCTCGGCTGCCTTGACCGTCCCACCCGGGGCAGCTACCAGGTGGCCAGCCGCGAGACCGGAAAGATGGAGCCGGACGAACTGGCCGAACTGCGCCGCGAGCACTTCGGTTTCATCTTCCAGCGCTACCACCTGCTCGGCGATCTGGATGCACGCGGCAACGTGGAAGTGCCGGCGGTATACGCCGGCAGCCCCGGCGCGGTGCGCAACGCGCGTGCCGAGCAGCTGCTGCGGCGGCTGGGCCTGGGCGACCGCATGCACCACAAGCCCGGCCAGCTGTCCGGTGGCCAGCAGCAGCGCGTGTCGATCGCGCGCGCACTGATGAATGGCGGCGAGGTGATCCTGGCCGACGAACCCACCGGCGCGCTCGACACGAAATCCGGCGAGGAAGTGATGGCGATCCTCGGCGAGCTGCATGCCGAAGGCCACACCATCATCATCGTCACCCACGACATGAGCGTGGCCCAGCACGCGCAGCGCATCATCGAGATCCGTGATGGCGAGATCATCGCCGACCGCGCCAACCCGGATGCGCCGACCTACCGCGCGCAGCGCGAGGCCAGCACCGGTGTTGCCCACGGCAACAGCTGGCGGGCGGCACGCGACCGCTTCACCGAAGCGTTCCGCATGGCGCTGCTGGCGATGAACGCCCATCGGCTGCGCACCTTCCTGACCATGCTCGGCATCATCATCGGCATCGCCTCGGTGGTCTCGGTGGTGGCATTGGGCAACGGTTCGCAGCAGCAGATCCTGCAGAACATCAGCGCGCTGGGCACCAACACCATCGACGTCTATCCCGGCCGTGGTTTCGGCGACATGCGCTCGGCGCGGGTGCAGACGCTCAAGGCCAGCGATGCCGACGCACTGGCGAAGCAGAGCTATGTGGACAGCGCCACCCCCAGCGTGTCGACCTCGGTCACTGCGCGCTACCGCAACCAGTCTTCCACTGCGCAGGTCAGCGGCGTCGGCGAGCAGTTCTTCCGGGTCAAGGGGGTAAACCTGCTCAGCGGCAGCTTCTTCGATGCCGATGCCGTGAGGGGCCTCGGCCAGGTAGCGGTGATCGACGAGAACACCCAGACCCAGTTCTTCCCCGATGTCGACCCGGTCGGCCAGGTGATCCTGCTCGGCAACGTGCCAGCACGCGTGATCGGCGTGGCCAAGCGGCAAAGCTTCGGTTTCGGTGGCAGCACCAGTCTCAGCGTGTGGGTGCCATACACCACGGTGATGTCGCGCATGCTCGGGCAGAGCCATGTCTCCAGCATCACCGTGCGCGTCGACGACAACACACCGATGGATGCCGCTCAGGAAGCGATCACCCGCCTGCTGACGATGCGCCACGGCACCGAGGATTTCTTCCTCAGCAACAGCGCCGAGATCCGCGACACCATCGAACAGACCACGCGGACGATGACCCTGCTGATCGGCGCCATCGCCGCCATCGCGTTGCTGGTCGGTGGCATCGGCGTGATGAACATCATGCTGGTGTCGGTGACCGAGCGTACCCGCGAGATCGGCGTGCGCATGGCCGTGGGCGCACGGCAGAGTGACATCCGCCAGCAGTTCCTGATCGAAGCGGTGCTGGTGTGCCTGCTCGGCGGCGCGCTCGGCATCGGCCTGGCCCTGCTGCTGGGCTCGATGATCGGCCGCTTCGCCAGCGACTTCCAGGTGCTGTTCTCCACCACCTCGATCGTCGCCGCCTTTGCCTGCTCGACCCTGATCGGCGTGGCATTCGGCTTCCTGCCCGCGCGCAATGCCGCGCAGCTCGATCCGGTGGAGGCCCTGGCCCGCGAATGAAGATGATGACCCGACTGCCCTTCCCCGCTCCTTCGCGCCTGCTGCTGGCGGGCGCCGTTCTGCTCGCCCTGCCCGGCTGTGCGTCGATCGGCCGCTACCCGGTGCATGACCCCGATGTGGCGGCCAGCTACGGGCGTGGCGATGCCAGCCTCAATGCCCCGGCCGACGACCCGCGCAGCAGCCTGGATACACCGGGCCGTGACATCCGCCAGGACACCTGGTGGACCGGCTTCGGCGATGAACGCCTGGACCGGCTGGTGGCGCAGGCACTGGCCGCCAACAGCGATCTGGCCGCCGCCGGGCTGGCCGTGCAGCGTTCACGCCTGCAGGCCGGGCTGGCCAGCAACGCGCTGTGGCCGCAGCCTTCGTCATCCGGCGTCAGCGGCAATGCCAGCCGCGCCACCGACCAGGCCGACGACTGGCGCCGCAGCTATTCCACCGGCGTTTCGCTGGGCTGGGAAGTCGATCTGTGGGGGCGCCTGCGCACCCAGCGCGACATCGCCCGCTGGGAAGCCGAAGCCAGCGAGGAAGACCGGCAGAACACCGCCCTGCTGGTGATCAGCGACACCATCACCCAGTACTGGAACCTGGCCTACCTCAACCAGTCGATCGCCACCGGCCAGGCCAACCTGGAGCGGCTGGAACGCACCCGCGAACTGGTACAGGCGCGCTTCGACGCCGGTGCGGTATCGCGCCTGGAAGTGCGCCAGGCGCTGCAGAACCTGCAATCGCAACGCTCCTCGCAGAGCGCGCTGGAACAGCAGCGGGTGGAAGTGCGCAACGCGCTGACCGTGCTGCTGGACGGCACGCCCTGGCCGCTGCAGGACGAGCCACAGGACCTGCTGGGTGCACGCAGTCCGGGCATCGCCGAGGGCCTGCCGACCGATCTGCTCGGCCGCCGTCCCGACCTGCGCGCGGCCGAACTTCGCCTGCGCAACAGCCTGAAGACCATCAAGGTGACCGCCACCCAGTACTACCCGGCGCTGAGCCTGACCGGCAGCCTCGGCTCCAGTGCGACCTCGCTGGGGGATGTGCTGCGCAATCCGGTGGCCACCCTGGGTGCAGGCCTTTCGCTGCCGTTCCTCAACCTGCAGCGCGCGCAGCTGGATACCGACATCGCCGGCACCGCCTATCAGATCGCCGCCACCAACTTCCGCAAGACGCTGTACACCGCGCTCTCGGAAGTAGACAACGCACTGTCGGCCCGCGAGCAGCTGGCGCGCCAGGTGGCCGCCTCGCAGGCCTCGTATGACGAAGCGGTGGAAGTGGAACGCGCGCAGGAGGTGCGCTATCGCGTCGGTGCCACCGATCTGCGCACCTGGCTGGAAGCACAGCAGACCCGGCGCGATGCCGAACTGTCACTGGCGCGCGTGCGCCAGGGCCAGCTGAACAACGACGTCACCCTGTTCAAGGCGCTGGGCGGCAGCGCGGGCTGAGGCCTTCTTTAGAGCCGAGCCCATGCTCGGCTGCTTTTCGTCTGAATGCCCATGCGGCGCGGTGGGCCGCGCGCGGCAGCCGAGCGTGGGCTCGGCTCTACATGGGCTGTCGCCCAATCAACCGCGCTGGCGCACGGCCTCGAACAGGCTGACGCCGGCGGCGACGGAGACATTCAGGCTCTCGATCTCGCCCGGCATCGGGATCTTGACCAGGCCATCGCAGTTCTCGCGGGTCAGGCGGCGCAGGCCATCGGCCTCGCCACCCAGCACCAGGGCAATGTTGCCCTTCAGGTCCAGCTGGTACAGCGACGCAGTGGCTTCGCCGGCCAGGCCGTAGATCCACACGCCCTGCTTCTGCAGGTCCTTCAGGCAGCGTGACAGGTTGGTCACCGCCACTACCGGGATCAGATCGGCGGCACCGGCCGAGGTCTTGCGCACGGTCGCGTTCACCGTGGCCGACTTGTCCTTGGGGATGATCACGGCAGTGGCGCCTGCGGCAGCCGCCGAGCGCAGGCAAGCGCCAAGGTTGTGCGGGTCCTGCACTTCGTCCAGCACCAGCAGCAGGGCCTTGCCCTCGGCTGCGGTGACCAGGCCCTCCAGCTCGTTCTCGCTGTAAGTGCGGGCGGCGGCATAGCGAGCGGCCACGCCCTGGTGGCGTACCGAACCGCCGACACCGTCCAGCGCCTGGCTGTTCACCTTGCGCACGTCGATGCCCTTGCGGCGGGCGTTTTCCTCGATCTCGGTCAGGCGCGGGTTCTTCGCACCGGCCTCGACCAGCACTTCGCGGACGTTCTCGGCGTCGTTCTCGATGGAGGAGGCGACGGCGTTGACGCCGACGATCCACTGGCTGTTCTTGCTCATGCGGGCGGGGACCGGAAAGGGGGTGGCTATGGTAGAGCATCGGCGACGGCCGCGCTTCGCGCTCGCCGGGCATGACCCGGCGCTACCCGCCGTTCACCCTTCGGCTGAACGGCTGCGCGGCGGCCAGTGCGGGGTGTCGTGGTCGGGATGCTGGTGGGACACGATCGTGGCCAGGAAGTCCAGGGCCGCGATGTCTTCCTCTGTACGCCGTGCCGGCAGGCCGGCCAGTGCATCCACGAACGGCAGCTTGCGCTCGACCCCGTACTGGATCGTCGGTGGCAGGCGTTCGGGTTCGTCAAACGCGCCGGCAGCCACCGCCACGCCATCGGGCGCTTCGTAGGTCAATGGCGTACCGCAGTCGGCGCAGAAGCCACGCCGCACCACGTTGGAGGACTGGAAATAGCGCGGCTGGCCGCGGGTCCAGCTGAACTGCACGCCACGCACCGACACCAGCGGTGCGTAGTAGGCACCGAAGGCCTTCTGGCACATCCGGCAATGGCAGATCGAACTATCGGTCAGCGCACCGCGCGCCTGGAAGCGGATCGCGCCGCACTGGCAGCCGCCACTGTATTCGGGTTGGCCTTGCATGCGATGTCTCCTGGTGGTGCCGGCCGCTGGCCGGCAACCCGTCGGTGCCGAGGGTGCCATGGATGCCGGCCAGCGGCCGGCACTACCACGGCCATCAGTATTTCTCTTTCTTCCGCTTGGCCGGCTTGCCACGCTCGGGCAGCGGCGGCAGGCCACCACCCTCGTCCTCGCCCTTGTGCTCGACCAGGCGGAAGTCGATCTTGCGCTCTTCCATGCTGGCCTTCAGCACCAGGATCCGCACGCGGTCGCCCAGACGGTAACTGCTGCCGCGGCGTTCGCCGGTCAGCGTCTTGCGCGTGGCGTCGAACTTGTAATAGTCCTGCGGCAGCTGGGTCACGTGCACCAGGCCCTGCACCTTCGACTCGTCCAGTTCCACGAACAGGCCGAAGCTGGTCACGCCGCTGATCACGCCATCGAACTGGCCACCCACGTGCTTTTCCATCCACGCCGCGCGGTAACGCTCGTCGACCTCGCGTTCGGCTTCATCGGCACGGCGCTCGCGCTCGGAGCACTGCAGCGCCAGCGCAGCCATTTCGCGCGCGTTGTAGGTGAACTTGTCCAGCGGCTTGCCGGACAGCGCGTGCTTGATCGCGCGGTGCACCAGCAGGTCGGGGTAACGGCGGATCGGCGAGGTGAAGTGCGCGTACGCCTCCAGTGCCAGACCGAAATGACCGTGGTTTTCCGGGCTGTAGATCGCCAGGCTCTGGCTGCGCAGCAGCACCGATTCCAGCAGCGTGGCATCGGGGCGGTCGCGGATCTTCTTCAGCAGCTTGGTGTAATCGCCCGGGCGCACCTTCGACCATGGCGGCAGGCTCAGCTTGAACTCCTTAAGGAATTCCAGGAGGTCGGCGTACTTGGTTTCCGGCGGCTTCTCGTGGATGCGGTACGGGGCCGGCACATGGCGCGACAGCAGGTACTTCGCTGCCTCCACATTGGCCGCGATCATGCATTCCTCGATCAGCTTGTGCGCGTCATTGCGCACCAGCATGCCGGCCTGGGTGACTTCACCACGGTTGTCCAGCACGAAGCGAACTTCGCTGCTTTCGAACTCGATGGCGCCGCGCTTGGCACGTGCCTTGGACAACACCTTGTACAGCTGGTGCAGGCGCTGCACCTGCGGCAGCAGCTCGCCCATCCAGGCCTTGGTATCGGCATCGTCCTCGCCCACCGCCTTCCACACCTGGGTGTAGGTCAGGCGCGCATGCGAATTCATCACCGCCTCGTAGAAGCGCGAATGCGTGACCAGGCCATCGCGGTCGATCTGCATGTCGCAGACGAAGCACATGCGGTCGACCTTCGGCATCAGCGAGCAGATGCCATTGGACAGCGTCTCCGGCAGCATTGGCACCACGAAGCCCGGGAAGTACACCGAGGTGGCACGCTTCTGCGCCTCCTCATCCAGCGGCGTACCGGGGCGCACGTAGTTGGAGACATCGGCAATCGCCACCACCAGGCGGAAGCCATCGGCGTTCGGCTCGCAGTACACCGCGTCGTCGAAGTCCTTGGCATCCTCACCGTCGATGGTGACCAGCGGCGTGCTGCGCAGATCGACACGGTCGCCGATCATTGGCGGTTCCACCACCAGCGGCACCGCGGCCGCTTCGTCCAGCACCTCCTGCGGGAACTCGAACGGCAGTTCGTGGCCGTGGATGGCGGTCTCCACCACCAGCGACGCGGTCAGCTTGTCGCCAAGCACGGCGATGATGCGGCCGATCGGCGGGCGGCGGCTGTCCGGGGCCTGGGTCAGTTCGCAGACCACCAGCTGGCCGTCGCGCGCGCCACCGGTCTGGTCCGGCGGCACCTGCACGTTGCGCTGCACGCGCTTGTCGTCGGGCACCACGTAGTTGATGCCCATCTCGATGCTGAAGCGGCCGATCAGGCGGGTCATACCGCGTTCGAGCACGCGGGCGATGCTGCCTTCGCGGCGGCCACGGTGGTCGATGCCGGTCACGCGGGCCAGCACCTTGTCGCCGTGCATGACCTTGCGCATTTCATACGGCGGCAGGAACAGGTCGTCGCCGCCCTCGACCGGGCGCAGGAAGCCGAACCCCTCCGGGTTGGCGATCACCACGCCGGTGACCAGGTTCAGGGTCTGGATCGGGGCGAAGCCGCCGCGGCGGTTCTGCACCAGCTGGCCGTCGCGGACCATGGCGCCGAGCCGGCGCGACAGTGCTTCGGCACGGTCCGGTGCGGTCAGGCCCAGGCGTGCGCCCAGTTCCTCTGCCGTCTGCGGCCCTTCGCAACGCTCCAGCAGGGCCAGGATGGCTTCGCGGCTGGCGATGGGCTGTTCGTACTTCTCTGCTTCGCGGGCGGCATAGGGATCGTCGATCACCTTGCCGGTCGGCGGCAACTTGCGGCCCGGGGCCGGGCCCGGTGCGTCGCTGCTGCGGACCTTGCGGCCACGCGGCGGTGTGCCGCCTTCATTCAATTCGGGGAACCAGCCCGGCAACGGCTTGCCCGGCTTGGTGGTGCGGGCCGTGCCCGCCTTGGCGCCCTTCTTCGGGGCCTGGCCGCGGGAGGTGCTCCCGCCCTTGCTTGGTTTTTTGGTAGTCATCGCCCTACATGGTAGCCGTTGACGGCGTGCAGAACGGGTCAGTGGCCGTCTTGAAGGCCTTGCGTGAAAAATATTCAGGAAGTCGTTGACAACCTGCGGATTCATCTTCACAATTGCGCCTCTGGAACGCCCAGGTGGCGGAATTGGTAGACGCACTAGTTTCAGGTACTAGCGGGTAAAACCGTGGAGGTTCGAGTCCTCTCCTGGGCACCAACGAAAAAACTCCTCGCTTCGGCGGGGATTTTTTTTGCCTGCAATCCAGCAACGGGGCCGAATTTCTTTCCGAAGGAAAGCGCTCCGACCCCAAGCGAGTGAGATGGGGTCAGCGCCCGCTCCGCACGCGAAACGGGATCCGACACCGGATCCAGAAAAAGTGTTGACACCCCCGTAACAACACCCCATAATTTCGCTCCTCGACGCCCAGGTGGCGGAATTGGTAGACGCACTAGTTTCAGGTACTAGCGGGTAAAACCGTGGAGGTTCGAGTCCTCTCCTGGGCACCACGTCGAGAATGAGAAAAACCCGCGAGAGCGGGTTTTTTCATGCCCGGAATCCGGCATCAGAGCAGCGGCCGCAGCACCAGTTCCAGCCCGAGCAGCAGCAGGAAACCCAGGAAGCAGCCCCGAAACACCCGCGCACTGATGCGCTGCCGGATCACCTGCCCCAGCCACATGCCCAGCAATGCCGGCAGCACCGCCAGCGCACTCAGCCCCAGCTGCTGGATGCCGAATGCGCCGTGCAGCACCAGGCCGGCGGTCAGCGAAATCGTTGACACCGTGAACGCCAGCCCCAGCGCCTGCACCAGCTCCTCGCGCTGCAACCCCAGCGACTGCAGGTACGGCACCGCCGGCATCACGAACACGCCGGTGGCGCCGGTCACCACGCCCGACAACGCCCCCACCAGCGGCCCCAGCCAACGCTCGCGCCGCTGCTGCACGCGGAACACCGGCGCAAGCAACGCATAGGCGGCATAGACCACCAATGCCACGCCCAACGCAACGCGCGACCAAGTGCGATCGACCCGCACCAGCAGCGCCGCCGAGCCCAGCGTCACCACCACCACGACCAGCATCATCGGCCACAGGCGCCGCACGATACGGTCCAGTGACGGCCCGGACAACAGCTGCCACGCATTGGTGACGAAAGTGGGAATGAACAGCATCGACGCTGCCGCCACCGGCGACAGCGTGCTGCCCAGCAGCCCCATCGCCACCGTCGGCAACCCCATGCCAGTCACACCCTTGACCACACCGGCCAGCACGAACACCGCCACCAGCAGCACGTAGAAGTACATTGATTCATTCATGCCTTCATTGGATCGGCCGGCCGCTCGGCGCACAATGCGGTGTTTCCGGCCTTGCCTTCGGCTGATCCGAAGGCGCAGCCGTTGCGATGAGGGCATCACATGCGGATGGATATCGCCGACCTGCGCCTGTTCCTGGCGATTGCCGAGGCGGGCAGCATCACGGCCGGCGCAGCGCAGGCAAACCTGGCACTGGCGTCGGCCAGCGAACGCCTGCGCACGATCGAAGCCGATGCCGGCACCGCGTTGGTGAACCGGCACCCCCGCGGCGTCAGCCTGACCGAAGCCGGCGCCGCCCTCGCCCACCATGCACGATTGATCCTGCAGCAGCAGGCGCAGCTGCGCGGTGAACTGCAGGCGTTCGCGCACGGCGCGCGCGGCACACTGCATCTGTATGCCAACACCGCAGCACTGACCAACTACCTGCCTTCGCGGCTGGCACCGTGGCTGGCCGAACGCCCGCGCCTGCACGTGGAACTGCTGGAGCGCACCAGCCCCGAAGTCGTGCGTGCGATCAACGCTGGCCAGGCCGAAGCCGGCATCATCAGTGATGCGGTCGACGCTGCCGGCCTGCAGCAGCACGTGGTCGCCGAAGATCCACTGGTGATGCTGCTGCCCGCGGAACACCGCTTCGCATCGCGGCGCAGCGTGGCCTTCGCCGATGTTGCCGGCGAGACCTTCGTCGCGCTGGCCGACGGCAATGCACTGCAGGCCTACATCGAAGACCAGGCACGCGACATCGGGCGACGCCTGGACGTACGCATCCGCATGAAGACCTTCGAAGGCGTGTGCATCATGGTCGGCCACGGCATTGGTCTCGGCATCGTGCCGCGCACCATCGCCCGCCAGCATCGACGCAATACCCGTACTGTTGCGGTCCCGCTTGCAGATGCGTGGGCACAGCGCCGCCTGTGCGCCTGTTTCGCCGAATGGGCGCAGCTGTCACCGGCGATGCGCAGCCTGCTGCTTCACCTGGGCGTGCAGCCGCAGAAAAATGTGTGAAATGTTGTTGACACTCTCTCTGCCGTCCCGCACAATTCATCTCCTGAGTCGCCCAGGTGGCGGAATTGGTAGACGCACTAGTTTCAGGTACTAGCGGGTAAAACCGTGGAGGTTCGAGTCCTCTCCTGGGCACCACGACTCAAGATGATCAAACCCGCGAAAGCGGGTTTTTTCGTTTCCGGGGTTTGGCGATCCTGGCATCGCAACCGCCACTCGGACTGTCGTATCTCGCACCGTCCGGGCGTCGTCTGCGGGTGCATACCTCCTCCTGGCGCGTCGTCACCAGACCTTGAACGGCCCCCTTTTGGGGCGCATTTCACGTTCCCCGTTCAATTCGTACTTTTCCTAGTCGAGATCCACCCGATTCCTTTTCGGTGGGAGGCAGATTTGCGGGAGCCGGTTGCAGGTGTATCGCCACGACCTGACCAGCGCCCCTCCTCTCCCCCAAAGGACGCACCAATGCAGCGCAGCATCATCTGCCCACACTGCCATACCGGCTCGAACCACGGCGTAAGCGTATGCGTGGGATGCCAGGCCGAGGTCCACTACGGCGCATCAAAGGAGGCCGTAATGCTTGTCTTTGTCGCCGCCATCATCTCCGGCGCACTTGTCGGCAGCCGATTTCAGGCCACTGCCGGCTGGCTCGCATGCGGCGCCGTACTTGTGGCGGGGATCTGGGCCATTTCCCGATGGTCTTCCGACCGGGTGGTGTTCAAACGCGTCTATCGCACGCGCTGAACCTGCGCCGTTGCACCACCCCGAGGGCAATGCCCGCGCGACCAGCGTCGCCCCAACAAAAACCCCGCCTCGCGGCGGGGTCAAAATACAGCACGGTGTTTCCAGGGAGTTTCAGTGTCCACCACCGGCGGCTGCACCCGCACCTGCGCCGAATGGCGGCTTGGCCAGCCACAGGAACGTAATGATCGCCAGGAAAATCCAGCCCAGCAGGAAGAAGATGTCGTTGAAGCCCATCTGCGATGCCTGGTGGTTGATCATGTTGTTCAGCACCGCTGCACCGTGTTGCAGGTCACCCTGCCCCATCGCCGTGACCTGGTCCTGCATGCCCGGCTGATAGGCCGAGATGTGCTCGGTCAGGTCGGCATGGTGCACCTGCGTGCGCCGCGCCCACAGCCACGTCGTCAGCGAGGCCGCGAAGCTGCCGCCCAGCGTACGCAGGAACGTCGCCAGGCCGGAGCCCGCGGCGATCTCGCGCCCATCCAGATCCGACAGCAGGATCTGCAGCACCGGCATGAAGAACAGCGCCACGCCAATGCCCATGATCAGCTGCACGCCGGCCACGTGCATGTAGTCCACCTGCAGGTTGAAGTTCGAGCGCAGGAAGCTGGTCATCGACAGCACGATGAAGGCCACGGTGGCCAGCATCCGCATGTCGAAGCGCGACGCATACTTGCCCACGAACGGCGTCATGATCACCGGCAGGATGCCGATCGGTGCGGTCGCCAGGCCTGCCCAGATCGCGGTATAGCCCATGTCACGCTGCAGCCACTGCGGAATCAGCAGGGCCACGCTGAAGAACGCCGCATAGGCCACCACCATCGCCAGCGTGCCGGCGCGGAAGTTGCGGTGCCGGAACAGCTTCAGGTCGACGATCGGATCCTTGTCGGTCAGTTCCCAGATCAGGAACACGGTCAGCGTTACCACCGCCACGCAGGCCAGCACCACGATCTTCATCGACGAGAACCAGTCCTCGTCGTTGCCCAGGTCGAGCACCAGCTGCAGCGCGCCGACACCAATCACCAGCGTGATCAGGCCGACGTAGTCCATCTTCGGCTTCTCGATCTGTTCCGGGCGCCCCTTCAACTGGTTGCCCACCACCAGCGCGGCGAAGATGCCCAACGGCACGTTGATCAGGAAGATCCATTCCCAGCTGTAGTTGTCGGTGATCCAGCCACCGAGGATCGGGCCGCAGATCGGCGCCACCACCGTGATCATCGCCAGCAGCGCCAATGCCTGCCCGCGTTTCTCGCGCGGATAGATCGAGACCAGCAGCGACTGTGTGATCGGGTACATCGGACCGGCCACGAAACCCTGCAGCGCACGCGACACCACCAGCATGCCCATGCTCTGCGCAAGGCCGCACAACAGCGAGGTGATGACGAAGGCCAGAGTCGCCCAGACGAACAGCTTGCGTTCGCCGAAACGGCGGCTGAGCCAGCCGGTCAGCGGCAGCGCGATGGCCGTGCTGACCGCGAACGAGGTGATGACCCAGGTCGCCTGCTGCGAACTGGCGCCGAGGTTGCCGGCGATGGTCGGCAGCGAGACGTTGGCGATGGTGGTGTCGAGCACCTGCATGAACGACGCCATCGCCAGGCCAACGGTGCACAGGGCGACGCTGGGCGGCAGGAACCCGGAGGCCGCAGCCGGCGCCGCCGGTGCGCCCGGAGCGCCGGGCGCGGCTGGAGCTTGTGCGGACATGGCGACCTCAGCCCACCTTCGCCTGTTGCTGCGGCAGGTTGCCCTGGATGATCGTGTGGATCACCTCGTCGGCATCATGCAGCTGCTTGGCATACACGTCGGTGTCGAACACCGTGCCCTTGGCCGGGGTGCTCGGCAGCACTTCGCCCTTCTGGTCGCGCAGGCTCACTTCGGCCTTCATCGACAGGCCGATGCGCAGCGGGTGCTCGGCCAGCTGCTTGGCATCGATGGCGATGCGCACCGGTACGCGCTGCACGATCTTGATCCAGTTGCCGCTGGCGTTCTGCGCCGGCAGCAGCGAGAACGCCGAACCGGTGCCCAGGCCCAGGCTCTGGATGCGGCCCTTGTACTTCACGTCACCAGCATATAGGTCCGACTTCAGCTCCACTTCCTGGCCCAGGCGCATGTGGCGCAGCTGGGTTTCCTTGAAGTTGGCCTCGACCCACATCTGCTCGGTCGGCACTACCGCCATCAGCGCGTTGCCCGGCTGCACGCGCTGGCCGACCTGCACCGAACGACGGGCGACGTAGCCGGAGACCGGCGCGACGATGCCGGCGCGGGCGTTGTTGAGGAAGGCCTGGCGCAGCTGTGCGGCGGCGGCCTGCACGTCCGGCTGGGTGGCGATCACGGTGTCGTCGACCAGCGCGCGGTTGCGCTCGACGGTCTCGCGCGAACCGGCCACGGCGGCTTCGGCCGCGGCCAGCTCGTCGCGGGCGTGGGCCAGTTCTTCGTTGGAGATGGCGCCGGTGGCGGCCAGGTCCTTGCGGCGGGCGTAGTCTTCGCGCACGCGCTTCAGGGTCACCTGGCGGGCGTTCAGGTCCGCCTGCGCGCCTTCTACGCTGCGGTACAGGCCGCGGGTCTGGCGCACGGTCTTGGCCAGGTTGGCTTCGGCCTGCTGCAGTGCCACCGCGGTGTCGGACGGGTCCAGCTGCACCAGCAGCTGGCCGCGCTCCACGCGCATGCCGTCATCGGCGTTGATGGCGACCACGGTACCGGCCACCAGCGGGGTGATCTGCACCTGGTTGCCCTGCACGTAGGCATCGTCGGTCTCTTCGAACCAACGGCCGAACATGAAGTACCACAGCGCCAGTGCGGCAAGCAGCAGCACGACGATCACGAACAGGCCGCGCAGCAGGTTGCCGCGGCGGTTGGGGGCGGCCGGGGCCGCGGTGTCTTGGGTCTGGCTCATGGCGGGCGTCTTCAGGAATGCGAGGAATCGGAATGGGAGGCGATCGGTGCGCGGTCGGCGTCAGCGGGCTGGAAACCACCGCCGAGCGCCTTGCTCAGTCGCACCGAGGTCTGCACCTGCTGCGACTGCAGGCCGGCCAGCTGCTGCTGCGACTGCAACAGCGTGGACTGCGCGGTCAGCACGTCCAGGTAGCTGCCGATGCCGGCGCGGTAGCGCTGCTGGGCCAGGTCGAAGGCCGAGCGTGCGGTATCCACGGCCTGCTGCTGCGACTGCGCCTGCTGGGCCAGCGAGCGCACCGCGTTGACCTGGTCGGCCACGTCACGCAGCGCGTCGAGCACAGCCTGGTTGTAGTTGGCCACCGCCAGGTCGTACTGCGCATCGGTGTTGGCCAGGTTGGCGCGCAGCTTGCCGCCTTCGAAGATCGGCAGGCTCAGCGCCGGGCCGATGTAGGCGAAGGTGGAGCTGCTCTTCAGCAGGTCGCCCACGTTCGGGGCGACCACGCCGGCCAGCGCGGTCAGGTTGAAGCTCGGGTAGAACTTGGTCTTGGCGACCTTGATCTGCTTGTCGGCCGCTTCCACGCGCCAGCGTGCGGCGACGATGTCGGGGCGACGGCCGAGCAGTTCGCTGGGCAGCACGCCCGGCAACTGCAGCGCCATCGGGTTCAGCGGCTGCGGGCGCTGGATCGACAGCCCGCGGTCCGGGCCCTTGCCGACCAGTGCCGCCAACGCGGTGCGAGCGGCATCGATGCGCTGCTGTGCAGCCAGCACCTGCTGCTGCGCGGCCGGCACACGGGCCTCGGCCTGGCGCACCTGCAGGTCACTGTCGATGCCGGCGCCGCGGCGCTGCCGGGTCAGCTGCAGCGACTTCTGCGAGCGGGTCAGTTCTTCCTCGGCCACATCGTTGAGCTGCCACGCATAGGCGAGGTCGGCATAGGCCTGGGTAATGCCGGTCGAGAGATTCAGGCGCGCGGCCTGGGCTTCGACGGTAGCGGCATGTGCACCGTCCACGGCCGCTTCCCAGGCAGCGCGCTTGCCACCCCACAGGTCCACGCCATAGCTGAAGTCGAAGGCGACCTGGCTGCTGCCGCCGTAGCGGCCACCCATCTCGCTGCCGACCATCGACTCGGGCAGGCGCAGGCCGGTGTAGCCACCGGACACCGACAGGCTGGGCAGCTCATCCGCACGCGCAGTGCCGACCTGGGCCTGGGCCTGGCGCAGGCGCGCGTCGGCGGCATCCAGGCTCGGATGACCGGCAAGGCCTTCAGCAACCAGCGCGTCCAGCTGCGCGTCGCCAAGCGCCTTCCACCAGTCCTGCGCTGGGAAGCCGGTGGCGCTCAGGTCGGTGTCGGCCAGAGTGCGTTCGCTGTGCAGGCTGTCCACATCGAGCACGTGGCCCTGCGGATTGAGGCCACGGCTGCTGGCGCAGGCGGCCAGGGCCAGGGCCAGCGCTGACACCAGCAGCGCGCGCCCGGAGCGGCGGAGAGTGGGATGCGGGATCAGGTTCATGGGGTCGTCAGGGAATCGCGGATTCGGGTAAGGAGGGACAGCAGCAGCGTGCGCTCGTCGCTGGAAAGATCACGTAGGGCGTAATCCATCACCGCGTCGCCACGCAGCTTCAAGCGCGCCCACAGCGCGCGGCCTTCGTCGGTCAGTACGATCTGCAGCGCGCGACGGTCCTGCGCATGCGGTTCGCGGCGGACACAGCCCAGCGCCTCGAGCTTGTCCAGCAGGCGGGTCACCGCGCTGGGCACCTGGTCGATGGCCTGGGCCAGCTCATTGGCGGTGCACGGCGCCATATGGGAAAGCACCTTCAACCCGATGTAGTGGGTGAAGCCGATACCCAGATCTTCTTCAGCCATGGACGCGTCGAGTTGCCGGACCAGGCCGTCGCGCACCTGGCGCAGCAGCAGGCCGAAGCTGGGGGGAGTGGTTGCAGGACAGATCATGGGGGAGCATTCTCTTCCAAAAAAAATATTTCTCAATGGAAATATTCGATCTGGCATCGAATGCTGTGTTGCAGCAGTGGGCTGGATCGGTGAAGGCGCCTACCTTAATGATCTGGTCAGGTGGCCCGGTAGTACAATCCAGCCAATGGATGACACATTTCAGCCAGCGGACATGATGAACAAGGCAGAAATTCCCGCTCCCAAACGCCTGCTCAGGGACGAAGCACTGGACTGGTTCGAGCGCAACGATGGTCCCCCGGTAGTCGGTTTCCGCTTCGACAGCCCGCAGGGGCTGGTGCGGGAAGTGGACTGGCACCACCACCAGCGCGCCCAGCTGATCTGTGTCGAGCGCGGCCTGCTGACCACCCGTACCTCGCACGGCACCTGGTCGCTGGCGCCGGGCTCGGCCGGCTGGATGCCGCCGCTGGAGCCGCACACGGTCACCCTCGACGGCCCGTTGCGTGGCTGGGGCATGGCGCTGGCAGCGCCGGTCTGCGCCACGCTGCCCTCCGATCCCTGCGTGCTGGGCCTGTCCAAGCTGGCACAAGCACTGGCCGACCGCATCTGCGACTGGCCACCGGGCTACGACACAACACCCGAACGCCAGCACATCATCGAGGTGCTGGTGGACGAGATCCGCACAGCGCCACGCCAGCGCATGCACCTGCCGATGCCGCATGACCGGCGCCTGCTGAAGATCGCCTCGCAGCTGCTGGCCGACCCGTCCGACGAACGCAGCCTGGCCGAATGGGCACACTGGGCCGGGCTGTCACCGCGCAGCCTGACCCGCCACTTCCGCGACGAGACCACCCTCAGCTTCGCCCAGTGGCGGCAGCAGGCCCGGCTGTCCGAAGCCCTGCGCCAGTTGACCGATGGCCGCAGCGTCGCCGACATCGCCCATGCACTGGGCTTCAGCAGCGCCAGCGCCTTCGTCACCGTGTTCCGTCGCCACTTCGGGCTGCCGCCGGGGCGCTACCTGGCGCGGGCCGGGCACGGCCTGGAAACCGGGCTGGACCCTGCACGCGGCTTGGCATCCCCGGCCGCATCCGGATAATCACAGGATTGCGAGCGGCGACCGCCGTCGCCGCCTCCCGACAACAGGTAACAACGCCGCATGACCGAACTTGCCCGCCCCGTGTTCCACGGATTCGAACAACTGCCGCTGCGCGAGTACGCCGAACGCGCCTACCTCGACTACTCGATGTATGTGGTCCTGGACCGCGCCCTGCCGTTCATCGGCGACGGCCTGAAGCCGGTGCAGCGCCGCATCATCTATTCGATGAGCGAGCTGGGCCTGAATGCCGCGTCCAAGCCGAAGAAGTCTGCGCGCACCGTCGGTGACGTCATCGGTAAATACCACCCGCACGGCGACAGCGCGTGCTACGAGGCGCTGGTGCTGATGGCCCAGCCGTTCTCGTACCGCTACCCGCTGATCGAGGGCCAGGGCAACTTCGGCTCCAGCGACGACCCGAAGTCGTTCGCGGCGATGCGTTATACCGAATCCAAGCTGACCCCGATCGCCGAAGTGCTGCTGGGCGAACTGGGCCAGGGCACCACCGACTGGGCGCCGAACTTCGACGGCACCCTGCAGGAGCCGACCTGGATGCCGGCGCGGCTGCCGCACCTGCTGCTCAATGGCACCACCGGCATCGCCGTGGGCATGGCCACCGACGTGCCGCCGCACAATCTCAACGAGATCGTCAGCGCGCTGCTGCACCTGCTGGACAACCCCGACGCCAGCGTGCGCGACCTGTGCGAGCACGTGCAGGGCCCGGACTACCCGTCCAGCGCCGAGATCATCACCGCGGCCAACGATCTGCGGAACATGTACGAGACCGGCAACGGCAGCGTGCGTGCGCGTGCGACCTTCACCAAGGAAGCCAACAACATCGTCGTGACGGCGCTGCCGTTCCAGGTGTCGCCGTCGAAGGTGATCGAGCAGATCGCCGCGCAGATGCGCGCCAAGAAGCTGCCGTGGCTGGAGGACATCCGCGATGAGTCCGACCACGCCAACCCGGTGCGCGTGGTGCTGGTGCCGCGTTCCAACCGTGTCGACGCCGAGCAGCTGATGGGCCACCTGTTCGCCACCACGGACATGGAGCGCAGCTATCGCGTCAACCTCAACGTGATCGGGCTGGACGGGCGTCCGCAGGTGAAGAACCTGAAGATGCTGCTCAGCGAATGGCTGACCTTCCGCAGCAACACCGTCACCCGCCGCCTGCAGCACCGCCTGCAGAAGGTCGAGCGCCGCCTGCACCTGCTGGAAGGCCTGCTGGTCGCCTTCCTCAACCTGGACGAGGTGATCCACATCATCCGTACCGAGGACGAACCGAAGGCGGCGCTGATCGCGCGCTTCGGCCTGTCCGAGGAACAGGCCGAGTACATCCTGGAAACCAAGCTGAAGCAGCTGGCCCGCCTGGAAGAGATGAAGATCCGCGGCGAGCAGGACGAGCTGGCCAAGGAGCGCGAGAAGATCCTCGGCATCCTCGACAGCAAGGCCAAACTGAAGAAGCTGATCCGTGACGAACTGACCGCCGATGCCAAGAAGTTCGGCGACGCACGCCGTTCGCCGCTGGTCCAGCGCCAGGCGGCGCAGGCCATCGACGAGACCGAGCTGGTGCCGAGCGAACCGATGACCGTGGTGCTGTCGGAGAAGGGCTGGATCCGTGCCGCCAAGGGCCACGACGTCGATGCGTCCGCCCTCTCCTACCGCGATGGCGACGCGCTGCAGGGCGCCGTGCGTGCGCGCAGCACCCAGCAGGTCGCGTTCCTCGACAGCGAGGGCCGCGCCTACTCGACGCCGGTGCATACCCTGCCGTCGGCGCGCGGCAATGGTGAACCGCTGACCGGTCGCTTCTCGCCGGCACCCGGCACCAGCTTCGTGACCTTGGCCAGCGCCGAGCCGGACACCCGCTTCGTGCTGGCCTCCAGCCACGGTTATGGCTTCGTCACCCGCTTCGAGAACCTGATCGGCCGCAACAAGGCCGGCAAGGCGATGCTGAACCTGTCGGCCGGCTCCGCGGTACTGACGCCGTCGGCCGTGGCCAACGTGGCGACCGATCGCATCGTGGCGGTGACCAGTTCGGGCAACCTGCTGGCGATCGCCGCCAACGACCTGCCGGAACTGGACAAGGGCAAGGGCAACAAGATCATCGAGATCCCGAAGGCCAAGCTCGCCACCGAACGCGTGGTCGCCATCGTGGCGATCAGTCCGGGGCAGACCCTGCAGGTGCGCGCGGGCCAGCGCACGATGGGCCTGAAGTTCAACGAGCTCGACGCCTATCTCGGCGCCCGCGCCACCCGCGGCCACCTGCTGCCGCGCGGCTGGCAGAAGGTGGAAGGGTTGTCGGTGGAATGACCGGTAGTGCCGGCCGCTGGCTGGCAACTGCTGAATGCCTCTGGGATCCAATGATGCCTGCCAGCGGCCGGCATCACCGGAATCCTGGAACGTCAGACACGAAAAAGCCGGGGAATTCCCCGGCTTTTTCGTTGTCGGCTGGCGGGCGGTGGAGCAGCTGGCGGGCGAAGGCTGGCTGGCGGTGCTCCGGTGCTGGCGGGCGACAGAACTTTGTAGAGTCGAGCCATGCTCGACTCGGATCCAACAGCAGCCGAGCATGGCTCGGCTCTACAGAGAGCGACGTCGGCTCAGTGCGCCGGGGCGCCGCTACCGTCGATCTTGCTCAGCTGGTACAGCTCCAGGCCGATGCGCTTGATCAGGCCCAGCTGCTGCTCCAGCCACCAGGCATGGTCTTCCTCGGTGTCCTTCAGCTGCGCCAGCAGGATGTCGCGGCTCACGTAGTCACCCTTCTCCTCGCACAGCTTCATGCCGGCGGCCAGATTGTTCCGGACCGCGTATTCAGTATCCAGGTCCTTCTGCAGCATCTCCTCCACGGTCTTGCCCGGCTCGGTGGCATGCGGGCGCATGTCCGGGTCGCCGCCCAGGAACAGGATCCGGCGCAGCAGCGCATCGGCGTGCTGGGTTTCCTCTTCCATTTCGTGGTTCAGGCGTTCGTACAGCGCGAACAGGCCCTGGTCCTCGTAGCGGCGGGAATGGATGAAGTACTGGTCGCGGGCAGCGAGCTCGCCGCGCAGCAGTTCCTTCAGGCAGGCGATGACGTCCGGGTTGCCTTTCATGGGGGGGCTCCTGTGAATCGATGCGACATAGGGTGCCGCATTTCAAAATATGGTGATCTAATCGGAATCAGTCGCAGTTGCGCCTGCGGCTACAATCGACCCACGAGTTCGGAAAGGACGTGCGATGCGACGTACATGGCGTTGGGTGCTGGGCGTGATGATCGCCATCGTGCTGGTTACCGCACTGGTCCTGTGGCTGCTGCTGCGCGGCAGCCTGGCCGACCTGGATGGCGAGCATACGCTGCCAGGGCTGGCCAGGCCGGTCAGCATCGAGCGCGATGCGCTGGGCGTAGTCACCATCACCGCTGGCAGCCAGGCCGACGCGATGCGTGCACTGGGCCGCATACACGCGCAGGAGCGCTATTTCGAGATGGACCTGATGCGCCGCAGTGCCGCTGGCGAGCTGTCGGCGCTGTTCGGGCCCAAGGCCATCGACGCCGACAAGCGCATGCGCGTGCATCGCCTGCGCGCACGGACCGAGGCGAATCTGCAGGCCGCACTGGGCGGCAACGGCGAGGCCGTGCGCGCCTACGTGGCCGGTGTCAACGAAGGCCTTGCCGACCTCTCCGTGCGGCCGTGGGCGTACCTGCTGCTGCGACAATCGCCGCAGCCCTGGCAGGCCAGCGACAGCGTGCTGGCCGGGCTGGCCATGTACGCCGACCTGCAGGACCCGGACAACCAGACCGAGCTTGCACTCAGCCGCATCCGCGCAGTGGTGCCGCCGGCGCTGTATGCGCTGATTGCCCACGACGGCAGCGAATGGGATGCACCACTGTTCGGCGAACCCACCGGCAATGCCACCCTGCCCGATGCCAGCCAGCTGGACCTGCGCACACTGAAGGGAAAGCCGGGCACCGAGCAGGAAGAAGCCGACGTCATCGGCAGCAACAACTTCGCGGTCGCCGGTGCACTCACCGCCGACGGTCGCGCCATCGTGGCCGACGACATGCACCTGGGCCTGCGCGCGCCCGGCCTGTGGTTCCGTGTGCGCCTGCGCTATCCCGACCCGCAGGCCGCGGGCGGCGAGGTCGACGTCACCGGCTTCTCGCTGCCCGGCCTGCCGGCGGTGATCGTCGGCAGCAACGGCCACGTGGCCTGGGGCTTCACCAACAGCTACATCGATACTGCCGACTACCGCACTGAACCGGCCAACGCCGCAGTGACCGTGCATGAAGAACGCATCGCCGTGGCTGGCCAGGCCGACGTGGTGTTCCCGGTGCGCGAAACCGCCTGGGGCCCTATCCTGCACACGCATGCCGATGGCAGCGGTGATGCGCTGCGCTGGGTCGCCCAGCTGCCCGGCGCAGTGCGCCTGGACTTCGCGGACCTGGCCCGCGCCGGTGATCTGGACGCTGCCCTGCAGTTCGCCGACCACGCTGGCATTCCCGCGCAGAACCTGGTGGTCGGCGACCGCAGCGGACGCATCGCCTGGCGCCTGATCGGCGCCCGTCCGGACCGCGGCCCCCGCTGCGCACCGGCCGGCTTCAACGCCGCCAGCAACCAGGACTGCGCCCCCTGGCCGATCCGCAGCGATGCCGCGCCGGCGCTGATCGACCCACCCAGCCATCGGCTGTGGACCGCCAACGGCCGCGTCCTCGACGGCGAAGCGCTGGCCACGGCCGGCAACGGCGGCTATGACCTCGGTGCACGGGCGCGGCAGATCCGTGACCTGCTCGCGATCCAGGAGCGCTTCGACGAGCATGACCTGCTGGCGATCCAGCTCGATGACCGCGCGGTGTTCCTGCAGCGCTGGTGGGCACTGCTGCACGACGTCATCGAACGCAGTGACGATCCCGCGCTGAAGCGATTGAAGGCGGTCAGCCATCAGTGGGGCGGGCGCGCTTCAGCCGACTCGGCCAGTTACCGGGTGGTGCGCGAGTTCCGTGCGCAGGTGATGGAGACGTTGTCCGATGCACTGCTGGCACCGGCCAACGCGCAGCTGGGCGACGACTACCTGGAGCCGCGCCTGGCGCAGCTGGAAGGCGTGGCCTGGCCGATGCTGCAGCAGCGCCCGGCCAACCTGCTGCCGCCAGCGTTCGACAGCTGGGATGCGCTGCTGATCGATGCAGCACGTCGCACGGAAGCCGAGCTCTCCAGGCAAGGCCCACTGGCCAAGCGCACGTGGGGGGAACGCAATACCGCGGCGATCTGCCATCCGATCGCACGCGCGCTGCCGGAGTTCGCCAAGCGCTGGCTGTGCATGCCGGCCGACCGCCTGCCCGGCGACCGCGATATGCCGCGGGTGCAGACGCCGAACTTCGGTGCTTCCGAGCGCATGGTGGTATCGCCCGGCCACGAGGCCGACGGCATCGTGCACATGCCCGGCGGCCAGAGCGGGCACCCACTGTCGCCCTACTGGGGCGCCGGCCACGAAGACTGGGTGCATGGCCGACCGACCCCGTTCCTGCCTGGCAAGGCACAACACAGCATGACGCTGGTGCCGGCGCGCTGACGGCCACACCCACAAGCCCGAGGGTGCGCTGCACGCTGTAGAGCCGAGCCCATGCTCGGCTGCTTCTGGCGCGGAGCCGGGCATGGGCTCGGCTCTACAGAATGCCCGCGCGGCGCTACCGGGTCAGCTTCTACGCCGCTCGATCAGGTTCAACAGCGGCCCGGTCATCGCCGTGGTCACCAGCGCCATGATCACCAGCACCGCGAACAGGCGGTCGCCGAGCAGGCCCAGTTCGTAGCCGAGGTTGAGCACGATCAGCTCCATCAGGCCACGGGTATTCATCAGCGCGCCCAACCGCCACGCTTCGCGCGATGGCATGCCCGCACTGCGTGCGGCACTGAAGGTGCCCAGCAGCTTGCCGGCCGTGGCCACCGCAATCACCACCACGCACAGCACGATGTCGCTGGCCTGCAGTACATCGGCGCGCATGCGCAGGCCGGTCATGGCGAAGAACAGTGGCAGCAGCAGCGTCACCGCGAACGGTTCGACGCGCGCCATCAGCAGGTCGCGCAATTGCACATTGGACGACACCGCCACGCCCGCTGCGAACGCACCGAACAGCGCATGGATGCCGAGCATCTCGGTGACCAGGGCACTGGCCAGCGACAGCAGCAGGATGCCCAACAGCCAACGCCCCTCGCGGCCCGGCGCGATCTGCTGGCGGGCGAACCACGGCTTCACCACCCCCAGCATCAGCGCCACGAACGCGACCACGCACAGCAGGTTGATGCTGGCCGGCAGCCATCCGCTGGCCTGTGCAGCGGCCACGATCAACGCCAGCAGGCACCATGCAGTGGCGTCGCCCAGCGCCGAGCAGGCGATGGCGGTCTGCCCAAGCGGGCTCTGCGTGATCCCGCGATCGGCAAGGATGCGCAGCAGCACCGGGAACGCGGTGATGCTCATCGAGATGCCAACGAACAGTGCGAATGCAGTGAAGCCCACGCCCGGCGGGCCGTGTTGCGGGTACAGCCAGATGGCCAGGGCAACGCCGGATACGAACGGCACCGCGATGCCGGCATGACTGACCGTGAAGGCGAAGCGCCGGCGCCCACGCAGCGCCGCCAGGTCCAGCTCGGCACCGGCCACCAGCAGGAACATCAGCACGCCCAGCTGGCTGAGCATGCCCAGCGGGCCCAGCGAACTGTCCGGGAACAGCGCCCCATGCAGCTGCGGCAGCGCGCTGCCCAGCACCAGTGGGCCCATCATCAGGCCGGCCGCCATCTCGCCGATCACCGCCGGCTGGCCCAGCCGCTTCAGCAGTGCGCCCGCCCCCTTGGCCACCAGCAACAGCACCAGCAACTGCAGCAGGAACAGGCCCAGCGGCGAGGCCAGATGCTGCGCCCAGCCGCCCTCGGCCACAGCCGTAGCGCGGGCAACCGCAGCGGGTGCAGCAGGGCCAGCGAAGCGTGCCAGCAGTACACCGGCAAGCAAGGGCAGCGCGGCCCACGCCAGATAGCGCCATCCCCACTTCATCGGCGGCCGTTGGCTGCCGCGCGGTACGTCCATGAACATTCCCCAATGTGCAGGGCGCCGATGATACGTCGCAAAGAGGGGACGGAGGAGATTAGGTCCTCCTTGTGCTCGCCGGGCGTGGCCCGGCGCTACCATCGCTCGGTAGCGCCGCGCCATGCCCGGCGGAAGCATTACGCCAGGGCTTGTTCGTGCACGCCGGCGATCGCGCGTCCGGAAGGGTCGGCCGCCGCCGCGAAGCTGGCGTCCCAGGCAATGGCCGCCGGCGACGAGCAGGCGATGGACTTGCCGCCCGGCACGGTCTCGGCGGCCGCACGGCTCGGGAAGAACTGCTCGAACAGGTGACGGTAGTAGTAGGCCTCCTTGGTCTGCGGCGGGTTGTGCGGGAAGCGCTTGTCGGCGGCCGCCAGTACGCGGTCACTGACCTGCGCTTCGGCATGTGCCTTCAACCCATCGATCCAGCCATAGCCGACGCCGTCGCTGAACTGTTCCTTCTGCCGCCACAGGATGCTGTCCGGCAGGTAGCCGTCGAACGCCTCGCGCAGCACTGCCTTCTCGATGCGGCGGCCACCGAAGCCTGCACCGACCATCTTGTGCGCGGCATCGAAGCACATCGCCACATCAAGGAATTCGCGATCAAGGAACGGTACGCGCGGCTCCACGCCCCAGGCCATCATCGCCTTGTTGGCACGCAGGCAGTCGTAGTTGTGCAGCGCGTCGAGCTTGCGCACCAGCTCATCGTGGAATTCACGCGCATCCGGCGCTTTATGGAAGTACAGGTAGCCACCGAAGATCTCGTCGCTGCCTTCGCCGGACAGCACCATCTTCACGCCCATCGCCTTGATCCGCCGCGCCAGCAGGAACATCGGCGTCGACGCGCGGATGGTGGTGACGTCGTAGGTTTCGATGTGGCGGATCACTTCCGGCAGCACGTCCAGGCCTTCTTCGAAGGTGTATTCGAACCCGTGGTGCACAGTACCCAGCGCTTCGGCAGCAACCGCGGCAGCGGCCAGATCGGGCGATCCCTTCAGCCCGATCGCGAACGAGTGCAACCGCGGCCACCAGGCTTCGGTCTGGCCACCGTCCTCGATGCGGCGCCGCGCGTAGCGAGCAGCCACTGCGGCCACCAGCGATGAATCCAGGCCACCGGACAGCAGCACGCCGTACGGCACGTCGCTCATCAGCTGGCGTTCCACCGCATGTTCAAAGGCTTGGCGAAGCTCAGCCAGATTGGCCTGGCGGCCCTGCACGTCGGCATAGTCGCGCCACGGCTGCTGGTAGTAGCGCACCAACTCGCCGCTTTCACTGTCGAAATAGTGGCCCGGCGGGAACTGCGCGACATCGGCACAGGTGTCGACCAGCGCCTTCATTTCCGACGCCACGCGCAGGCGCCCCTGCGCGTCATGTCCCCAGTACAGCGGAACCACGCCAACCGGGTCGCGTGCCACCAGCACGCGGCCGGCAGCACGATCCCACAGGGCGAAGGCGAAGATGCCGTTGAGCCGCTCCAGCCACTGCGCCGGCGATCCGCCCTGGCGGTACAGCGCGTTGATCACTTCACAGTCCGAACCGGTCTGGAAGCCGTAGGCGGTGGTCAGCGCGGCCTTCAGTTGCTGGTGGTTGTAGATCTCGCCGTTGACCGCCAGCGCCAGCTGGCCATCGGCCGACAGCAGCGGCTGCGAACCACCGGCCGGGTCGACGATGGCCAGCCGCTCGTGGACCAGCAACGCACCTTCGTCGAGGTATACGCCACTCCAGTCGGGCCCACGGTGGCGCTGGCGCTGCGACAGTTCCAGCGCGTGGCGACGCAGAGCGGGAAGATCGTCACCGGCCTGCAGGCCGAAGATTCCGAAGATCGAACACATGGCAGAGCTCCTGTTTGGGGGATTCACTGAGGGAGGGGTGTTCGACCGGCCATCCAGGCCCGGGAAGGACTGCGCCCGGGCACAAAAAAAACCCGCATCGGCCGATGCGGGTTTTCTGGTGTCCGGGCGTGTGTTGCTGTCTATCTACCCAGGGCGCAGTCCCGCATCGGCCGCGCACGATTGTTCGCGCGCAGATTATTGCGGTTGTTGTTATTGACGGCGGTGGCCAAGCGGATCGACATGGCATCGACCCTACCCCGGTTTCCGGCGCGGCGCAACAGTTGCGTCGGCAACCACGCCTGGAGCGCATAATGGCCCGCCCTGAACCGTGTGGCAGGAATGCAACACCGCAATGGATGCACCGTGGCCGTGGCCGCCCTGCTCTGCCTGGGCCTGGCGGCCTGCCAGACCCTGCCCCCGCCCTCCAGGCTGCCACCGGCACAGCTGCAGGCCCTGGAGCAACGCGGGAACGATGGCAGCTTTGACGGTGCCTGGGATACCGCAGAGACCTTCGAGCGCTTCAACGATCCGCGTGCCATCGCCTACTACGAGCGTGCCGCAGCGATCACCCCCTGGACCTTCCACAACACCAAGGCGGAAGAAGCACTGGGCCGGATCTGGATTTCCGGCACGCTGCGGCATGCCGACAGCCCCCGCATCGATCCTGCACCGGTGCTGCGTGCTTCGTGGCGACGCGGCGAGCGCGCCTACCTGGACGCGGCAAACCACGGCAATCCCTACGCGTTCCATGAACTGGCCGCTGCCTATCGCCAGCAGGGCGACGCACAGCAGGCACTGCGCTGGGACCTGCGCGCGATGATCTACCAGCGCTATCCAAGCCGTTCATCGCGATTGCCGGATGCGGTGGCCGCACAGGGTGACACCGTGCATCCTCTGGTTGCGCAGATCCAGCGTCGCGCCGCGCGTGGCGATGCCGAAGCGCAGGTGGACCTGGGTGCGCTGCTGGAGAAAGGCATGGGGCTGCCGCGCGATCCGGCGCGTGCGCTGCAGCTGTACCAGCGTGCCGGGGAGCAGGGCAATGTGTTTGGCCAGTACTTTGCCGGGCTGCTGTTGGGCCAGAGTGCGCCCGGCGTGGAGAAGGACACCGGGGCGGCGGCCGGCTGGTTCGCGAAGGCCGAAGCGCAGCGCTTCTACATGGCGGCGCCGAGTTACTGGGAAAAAGCGATCAAGCCGCCGTTCTTCCTTTTTTCGGAATAGTAGAGCCGAGCCATGCTCGGCTGCTTCTGCCGGTAGACATCAGCCGAGCATGGCTCGGCTCTACAGGGATGTAGCTCCGGCGGGGGGAGCGTGCCGACCAACGGTCGGCAACCACCGTCGCAGGCTCACACCAGCAGCCGCTCCACCAGCCGCTGGTACAGGCCCGGCAGTGCTTCCAGCTCGTCCACGCGCACGTTCTCGTCCACCTGGTGGATGCTGGCGTTGACCGGGCCCACTTCGATGCACTGCGCGCCCAGCGGCGCGATGAAGCGCGCATCGGAGGTACCGCCCCCGGTGCTCTCTTCCGGCGCGCGGCCGATGTGCTCGGCCAGCACCGCACGCGCGGTGGCGCGCAGCGTGCCTTCCGGGGTGTAGAACGGCTCGCCGCTGCGATGCCACTTCAGCGTGTACTGCAGGCCGTGCCGGTCCAGCAGCGTGGTGATCTCCGCCTCCAGCCCCGGTGCATCCCAGTGCGGGTTGTACCTGATGTTGAAATCCACTTCGAGTTCGCCGGGAATCACGTTGTTGGCGCCGGTGCCTGCATGGATGTTGGAGACCTGCAGGCTGGTCGGCGGGAAGCTCTCGTAGCCGTCGTCCCAGCGTCGCGCGCTCAGCTCGGCCAGCGCAGGCGCCGCCTGGTGGATCGGATTGCGCGCTTTCTCCGGGTACGCCACATGCCCCTGTACGCCCTGCACGTGCAGCTTGGCCGACAGGCTGCCACGGCGACCGACGCGCAGCAGGTCACCCAGCGTCGCCGTCGATGACGGCTCACCGGTGATGCACCAGTCGATGCGCTGGCCGCGCGCGGCGAACAGGCGTGCAACGTGGCGCACGCCATCGATGGCGTCGCCTTCCTCGTCGCTGGTCAACAGCACCGCCAGCGTGCCCGGGTGGTCAGGGTGTGCGGCGACGAACTGCTCGGCGGCGACCACGAACGCGGCAACACTGCCCTTCATGTCGGCGGCGCCACGCCCGTACAGCACACCGTCGCGGATCTGCGGCGTGAACGGGTCGCTGGCCCAGGCCTCGCGCGGGCCGGGCGGCACCACATCGGTGTGGCCAAGCAGGACCAGCACCGGCGCACCGGTGCCGTGGGTCGCCCACAGATTGTCGACCTCACCCAGGCGCAGGTGATCGCAGTGGAACCCCGCCTGCTTCAACCGCGCCGCCAGCAGTGCCTGGCAGCCGGCATCGTCCGGGGCCACCGAGGGCCGCGCGATCAGGTCGCAGGCCAGGTCGAGGACGGCACTCATGCGTCGCCCACGCCGAAGCGCGCCTTGAAGCCATTGTCACTGAAACCCTGGCTGGCCTTGCCGTCGGCCGTGACCACCAGCGGACGCTTGATCAGCTGCGGGTACTCGCGCAGCAGCAGCTTCCATTCGGCGTCGGAGTCGGCAGCCTTGCGGTTGTCCGGCAGCTGCCGCCAGGTGGTGGACGACTTGTTCACCATCGCGGCCAGGCCACCCAGCTGCTCGGCCCATGCCAACAGTGTTTCCGGGCTCGGCTTGTTGTCGCGGTAGTCGACGAAGGTGTACGGCACGCCGAAGCGGTCCAGCCACTTGGTCGCCTTCTTGCAGGTATCGCAGTTCTTCAAACCGTAGACAGTGGTGCTCATGGCCATCTGTGATGCTGGAAAACAGAGGGCCAGAATCTCACAACAGGCGCTCGGACACGACCCGGAACGGCACCCGTGGCAGGCGGAAGGCCAGTCCCTCGTGCAACGCCACGCCCATCGCCTGCAGGCGCGGGCAATGCAGCTTGCCCTCCAGCTGCAGCGGCTGCAGGCTGCCGACGTCCACCGGCAGCGCGATGCGGGTGCTGGCCCAGCGCCGGTCACAGGTGCGCGCAATGACCTCGTCCTGGCAGGTCAGGAAGCGCAACGGGGCCTGATGACCATCGAAGGCCGCCGCCCATGCGGCATCCTCCCAGTCGGCGGCAGCCCGCCACTGCAGGCGCAGCTCCGGTGCACTGCCCTGCCCGCCTTTGACCAGGGTGTGACCACCGCCATCGGCGCGCACCACGTGCTCGAAGCATGTGGACAGGTGGGGCTGCATGGCATCGCTGAAGGCGCGCGCACCGGCTACGAAAGCCAACTGATCCATCACGTTGCGGTCGAACAGCACCACCGGCGTCCCGTCCGGGTCGTCGTCACGACGCAGGTACCAGCGCCAGTTGCTCTGCGCAGGAGACGGCATGAGGGAACGCAGCGGCCCGGCCAACGCTGGCCCGAAGTGGCCATGACGGTAGCTCAGGAGGGTGTAAGGCGTGCGTCCGGCATGGACCACGTAGTGGTGGCCCGGTGGCGGTGGCGGCGCATGGCGCACATCGACCCACCAGCTCACGTAGACCACGTCGCGCACATCACTGACCAGCGCCGGCATCGGCCAGCGCCGCGACAGCGCCCGGCGCAACCGGGTCCAGCGGGGGGCGTGCAGCAGGCGCGGCAGCATCCGCCCGAACAACGTATCGGACGGATGCCGGTAGATCGCGGACTGCGCCAGGTCCTCCGGCGCAGTCACCTTCAGTCGGCCAGGCCGCGCAGCAGGTCGTTGACGCTGGTCTTGCTGCGGGTCTTGGCATCGACCTGCTTGACGATCACCGCACAGTACAGCGAGTGGGTGCCGTCCTTGCTCGGCAGCGAACCGGACACCACCACGCTGTACGGCGGAATGTAGCCGTAGCTGATCTCGCCAGTGGCGCGGTTGTAGATGCGGGTGCTCTGGCTGAGGAACACGCCCATGCCGATCACGCTGTGGTGGCCGACCACCACGCCTTCCACCACTTCCGAACGTGCACCGATGAAGCAGTGGTCTTCAATGATCGTCGGGCTGGCCTGCAGCGGTTCCAGCACGCCACCGATACCGGCACCACCGGACAGGTGGCAGTGCTGGCCGATCTGCGCGCAGGAGCCCACCGTGGCCCAGGTATCGACCATGGTGCCTTCGCCCACGTAAGCGCCGATATTGGTGAAGCTCGGCATCAGCACCACGTCCTTGCCGAAGTACGTACCGCGGCGGGCAATCGCGCCCGGCACCACGCGCACGCCGCCACGGCGGAACTTCGCTTCGTCGTACCCCGCGAACCGCGATTCGACCTTGTCCCAGAACGGCGCCGGACGCGCGTCGACCACGGCCATGTCGTTGACGCGGAAGTACAGCAGCACCGCCTTCTTCAGCCACTCGTTGACCTTCCAGCCACCGTGGCCATCCGGCTCGGCGACGCGGAATTCGCCACTTTCCAGGCCATCGATCACGCGGTTGACCAGCGGCCTGGTCGAGCCTTCCAGTTCATGCAGGGTCAGCGTGGCGCGGCGTTCGAAGGCGCTTTCAATGCCGAACTTCAGTTCTTCCACGCCCGGCGCGGCCGGCTTGCGCAGCGACTTGCGGGCGATGGTTTCGGCGCGTGCGGCTTCTGCACTCTTGGCCGGGGCCTTCTTCGCTGCCGCCACCTTCTTCGCCGGCGCCTTCACCGCAGCGGCTTTCTTCGGCGCGGCCGCCTTCTTCGCGGCCGGCACGGCGGCAATCTGACCAGCCTTCGGCTGTTGTGGAGCTTTCTTGGCCGCTGCGCTCTTGGCGGTGGCAGCAGTCTTCTTAGCAGGCTTGGTGGCCATCAGGCGGGGTCTCCGGCGTTTCGATCAGGGTCCAGGCAGGCCAGCATCGCATCATGCAGCTGCTGCCGGGCGGGTTCAGTCAGGGGGAGGTCGTGTTCGTCACTGATCACGAAGGTGTCTTCGGCGCGTTCGCCGAACGTGGCAATGCGCGCATCATGCACGCGCAGGCCCTGGTTGCGCAGCACGAACGCCACGTCGGCCAGCAGGCCGGGGCGGTCAGGTGCGACCAGGGCAAAACGGGTCGCGCCGGGTTCATCGCGGAACTCGATGCGGGGGGCGAAACGGAAATGGCGCAGCTGCCGTGGCACCACCCGGCGCGACGGCCGCAGGCGTGTCAGGTCGCCACCGAGTGCTTCGCGCAGCGCGGCCTCCAGGTTGGCGCTGCTGCCGTCGGCAAAACTGTCGGCCGGGTTCACTTCGAAGGTATCGAAAATGGTGTCGGCCGGACCATCCAGCACGCGCGCGCGATGGATGCCGTAGCCCTTGCGGTCCAGGGTCATCACGATGGCGGCGAACAGGCCGTCGCGGTCCGGTGAATGCACGAACACTTCCAGTGCCGGGTCGTCGACGCTGATGCGGCGCACCTTCACCAGCGCCTGGCCCTGCTTCACCGGCACCAGCGCGGCGGCCTGCCAGGCCAGCTGCTCCGGGCGCAGGCGGATGAAGCCCTCATCCGGCATCACCGCGAACTGGCGGTCGATGGTGGCATCGTCGTAGCCCTGCTCGCGCACCAGCGCGCGCACGCTGTCACGCGCCTCGGCCACGCGCTCGGCGGCAGGCACCGGGTGCTCAAGGCCTTCACGCAGCGCGCGGCGGGTGGCGAAGTACAGGTCAGCCAGCAGGCGGTCCTTCCATGCATTCCACAGCTTCGGACTGGTACCGGCGATGTCGGCACAGGTCAGCAGGTACAGGTAGTCCAGGCGGTCGCGGCTGCCGACCAGGGTGGCGAAGCGATGGATCACCACCGGATCGGCGATGTCCTGCTTCTGCGCGGTCACCGACATGCGCAGGTGCTGCTCGACCAGCCACGCCACCAGTTCGGTGTCGGATGCGCTCAGTGCATGGGCCTGGCAGAACGCGCGCGCGTCCACCGCGCCCAGCTCGGAATGGTCACCGCCACGGCCCTTGGCGATGTCATGGAACAGGCCAGCCAGCAGCAGCAGCTCCGGCTTGCGCAGGCGCGGCCAGACTTCATGCGCGATCGAGAAGCGCTCGTCGGCACGGCTGCTGGCGAACTGGCCGATGTTGCGCAGGACCATCAGCGTGTGCTGGTCCACCGTATAGACATGGAACAGGTCGAACTGCATGCGCCCGCTGACCTGGGCGAAGGCGGGAATCCATTGCCCGAGCACGCCCAGCCGCGCCATGCGCGAGAGGGTGTCGACCGGACGCTGGCCACGCAGCAGGGCCAGGAAATGCTCGCGCGCATCGCTATCGGCCTGGCCATAGGCCGGCAGCAGCGGCAGCGACTCGGCCAGCGCACGCGCGGTCAACGAGTGCAGGCCGCGGACCTGCGGATTGTTGGCCCAGCTGGAGAACAGTGCAAACACCTGGCCGATATCGCCGCGCGGCCAGTCTGCATCGTTGGCCGCCAGGTAACCGCGGCGCAGCGAAAAGCCCACAGTCAGCGGTTCCGGCTGCGCCTCGCCGTCGAACTGTTCCTCGAAGCGCTGCAGCAGGCGGTCGCTGATCCGGCGCACCACCAGTGCGGCGCGGTAGAAGCCCTGCATCATTTTCTCGACGCCGAGATTCTCGGCATCGTCTTCGAAGCCCAGGCGCGCGGCCAGGGTCTTCTGGTAATCGAAACGCAGGCGCTCTTCCGGCCGGCGCGCCACCAGGTGCAGGCCGAAGCGCAGGCGCGCCAGCACTGCGCGTTCGCGCTTCAACGCGGCGGCTTCGTCGGCACCGAGATGGCCCAGCCCGACCAACGCTTCCAGGTCGCGCACACCGAACGCGCGCAGCGCCATCCAGCCCAGCGTATTGAGATCGCGCAGGCCGCCCGGGCCGTCCTTCAGGTCCGGCTCCAGGTTGTCGGCGGTGTCGCCGAAACGCTGGTGGCGATTGCGCAGTTCTTCCAGCTTGGCAAGGAAAAAGGCACGCGCCGGCCACAGTTCGCGGTCGTCGATGGCCTCGCGCAGCGCGCGGCGGGCCGTGTCATCGGCCAGGATCGGGCGCGCCTCGATCAGCGCGGTCAGCACGGTCTGGTCGACGGCCGCCTCGCGGCACTGCGCCGCCGAACGCACGGCATGGCTGACCGCCAGCCCGCAGTCCCACAACAGCGCGAACAGGCGCGCCAGGGCCGCCTCGTGCGCCAGCTGTGCGGGCGGGTCGCCGAACACCAGCAGGTCGATGTCCGAACGCGGGAACAGTTCGCCGCGGCCGTAACCGCCCACCGCAAACAGCGACAGGCCGCTGTCGGCCGGCAGGCAGCGCTGCCAGGCCAGGCGGATCAGATGATCGGCGGCGCGTGCACGCAATGCCAGCAGGCGCTCGATGTTGTCGCCCTGGTCGAAGCGGCGGTAAAGGCGCGCGTCGGCCTGCTGCAGCGCCTGGCGCGCGGCAGCAGCCCAGTCCGGGTCGTTGAGCGACGCGGCCGGCGTGTCCAGCAGCGAACTCGCCGGCAGCATCCTCAGGAGACCTGCGACTCGCCCGGCGACAGGGTCAGCACGTCGACGCCGGTCTCGGTGACCGCGATCATGTGCTCCCACTGTGCCGACAGCTTGCGGTCCTTGGTCACCACGGTCCAGCCATCCGGCAGCACCTTGTTGTAGCGGGTGCCCTCATTGATCATCGGTTCGATGGTGAAGGTCATGCCCGGCTGCAGCACCAGGCCCTGGCCCGGGCGGCCGTAGTGCACCACCTGCGGCTCGTCGTGGTAGACCTTGCCGATGCCGTGGCCGCAGTACTCGCGCACCACGCTGAAACGTTCGCCTTCGGCGTAGCTCTGGATGGCATGGCCGATATCGCCCAGGGTGGCGCCCGGACGCACCGCGCGGATGCCGCGCCACATGGCTTCGTAGGTGGTTTCCACCAGGCGGCGGGCCATCACCGAGGGCGTGCCGACGAAGTACATGCGGCTGGTATCGCCGTGCCAGCCGTCCTTGATGACGGTGACGTCGATGTTGATGATGTCGCCATCCTTGAGCACCTTCCCTTCGCTGGGAATGCCGTGGCAGATGACGTTGTTGACCGAGGTGCACACGGTCTTGGGGAAGCCGCGGTAGCCGACGTTGGCCGGAATGGCGCCCTGCACGTTCACGATGTGGTCGTGGCAGATGCGGTCCAGTTCCTCGGTGGTGACACCGGGCTTGACGTGGGGGGTGACGATGTCGAGCACTTCGCTGGCCAGGCGGCCGGCGATTCGCATCATCTCGATTTCCTGCGGGGTTTTCAGATTCACGCTCATGGCCGCCATTATCGCCGATCCGGCCGCAATCTGAACGAACGCCACCCAACTGGCGATCCGGGGCGTGCACGGTTCCAACAAGGAAAGTGAAAGCGTGACGACCTCCACCCTTTCGAACGCCTATTTATCACGGATTACAGACACTTACCCGCACAAGCTGGCCACGACCGTCGTCAAAGCGGCCCTGAACGCGCCGCCTTCGCCTTGTTCAACAGACCTTCGGGTCAGGGAGGTTGTCCATGCGATCCACGCTCCGCTCACCGCTCGCCTGGGCCCTGACCGGACTGTTGCTGGCCGGCCCCGCACTGGCCGCCGACACAACGACGTTCAACGTCACCCTGGTGGTCACCAAGGCCTGCACCATCACCGCCGCGGCCGCCACCAACGTGGACTTCGGCACTGCGGCGTCGACCACCGCCACGCCCACGCTGGGCCAGGGCACGGTGACCGCTCAGTGCTCGGCACTGACCCCGTACACGATTTCACTGAATGCGGGCGCCAATGCCAGCACCGCCAACGACGTCACCACCCGGCGGATGAAGAACACCAACGCCGCGGTGACCGCCAACAACTACGTGGGCTACCAGCTGTACCAGGATGCCGCGCACACCCTGGTCTGGGGCTCCACCTCCGGCACCAACACCCAGGCCGGCATCGGCACGGGCCTGGCCGTGCCCTACATCGTCTACGGCCAGATCCTGAACCTGAGCACCAACAACCCGGCCACCGGTAACTACCTCGATACGGTCACTGCCACGATCACCTATTGATGGAGCACGCCCGCATGGCCGGACCCCGCCCGTGGCGCGCCATCGGCGTGGCGCTGCTCGCCCTGTACCTGCTGGCGACCTCTGCGGCAGGCGCCACCAGCCTGCAGGTCGCCCCCACCAGCCTGCAGCTGGAAGCCCGCCAGCGGGCTGGCGAGCTGTGGCTGACCAACAGCGGCACCTCGCCGGTGAAGCTGCAGGTACGCCTGTTCCGATGGGTGCAGGAGGGTGGGCAGGAACAGCTGCTGCCCACCGACGAACTGATGGCCACGCCGCCGATGCAGGAACTGGCCGCCGGCCAGCAGCAGCTGGTACGGGTGATGCGGCCGGACAAGGAGCCGCCGCCTGTACAGCGGCACTACCGTTTGATCGTGGACGAGATACCGGACCTGGCCACCCGTGCCGAGGGCATGCAGTTCGTACTGCGCTATTCGATTCCGGTATTCGTGCAGCCCGCAGCCGGCAAGCTCGCCCCCCAGTTGCAGGCGCGCCTGGTGACGCTGGGCGATGGCCGCAACGGCGTCGAAGTGGCCAATTCGGGCAACAGCTACGCACAGATTGCCGACCTCGCACTTGGCAGCACCACGCGCCCTCGCATCGTGCACCCCGGCCTGCTGGGCTATGTGCTGCCTGGCCAGGTGATGCGCTGGCCGATCGAGCGCATGGCGATCGACCGCGACAACGACCAGATCACGGCCAAGCTCAATGGCGAGTCGGAACAGACCCCGCTATCGCCACCACCGGCTCGCTGAGGCCTTGATGGGCGCGCTGCTGGCTGCCCTCGCTCCTGCGGCGACCGAAGCCGCCGATGTGTCCGGCGCAGCAGCCACGGGGGCTGCCGACGTATCAGGCATCTCCGCCGATGCGATCCTGCCGCCGCCGACGCCACTGACCGCCAGCCAGACCCTGTATCTGGACGTATCGCTCAACAGCACGCCACGCGGCCTGCTGCCGTTCAGCGACAATCACGGCCGCCTGCAGGCCAGCCCCGAAGTGCTGCGCCAGCTCGGCTTCAACGCCAGCGGCGAGGCGCCGGTGTACCTGGACCAGATCAGTGGCGCGGTGGTGCGCTACGACGCGCACATGCAGACCCTGGCCCTGGACGTGCCGCTGGACCAGCTGACCCTGCCGACCACCGTGCTCAGCCAGCCGCAGACCCGCGCACCGGCCGGCAGCGCCTCGCCCGGCCTGCTGCTGAACTACGACGTCTATGGCAGCCGGGTCGACACGCTCGGCAACCTCAGCCTCAGCTCGGAGCTGCGCCTGTTCGGGATCGGCAACGGCACCTTCGAAAACACGGCGATCAGCCGCCGCTACCAGCAATCCGGTGACCGCCGCTGGCGTGGTGAGAGCGTGCGCCTGGATACGCGCTGGAGCCTGGACTTCCCCGACAGGGCGATGACCCTGGACGTCGGCGACTTCTACAGCGGTTTCGTCGACTGGACCCGCCCCGTGCGCATGGGCGGCCTGCAGATCGGCCGCAACTACGGCCTGCAGCCCTATCGCGTGCTCACGCCCACCCCCAGCTTCCTCGGCCAGGCGGTGGTGCCGTCCACGGTCGAGCTGTACGTCGATGGCCTGCGCCAGTACAGCGGGCAGGTGCCGGTCGGTCCATTCCAGCTGGCCGCGCAGCCCGGCATCAGCGGCACCGGCAGTGCGCAGGTGGTGGTGACTGATGCGTTCGGCCGCATGCAGACGCTGGATTTCAGTTTCTATGGCACCCAGCAGCTGCTGGCCAAGGGTCTGTCGGACTGGTCGGCCGGCGTTGGCCGCCTGCGTGAGGATTTCGGCCAGCGTTCCTTCGCCTACGACGATCGCACCGTGGCCAGTGCCAGCTGGCGCGGCGGCGTCAGCGATACCTTTACCGGTGAAGCCCATGCCGAAGGCGGTGGTGGCCTGGCCCAGGCCGGCATCGGTGGCTGGTGGCTTCTCGGCGCCGCCGGCGTGTTCAATGCCGCCTATGCGCACAGTGACTACCACGGCCTGCAGGGTGGGCAATGGGCGCTGGGCTACAGCTGGAACAACCGTCGCTTCAACGTCAATCTGCGCAGCGTGCGCAGCCACGGCGTCTACCGCGACCTGGGCGCGCTGCAGGGCAACCTGCCGCCGAGCATCAGCGAACAGGCCACGGTCGGCCTGGACCTGCTGAAGCTGGGCACGCTCAGCACCAGCTACCTGCGCCTGCGCTACCCGGATGGCGAGGACAACCGTTATGCCAGCCTGTTCTGGTCGCGCACCTGGAGCCAGCGCTGGTCGGCCTACCTGTCGGTGAACCAGAACCTGGACCAGAGCGATGACCGCAGCATCTACCTGTCGGTCACCGCCAGCCTGGGCAACAACCGCCAGGCCAGCCTGTCCAGCCAACGCAACGGCGACAGCCAGACCTGGGTGGCCGACGTCACCCAGCCCGTGCCCGGCGATGGCAGTGCAGGCGGCATCGGTTGGCGCGCGCAGGTGCGCCACGGCGAGGACGGCAATGGTGGCCTGGCCGAGGTCGGCATCCTCAATGACATTGGCCGCTACTCGTTCGGCGCCTCGCGCCAGGGCGGGCTCAACTATGCCTACGCCAGCGCCAGTGGCAGCCTGGTGTGGATGGGTGGGCATGCCTTCGCCACCCGCGAGGTCTCCGACGCATTCGCGGTGATCAGCACCAATGGCGTCGGCGGCGTCCCGGTACGGCTGGAGAACCGCTTGATCGGCGTCACCGATGATCGCGGCCTGCTGCTGGTCAGTCCGTTGCTGTCCTGGCAGCGCAACCGGGTCTCGATCGACACCCTGGACCTGCCCGAGGACATGCGTGCCGACCGCATCGAAGACTGGGTGACACCGCGCCAGCGTGCCGGTACCCACGTGACGTTCCAGTTGCGCTCGCGCCCCTCGCTGAGCCTGACGCTGCAGGACATGGACGGAAAACCACTGGAAGTCGGCAGCGAGGTGCAGCTTCCCGATGGCCGCCAGGCTACCGTCGGATACGACGGCCTGCTGTATCTGGAGGACGTCGCTGCCGGCAGCGTGCTGTACATCACCACCAGCCGCGGCCAGTGCCGGGTGAAGTTGCCCGACCTGCCGAAGGTCGTGGCAGCCGGTGCGCGGCCGAAGCCGGCACCGCTGGCGTGCATCCCGAAGGTAGCGCCATGAGGACGTTGCTGCTGTTCCTGCTGTTGATCGCTGGCGCGACGGTCGCCCCGGTGGCCCATGCGGTCACCACCTGCGCAGTCACTGCCGCCGACGCGAGCCTGCCCTTCGGCACCATCGTCAGCGCTGGCGCGGGCGCCACCGGCACACTGAACGTCACGGTGACCTGCACCACCACGGCCGTGTCGGTCGGTGGCAGCGCCGGCGTGCGCGTATGCGTGGGCCTGGGCACCGGCACGGGCGGCTCCACGACCCAGCCGCTGCGCACCCTCACCAACAGCACGCTCGACCCCATGTCGTTCCAGATCTACAACCAGGCCAATTTCACCCAGGTCACCGGGCTGACCCCGGGCGGGTCACCCGCGCCACAGCAGCTGACCATGGCCTACACCGCCCCGGTGCTGGTCGGCACCGGCACCGCCAGCACGCAGCTGTATGCGCAGGTACCTGCCAGCCAGATCCTGGCTTCCGGCAACTACAGCAGCACGTTTTCCGGCGCCAACGTCGTGATCACGTGGGGAGCCAACGAACAGCTGATCGGCTCGGTCGCCCCCCCTGCCACCTGCACGTCGGGCAATGCCGGCAGCAGCAGCACCAGCGGCGCATTCAGCTTCATCGCTACCGCAAGCGTTGCACCGCAATGTGGCAGCTACCTGGCTACCAACATGGATTTCGGCACCGTCACCGGCAACATCGGCAGCAACATCGATCAGACCGCCACGCTGACGCTGAACTGCCTCAAGCGCACGGCTTACCAGATCGGCCTCAACAACGGCACGAACGCCCCTGCGGAAGGCACCGCCCGGCGCATGCGCACGACGGCGGTCAACAACAGCAGCCAATACCTGACCTACGAGCTGTATCGCGATCCGGCACGCACCCAGCGCTGGGGAAGCACACTGGCGGTCGATACGGTCAGCGGCACCGGCACTGGCAGCGCGCAGCAGCTGACCATCTACGGCCGGGTCCCTGCCGTCACTGGTCAGCCGGCGGCCGGCACCTACAACGATCTGGTGACGGTGACGATCACCTACTGACCAGCATGCCGACCAACGGTCGGCACCCACCGGGGTGGGTTTCGGTAGATCCACGCCATGCGTGGATGCGCGCATCACTCCTGCGCCAGGACCAGTCGACTGGCAGTCGGCCCTACAGATTCGGCCGATCCGGCCGATACCGCGCAACGGGTCCTACAGCACGGTGGATGGCAGGTGGTTCGCGCACTTCTGATCGGGGCGATGCTGGTCGCCAGTACGCCCGCGTGGGCCGATCCCGGCAGCACCTCCCTGCAGATCCGGCTGACCGTGGTCGAGGACTGCAGCGGCGATGGCGGCAACACCCGATGCACGGCACCGCACCAGCGCAGCGACAAGCCCGAGCTTCCGCAACAGATCCACGACCTCGCGCCGCCGGCCGACAACGACGACGCGGCGCCTGCCGTGACCGTCATCTACTGATGCGCATCCTGCTGAGCCTGCTGGCACTACTGCTGGCACTACTGCTGGCACTGCCCGCTGCGGCGCTGGACCTGCTGCCGACCACCCTGCAGCTGCCTGCCGAAGGCGGCCACGGCGAACTGTGGCTGTACAACCCTGGCCCCGACCGCTGGCAGGGCCAGGTGCGGATCCTGGCCTGGGAACAGCAGACCGACGCGGAAGAGCTGCGTGCCAGCGACCGGATCCTGGCCAGCCCCACCCGGCTCGATATCCCGCCTGGCACCCGCCAGCGCATCTGGCTGCTGCCACGCCAACCCACACCCGTGGCCGCCGAACAGGCCTACCGGGTCGTGCTCGCCCCCAGCGCCCCCGGCCTGCCGCGCTACTCGCTGCCCCTGTTTCGGGGCAAGCCCGGGCCGTTGGCACAGCCACGACTGCGCGCCTGGACTGAGTTCAAACCGTCGCAACCTTCGCTGCGACTGAGCAATACAGGGACACTGCACGCTCGCCTGCAGGACCTCACCTTCGTCGCCAATGATGGTCGGCGTACCGTGTTGCTGCCGGGTCTGGCCGGCTATGTCCTGGCTGGGCAGGAGCGCCACTGGGCCCTGCCGACCCGTGCCGACGGCTACATCGATGGCCATTTCCAGGCCCGACTGCCGGACGGCCGCATGATCGACCTGACCGCGCCGGACCCGGCAATTGCAGCGAGGGCACCGAGCGGGCTATAATCGACCGGATTCCTGCCGCCTGCGTGCGCGGGAACCCGTCCACACCGGACGTCACCGGTGAATCCACACCTGCTGCCCCCATCCGTGCCGGGGTGCTCCGCAAGGAGTTCGGCCACGGAGGCAACAGGGAAGCCCAACCCCGGAACCCATCGCGCTTCCACGCGTCCCGCACACCTATCCCCGCGGGCGGAATCGCCGGTTCCATATCAGGAGTATTGCAATGCCCCAGGTCACCATGCGTCAGATGCTGGAAGCCGGCGTCCACTTCGGCCACCAGACCCGTTACTGGAACCCGAAGATGGCTCCGTACATCTTCGGCGCCCGCGGCAAGATCCACATCATCAACCTGGAAAAGACCGTCCCGCTGTTCAACGATGCGATGAACTTCATCTCGTCGGTTGCCCAGAAGCGCGGCACCGTCCTGTTCCTGGGCACCAAGCGCAGCGCCCGCGAAACCATCAAGGAAGAAGCCGAGCGTTGCGGCATGCCGTTCATGAACCAGCGTTGGCTGGGCGGCACCCTGACCAACTTCCGTACCGTCAAGCAGTCGGTTGCCCGCCTGAAGGAACTGGAAGCCGGTGAAACCGACGGCACCTTCGAGAAGCTGGTCAAGCACGAAGTGCTGGGCCTGCGTCGCGAGCGCGACAAGCTGGAAGCCTCGCTGGGCGGCATCAAGGACATGAACCGCCTGCCGGACGCCATCTTCGTGATCGACATCGGCCACGAAGACATCGCGATCAAGGAAGCCAAGAAGCTGGGCATCCCGGTCATCGCCGTGGTCGACACCAACTACAACCCGGAACTGGTTGATTACGCCATCCCGGGCAACGACGACGCCATCCGCGCTGTGCAGCTGTACGCCCGCGCCGCTGCCGACGCCGTGCTGGAAGGCAAGGCTGCTGCTCCGCACGCCGCTTCGGTGCGCGAGGAAGAGTTCGCTGAAGCCGCTGCTGAAGGCGAAGAGAAGCCGGCCCGCCGCGCTCCGGCCAAGAAGGCTGCCAAGAAGGGCGACGACGCCCAGGCCTGATCCAGGCCCCGGGTGGACGCACGGCGTCCACCCTTCCTGCACGCAGCCGCTGGCGCGTGACAGGACCGTGTCACACGGGCCGGCCACCATGCCGGCCCTACCCCTTTCTTTCGTGAGGTAATCCCGTGGAAATCACTGCTTCCCTGGTCAAGGAACTGCGCGAGCGCACCGGCGCCGGCATGATGGAATGCAAGAAGGCGCTCACCGAAGCCAACGGCGACATCGACGCTGCTGCTGAAGCCATGCGCAAGTCCGGCGCCGCCAAGGCCGACAAGAAGGCTGACCGCGTGGCCGCCGAAGGCCGTCTGGGCCTGGCCCAGGACGGCGGCAAGGCCGTGCTGGTCGAAGTCAACTCGGAAACCGACTTCGTCGCCAACGACGACAACTTCAAGTCCTTCGTCAACGCCGTCGCCGCTGCCGCCCTGGCATCGGGCGCCACCGACGTCGAAGCCGTGAAGGCTGCCAAGCTGGCCGATGGCCGCACCGTTGAAGAAGCCCGTGCCACCGCCGTGCAGACCCTGGGTGAGAACATCCAGATCCGCCGCATGGTCAAGGTCGACACCACCGGCAACATCGGCGCCTACGTCCACACCAACGGCAAGGTCGGCGTGCTGGTCGACCTGGTCGGCGGCGACGTCGAGCTGGCCCGTGGCCTGGCCATGCACGTGGCCGCGCTGAAGCCGCCGCACAACAAGGCTGCGGACGTCCCGGCCGAGTTCGTCGAGAAGGAAAAGGAAATCGAGCTGGCCAAGATGACCGAGAAGGACAAGGCCAAGCCGGCCGAGATCCTGGAAAAGATCATCAGCGGCAAGATCAACAAGATCGTCAGCGACGTGACCCTGTACGGCCAGACCTACGTGCTGGGCGACACCACCGTCGAGCAGGTGGTCAAGGCCGCCGGTGCCGACGTGGCTGGTTTCCAGCTGCTGATCGTCGGCGAAGGCATCGAGAAGGTGGTGGAAGACTACGCCGCCGAAGTTGCCAAGGCGATGCAGGTCTGATTCCAGCCTCCCGGCTGTGAAGCGACCAGAAGGAGCCGCGGGAAACCGCGGCTCTTTTTTTATGCCCACTCCACCCTTGACTGCCCCTCACCTGTGGGTGCGCGCCGTTGGTGCGCACACCGGTCCCGGGGTCTTTGCGTTGCGCGCGAATCAAGCCGATACTCGGCACAGGGAATCCACAGTCATCTAGCAGGAACGAAAATCGCGGACTGTGATGCATTCCTAGGTATTCTTGTCCTAATGGAATTGAACGACCCGACATGCCTCCCGAGCTGACAGCTGCCCTGGCGCTCTGCCGCAACCTGCCTTCGCCGCCCGGTATTGCCCTGCGCATCATCGAACTGGCCCAGGACCCGGAAGCGGACATCGCCACCGCCGCCGACATCATCGCCATCGACATGGCGCTGAGCGCTCGCATGCTGCGCATCGCCAATTCGCCGCTGTATGCCAGCCGCCGCCGGATCGAGAACCTTGGCCAGGCCCTGACCATGCTCGGCCTGAACGCCACGATCAGCCTCGCCCTCGGCTTCACCGTCACCCAGGGGCTGACCGGTGGCGCCGGTGCCGGTCACGACCTGCGCCAGCGCGCATGGAAGCGCAGCATCCTCAGCGCGCTGGCCGCCAGCCAGCTGGGCCAGACCCGCGGCCTGCGCCGGCTGGAAGAGCTGATGCTGGCCGGCCTGCTGCAGGATCTGGGCGTACTGTGCCTGGCCCAGGCCGAGTCGGAGCGCTACCTGCCGCTGCTGCGCGAAGCGCGTGACAACGTCGACCTGGTCGCCCGCGAGCGCGACGAACTCGGCTGCAGCCACGCCGATGTCGGTGCCTGGGTAGCCGAGCAATGGGGCCTGCCACGCTACCTGGTGGAGAGCATCAGCCACAGCGAAGACGACGACGCGGCCGAGTCACCCTTCCAGGCGTGCGTGCAGCTGTCCGGCGCGGTCGCCGACATCTGGCTGGACGACGACGCCGACGCTGCCCGCGAACGCGCCCTGCACCAGGTACATGACCGCCTGGACCTCGACAGCGCCCGTTTCGACCAGGTACTGGCCCGCATCAGCGAGGCCCTGCCGGACATCGCCAGCCTGTTCGAGGCCGGCCTGAATTCACCCGCACGGGTACGCGAGCTGATTGACCACGCGCAGGAGCTGGCCACCCTGCGCAACCTGCGCGAACTGCAGGATGCCGACCAGGCGCGTCGCCGCGCCGACGAATTCGAAGCCCGGGCCAAGCGCCTGGCCGACCAGGCCCACCGTGATGCCCTGACCGGCGTACTCAACCGCCGCCAGCTGGAAGCGGTGCTGGAGCAGGAATTCCTGCGCGCCGGCCGCCAGGGCTGGCCGCTGTCGGTGGCCTTCATCGACCTGGACGACTTCAAGAAGATCAATGACGCGCATGGCCACCTGACCGGCGACGAGGTGCTCCGCGCCTTTGCCGGCAAACTGCAGGGCCAGCTGCGCAACAGTGACACCGTGGCCCGCTTCGGCGGCGAGGAGTTCGTCGCGCTGCTGCCCAACACCAGTGAATCGGTGGCATTGGACGTGATCCGCCGGGTGTTGGCCAATATCGTCGCCACCCCGATGGCCGAACTGGAGGGCGGCCCGCTGTTCGTCACCTTCTCCGCCGGCGTGGCCACCCAGGGCGGCTACGAGCGCTTCGCCGACGTGCAGGACCTGCTGCGCGCGGCCGACGATGTGCTGTATCGATCCAAGAACCTGGGCCGCAACCGGGTGATCGCGCGCTCCCCCGGCGCCCTCGGCCACGACGAGCTGTCAGCCACCGCCAGCGCCGAGCTCGGCTGAACGGAACGCCCTGCCTGCGCGCGGCGAATGCCAGGATTCTGCGCCGCAGTGCACAAAACACTTTGGCCCGGCGCCGCATGCGCGTAGAATCGCCCGCGATTTCCACGCACCCGAGGTCCCCATGTCCAAGCTCGCCTATCGCCGCATCCTTCTGAAACTGTCCGGGGAGGCGCTGATGGGAGATGAGGACTACGGCATCGACCCGAAGATCATCAACCGCCTCGCCCGCGAGGTCATCGAAGCCCAGCAGGCCGGTGCCGAAGTGGCGCTGGTCATCGGCGGCGGCAACATCTTCCGCGGCGCCGGCCTGGCCGCCGGCGGCATGGACCGGGTCACCGGCGACCAGATGGGCATGCTGGCCACCGTCATCAACGCCCTGGCCATGCAGGACGCCCTGGAAAAGCTGGGCGCCAAGGCCCGCGTGATGAGCGCGATCAAGATCAACGACGTGTGCGAGGACTACATCCGTCGCCGCGCCATCCGCCACCTGGAGAAGGGCCGCCTGGTGATCTTCGCCGCCGGCGTCGGCAGCCCGTTCTTCACCACCGATTCGGGCGCTGCCCTGCGCGCGATCGAGATCGGCGCCGACCTGCTGCTGAAGGCCACCAAGGTCGATGGCGTGTACGACAAGGACCCGAACAAGCACAGCGACGCCGTCCGCTTCGACAGCCTGAGCTACGACGAAGTGATCCGTCGCGGCCTGGAAGTGATGGACACCGCCGCCTTCGCACTGGCCCGCGACAGCGACCTGCCGATGCGCGTGTTCGATATGGGCCAGCCGGGCGAGCTGCTGAAGATCCTCAACGGCGAGAACATCGGCACCCTGGTCCAGGGCCGCGACCCGGCCTGAGCCTGAGCGCGAAGCGACGACCGGGCCGATCCAGGCCCGGCAGCGTCCCGTATTCGCCTATAATCGCCCGATTCCAGATACATCCAGGACCGGGCGATGCTCAACGACATCAAGAACAACGCGCAGACGCGCATGGCCAAGAGCATCGACGCTCTGAAGCACACCCTCACCTCCATCCGGACCGGGCGTGCCACGCCGGCCCTGCTGGACCGCGTGACGGTCAGCGCCTATGGCAACGCCAGCACCCCGCTGAACCAGGTTGCCTCGATCTCCAACGCCGACGCGCACTCGCTGCTGGTCACGCCGTTCGACAAGAGCATGATCAAGGAGATCGAAAAGGGTCTCTACAACGCAGAGTTCACCCCGAACACGCTCGGCACTGCGATCCGCATCAACATGCCGCCGCCGACCGAAGAGCGCCGCAAGGAGCTGGCCAAGCAGGTGCAGAAAGAAGGTGAAGGCGCCAAGATCGCGATCCGCAACATCCGCCAGGACGCGAACAAGGAAATCGCCAAGCTGGTCAAGGACAAGGCGATCAGCGAAGACGAGAAGAAGCGCGGCGAAGACGACATCCAGAAGCTGACCGACGCCAACATCAAGGACGTCGACAAGGTCGTCGCCGACAAGGAAAAAGAACTGCTGTCGGTCTGAAGTCGATGCCTTCAGTCCCGCCTCCATTGCCTGCTGCCCTGCCCCGCCACATCGCCATCATCATGGATGGCAATGGGCGCTGGGCACAGCAGCGCCGTCGCCCGCGCGTGATCGGCCACCGCGCCGGCGCGCGCGCGGTCAACCGTACCATCGAGCGCTGCCTTGAACTGGGCATTCCGGCGCTGACCCTGTTCGCGTTCTCCAGCGAAAACTGGGGCCGGCCGCAGGAAGAAGTCGACGCGCTGATGAAGCTGTTCCTCGGTGCGCTCGACCGCGAAGTCGACGAGCTGCATCGGCGTGGCGTGCGCGTGCGCTTCATCGGCGAGCGCGAACGCTTCGGCGCGGGCCTGGTCAGCCGCATGCAGCTGGCCGAACAGCGTACCGCCGACAACACCGCCCTGACCCTGTCGATCGCTGCGAGTTACGGTGGCCGCCAGGACATCGCACGCGCCGCGCGCGCCCTGGCCGCTGAAGTCGCCGCCGGCCGCCTGCTGCCGGAACAGATCGACGAATCGCTGCTGGGCAGCCAGGTTGCCCTGGCCGACCTGCCGCCACCGGACCTGTTCATCCGCACCGGTGGCGACACCCGCGTCAGCAACTTCCTGCTGTGGCAGCTGGCATACACCGAGCTGTGGTTCACCGAGGCCCTGTGGCCGGACTTCGATGCCACGCTGCTGCAACAGGCGCTGGACGCCTACGGCAGCCGCGAGCGTCGTTTCGGTCTGACCAGCGCCCAGATCGCCGCCCTGGCCACCGAGACCTCCAGCCCATGACCAAGACCCGAGTCCTCGCCGCGCTGATCATGGCGCCGGTCGCCATTGCCGCGATCCTGCTGCTGCCAACGCAATGGCTGGCCGCCGCCGCCGCCGCCGTGCTGCTGATCGGCCTGTGGGAGTGGCTGAAGCTGGCCGGCATTGAAGACACCCTCGCACGCACCGTGCTGCTGGTGCTGAACCTGCTGCTGATGGTGCTGCTGGTGTGGGCCGATGGCAGCACGCTGGTGCTGTTCCAGATAACCACGCTGGCAGGCGTTGCCTGGTGGCTGGCTGCGCTGGTCTGGCTGCGCTTCTTCAACTTCGGCGCACAGCCTTCGGCGCCCTCGCGGATCGTGAAGATGCTGGCCGGCACGCTGGCCATCGTCCCGGCCTGGGCCGCGCTGGTGCTGATCCATGCCGGCGGCGACCCGCCAGGCAAGCAGGGCCACCTGTGGCTGCTGGCAGCGCTGGCACTGGTCTGGGCGGCCGATTCCGGCGCTTATTTCGCTGGTCGTCACTTCGGCAAGCACAAGCTGGCCCCGCGCATCAGCCCCAACAAGACCTGGGAAGGCCTGTTCGGCGGCCTGCTGGCCGGTGTCGCCGTGGCCCTTGGCCTGGGCTGGCTGGCTGGCATCGACGTCGCCCACCTGCCGGGCCTGCTGATCACCTCGGTGGTGGCGGTGTTCGCCTCGGTGCTGGGTGATCTGTTCGAAAGCCTGATCAAGCGTCACGCCGGTGCCAAGGACTCGGGCAACCTGATTCCGGGCCATGGTGGCGTGCTCGACCGTGTCGACGGCGTCCTCGCCGCCGTGCCGGTGTTCGCGCTGGGCAAGGAAATCTTCGGGTTCTGACCATGAATGCTGTCGCAGACCTGCGCCGGGTCGCCGTATTCGGCGCCACCGGCTCGATCGGTGCCTCCACGCTGGACGTGATCGCCCGCCACCCGCAGCGCTACCAGGCCACGGTGCTGGCCGCCGGCCGCCAGGTGCAGGCCCTGCTGGCGCTTTGCCGCGTGCACCGGCCGGCGCACGCGGTGATCGCCGATGAATCGCTGTACACCGAACTGCGCGACGGCCTGCGCGAGGCCGGCCTGGCCACGCAGGCCCACGCCGGCCATGCCGCGCTGGACCAGCTGGCCACCAGTGACGCGTGCGACACCGTGGTGGCCGCCATCGTCGGTGCTGCGGGGCTGTCTTCAACCCTCGCCGCGGCCGCGGCCGGCAAGCGCATCCTGCTGGCCAACAAGGAATCGCTGGTGCTGGCCGGTGAGCTGCTGACCCGCACCGCCGAACGCGGCGGGGCTGAGATCATCCCGATCGACAGCGAGCACAGCGCGATCTTCCAGTGCCTGCGCTCGCGCGACGCCAGTCTCGGCGGCGCCGGTGTCCGCCGCATCCTGCTGACCGCCTCCGGCGGCCCGTTCCGCGGCCGTAGCCGCGCCGATCTGGCCCAGGTCACCCCGGCCCAGGCCGTGGCCCACCCGAAGTGGTCGATGGGCCCGAAGATCTCCGTCGATTCGGCGACGTTGATGAACAAGGGCCTGGAAGTGATCGAGGCCCACCACCTGTTCGCGGTCCCGGGCGAGCGCATCGAGGTGCTGGTGCACCCCCAGAGCCTGGTGCATTCGCTGGTCGAGTTCGTTGACGGTTCCACCCTGGCGCAGATGGGCCTGCCGGACATGCGCACCACCCTGGCCGTCGGCCTGGGCTGGCCGCAGCGGATCGAATCGGGCGTGGCCGGGCTGGACCTGCTGGCCCAGGGCCGGCTCGATTTCGAAGCCCCCGACACCGACGCCTTCCCCTGCCTGGCGCTGGCCTGGCAGGCCATGCAGGCCGGCGGCACCGCCCCGGCGGTGCTGAACGCTGCCAACGAAGAGGCGGTTTCAGCGTTTCTTCAGGGCCGGATCGGTTTCCTGACGATCCCGGAGCTGGTTGCTAACGCTCTTTCAACACTGCCGACGCAAGCAGCCGATACACTGGAGGTCCTGTTGTCCGCCGACCAGCGGGCACGCCAGCTGACCCTGAACGCCATCGACGCCGCCTGAACGACCGCCTCGCCCAGCATGACGCCGCCGCCCCTGCCCGCCACTGTGAGCCTGCATGACTGACTTCATCGGATCGGTCTGGTGGATGATTGTCAGCCTCGGGCTGCTGGTCACCTTCCACGAGTTCGGGCATTACTGGGTTGGCCGCCTGTGCGGGGTCAAGATCCTGCGTTTCTCGGTCGGCTTCGGCCGCCCACTGTGGTCGCGTCGCGACAAGCACGGGACCGAGTTCGCCATCGCCGCCATCCCGCTGGGTGGCTACGTGAAATTCCTTGACGAGCGCGAGGTCGAGGTCCACCCGCATGAACGCGGCCAGGCCTTCAACCACAAGACCGTCTGGCAGCGCATCGCCATCGTCGCAGCCGGTCCGATCGCCAACCTGCTGCTGTGCATCCTGCTGTTGTGGGCGATGTTCGTGATCGGCAAGCAGGACTATTCGCCGACCATCGGCCGCGCCGACGGCATCGCCGCCAGCGCCGGCCTGGCCAGCGGCGACCGCGTGCTGCGCGTGGATGATCGCCAGGTGGCCACGCTCGGCGAGGCCAGCATGGCGCTGACCGCCGCCGCGATGGACCGCCGCGACGTCACCCTGGAAGTGCTCGACCGCGCCGACCAGGTGCGTGTGCGCACCCTGCCGCTGTCGCAACTGCCGGTCGGCTTCGATGAACGACGCGTGCCGATCCTGGCCGGCCTGTACTGGCAGTCATGGCTGCAACCGGCGCTGGTCGACTCGCTGACGGCAGATTCGGTCGTGGCCGGGCAGCTGCAGCCGGGCGACCTGATCGTGGCGATCGACGGCCAGCGCATCGACAGCGTCGACCAGGTGATCGGCCAGATCCAGGCCCTCGGCCGCGCCGGCGGTCCCGGCATGATCGAGGTCCTGCGGGGCGGCGAACGCCTGGCACTGGAAGTCACCCCGCGCCAGGGCAAGGACGGCAAGGGCAACCCGGTCTGGCAGATCGGCGTCGGCTTCCCCACCACCTACAGCCCGGCCTACGACACCCTGCTGCGCTACGGGCCGCTGGACGCGGTGACCGTGGCCGTGCGTGAAACCGGCCGCCTGGCCGCCGATTCGCTGGGCATGATGGGCCGCATCGTCACCGGCAAGGCTTCGCTGCAGAACGTTTCCGGGCCGGTCACGATCGCCCGCGTGGCCAATGTCTCGGCCAAGCGCGGCCTCGACTGGTTCCTGCAGTTCCTGGCCCTGCTGTCGCTCAGCCTGTGCATCATCAACCTGCTGCCGATCCCGATCTTGGACGGCGGCCACCTGCTGTATTACCTTATCGAGTTGGTCAAGGGCAGCCCGCTGAGCGAGCGTGCCATCGCCGCCGGCCAGTACATCGGCCTGGCGTTGCTGGCCGGGCTGATGGGGTTGGCGTTCTACAACGACATCCTCGGCCTGGTCCCGCGATGAACTTTTCCACGTTGTTGCCGTCTACAGCGTCGGCATCCCGCACCAATGAAATCGACCTTCCTACCGGACGTGACATGACGCGACTCCCCAATCGCCGCCTGCTGGCCCTCGCCCTCGCCGCCGTCACCGGCGCTCCCGCCCTGGCCCAGGCAGCCGAGCCCTTCACTGTCAGCGACATCCGCGTGGATGGCCTGCAGCGCATCAGCTCGGGCACGGTGTTCACCTACCTGCCGGTGGAACGTGGCGAGACGATCACCGACAACAAGGTCGGCGAGACCATCCGCGCCCTGTACAAGACCGGCTTCTTCGAAGACGTACAGCTGGACCGCCAGGGCAGCATCCTGGTGGTGACCGTCAAGGAACGCCCGGCGATCAACAAGCTGACCGTCACCGGCAACAAGGACATCAAGTCCGAGCAGCTGCTCAAGGGCCTGTCCGACATCGGCCTGACCGAAGGCGGCACCTTCGACCGCCTGAGCCTGGACCGCGTGACCCAGGAACTGCGCCGCCAGTACAACGACCGCGGCAAGTACACCGTCGAGATCACCCCGACCGTGAGCCCGCTGGACCGCAACCGCGTCGACATCGCGATCGCCATCAAGGAAGGCAAGGCGGCCAAGATCCGCCACGTCAACCTGGTCGGCACCGAGAAGTTCGAGAGTAAGGACATCCTGGAGACCTGGGAATCCAAGGAGCACAACTGGGCGTCGTGGTACCGCCGTGACGACCAGTACTCCAAGGAAAAACTGTCCGGCGACCTGGAAAAGCTCAATTCCTGGTACCTGGACCGCGGCTATGTCGACTTCAGCATCGATTCCACCCAGGTCTCGATCAGCCCGGACAAGCGCGACATGTTCCTCACCGCCGGCGTGACCGAAGGTGCGCAGTACAAGATCTCCGAGATCAAGGTCAGCGGCGACACCATCCTTCCGCAGGAGGACGTCGAGCGCATGGTGATCCAGAAGTCCGGCGACACGTTCTCGCGTGCGCTGCTGGAATTCAGCTCGGACACCATCACCAACTCGCTGTCCAACATCGGCTACGCGTTCGCCAAGGTGAACCCGATCCCGACCACCAACCGTGCCGAACAGACCGTAGCGATCAACATGCAGGTCGTGCCCGGCCCGCGCGTGTCGGTGCGCCGCATCCTGTTCCGCGGCAATACCCGCACCTCCGACGAAGTGATGCGTCGCGAAATGCGCCAGTTCGAGAACAGCTGGTACTCGCAGGCCGCGATCGACCGTTCCAAGATCCGCCTGCAGCGCCTGGGCTACTTCGAGTCGGTCGACGTCGAGACTCCGGCCGTCAGCGGCAGCAACGACCAGGTCGACGTGGTCTACAACGTCAAGGAAACCACCTCCGGCAGCTTCGTGTTCGGCCTGGGCTATTCGCAGTCCTACGGTATGACCACCTCGGTGCAGCTGTCGCAGAACAACTTCCTCGGCGGCGGCAACCGCGTGTCGGTCGAAGCCTCGCGCAGCAGCTACCTGCAGCGCTACGGCTTCAGCTACACCAACCCGTACTTCACCGATGACGGCGTGTCGCTGGGCTACAACCTGTCCTGGCGCGAACTGGACTACTCCGACTTCAACACCGCGCAGTACAACAGCACCAACGGTTCGGCGCAGGTGGTGTTCGGCGTGCCGATCACCGAGACCGATACCGTCTCGCTGATGTTCGGCATCGACAGCAACCAGATCACCACCTACCAGGGCTCGACCCCGCAGTCGATCATCGACTACATCAACGTGCTGGGCAGCAAGACCTTCCACGCGTGGCGCACCGAGCTGGGCTGGGCACGCGACTCGCGCAACGACTACTTCATGCCGACCCGCGGTACCTACCAGCGTGTTGGCCTGGAAACCACCCTGCCGGGCTCGACCATCGAGTATTACAAGCTGAATTACCAGATCAGCAAGTACTGGCCGATCATGCCGTCGCTGGTCATCAACACCCGCGCCGAAATCGGCTACGGCGACAGCTACGGCAAGGACAAAACCGCGATGGTGCCGGACGAGAACGGCAACCTGCGCTCAGTCACCGCCAAGGGGCTGCCGTTCTACGAGAACTTCTACGCCGGTGGCACCAACTCCGTGCGAGGCTTCGAGGACAACACCCTCGGCCCGCGCGAAGTCACCCGTGGCTATCCAGAAGGCCAGCCGCTGGGTGGTTCGCTGAAGACCGTCGGTTCGGTCGAAGCCTACTTCCCGCGCTTGTTCGACAGCCCGTCGGCACGCGTGTCGGCCTTCGTCGACTTTGGTAACGTCTATACCGGCGTGGACAACTTCAAGGCCAACGAGCTGCGTGTCTCCACCGGTGTGGCCTTGCTGTGGCGCGCCCCTGTCGGCCCGATCTCGATCAGCTACGCGTTCCCGCTGAAGAAGGAAGACGGCGACAAGATCGAACGGCTGCAATTCACGTTCGGTGGCCAGTTCTGAGGAACAACGTTCCTCAGAACTGATCCACCTCCGGTGAATTGCCCGCGCATTTCACCTATCCCCCGCGCCATTGGCGCGCCCCCCTTAACAGAAGGGGGGCTCTCCACCAGACGGGGTGCGAATCGCCGGGCTCTGCCCGGCGTTTTCGTTTTACTTGCTCACCACCGTTACTTCCCGCGCTCGCGTGAAATCATCTGGTGATGGCGCAGGGGGCTGACCAGGACCGTTGGCGCCATGGATGGCGCCATCGAGCCCCCAGGGATGGGTCTACGGCGTGTCCTGGGCAGCCCCCTGCGCCATCACCCCGGGACATCAGGCAGGCGCCGCTTTTGACCCCGCATGACCGCAATGGCGTCACACGTTAAACTCCCGCCGTGAATACTCCCACCTACACCGCCCAGCAACTCGCCGAGCAGTTCGGCCTGCAGGTCCATGGCGACCCCGCCACCGCCATCCACGGCGTGGCCACCCTCGCCCATGCCGGTCCTGGCCAGCTGACCTTCCTTGCCAACCCGCGCTACCGCGCCCAGCTGGCCGACAGCCAGGCTTCGCTGGTGGTCCTGCGTGCCGACGACGCCGAGGCCGCCCCCGGCGCCGCGCTCGTGGCCAAGGACCCGTACACCACCTTCGCCAAGATCGCCGCACTGTTCGACATCGCGCCGACGCGCCCGCCGGGCATCCACCCCAGCGCCGTCATCGATCCCAGCGCCCAGGTCGCCGCCAGCGCCCATATCGGTCCCTTCGTCTCCATCGGCGCACGCAGCGTGGTCGGCGAGAACTGCATCATCGGCACCGGCAGCGTGATCGGCGAAGACTGCAGCCTGGACAGCGGCTGCGAGCTGATCGCCCGGGTCACCCTGGTTACCCGGGTCAAGCTGGGCAAGCGCGTGCGCGTGCACCCGGGTGCCGTGCTCGGCGCCGATGGCTTCGGCCTGGCGATGGATGCCGGCAAGTGGATCAAGGTGCCGCAGCTCGGCGGCGTGCGCATCGGCGACGATTGCGAAATCGGCGCCAACACCTGCGTCGACCGCGGTGCGCTGGAAGACACCGTGCTGGACGAGGACGTGCGCCTGGACAACCTGGTGCAGATCGCGCACAACGTGCAGATCGGCGCGCACTCGGCCATCGCCGGCTGCACCGGCATCGCCGGCAGCGCCAGGATCGGCCGCTACTGCCTGCTCGGCGGCCACGTCGGCGTGGTCGGCCACCTCGAGATCTGCGACAAGGTCGTGATCACCGGCAAGTCGGTGGTCCGCAATTCCATCCATGAGCCGGGCGAGTACTCGTCCGGCACCCCGTTGACCGACAACCGCACGTGGCGCAAGAACGCCGCGCGCTTCAAGCAGCTGGACGCATTGGCTCGCCGCGTCCTGGCTGCTGGCAAGGAGAAAGAATGAACGACACGCTGCAGCTTCCTATCGACGTCTGCCAGATCCAGGAACTGCTCCCGCACCGTTACCCGTTCCTGCTGGTGGACCGGGTGGTTGAGCTCGACATCGAGGCCAAGCGCATCCTGGCGCAGAAGAACGTCAGCATCAACGAGCCGTTCTTCCAGGGCCACTTCCCGGGCCGCCCGATCATGCCCGGCGTACTGATCATCGAAGCGCTGGCCCAGGCCGGTGGCGTGATGACCCAGCTCACGCTCGGCCGCGATGCGCAGTCCAAGCTGTTCTACATGGTCAAGGTGGAAAACGCCCGCTTCAACAAGCAGGTCGTCCCCGGCGACGTGCTGATGCTGGATGTGCAGATGAAGCGCCTGATCCGCAACATGGGCTGGTACTACGGCGAAGCCAAGGTCAACGGTGAAGTCGTTGCCTCGGCCGAAGTCATGTGCGCCGGCGCCAAGGGCTGATCCACTGGAGGCAGGAATGACTGACAACGCACCGCGGATCCACCCGACCGCCGTCATCGATCCGGCCGCGCGCCTGGCCGATGACGTCCAGGTGGGCGCGTTCACCCTGATCGGGGCCGATGTCGAAATCGGTGCCGGCACGGTGGTCGGCCCCCACTGCAGCATCCACGGCCCGACCCGGATCGGCCGCGACAACCGCTTCATCGGCCATGCCGCGATCGGTGGCGAGCCGCAGGACAAGAAGTTCGCTGGCGAACGCACCGAACTGGTGATCGGCGACCGCAACGTGTTCCGCGAGTTCGTCACCCTGAACCGTGGCACCGGCGGCGGCGGCGGCATCACCACGATCGGCAACGACAACTGGATGCTGGCCTACACGCATGTGGCGCACGACTGCCATGTCGGCAACTTCTGCGTGTTCTCCAACAACACCACCCTGGCCGGCCACGTGACCGTGGGCGACTACGTGATCATCAGCGGCTTCGCCGGTGCGCACCAGTTCTGCCGCATCGGTGCGCATGCCTTCCTCGGCATGGGCGCGTTGACCAATGGCGATGTACCGCCGTTCACCATGGTCGGCACCGATTCGCTGGGCCGCCCGCGCGGCATCAACAGCGAAGGCCTGAAGCGCCGCGGCTTCGATGCCGAGCGCATTTCCGCCATCAAGCGTGCCTACCGCACGCTGTACGTGGCGGGCCTGCCGCTGGCCGAAGCCAAGGTGCAGCTGACCGAACAGGCGCGTGACAGCGATGACGTGAAGGCCATGCTGGACTTCATCGAGCACGCCGAGAGGCCCTTGCTGCGATGAGCAGCACGACCGGCCAGGCGCCGGCCGGCGCCGCCGTGATTCCGCTGGCCTCGATGGCCGGCAGCGTCCCCGCGCAGCGGGTGCTCAGCGAGCGCCCGTTGCGGATCGCACTGGTGGCCGGTGAGGCCTCCGGTGACCTGCTCGGCGCGGGCCTGGTACGCGAGTTGAAGGCGCGCTTCCCGAACGCCGAATTCGCCGGCATCGGCGGCGACGCCATGCGCAGCGCCGGCTGCCAGACCTGGCACGATGCCAGCGAGCTGGCGGTGATGGGCCTGACCGAAGTGCTGCGTCACCTGCCGCGCCTGCTGAAACTGCGTTCGGCGTTCCGCCAGCGTGCGCTGGAATGGCAGCCGCACGTGTTCATCGGCATCGACGCGCCCGACTTCAACCTGGGCATCGAGCGCTGGCTGAAGCAGCGCGGCGTGTGCACCGTGCACTATGTCAGCCCCTCTGTCTGGGCCTGGCGCGAGAAGCGCGCCGAAAAGATCGGCAACAGCGCCGACCTGGTGCTGTGCCTGTTCCCGATGGAACCGCCGATCTATGCCAAGCACGGCATCGACGCGCGCTTCGTCGGCCACCCGATGGCCGATGACATTCCGTTGCAGGGCAACCGCGAAGAAGCGCGTGCCGCGCTTGGCCTGCCAACCTCGGCCAAGGTGCTGGCAGTGTTGCCGGGCAGCCGCCTGGGCGAGATCTCGCGCCTCGGTGAACCGTTCTTCGAGGCCGCCTGGCAGGTCTCCGAGCGCATCCCGGGCCTGCACGTGGTGGTGCCTGCCGCCAATCCGGCCTGCAGGCGCCTGATTGAAGAGCAGCTGTCACGCTCGGCGCTGCCGGTGGCCTACTCGCATGTGCTTGATGGCCAGGCGCGCAACGCGATGATCGCCGCCGACGTGGTGGTGCTGGCCTCGGGTACCGCGACCCTGGAAGCGATGCTGGTCAAGCGGCCGATGGTGGTCGGCTACCGCGTCAACGAGCTGACCTACCGCCTGGTCAAGGCGCTGGGCCTGATCAAGGTCGACCGCTTCGCCCTGCCGAACATCCTGGCCGGCCAGGACCTGGCCCCGGAGCTGATGCAGCATGACTGCACGCCGGACAAGCTGGCCGCCGCCATCCAGCAGTGGTTCGACCACCCGCAACGGGTGGCCGACCTGCAGGACACCTATGCCCGCCTTCATGAGCGCCTGCGGCGCAATGCCTCGGCCCGCGCCGCCGACGCCGTTGGTGAGCTGCTGATGCGCAACCAGGCCCAGGCATGAGCCGCCGCCACGCGGCAGCAGCCAGCCTGGCCCTGTTCGAAGGCGCCGCGGTGGTCGAGCCGGAGCGACTGGTCGCCGGCGTCGACGAGGCCGGTCGTGGCCCGCTGGCCGGTCCGGTGGCGGTGGCCGCGGTGGTGTTCGACCCCGCCCGGCCACGGATCAACGGCCTGGATGACTCCAAGCAGCTGACGGCGGCACGCCGCGAGCAGCTGCATGACCGCATCATCGAGCGTGCCCTGGCCTGGCATGTGGTGATGGTGGACGTGGACACCATCGACCGCCTGAACATCTACCAGGCTACCCTGCAGGGCATGCGCGATGTGGTTGCCGCGGTCGCGCACGTGGCCGGTTTCGCCCGCATCGATGGCAACGTGGTACCCAAGGGCCTGGTGCTGCCGGCGCAGGCGCTGGTCGGCGGCGATGGCCTCGACCGCGCGATCATGGCCGCCTCGATCCTGGCCAAGGTCTCGCGCGACCGCTACATGCAGGACGTGCACGCCCGCCACCCACAGTATGGGTTCGAGCAGCACAAGGGCTATGGCACCCCCGCACATCTCGCGGCACTGCGCCAACACGGCCCGTGCCCGGAGCATCGCCGCAGCTTCGCCCCGGTGCGCGAGAGCCTCGGTTGACCTTGTAGAGCCGAGCCCATGCTCGGCTTTCCGCAGCAGCCGAGCATGGGCTCGGCTCTACAGGAAACGGCCTCCCGCACGCCTGAACCCGGTCGTCCCGCGGGGCATGTCAAGTCCTTGTCGCGTCCCCCTGCCCTCGTTACCCTGACCAGGCACTCCAGCGCTTCCCGACCCCGGCGACGATTCCCCCGTCGGCACCCGGGGCCCGCGCGCTCCAACCTGGTCCGGCATGTCCAACTCCCGCTTCGTACATCTCCACGTCCACACCGAGTTCTCGCTGGCGGACTCCACCATCCGTGTGCCGGCCAAGCCGGACCAGGCAGATCCGAAGAAGGCCAAGCAGGCCAACCTGCTGTCGCGCTCGGTCGAACTCGGCCTGCCCGCGCTGGCGGTCACCGACCTCAACAACCTGTTCGCCCTGGTCAAGTTCTACAAGGCCGCCGAAGGCGTGGGCATCAAGCCGATCGCCGGCGCCGACGTGCTGATCGCCGAGGAAGGCCAGGACCCGTGGCGGATGACCCTGCTGTGCCGCGATCGCGAGGGTTACCTGAGCCTGTCGCGGCTGCTGACCCGCGCCTGGATGGAAGGCCATCGCCCCGAAGGCGGCGTGGCCATTCACCCGGACTGGCTGAAGGCCGGCAATGCCAACCTGTTCGCGCTGGCCGGCCGGCAGAGCCTGGCCGGACGCCTCGCGCTGGACGGCAAGCATGAGCTGGCCGAACAGCAGCTGGCCGACTGGCAACGCGTGTTCGGCGATGGCCTGCACCTGGAGCTGACCCGTACCGGCCGCGAGGGCGAGGAAACCTTCAACCAGTTCGCACTGATGGCTGCCGGCCAGCGCGGCCTGCCGGTGGTGGCCAGCAATGACGTGCGCTTCCTGTCGCCGTCGGATTTCAGCGCGCATGAAGCGCGCGTGTGCATCTCCACCGGCCGCGTGCTGGACGACCCCAAGCGCCCGCGCGAGTACAGCGACCAGCAGTACCTGAAGTCGGCCGAGGAGATGTGCGCGCTGTTCGCCGACATCCCCGATGCGATCGACAACACGCTGGCACTGGCCGAGCGCTGCAACATCGAGATGCGGCTGGGCACCTACTTCCTGCCCAACTACCCGGTGCCCGACGACGAGACCCTGGACACCTGGATCCAGAAGATGTCGCGCGACGGCCTGGAAGAGCGCCTGGAGAAGAATCCGCTGGCGCCGGGCAAGACCCGCGAAGAGTACTTCGAGCGCCTGGAATTCGAGCTCAACACCATCATCAAGATGGGCTTCCCGGGCTACTTCCTGATCGTGGCCGACTTCATCCAGTGGGGCAAGAACCAGGGCATCCCGATCGGCCCGGGCCGTGGTTCCGGTGCCGGTTCGCTGGTGGCATGGGCGCTGAAGATCACCGACCTGGACCCGCTGCCGTACAACCTGCTGTTCGAGCGCTTCCTGAACCCGGAACGCGTGTCGATGCCCGACTTCGACATCGACTTCTGCATGGACCGCCGCGACGAGGTGATCGACTACGTCGCGCGCAAGTACGGGCGCGAGCGCGTCAGCCAGATCATCACCTACGGCACCATGGCGGCCAAGGCGGTGGTGCGCGACTCCGGCCGCGTGCTCGGTTTCCCGTATGGCCTGGTCGACGGTGTCTCCAAGCTGATCCCGAACATCCTCGGCATCCACCTGAAGGATGCACTGGGCAAGGGCAAGGAAGGCCCCAGCTCGGAGATGGCCTCGCCGGAGCTGATCCAGCGCTACGAGACCGAGGACGATGTCCGCGACCTGATCGACCTGGCGCTGCAGCTGGAAGACCTGACCCGCAACGCCGGCAAGCACGCTGGTGGCGTGGTGATCGGTCCCGAGCCGCTGAGCGAGTTCTGCCCGCTGTACGCCGAACACGACGAAAACGGCCTGGGCAAGAACCCGGTCACCCAGTTCGACAAGAACGACGTGGAAGAAGTGGGCCTGGTGAAGTTCGACTTCCTCGGCCTGCGCACGCTGACCATCATCGACTGGGCAGTGAAGGCGATCAACAAGCGCCATGAGCGCGCCGGCATCCCGCCGGTGGACATCGCCGCGATCCCGCTCGACGATACGCCCACCTACAAGGACATCTTCGCCAACGGCAATACCGGTGCGGTGTTCCAGTTCGAATCCTCGGGCATGCGCCGCCTGCTGAAGGACGCGCGCCCCGACCGGTTCGAAGACCTGATCGCGCTGGTGTCGCTGTACCGTCCCGGCCCGATGGACCTGATTCCTTCCTTCAATGCGCGCAAGCACGGCCAGGAAGAAATCATCTATCCCGATCCGCGTACCGAAGCGATCCTGAAAGACACCTACGGCATCATGGTGTACCAGGAGCAGGTGATGCAGATGGCGCAGATCGTCGGCGGCTACTCGCTGGGTGGCGCCGACCTGCTGCGCCGCGCGATGGGCAAGAAGGTACCGGCCGAAATGGCCAAGCACCGCGAGATCTTCCGCGAGGGTGCAGCCAAGGGCGGCGTCGACGGCCCCAAGGCCGACGAAATCTTCGACCTGATGGAGAAGTTCGCCGGCTACGGCTTCAACAAGTCGCACGCTGCTGCCTACGCGCTGGTCAGCTACCAGACCGCGTGGCTGAAGCGCCACTACCCGGCCGAGTTCATGGCCGCCACGCTGTCCTCGGACCTGGACAACACCGACAAGGTGGTCGGCTTCCTCGACGAGGTGCGCAACCTCGGCCTGACCGTGCTGCCGCCGAAGGTGAACCAGTCGGCCTTCATGTTCGAGGCGGTGACGCCTGACACCATCCAGTACGGCCTGGGCGCGATCAAGGGCGTCGGCCAAGGTGCCTGCGAAGCGGTGGTCGACGAGCGCGTGAAGGGGGGCGAGTACAAGGACCTGCTCGACTTCTGCACCCGCGTCGGTTCGGCCAAGCTCAACCGGCGCACCCTGGAAGCGATGATCAACTGCGGCGCGCTGGACGAGCTGGGCCGCAACCGCGCCTCGCTGATGCTGCAGCTGCCGGAAGTGATCAAGGCCACCGACCAGATGGCGCGCGAGCGTGCCTCCGGGCAGAACTCGCTGTTCGGCGGCCCCGATCCGAGCACCGTTTCGATCCAGCTGGACCTGCCCGAAGCCGAAGAATGGCCGCTGCTGCAGCGCCTGAATGGCGAGCGCGACACGCTGGGCTTCTACCTCAGTGGCCATCCGTTCGACCCCTGGCGCGACGATGTGCGCGACCTGGTCGGCAACGACCTGGGCGCGGTGGAGAAGATCTGGAGCGCCAACAGCGGTGGTGGCGGCGGTGGCGAAAAACGCTGGCGTCCGGAAGTACAGACCGTGCTGGCCGGCCAGGTGGTCGGCGTGCGCCGCAAGGGCGAGAGCCAGATCTTCATCCAGCTGGAAGATGGCCGTGGCCGCGTCGAGTGCAGTGCGTTCTCCGACGCGATGGCCGAGTTCGGCCACCTGATGACCAAGGACCGCATCCTGGTGGTCAAGGGTGGCCTGCGCGAGGACGAGTTCAACGGCGGCTTCGCGCTGCGCATCCGCCAGTGCTGGGACTTCGATGAAGTCTGCGCCAACTACGCCACGCGGCTGTCGCTGCGCCTGGACCTGCGCCAGCAGCGCCCGGTCTGGGAGCGCATCAATGCCCTGCTCGATCGCCATCGCCCGGGGCGGACGCCGCTGCGCCTGGACCTGCTGCTGAAAGGCCCGCAAGGCGGCGTCGCCGGCATGCTGGATGTCTCCGGGCAGAGCGCGGTGCGCATCGATTCCAAGCTGATGGAGGCGCTGCGCGCCGACCCCGCCGTGCGCACCCTGAAGGTGCGCTACAGCCCACCGTGGGCCAGCTGAGGCGGGCTCCGTCATGTTCCTGTTCCCCGTTCCACGTCTCAAGGACGAGTGCCGATGAAAACCCTGCTGTTCCCGTTCGCTGCCATGCTGGCCCTGGCTGCCTGCTCGCCGTCGAAGATCGAGTTCCAGATCGACAACCCGACCGACACGCCGCTGGCGCTGAGCATCGATGGCAAGGACCTGCCAGTGGCTGCACAGGGCTCGCGCCCGGTCTCGCTGACCATCGGCGAGCACCGCCTGCACACCGACAAGCTCGGCGACGTGCGCTTCATCGTCTACGTCGATGGTCGCGGCGGCCTGATCAATCCGACGCTGAGCGAATACGTGATCGCCCGCGAGATCTACGTCACCGACGAGAGCAAGCTGAAGAACTTCGGCGTCGGCAACCGCGGTATCCAGTTGGGTGGCGTCGACTTCGAAGGCCCGTTCGAGAAGAGCCACGACCTGTTCATCGACAAGACCTGGACCTACGGCGTGCGCGAACCGTTCCCGAAGGAAAAGGTGGTCGCCCACGTCGATTCCAGTGGTGGCCAGATCGTGGCCAAAGTGTTCACGGCACCGGATTTCATCGCCTACGTCGAAGAAGGCATGGGCGAGCCGGGCGCGTTCAAGCGCGAACAGCCGGCCGGCTACGTGGCCCCGGCCTACAGCCTGGAACCGGCCCCGGCCAGCCTGCCGGCGCTGGTGCCGGCCTTCGAGGCGCATGCGGGGCCGCTGCGCGAGGTCTACGCGCAGTGGCTGAAGGCCACCACCGCCGATGAACAGAAGGCCCTGCGCAAGCAGGACTTCGCCGCGCAGATGGCCTTCACCTCGGCCACCGCCACCCTGGGCAGCGGGCTGGGCCGGGAGGCCAACGAGGCCTACAACGACTTCGTCTCCCAGCGCAGCCAGTTGATGGGCCGCAGCGCCCTGGTGGTGCCCTGAACTGACTGGCGCCCCCTGCCCGGCTGCGCTACCGTCGCCTTCCAGACGAAGGCGTACGGGTGGTTTGCACGCATTCGGCTAGAATTCCCCTCTTCTTTACACGACGGCTTCCGATGAATCCGAACTACCTCGACTTCGAGCAACCCATCGCCGACCTGGAAGCCAAGATCCAGGAACTGCGCAACGCCAGTGCCGGGCCGGCGGTCAATGTCGAGGCGGAAGTGCACGCGCTGCAGGACAAGCTGCGCATGCGCACCGCGCAGATCTTCCGCAACCTGACCTCGTGGCAGGTGCTGCAGCTGGCCCGCCACCCGTCGCGTCCGTACACCGCCGACTACATCCGCATCATCTGCGATGAGTTCCAGGAGCTGGCCGGTGACCGTGCCTTCGCCGACGACAAGGCGATCATGGGCGGCCTGGCCCGCATCAACGGCCGCGCGGTGATGGTGATCGGCCACCAGAAGGGCCGCGACACCAAGGAGAAGATCAAGCGCAACTTCGGCATGCCCAAGCCGGAGGGTTACCGCAAGGCCCTGCGCCTGATGAAGATGGCCGAGCGCTTCGGCCTGCCGGTGCTGACCCTGATCGACACCGCCGGTGCCTGGCCGGGCATCGACGCCGAATCGCGCGGCCAGTCCGAAGCGATCGCGCGCAATCTGATCGAGATGGCTGAACTGAAGGTGCCGATCATCTGCACGGTGATCGGTGAAGGCGGCTCCGGCGGCGCGCTGGCGCTGGGCGTGGGCGACCGCACCGTGATGCTGGAGTATTCGGTGTACTCGACCATCACCCCGGAAGGCTGCGCCTCGATCCTGTGGAAGGATGCCGGCAAGGCCAAGGATGCCGCCGAGCAGCTGGGCCTGACCGCGCCGCGCCTGAAGAGCCTGGGCCTGGTCGACAAGGTCGTGCGCGAGCCGACCGGCGGCGCACACCGCAACCCGACGCAGATGGCCAAGCGCCTGAAAGCGGTGCTGCTGAACGAGCTGGAGGCGCTGGACGCGCTGTCCACCGAACAGCTGCTGGACCAGCGCTACAAGCGCCTGCGCAGCTACGGCACGTACGAAGCAGCCTGATTCATCGGCTTGTTACTTTCTTGCTCGTGCAAGAAAGCAACCAAAGAACATGCCGCCGAACGCGAGCCGGTGCCACGCACCGGTTCCCTGCGCTTCTCGGTGAATCAGGGGACGGCGCCGAACTCGCTGCGCTCAGACATCGGCGCCTCTTCGCCCCTGTTTCACCTACGATGCTCGGCTCGCTCATGGCGGACCTGAACATCAAAAGCCACAGCTGCACCCGGTATATCCACGCCATGCGTGGATGCATCTTTGAGATGCGCCGGGCGCGCAGCGCGCTCCATTCAGAACGGCTTGGCCAGCACCAGCCAGACGATCGGGATGAACGCCAGCAACGGGATCTCGTTGATCCAGCGCAGCGTGCGCGAAGACGGCAGCGCGCGGCCCTTGGCCACGCCCTTGAGCAGGCGGCCAATCCAGATGAAATACGCCAGCAGCAGCACCACCAGCCCCAGCTTGGCATGCAGCCAGCCGGCGCCGCCGGGCGCGACCATGGTCGGGAAATCCGGGATGACCTTGTAACCCAGCCACAGCACCAGGCCCAGCAGGAACGCCAGGCCGAACATCGAATGGCCGAAACGGTACAGGCGCACGCCCATCAAATGCAGGCGCGCGGAGACCACCGGCTGCCCTGCGGTCTCGGCCAGATTCACCAGGATGCGCGGCAGGTAGAACACCGTCGCCATCCACGCCACCACGAACACGATGTGGAAGGTCTTGACCCAGTAGTAGCTCTGCATGCGCTCGCTCCGGCGGCTGGCGTAGATGGGTACCCATTGTCGCAGTAGAGCCACCCCATGGGTGGGTGCCGCGTCCAATCGCCGCAGCATGGCAGCCACCCATGGCGTGGCTCTACTGCAGGCCCGCCACACCCGGGGGCGCAACACCGTACGATAGGCGCCGTTTTCCCTGATCGCGCACCGCCCCATGGACAAGACCTACGACGCCGCCTATTTCCAACGCTGGTACCGCCGTGCCGACATCGGCGGCAGCGCCCGCCTGGCGCGAAAGGTCGCTCTGGCCGTGGCCAGTGCCGAGTACTACCTGGAACGACCGATCCGCAGCGTGCTGGACATCGGCTGCGGCGAAGGCGCCTGGCGCGCACCGCTGCTGAAGCTGCGTCCGAAGGTCGAATACCTCGGCTTCGACAGCAGCGAGTACGCTGTGCGCCGCTACGGCAGGACCCGCAACCTGCACATGGCCCGCTTCGGCGATTTCGCCTGGCTGCGGCCCTGTGCCCCAGTCGACCTGCTGGTCTGCTCGGACGTGATGCACTACGTGCCCGACCGCGAGCTGCGCGCCGGACTGGCCGGCGTGGCAGAGCTGACGGGCGGCGTGGCCTTCCTGGAGACCTTCGCCGCCGAGGACGCGTTCGAAGGCGACCACGACGGCTTCCAGGCGCGCCCGGCGCGTTGGTACCGCCGCACGCTGGCCCGGCATGGCCTGCAGCCGGTGGGGTCGCACTGCTGGCTCGGCCCCGCCCTGGCAGGCGATGCGGCCGCGCTGGAACGGATGTGAATCCAGATTCATTATTTTCAGCCGACTTAACCTGCGGGACACCCGGATGGGATATGCTGCGCGGCAACATATGACCATACATATTCGGTCGTCATGCTCTATCAACTGCACGAACTGACCCGCAACCTGCTCGCCCCCTGGGTGCACCAGGCCCAGGCCAACGCCAGGTTCTTCGCCAACCAGGGCCATTGGTGGTCGCAGATGCCCGGTGCTGATCGCCTGGCGGCGGTCAATGAACTCTTCCACCGCATCGGCAAGGATTACGAGAAGCCCGAGTGGGGCATCAACGAAATCGACGTCGATGGCGAGCGCGTGCCGATCGTCGTGCACGAGGAAGTGAGCAAGCCATTCTGCAAGCTGCTGCGCTTCAAGCGCCACAGCAATGAAGCCGACCAGCTGCACACCATGCTCAACCAGCCGTTCGTGCTGGTGGTGGCGCCGCTGTCCGGCCACCACGCCACGCTGCTGCGCGACACCGTGCGCACGCTGCTGCGCGACCACCGCGTGTACGTCACCGACTGGGTCGACGCGCGCATGGTGCCCGCCAGCGAAGGCGAGTTCGGGTTGGATGACTACATCGCCTACATCCAGGAGTTCATCCGCCACCTCGGCGTCGAACGCCTGCACGTGGTGAGCGTGTGCCAGCCGACCGTACCGGTGCTGGCCGCGGTTTCACTGATGGCCAGCCGTGGTGAACCGACGCCGCGCACGCTGGTGATGATGGGTGGCCCGATCGATGCGCGCTGCAGCCCGACCGCAGTGAACAACCTGGCCACGCAGAACCCGCTGTCGTGGTTCGAGAACAACGTCATCCACACCGTGCCGGCCAGCTATCCGGGTGCCGGCCGCCGCGTGTACCCGGGCTTCCTGCAGCACGCCGGCTTCCTGTCGATGAACCCGAGCCGCCACTTCAGCTCGCACTGGGATTTCTACACCGACCTGGTCAAGGGCGACCTGGAAGACGCCGACGCGCACCGTCGTTTCTACGACGAGTACAACGCGGTGCTGGACATGCCGGCCAGGTACTACCTCGATACCATCCGCGTGGTGTTCCAGGACTTCCTGCTGCCGCGTGGCGAGTGGGTGGTCAACGGCGAGAAGGTCGATCCGTCGGCGATCCGCGATACCGCGCTGCTGAGCATCGAAGGCGAGCTGGACGACATCGCCGGCCTTGGTCAGACCGAAGCCGCGCAGGCGCTGTGCACCGGCATCGACGCTGACCGCCGCGAGCATTTCATCGTCGAAGGCGCCGGCCACTACGGCATCTTCAGCGGCCGTCGCTGGCGCGAAGTGGTGTACCCGAAGGTGCGCGACTTCTTCGCCGCGCATGCCGAAGCACCGGCGGCGAAGGCCACGAAGAAGAAGAGCAACGTCACCCCGTTGCGGCGAAAGGCGGGGTAACTCGCCCTTGGTGGGGGCCGCCCTTGGTCGGTACGCCCTGGTAGATGCCAACCTTGGTTGGCGCTCCATCATGAATCCCGGTAGCTGATGGAGCGTGCCAACCAAGGTTGGCACCTACCAGGGCGTCAGCCCCTGCTTACAACCGCACCAGCAGGTTCTTGGCGATCAGCCCGTGCAACTTGCCGATGCCGCGTGCCAGGTGCATGGTCAACAACAGCAGCAGCACGCCCACGGCGGCGATCACGATGCCCACCAGCGGCGATGCGGCCATCGGCAGCACATTCACGCCGTCGACGTACACGCCCGGAATGTCGCCGCTGAACAGCGCGGCCACCGGCGCCCAGATGAACCCCAGCGACAGCGACAGCAGCGTCACCGCGATGGTGAAGTAGATGACGCCCAGCGGCAGCATCAGCACGAAGTACAGCAGCGTCAGCCAGGTGCGGCCGTCGGTGAACATGTCGCCGATGCGCTGCAGCCAGGTACGGCTGCGGTCGGTGTAACGCGGACGGCGCGGCATGCGCTCGCCCAGCAGCGCTTCCACCAGCCGCCCTTCCAGCAGCGCCAGCCCGCGCACCGAACCGAAGAACAGCACGGTCAGCGGAATGCCGACGATCAGGATCAACAGGCCCAACGACAATGACAGGCCGGTCACCACCCAGGTGAAGAAGAAGATGCCGGTAGCCAGCGACAGCAGCATGTAGAACAGCGCGCCGTAGGTGTGCGGATCGGCCACCACGCCGAAGAAGCGCGCCAGCAGCGAACGTTGCACCGGCGCCGGCGGCGGCGCGGCGGGCTCGACGCCACTGGCTTCGGCCGCTGCGCGCAGCACCGGTGCGGTATCGGCACGCGGCGTGCGCAGCGCGCGGTTCACCGTCACTTCGGTTTCGCGGTAGATCTCGGCCACTTCGTCCGGGGCGCCATAGCTGCCAGCGACGTCGGCGATCACCTCGGCCTCGCTGCGGCCGGGCTGCGCCGCGAGCTCCGAGCGCAGGTATTCCTCGGCGTCGTAGAGCGCGTCCTGCACCATCGCCGGGTCGGCACCTTCCAGCGCCACACGCAGCTGCGCCAGGTACTGCGGGATGGTCGTGGGCAGGGCTCGGCCTGCCAGGCTCGGGTCGTTCATTGCGGTACCCCCTCCAACACGGAATCGACGGAATCTCGGGTGGCCTGCCAGGCCTGGCGCCACTGCGCCAGCACGTCGCGGCCACGTTCGTTGATGCGGTAGTAGCGTCGCGGCGGCCCGCTGCTGGACGGCTCCACATGGCTTTCCAGCAGGCCGGCTCCTTCCAGATTGCGCAGCACCGGGTACAGCGCGCTCTGCTTGCCGCTCAGCACACCCTCGCCAACGCGCTCCAGCTCCTTGGCGATCAGGTAGCCGTACAGCGGCTCCCCTGCCCGGGCCAGCACCGCCAGCAGGGCCAGCGACACCGTTCCGGCGCTGAGCTCCTTCTGGAATTTCTTCAGGTGGACATCGTCCTCGGACATGGCCGGCCCTCCACTACGTTGAAGTCCACAGTAGTGCGAAGTTCGGTATAGCGAATGTGTCGTTAGTCATCGTGCCGGTTGGCGTGGCCGAGCTGCTCGCGCAGAATCGAAGCCTCGTTCATGTTCCGGGGATCCCATGCCGCACCGCCGTCGCCTTGCCCTGACCGCCCTCGCCCTGGCCTGCCTGCTGCCCTCGCTGGCCAGCGCGGCCACGCCTTACCGCAGCCCGCAGCAGATCCTCGATGCCTCGGCGGCCAGCGACTGGCGCACGCCGGACCCGGCCAACCTGCTGTACATGGACCTGCCGACCGGTCGCGTGATCATCGAGCTCGCGCCGCAGTTCGCCCCGCGCCATGTCGCCAACATCCAGACCTTCGCCCACGAGCACTTCTGGGACAGCACCAGCATCTACCGCTCACAGGACAACTTCGTGGTGCAGTTCGGCGATGCCGACGCCGATGACGCCGCCAAGGCCAAGCCGTTCGGCAGTGCCGAGCGCAAGCTGCCGGCCGAATTCGAGCGCGCCAGCGCCGGCCTGAAGGTGAGCGTGCTGCCGGACCGCGATGGCTGGGCTCCGCAGACCGGTTTCGTCGACGGCTTCCCGGTCGGCCAGGACCCGCAGGCCGGCAAGGCCTGGCTGGCGCACTGCTACGGCATGCTCGGCGCCGGCCGCAGCAACGAGGAAGACAGCAGCATCGGTGCCGAACTCTATGTGGTAACCGGCCAGTCGCCGCGCCAGCTGGACCGCAACATCACCCTGGTCGGCCGCGTACTGAAGGGCATGGAACTGCTCAGCGCGATCCCGCGCGGCCCGGCGCCGATGGGCTTCTACACCGACCCGAAGCTGCGCACGCCGATCGTGTCGATCCGCCGTGCCAGCGACGTGCCGGCGGCCGAACGCACGCCGATCCAGGTGCTGCGCACCGATTCGAAGACGTTCGCCGATACGGTGGAGGCGCGTCGCAATCGCGTGGATGATTTCTACAAGCGCCCGGCGGGGCATATCGATCTTTGCAATATTCCGGTGCCGGTGCGGTAGCGCCGGGCCATGCCCGGCGAGCATGGCGGCAAGTTCCGTGCGTGGCGCATGCTGAAGGCACGTCATTGTTCATGGGCGTTACTTTTCTTTGTACGCAAAGAAAAGTAACCAAAAGAAACGTTCCGCCAGTCACGAGCCGGTGCTGCGCACCGGTACCCTGCGCTCCTCGGCCCGTCGAGGGACGGCGCGGGAACTCGCTGCGCTCAGACACCCGCGCCTCTTCGCCCTCGCCGGACCTGCGGTGCTCGGCTCGCTCAAGGCGGATCCAAGATCAAAGGCAGAAGCGGTCGCTTCGCTCGCCGGGCCCGGCCCGGCACTACCAAGCATCGTCGTGCAGCTGTGGCTCTTGACCTTGGGTCCGCCTTGAGTGAGCCGAGCATCGCAGGGGAATCAGGGGCGAAGAGGTGCCGATGTCTGAGCGCAGCGAGTTCGGCACCGTCCCCTGATTCACCGAGAAGCGCAGGGGACCGACGTGCGAAGCACGGCGGCTCGCGACCTGGCGGCGCGTTTCTTTTGGTTACTTTTCTTTTCGCGCGAAAAGAAAAGTGACGCCCATGAACAATGCAGCACCTTCAGCACGTGCCACGCGCAAAACGCCAACGCCTCAGCCCTTCTGGCTAACCGCCACACTACCCAGAATCAACGCACCGGCAATCAGCATCTGCACCGTCACCGCCTCACCCAGGAACAACCACGCAAACGCCGCGCCGAACAGCGGAATCAGGTAGGTCACCGTCGACGCGCGTGACGGGCCGATGCGGCCGATCAGGCGGTAGAACATCAGGAACGCCAGGCCGGTGCAGGCCACGCCCAGCGCGATCGCCGCGCCCCAGGCCTTCAGCGGAATCGCCGCCTGCGGCCAGTGGCTCACCGCCATCGGCAGCATCCACAGCGAGGCACACGACAACGTGGCTGCCGCAGCCGCCGCCGACGGCAGGCCGGTCATGTGCCGCTTCACCAGGTTCACGCCCAGGCCGTACAACAACGACGCTGCAGCGCCGGCGATCACCGCGGTACCGATGCTCAGTCCGGACACCTTGGCCGTGGCCAGCACCACCACGCCGGCGAAGCCGACCAACAAGGCGCCGGCGCGGCGCACGCCGATCTTCTCGCCGAAGAACAGGAAAGCGATCAACGCCGTAAACAGCACGGTCATCGCATTGCAGATCGCGCCGATCGCCGCCGGTGCCTGCTCCGCCGCATAGGCGAACAGCACGAACGGCAGCGCCGAGTTGATCAGCCCGATCGGTGCCAGCCACAGCCAGCGACGCGGCGGGAACTGGGCGCGGGCACGCCACAGGAACGGCAGCAGTACCAGCGCACCCAGCACCAGCCGCACCTCGACCAGCGCGAACGGGCCGAACGACGGCACCGCCACCCGCATGAACAGGAACGAGCAGCCCCAGATGGCGCCCAGCAGGGTCAATTCCAGCGGTGTGCGCCAGTCGCGCTCGACCACCTGTGGGACCGCATTCATATCCTGCCTCCGTCCATCGTCTGTTGCTCGCCAAGGCGGACAGGATCGGGCGCAGACGCCCACCGCACAAGCGCGTAGTATCGCTGCCAGCCACAAATATGGTTTGAGGCTCGACATGCTGCTACGCCCTTCCCTGCTTCCCGCATTGGCCGTGTTCGCGGTCGCCGCACGCCACCAGAACTTCGCCCAGGCCGCGCAGGAACTGCACCTGACCGCCAGCGCGGTCAGCCACCATGTGCGCCGGCTGGAAGAAGTCCTGGAGGTACGCCTGTTCCTGCGCCACGCCCGCGGCGTGCGCCTGACCGCCGAGGGCCGCCAACTGGCCGATGCTGCCAGCGCTGCCTTTACCGATGTCGCGGCGGTCGCTCATCACCTGCAACCGGATGCCGACAGCGTGCCGCTGCGGATCACCACGCTGCGCTCGCTGTCCTACTGCTGGCTGCTGCCGCGACTGCCACGCTTCACCCAGGCCTATCCGCACATCCGCATCGAGCTGCACACCGGCAGCGGGCTGGATCGCTATGACGACAACGGGCCCGAGGTCGGCATCCGCTATGGCCTGGGCCAGTGGCCCGGCCTGCGCGCGCAGCACCTGATGGACGACTACCTGTTCCCGGTGGCCTCACCGGCGCTGGCCGGGGTCGAAGCACTGGTTGATCCGGCGCGCATCGCCGACCTGCCGCTGCTGACCGACCTGTCGCCGCAGGGCTGGCGTGACTGGTTCCGCCACGCCGGCGTGCGCCCACCGTCGCCCCTGCCGCCGATGCACACCTTCGCCGACAGCACCGACGCGATGCGTGCGGCGGTGTATGGCATGGGCGCGGTGCTGGCGCGCACCCACATCGCCCAGCCCTACCTGCAGCGCTACGAGGTGGTGCGCCTGCCCGGCCCGGCATTGAAGGCACGCTATGCCTATCACGTGGTGCACGCAGAAGGGCAACCGCCGAGCCCGGCCGCGCGCCTGTTCATCGACTGGTTGCTGGAACAGGCGCAGGACGAGCGCACACCGATTCCGGCATTGCCTGACAGCCTGCTCGGGCGTCCGGCCACGCACGACTGACTGCGCCCTCACCCGTTCTTTGCTTCACGCTGGCTAGGCTGCAGGCAACCCCACTACCTTCCCATGCCATGGCCATGCTGCGACTGCGCATCACCGGAACCGAAGACGACGCCCGCGCCATCAGCGACCTGCTGCTCGGCCTGGAGGGCATTGAACATGTCGAGGAAACCGACGACCTGATGCCGCACATGGACGACGATGATTCCAGTTCGGCCGGGCTGTCCGATGACATCGGTCCGGGCATCCACGAGCTGGAAGTGGAAGTCGGCAATGAAAGCACCGCGCAGAAGGTGCGCGATGCGGTGCAGGAACTGGCGCTGGAGCTGGATGTGTTCGTCGAGTACGAGACCGACGAGGGCTGATGATGCCGGCTGGCTGCCGGCATCAGCCTTCACCTCAGAGGTTGGGCGGCAGCTTGCGACGGCGGCGACGCCACCATGCACGCACACCCCAGGCCGCGATCAAGGCCAGCACCGCCACCGGCAGCAGCGCGGCCACGGCGCGGATCAGGAACGCAATGCTGGTGCTGAGGATGCTGCCCGACTCGCTCAGCGCCTCACCGATTTCGCTGCGGCTGCGCTGGCCCGAGGTGGTGTCGAAGTGGATCGTCACCAGCTGGGTATCGATGCGCCGGCGCTGCTGCGCAGCATCCTTGTTGGCCTGCTCGACACCGGCTTCGATCTCCGAGAGGCGCGTGGTGATCGCCATCAGGTCTTCGATCTTCAGGTCCTTGCGATCCTGGTAGGACAGCAGGCGGGCGTGCTCCTTTTCAAGCCGCGCCTTGGTCAAGGCCGTATCAGCCACCGCCTGCGCGAGATCCTCCGCGCGCGTGTTGCGCGCCTGCAGCGTGCCGCCTTCACCGGCCATCGCGATCAGCGGCTCGGTGCCCTTCGGGGCGATGCGCACCTTCACTTCACCGCTGGGCTGCTCGCCGCCGCGCTGATCGACCTGCAACACCGCACAGTCGCCGAACTTCGCGCTCTGGCAGGCCTGTGCGACCTGCTGGATGCGCGGCGCGATCTGCGCCGCCTCCAGCTGCACCTGCACGTCATGTTCGTAGGCGAGGAAGGCGCCTTCCGGCGAAGCGACAGCGGCATCGGCTGCGGTGGCGCCCGCCTCTGCCGCGCGCTCACCGTTCCTGGCACAGGCAGCCAGCGCCAGCAGCAGTACCGGCATCGCCACCACGCGCGTCCACGCGCGCACCGCCCTCACAGTGCCGCTCCGTCGTAGGAGGTCACCGAAAGACCGGCCAGATCCACCTGCGGTACGCACCGCACGTTCACCGCCACCATCGGCGTGCCGGTGCGCGGGTCCACCGCTTCGCTGTAGGGGGCAATGCCGCACTCACGGCAATGGTGATGGTCGATGTGGGCCTTGTTGAAATGGTAGGTGGCCACATCCGCCGGATCGGTGGCCAGCTGGAACGCCTCGCGCGGGGCAAACCACAGCAGGCTGCCGCGGCGTCGGCACATCGAGCAGTTGCAGTCGATGACGTCGCTGATCGGCGCCTCGGCCTGCACGGTGAATGCGATCCTGCCGCAATGGCAGCTTCCCTGGTATTCCATGTCCTGCGCTCCGCTGGAGGGTCCGTGTCTGCGCCCATGGTAATCCTATGGCACGGGGACAAAGCAGCCCCGGGGCCCTATGCTCGGGGTTTGACCCTGTACAGGAACGCCGATGCGCCCGCATCTTCTTGCCCTCGCCCTGGTCGCCGCCCTGGCCGGTTGCCAGCCGGCCGACGCCCCGACCAACGCTTCCACCCCGGCCGCCAGCCAGCAGGCCGGTGACGCGGCGGTCGATGCCGCCTTCGCCGATTTGTCCAAGCGCGCCCTGGACACCTGGATGCAGCTGTCGCCGGTCAGCGCCACCCAGATCGGTGACCATCGCTACGACAGCGAGCTGGACGATTTGAGTGCCGCCGGCCAGCAGAAGACCGTGGCCGCCTACAAGGCGCTGCTGGGCGAGCTGGACAAGATCGAGGTGGCCAAGCTGGGCCGCGAGAACCAGGTGGACGCAGCGATCCTGCGCAACCAGCTGCAGTCGGAAATCTGGAACGCCGAAGTGCTGCAGTCCGGCAAGTGGGACCCGCAGCTGTACAACGGCATCGCCGGCAGCGCAATCTACGGCCTGATGGCGCGCGAATTCGCGCCGCTGCCGGAGCGCCTGAAGGCGGCGACCGCGCGCATGGAAAAGCTGCCGGCGATCTTCGCCCAGGCACGCGAGAACCTGGATCCGGCCCGCGTGCCGAAGATCCATGCCGAGACGGTGGCCAAGCAGAACAAGGGCATCCTCAGCATCGTCGATACTTTCATCACCCCGCATATCGGTGAACTGCCGCAGGCCGACCAGCAGCGCCTGCAGGCCGCCATCGACGGTCTGAAGAAGGCCGTGGACGAGCAGCAGACCTGGCTGGACAAGACCCTGGTGCCGAACGCCAAGGGTGATTTCCGCATCGGTGCGGAAAAGTACGACCAGAAGCTGAAGTTCGCGCTGAGCTCCTCGCTGTCGCGCCAGGAGATCGGTGAGCGTGCACGTGCAGAACTCAAGCGCGTCCGCGAGGACATGTACGGCATCGCGCAGACCGTGCTGAAGGACAAGCCGGGTGCGCCGGAAATGCCGGCCCAGCCGACCGACGAGCAGCAGCAGAAGGCGATCGAGGCAGCGCTGGAACTGGCCTACGCCGACAAGCCGGCACGCGACAAGGTGGTCGACGATGCCAAGGCCGCGCTGGAGCAGTCCACCGCATTCGTGCGCGAGCACGACCTGGTGACCCTGCCCGACGCGCCGGTGGACATCATCCTGATGCCGGAATTCCAGCGCGGCGTGGCCGTGGCGTACTGCGATTCGCCGGGCCCGCTGGACAAGAACCTGAAGACTTTCTACGCCGTGTCGCCGATTCCGGACGACTGGAACGAGAAGCAGGTCGACTCGTTCCTGCGTGAATACAACTCGCGCATGATCCACCTGCTCAGCATCCACGAAGGCACCCCGGGCCACTACCTGGAAGGCTGGCACTCGGCCAAGTTCCCCTCCACCCTGCGTGCTGTGCTGCGTTCGGGCCTGTTCGCCGAGGGCTGGGCGGTCTACACCGAGCGCATGATGCAGGAGCAGGGTTACCTCAACAACGACCCGCTGTTCCATCTGGTGCAGCTGAAGTTCTACCTGCGCACGATCTCCAACGCGATCCTCGACCAGGGCGTGCACGTGGACAACTGGGATCGCGAGAAGGCGATGCACCTGATGACCCACGACGCGTTCCAGCAGGAAAGCGAAGCGGCCGGCAAGTGGGTGCGCGCGCAGCTGACCTCTGCACAGCTGCCGACCTACTTCGTCGGTGCACAGGAACACTTCGACACCCGCAAGGCGGTGCAGGAGAAGCTGGGCGACAAGTTCAACCTGAAGGCGTACCACGACCAGGTACTGTCCTACGGCGCCCCACCGGTGCGTTTCGCACGCCAGCTGATGCTGGACCAGCCGATCGAGTGATCGGGACGGTGTGAGATGAAGCGGAGCGGCCCGGGGAAACCCGGGCCGTTTTTTTTATTCGCCCCTGCGTTGGGCTGCTGCCGGGTCAGAGCAGATGGATGTACATTTTCTTTGAGCCCAGCCGCAGATCCACGAAGTACTCGGCACCACAGCCACGACAGGCTGCAGGGCAATCCTCATCGCTGCCCCGCTCGTTTTCCAATGAGCCAGCCACTACCGGGTATCCGCACTCGAACTCTTGAGCTTGAAGCGCCGCTCCGGTCCTGAACACCTGCAAACCGGGCCTGTGCGGCCTCACAACTGGCAAACGACTCCGGGCGCATCGTTCGCACGGCCTTCCCTTTATCTGCAGGTTCCAATGCGCACCCTAGCCCTACGGCTCGGCCTCCTTTCCGCTGCCTTGGCGGCCGCCCCTGTCTACGCCGCCTGCCCCTCGCCACCGGCTGGATACCCCGACATCCGCGCCCTGGGCTACTACACCGACAAGGTCGGCTCGGTGATCGACCCGGTACTGCACCAGCAGAACAAGGACGCCACTGCGCCGCTGGACCGCTATGCCGCCGACGTGGCGCGCATGAGCGATGACTACCTGCGCACCAATGACCCGGCAGCGGCACAGTGCACGCTGAGCTGGCTGGGTGCATGGGCCGACGATGGCGCCATGCTCGGGCAGATGATCCGGGTCAACAACGATCAGTCGTTCTACATGCGGCAGTGGATGCTCGATGCGGTAGCCATGGCCTACCTGAAGGTGCATGACCAGGCCAACCCGCAGCAGCGCGCGCGCATCGATCCGTGGTTGCAGAAGCTGGCCCGAGCGAATCTGGCGTACTGGGACAATCCGAAACGGCGCCGCAACAACCACTACTACTGGGGCGGGCTGGGCGTGCTGGCCACCGGCCTGGCCACCGATGACGAGGCCCTGTGGCAGGCCGGTCATGCTGCCTTCCAGAAGGGTATCGATGACATCCAGGACGATGGCAGCCTGCCACTGGAAATGGCGCGTGGGCAACGTGCCCTGCATTACCACGACTACGCATTGGCGCCACTGGTGATGATGGCTGAGCTGGCGCGGCTGCGCGGCCAGGACTGGTATGCCAGCAAGGACCATGCAATTGACCGCCTTGCCCGTCGCGTCATCGAAGGCAGCAATGACCCTTCGTGGTTCAACCAACACACCGGCGTGGCACAGCTGCCGCTTCAGGCCAGCGGCTGGGTCGAGTTCTACCGGCTGCGATCACCGGATGGCGGCCTGTTCGATGCCGCGCATGCACGCGGCCCGTTCCACTCGCCACGGCTGGGCGGCGACCTTACGCTGATGGCCACGCATGGCATCGTGCGCACGCCGCTGCGTTAGCAGCAGTGCCTCAGCGGGCTGCAGGATGCAGCAGGCGTTGGAACTCGGCGACGGTGCACCCCTGAGCCGCGCATCCCGGCACACGCAGCGCGACGCGGCCCGGCGGCTGCGCGTTGGTCAGCGGCAGCGCATCGCGCAGCTGCGCGGTGGTCGGGTAGACGTAGGCCAGGCGGATCCGCTCCCCGCCGCTGTGGCGGTCACGCCAGCGCTCGAACTGCAGCAGGCCACCGATCGGCGTCTTCTCGTACTGGCCCGGCAGGCTGTAGTCGCTGACTCCCAACGCCGCCAGCACCGAACCGATATTGGAATCGTGACCGACCAGCAGGCTCACCTTCGGCGATGCGGGATCTTCCAACAACGCATCCACGCGTGCCAGCAGCGGTCCGGCCACATCCGGCGCCACCTCGGGCGTTCCGAACAGGACGTCCTGGTAGCGGTTGCGGATCTGCGCCAGTGCCTGCCATTGCGCCTCGGTGGTCAACCGGCCCCAGCCTTCGCGGGGGATGCCACCGCCCTGGTAGTGCTCCATCAACAAGGCATCGACCAGCCCGCTGGCCAGGGCCAGTGATCCGGAAAGGCTTGGCTCCTTGCCCGGTTCCGCGCTGAAGGTGGTGTCGGACAGCGCCAGATGGCAGTCGCTGTGCCCCTTGCATGCCTCCGACTGCGGATAGCGGGTGATTTCCTCCACCACGGACAAAGCCGGTGCCAGGTCCGCTGCGGCCAGCGCGCGCTGCATTGACTCCAGCGCGCGCGTGCGGAAGAGCGTGCCACCGTTGTGGATCACCGGGTCGAACAACGGATCCATCGTGCCCAGCGGCATGCGCTGTTCGACCGCAACATGGCAGCCCGGGAAGGCACCGGCAACGAAGAACTGCGCGGTGGCCTGGGTGCGCTGCAGGCTGTTGGCGTGCGCGTGGAAGTCGCCCGGCTGCGGGCAGCCTGTTGCCGGCAGCAACTGCGCCCGCCGCAGCCACTGGCCGATGTAGCGGCCCATGTAGACCTCGAGCACACCGCCCTTGGTGGTCAGCTCGCCTGCGCCCACGTCCCAGCGCGGCCAGGCCTCGGGCGTCGCATTGGCGAGCGCGCCCGATGCCACCACCGGCGCGCGCAGGTTGTGGCGGCTGAGCAGGACGACCTGCTCGAGCTGGTCGCCGGTATCCCCGGCGGCAGGGCACGCCCCGCAGGCAGACAGCAGGGCCAGCAACAGGACGCAGCGCGCGGACAGGAACATGGAAGCACCTTGTGGGGTGGACAGGGCGCGGCCAGCATAGGCTCTGGCCCTAGCTGCAAGCGAGCCTCAGGCTGCTGCGCTACAGTGCCGATATCGGCCGCTGGCCAACACAAGGATCCGGATCATGCCCAGGGAAGGGCACAGTACCCTCTCCGCAATCGCAACGGTACTTGCCGCCACTCTGGCGTCAGCCACGGTGTTTGCCGCCGATGACTATGACTTCCAGCAATGGGCGGCACCTGGCAGCTGCCCAATGCCACTGTCGGCATTGTCACAACCGAATACCCTGTTCGACGAACGCGACCCGCTGGATGTCTCCGACAGGGTGGTGAACCTGCTGCTGTCATTGCACGGCAAGCAAACCGATCTGCACGCGCTGCGATTGCCAGCGCTCTGCGACAGCCTGCGACTGAACCTGAACCAGTCGCCGATGCCAACGCCGCGCGCCGAGCCCTGGAACCCCAACCCGGCACCGGAACGTGCATTGCAGGTCTCCGCAATGAACCTCCCCAAAGGAAACCAGTTCAGCCAGCACCTCGACATCACCTACTACCCCGCAGCGGTCTACCTGAGCTATATGGTGATGAAGACCAGACCACAGGGCGAGGAGCGGCCCCGTGACAACCCACTCGTGTACGAGGATGTTGGCGCGCATTGCCCCCTGCGTGCAGGCACACTGCAACAACGACTGCTTCAGGCCGGCTACGCGCAGGAGATTTTTGGGGAGGAGCCGCCGCCAGCGCAGTACGCGTTCATTGAGGACGGGCTCTCCTACCTGTTCACCCGGGACGACCGCAGCATTCGCGTCCAGTTGCAGGGAGACGTTGCCGAACAGCGGCGCGATCCAGCGTCGAAGTGTGTGGCCGTGATCAAGGTCAGCATCGAACCCGAGCGGGAAGGTCGATAACGCCGCAGCGGAGCGGATCCTCTCCTGCTGAGAGGATCCGCTCGCAAACACTCATTGATCGGCCGCCACGAAACCACCGGTCTGCCGCGCCCACAAGCGCGCGTACAGGCCACCGGCCGCAATCAGCTCGGCGTGGCTGCCGGTCTCGACGATGCGGCCCTGGTCCATCACCACCAGCCGGTCCATGCGCGCGATGGTCGACAGCCGATGTGCGATCGCGATCACCGTCTTGCCGCCCATCAGTTCGTCCAGGCTGTCCTGGATCGCCGCTTCCACTTCCGAGTCCAGCGCCGAAGTGGCTTCGTCCAGTACCAGGATCGGTGCGTCCTTCAGCAGCACGCGGGCAATGGCGATGCGCTGGCGCTGGCCACCGGACAGCTTCACCCCGCGCTCGCCCACGTGCGCGTCGTAGCCACGACGGCCCTGCCCGTCCACCAGCGTATCGATGAAGGCTTCGGCGCGTGCCTTGGCCACGGCCGCGCGCAGCTGCGCATCGGTCGCGTCGGGACGACCGTACAGCAGGTTGTCGCGGATCGAGCGATGCAGCAGCGAGGTGTCCTGGGTGACCACGCCGATCTGCTGGCGCAGGCTTTCCTGGGTGACGTACGCAATGTCCTGGCCGTCGATCAGGATGCGGCCGCTTTCCAGGTCGTACAGGCGCAGCAGCACGTTGACCAGGGTCGACTTGCCCGCACCGGAAGGACCGACCAGGCCGATCTTCTCGCCCGGCTTCACCACCAGGTCCAGGCCTGCGATCACGCCGCCCTTCTTGCCGTAGTGGAAGTGGATGTCCTGGAAATGCACGCCACCACGGGTCACCTGCAACGGCACCGCATCCTCGCGATCCTGCACCGTCAGCGGCTGCGCGATGGTGGTGATGCCGTCCTGCACCGTGCCGATGTCCTCGAAGATGCCGTTGATGGTCCACATGATCCAGCCGGACATGTTGTGGATGCGGATCACCAGGCCGGTCGCCAGGGTGATCGCACCCACGGTGATGTGGCCGCCATTCCACAGCCACAACGCCAGCCCGCAGGTGCCGGCGATCAGGAAGCCGTTGACGATGGCGATGGTCAGGTCCATGCCGGTGGTGACGCGGGTCTGCGCGCGGTGCTTGACCGCCAGTTCCTGGATCGACTCGGCCACGTAGGCCTGCTCGCGCCCGCCATGGGCGAACAGCTTCAACGTGGGAATGTTGGTGTAGCCATCGACGATGCGGCCCATCGCCTTGGAACGCGCCTCGGAGGCGATCCAGGCCCGTTGCTTCGCGCGCGGCACGAAGTAGACCATGATCACCGCATAGGCCAGCAGCCACAGGATCAGCGGCACCATCAGCCGCCAGTCGGCCTGCGCGAACAGGTAGAGCGCCGTACCGGTGTAGACCACGATGTACCAGAGCGAGTCCACCATCTGCACCGCCGACTCGCGCAGCGAGGTACCGGTCTGCATCACCCGGTTGGCAACGCTGCCGGCGAAGTCGTTCTGGAAGAAGCTCAGGCTCTGCCGCACCACGTAGTTGTGCATCAGCCAGCGCGAGCGGTTGCTCAGGCCGGGCACGATCGCCTGGTTGACCAGCAGGTTGTGCAGGCCCACCAGGATCGGCCGCGCAATGACCGTGATGAACAGCATCCAGCCCAGTTCATTGGCATGGCGCTTGAAGAAATCGGCACCGGGCTGCTCGGCGACCATGTCGACGATGCGGCCCAGGTAGTCGAACATCGCCACTTCCACCAGTGCCAGGAGCAGGCCGGCAATCAGGGTCGCCAACAGCACCGGCCAGACCGGGCGCAGGTAGTGCAGGTAGAACGGCAGCACCTTGCGTGGTGGCATGCGCCCATCCACGGGCGGGAACACCGGAATCAGGGATTCAAACCAACGGAACATCGCATTCCCTCGCTTCTTGCAACCGGCGGAGTATCCCACGCCGGATGTGTACGCCAGCCGATGATCGCCGCGGCTCCGGTAGTGCCGGGCGCGGGCCGGCCACCAAGAGGCCATTGCAAGGAGGAAAGGGGGGGCCGCACCGTTTGCTCTTTGCCTTGGCTCGTGGCGGGGCCCCCCCCCCCCCCGACACTACCCTCATTCTTTGACCGGGCTGAACAGCAGGTCCTGGAAATCGAAGCTGAAATCGGTCAGGTCGGAGATCGACTGCATGCGCACCTCGCGCACCTTGCCGTCCGGGTCCAGGCTGAAGTTCACGAACGCATCGGCGTTGAGCGAACGGTCGTCCCAGCGCACGATGAAGGTGTCGTGCTGCCAGTGCTCCAGCCGACCGCTCAGCTGTGCGGTCTTCATGAAGCGCAGGCGCAGGCCTTTGCCCTGGGCGCTGATCTGCATGTCGCCATACCAGCGGTCGCGGAACGTGCCGGTGTAGCCGGCCAGTGCCAGCGATGGCTTGCTGCCCTTGTCGCGCGCGTTCTGGTGCTTGGCCCAGGCCTCGTCGGCCTTGTCCTGGCCCTTGGCCACGGCCTTGGCATAGGCGTCCACCCAGTCGTGCTTCTCGCCGCCCAGATAGGCATCAAGCACGCTCAGGGTGATCGCGTTGAACGCCGCACCCACTTCCTGGTTGGTCAGCACCACCACGCCCAGCTTCTCGCCCGGCACCAGTGTCAGCCGCGAAACCATGCCCGGCCAGCCACCGGTGTGCCAGACCAGCTTCTGGCCACGGTAGTCGCTCAGGCTCCAGCCTTCGCCATAGCCGGCGAAGTTGGCCCGCGCCGGTGCCAGCTCCGGCACGCTCGGCGCCGGGATCGACTGCGGCGTGATCATCCGCCACATCTGCTGCTGGCTCTTCCCGGTGAACAACGGCGTGCCGTCGGCCAGTTTGCCTTCGGCCAGCTGCACCTGCATCCAGCGTGCCATGTCGTGCGCACTGGAATAGATGCCACCGGCACCAGCATTGTTCGACCAGGTCAGCGGCGCGACAGTGCGCAGGTCCTTGAAATCGTACTTGGCGTGGCCGACCGCCGCCTTGTCGCCCGGCTTCAGGTGGTCGGCGTTGTAGCGCGTGCCGGCCATGCCCACCTTGTCGAAGATGCGGGTCTGCAGGAACTGCTGGTAGCTCATGCCGGAGACGTGTTCGATCACCTGCTGGGCGACCGCATACAGGATGTTGTCGTAGGCATAGCTCTCGCGGAAGCCCCCCTTCAGCGGCACCCTGCCCAGCCGTTCCACCACTTCGGCATTGCTGTAGGACGTGGCCGGCCAGAACAACAGGTCACCGGCGCCCAGGCTCAGGCCGCTACGATGCGACAGCAGGTCGCGGATCGTCATCTGCCCGGTCACGAACGGATCGGACATGCGGAATGACGGCAGGTGGTCGATCACCTTGTCATCCATCTTCAGCTTGCCGTCCTCGGCCAGCAGGTTCAGCGAGGTGGCGGTGAACGCCTTGGTGTTGGAGGCGATCGCAAACAGCGTATCGGCCTGCACCGGTTCCGGCTTGCCCTGCTCGCGCACGCCCCAGCCGCGCTCCAGCACCACCTGGCCGTCCTTCACCACGGCCACCGCAATGCCGGGCACGTCGAACTGCGCGCGTACGCGCTCGACGGTTGCATCCAGGTCCTGCAGCTGCGCCGGGGTCGACGCGCTCGCCATGGTCGTGCACGCCAGCAGCACGGCTCCTCCAATCCAGGTTTTCATCCAGCACGATCTCCGAACAGGGGTAGCGGCCATGTGCAGGCCGTCACCGGGGTTTCGCGGGATGGTAACGGTCTGCGGCGCACCCTGCCCTGTGCCATAGGAGGGGTGTCATGGGCGAGAACGGCCAACCGAGCAGCGGCTCCACGATCATTCCGTGCCTGCGCTACCGCGATGCGCAGGCCGCCATCGACTGGCTGCAACTCGCCTTCGGCTTCCATGCCCAGGCCGTGTACGCCGATGGCGATACGGTCTTCCACGCGCAGCTGACCTTCGGCAACGGCATGATCATGCTCGGCTCGGCCAACAACCAGAGCGCGTGGAGCGAACACGCAGCCTTGCCCGAAGAAGTCGGAGGACGCCAGACTCAGAGCGCCTGCGTGATTGTCAGCGATGCCGATGCGCACTACGCCCGGGCCAAGGCCGCCGGTGCCCGAATCGTCATCGACATCGCCGACCAGGACTACGGCGGCCGTGGCTATGCCTGCGCCGACCCGGAAGGCTACCTGTGGTGGTTCGGCAGCTACGATCCCTGGCGTGTGGACCACGTCCCGTGACGGCCGCTTCCCGGCAGGCGACCATCCGCTGCGGCATCGGTGGCTGGGTGTTTCCCGAATGGCGCGGCGGCGTTTTCTACCCCGTGGGCCTGCCACAGCGTGAAGAACTGGCCCACGCCAGTCGTGCCCTGCGCTGCATCGAGATCAACGGCACGTTCTACCGCACACCCACCTCGGCGCAGTGCGCGCAATGGGCCGCACAGACCCCGGAAGGCTTCCGTTTCTCGATGAAGGCGCCACGCTACCTGGTGCAGCGCCGCGACCTGTCCAGCACCGTGGAAGCGGCTACGCCGTTCCTGCAGGCGGCACTTGCGCTCGGTGACCGGCTCGGCCCGCTGCTGTGGCAGTTCGATCCGCACCATCCGGCCGACGCTGATGCATTGGACGCGCTGATGGCGCAGCTGCCGAAGCAGCTCGAGGGCGTGCCGTTGCAGCACGCTCTGGAAGTGCGCAACGCCGAGGCACATGGACCGGCACTGGTCGCCGCCGCGCGCCGCCACGGCGTGGCGCTGGTGATCGAGGACAGCGACGAGGCTCCCCTGCACGGCGATGTCAGCGCTGGCTTCGTCTACGCGCGGATCAAGCGCAGCCAGGCCCGCTTGAACGAGGGCCTGCCTGCGCCCGTGCAGCAGCGCTGGGCCGAACGCGCACGACGCTGGGCACAGGGCGAGCCGGTGGACGACCTGCCCTGCCTGGCCGCACCGGCCCCGGAAAGCCCACGCGAGGTCTACCTGCTGTGCATCGGCGCGGGCAAGGCACGCAATCCGGCAGCGGCGATGGCCCTGCAGCGGCGGGTTGGCCAGGGCAGCGATCCCGCACGCGGGTAGCGCTGCGACGTTCGCCTTGCCTCACAATAGGCGGATGAGCACACCCGACACCCGCAAAGCGCTGTGGCAGATCCACTTCTGTGTCCTGCTGTGGGGCGTCACCGCCATCCTCGGCAAGCTGATCACCCTGCCCGCATTGCCGCTGGTGTGGTGGCGCATGCTGCTGGTGACGGCGATGCTGGCCCTGCTGCCACGGGTCTGGCGCGGACTGCGTACCCTGCCGTTGCGCGTCGTGGCAGGCTACGCCGGTATCGGTGCACTGGTCGCCCTGCACTGGCTGACGTTCTACGGTGCGGTGAAACTGGCCAATGCCTCGGTGGCTGCCACCTGCATCGCGCTGGCACCGGTGTTCACCTCGATCATCGAACCCTGGGTGGCCAAGCGGCCGTTCCAGCTGCGTGAACTCGCGTTCGGCCTGGCCGTGCTGCCGGGCGTGGCCCTGGTGGTCGGCGGCGTGCCCGATGGCATGCGCCTGGGCGTACTGGTCGGTGCGATCTCGGCGCTGCTGGTCGCGGTGTTCGGTTCGCTCAACAAGCGCATGGTCAGCCACGCCGACCCGCTTACGGTCACCGCGCTGGAACTGGGCGCCGGCACCCTCACCCTGACCCTGCTGGCACCGCTGATGCCCTACCTGCTGCCGGCGCTGGCCAGCCCGCTGTGGGTGGTCCCGAATCTGCACGACGGCATCCTGCTGCTGGTGCTGGCCGGGTTCTGCACGCTGCTGCCGTTCGCCCTGGCCCTGGTCGCACTGCGCCACCTGAGCGCCTACACGGTGCAGCTGGTAACCAACCTGGAGCCGGTCTATGCGGTGCTGCTGGCGGTGCTGCTGCTGCGCGAGCAGCACGAAGTCACCCCGTGGTTCTACCTGGGCGTGGCGATCATCGTCGGCGCGGTGTTCCTGCATCCGCTGCTGAATCGCCGCAAGCCGGTGCAGCATCCGGAAATCCTTGGCACGGCCGAGGCGCGCAACATCGCCGATTGAGTGCAGTGCATCCAAGCATGGCGTGGATCTACTGAACGCAGCGACGAGCGGGGAACTGGCCACAGCGTGCGCGCGGGGGGCGGATCAATCGGTCAGCGCTGCGGCCAATGCCATGCCGGGGCATCCAGCAGGCCCTGCCCGCTGAGCAGCGTACGTCCGTACTCCTTGTGCAGATGCAGCGAGTGGCAGCCCGGCGCCTGTTCCAGTGCGGCGATCAGGCGGCTGGCGTGTGACACCACCCAGACCTGGCTGCGCGCGCTGGCGGCGATGATCAGCCGCGCCAACGCCGGCAGCAGGTCCGGATGCAGGCTGGTCTCCGGCTCGTTGAGCACCAGCAGCGGCGGCGGTCGCGGCGTATGCAGGGCAGCAGCCAGCAGCAGGAAACGCAACGTACCATCGGACAGCTCGGCCATCGACAATGGCCGCAGCAGCCCAGGCTGGTGGAAGCGCAGCGCCAAGCGGCCATCCAGTTCCTCGAAGGTGACCGTGGCGCCCGGGAAGGCATCCTCCACGCTGCGCGCCAACGCAACCGGGTCACCGATCTCGAGGATGGTCACCCAGGCCGCCGCCAGATCACGGCCGTCGTGATGCAGCACCGGCGTGCGCGTGGCCATCGCCGGTTGCCGTGCGGGAGCATCGGCATCGCTGCGGAAATGGTCGTAGAAGCGCCAGCGGCGGATGTACTCGCGCAGCGCCATCGTTTCCGGCATGCACTGCGGATCGCCGACCTGGGTGAACAGGCTGTCGAACAGTGACAGCCGGTCATCGACCCGATCCCAGCCGCCCGCATGGCGCCGCCGCACCATCGCCCCGCGACGATCGACCAGCAGGTTGGCGCTGCGCAGGAACGGCCCGGCCCAGATCGCCTCCGCCTTGATCTGCGGATCCAGTGCGAATGCCGAACGGCTGGGCGGCGGGTAGCCCAGGTCGATGGCATAGCCGAATTCATCGGTGGTGAAGCCCAGCTTCAATCCCACCGATTCCTGGCGCGGGCCGCCCTGCAAGGGGATTTCGCCGGCCGCAACCCGACGATCTATTTTTTCCGGGCCCGCCCACAGTGCCGAACCGAGCCCACCTTCGCGGGCCAGCACCGCCGCGACGCCGCCCTGTGCGGTCTCCGCCAGCAGGCGCAGCGCGCGGTACAGGCTGGACTTGCCACTGCCGTTGTCGCCGGTCACCACATTCAACTGCTGCAGCGGCAGCACCAGTCCATGCAGCGAGCGATAGTGGGCGATGGCCAGGGTCTGCAGCATGGTCGGCGTCCGGGGAAACAGGGCGGTCATGCTGCCCGGTTCTGATCGCAGGAGCTGCGACGCGATGTGAATCGGGAACAGCATCCACGCATGGCATGGACCTACTGGAGCGACATCCGTTTACCGCGCGGGCGGCAGATGCTTCAGCCGGCCACTTCCACCCGGTTGCGGCCATTGCCCTTGGCCCGGTAGAGCGCCTTGTCGGCGCGCGCCAGGGTCTCGTCCACGCTCTCGCCGGCACGGTGCTGGGCAACACCGATACTGATCGTCACTGGGAAACCCAATGGCAGGTCGGCCACGGCCAGGCGCAGGAACTCGCATTGCAGTTCTGCGGTGCGCAGGTCGGTTGCCGGCATCACCGCCACGAACTCCTCGCCGCCATAGCGCGCGGCCATGCCGCGGCCGGCGAAGTGCGAGCGCAGCAGTGCGCCCAGCTCGGCCAGCACCCGGTCGCCGGTGGCGTGGCCCTGGAAGTCGTTGATGTGCTTGAAATGATCGATGTCCAGCAGCGCGACGCAGGCCACGCCGGGCTGCTCTCCGGTCATCGCCACCGCCTCTTCCAGCGCCGCCGCCATCGCACGGCGGTTGGGCAGGCCGGTCAGCGCATCGGTGCGGCTCTGCTCAGCCAGGTCGGCGTTCTGTGCCAGCAGCACGTCCTGGTACTCCGACAACAGGCGCTCGTAGTCGTCACGCTCCAGCATGTGCTTCTGGATATCGAGCGCGAAGCGGCGCAGCTCCATCACCAGCATCACCTGCCGTGAAAGTGCAGCCAGCGCCTCGGCCTTGTCGCTGGCCAGGTGCTGCGGCTGCGCGTCGAACACGCACAGCGTGCCCAGCGGCAGGCCGTCGGAACTGATCAATGGCGCACCGGCATAGAAGCGGATGTGCGGGTCGCCGGTCACCACCGGGTTGTCGTGGAAGCGGATGTCCTGCAGCGCGTCCTCGACCACCATGATCTCCTGCGGCTGCAGGATGGCGTGGCCGCACATCGATTCGCTGCGCAGGTTCTCCGCTGCATCGATGCCCTGGATCGACTTGAACCACTGCCGCTCCACATCGATCAGGGTCACCGCCGCCATCGATGTGCCACAGACCGCCTTGGCGATCACCACCAGATCGTCGAAGGATTTCTCGCGCTCCGAATCAAGGATTCGGTAGCGGTACAGCGCCTCGAGCCGAAGGGCTTCATTGGCAGGCTTGTCGGGCTTGATCATGCAGCGTCACGTTCCGGCAGGTCACTGCGGAGTCTAGCCGATATAGAGCCGAGCCCATGCTCGGCTGCACCCGGACAAAAGAGCAGCCGAGCATGGGCTCGGCTCTACAGAAGCCGTTTACCAGTCCAGCTGCTTCGGCAGCAGGCCCTGCAGTTCCTGTTCGGTCAGGTTCCGCCACTGGCCCGGCTTCAGCGCGCCGATCTTGATGTTGTCGATGCGCACGCGGCGCAGCTGGGTCACGCGATAGCCGAACTCGGCGGCCATCAGGCGGATCTGCCGGTTCAGGCCCTGCTGCAGGGTGATGCGGAAGCCGAACTTGGCGATGCGCGAGGTCTTGCACGGCAGCGTCATCTGGTCGTGGATGCGCACGCCACGGGCCATGCCACGCAGGAACTCATCGGTGACCGGCTTGTTCACCGCCACCAGGTACTCCTTCTGGTGGCCGTTCTCGGCGCGCAGGATCTGGTTGACGATGTCGCCGTTGCTGGTCATCAGGATCAGACCCTCGGACTCCTTGTCGAGGCGGCCGATCGGGAAGATGCGCTGTTCATGGCCGACGAAGTCGACGATGTTGCCCTTGACCGACGTCTCGGTGGTGCAGGTGACGCCGACCGGCTTGTTCAGCGCGATGTAGACGTGGCGGCGGGCGCCGGGCTTGCGGGCGACGCGCGCGCGCAGCGGCTGGCCGTCGACCAGCACCTGGTCTTCCTCGCCCACCACCGCACCGGTGCCGGCCGGGCGGCCGTTGACGGTGACGCGGCGGGCCGCGATCAGGCGATCGGCCTCGCGGCGGGAGCAGAAGCCGGTGTCGGCGATATGTTTGTTGAGTCGGGTGGTCATCACCCTATTATCCGGCATCGCCGCCCGCTGCGCCTCATGCCGTGCCGGGCGGGTCGAGCTCTTCGCCGTCGAATACGCGGTTGCGCCCGGCGCGCTTGGCCACGTACATGGCATGGTCGGCCCGCCGCAGCAACCCGGCCAGGTCATCCTCGCCCGGCCGCCACTGTGCCAGGCCGATGCTGGCGGTCACCTCCAGCCCTGCAACCTGCAGCGCCTGGCCGGCTTCGGTGATGCGCTGGCGAAGGCGATCCAGCCGCGCCGATGCCGCCTCGCGTGGCATCCCGGGCATCAGCAGAAGGAACTCTTCGCCACCCATCCGCACCACCTCGTCCTGGTTACGCACCGCGGCGCGCAGCGCGCGCGCCACCGCCACCAGCACCTGGTCGCCCACGGCGTGGCCGTGGCGGTCATTGATGTCCTTGAACAGGTCGATGTCGAGGAATCCGATCACCAGCTGACCGCGCTCACGGTCGACCTGCGCCAGGTGACGGGCCAGCTGCTGCAGGCCGGCACGGCGATTCGGCAGTCCGGTCAGGCCATCGGTTTCGGCCAGCTGGCGCAGTTCATCGCGCTGCTGGCGCAGCCGGCCCAGTCGCTGGTTCATGGCGTAGGCGGCCATCATCAGCAGCCAGGTCACTGCCAACTGCAGCGCCTCCACCCGGTACTCCAGCAGCCATTCGGCGCGCCAGGCATCGGCGATGATCAATACCAGCATCGGCGCCAGCGCGGCCAGTCCGGCCTGCGCCCAACGGTCGCCACGCCAACGCGCCCATGCGCCCATCAACAAGGCCAGGCCACATCCCAGCAGGTAGCTCACCTGCAGGCCCTGTGCGACCGAGGCCAGCTGTTCCCAGCGCAGCCATGGCACCACTACCGCCAGCGCCAGCAGGCCCCACAGCACGGCCGCCTGCAGCGGTCGCGAGCGGGGCAATACACGGTCGCCGCCGTTCAGCCGCCACAATGCCGGCAGTACCAGCGCCTGGGTGGCTGCGGTCAACGAGAGCAACCACCAGGCGCCACGCTCCCCCACCGGCAACCAGGGTTCCGGGTAGCCACTGAGGCCGCCGAGGATCGCCTGCCACAGCACCAGCACCGTGGTACCGGCGACGTAGACCAGGAAGCTGCGATCGCGCGTGGTCAGGAAGGCCATCAGCGCCGACAGCGCCAAGGCAATCGCCACGGCGATGCAGGCGGCACGCATCAACAGGCGGGCGGTATCGTTCTGTTGTACCGGGCTGGGTGCGCCCAACCGCAGCGTCGGTACCCAGCCCGCCTTCAGCGGTGCCTGCCAGGAGACCAGGAACGGCTCGTGGCTGCCCGCCGGCGGCACCGCAACCAGGCCGATGCCTGCGCGGAAGCGCGAATCGCGGGTGCGCGCATCGTGCATGTTGCCGCAGATTTCGCGGTCGCCGTGCTGGACCCGCACCTCACCGGCAAAGACATTGAACACGTCCAGCGCCTGTGGCTGGCCCGACCAGCCGTCCTGCGGCGCCGGTACCAGGACCTGCTGGCGGGGGCCGGACAGCATCTGCGGCGTGCATGCCCGATGTGGGGTCGGCTCGCCGGTAGCGCCGCCCACCAGCAGATAGTCGCGGCCCGACACGGCCACAGCGGCCTGAAGCGGCCACGGCATCGCCAACCACACCAGCAGGACGGCCAGCACCGCTCCTGTTACGTACCGCCACTGCCTGCCGCCCACGCCACGTCCTGTTCCTGCTTACGTCCGCGCCCACTGCGCGTCGCCCCTGGCACGCATTATCGCAGCCGGGCGCGCGCCGCATGTGTAGACCAAAGTCGCCGTCGTCCGTTCAGCCGGCGCCGGGAGTCCCCTTCACCGCCACCAGCCGGAAAGGCCTCAGGTCCGCCAACGTCAGCCGCTCCAGCGGCTGCGGCCGCTCGATCGCGTAGCCCTGCAGCCCCTGCACACCCAACCGGGTCAGTGCACCTGCCACTTCGGCGGTCTCCACCCATTCGGCCACCACCTCCATCTGCAGCTCGCGTCCCAGCTCGCTGATCGCACGCACGGTGGCATGGCTGACCGGATCGGTATCCATGTCGCGCACGAAAGCACCGTCGATCTTCAGGATGTCGGCCGGCAACTGGCGCAGATAGCCGAATGAGGACAGGCCGGAGCCGAAGTCGTCCAGCGCCATCCGGCAACCGCGTGCCTTCACTGCGTCGATGAACGCGCGTGCCTGGCTCAGATTGCTGATCGCTGCGGTCTCGGTGATCTCGAAACACAACTTGGACGCCAGCGCGCGGTTGCGCTCGAGCAGGTCGCAGACGAAGGCAAGGAACCCCGGCTCGGCGATCGACTGCGCGGACACGTTGACATTGCACAGGCCCAGTTGGCGTACGTGTGCCGGGCACACCTGCAGGTGGCGGAACAGCAGCCCGAGCACGTGGCGATCCAGCGCAACGGCCATGCCGTAGCGCTCCACCGCAGGCATGAACTGGCCGGGCAGATGCAGGCTGCCGTCGGTACCGCGCATGCGCACCAGCACCTCGTAGTGCAAGTAGGACGGATCACCCACGCGGGCGATGCGCTGTGCATACAGCAGCATGCGATTCTCGGCCATCGCCAGGTTGACGCCCTGCAGGCGCTCGGCCTCCTGCCGGCGTTCCTCCAGCGCCATGCGGTTCTCGTTGAAGCAGTGGACGCGGTTGCGCCCGGCCTGCTTTGCCGCATAGCAGGCACTGTCGGCGGCGCTCATCAACCAGTTCACGTCCGGCGCATCAGCGCCGACCTCGACCACGCCGATGCTGCAGCTCAGCTGCGGGCTGCCCTCGATGATCGGGAAGGTCGCCTGCCCCAGGTTGCGGATCACCCGCTGCAGCACGCGCTTGGCTTCGTCCTGCCCGGCGTGGGCGAGGAACACCGCGAATTCGTCGGCACCCAGCCGGCCTACCCAGTCGCCGTCGCGCACCGCGGCGACCAGGTACTCGGCGAAACTGCGCAGCATCTGGTCACCCGCAGCGTGGCCGAAACTGTCGTTGACCAGCTTGAAGTGATCCAGGTTGATGTAGCACAGCGAATGCGTGCCTCCCTCGCTGCGCACCTGCAGCAGCGCGCGCTCCAGCAGGCGCTCGATCTCGCGACGGTTGATCAGCCCGGTCAACGGATCGTGGCTGGCGTGATGCTCGATCTCACGCGCCAACGCGTGGTTCTGGCTGACATCCTCGATGATCGCGAACACCGACAGGCCACCGCTGCTGTGCACCCCGGTACCACTCCAGCGTCCCCAGACGAGGCTACCGTCGCGCCGCCGGAAGCGCAGCTCGCTCGGCCGCAGCTGCCGGTCCCAGTCGATGCGGCCCACGCCATCAAAGACCAGCTCGCCTTCCATCAACAGATCGTGCAGTGACATCTGCAGCAGCACGTCGCGCCGGTAGTCGAGGATATCGGCCATCGCCTGGTTGGCTTCGATCACTTTGCCATCGGCATCGAGCTTGAGCATGCCCACGTTGGCCTGGTAGAACGCCGCACGGAAGCGGCTTTCGTGCTCGGTCAGATCCTTGCCGACGCGGCGCGCCAGCAGCACGGCCATCAGGCTGATCGCCAGCACGGACAGTCCCCCCACCACCAGGGTCGCCACCCGCACCAGCGTGGCCATCCGCAACAGCGCCTGCGAAAACGCCTGCGCCAGGACCTGCAGCCGATGATCGAGATCACGCAGCTGCTGCAGGTAGCGGTCGCGGTCAGGCGCGGGAACTGCGCCCTGCTCATGCCGCAGCTGCAGTTCATCGACCAGCCGCTGCACGGCCATCAGGTCGCCATCGGTCTGCCGCCACAGTGCGGTCGCCTCACGGAAGGCACCGATGTCACGTGCATAGCGGAAAGAGAACACCAGCCGCGGAACATCAGCGCGCGCGTTGCCCCCCTGCAGGAAACCCTGCGTGGCCTTCGCTTCGTCCGGCTCGGCCTGTTCCAGCGCAAGCCGCGCCTGCAGATCGCCCAAGGGCACCTGCAGGGCCTGGCGCGCATCCTCCAGGTCCTGTGCATCGCCTCGCGCCAGATAGCGGCTGAGCGCGGCGGTGGCATCCTGCTGGCCACGCGACCAGTAGCCCTGCCCGGCAATCCAGGCCGTGGAGGCCGCCTGCAGTTCCTGGATCAAGGCGGACAGCGCGACCAGTCCGATCGCCATGCCCGTCAGCAACGCGAAACGCAGTCCCAGGCCACGGGTCATCGGTACCCGGCGGCGCTGTTGGTCCGTGCCACTCCTACCCATCCCGGATCCCCCCGAATGTGCTGCGGTGACAACCTCCCTTGGAACCGGCTCAGCCTAGGACCGGCAATGTGTTGGCCATGCGAAAAAAGGGACGGAGGGGATTAAGTCGCTTTCGGCATAAGCACACGGCCAGCCAGTTGCGACTTGATTCCCTCCGTCCCCTTTTCCAGATCCACAACGGGCAACGCCAGCCCGAAGGCTGGCGTTGTCCAGGACTACAGGTGCGGCTCAGTAGCTGCGCGGGCCGCGCGGCTTGAAGCCATCACGACGCGGCGGACGGCTGTCGCGGTCACCGCCGCGGTCGCCACCGTGGCCACCCGGGCCGCCACGACGCGGACCACCCGGGCCGCCCGGACCACGCTTGTCGAAGCGCGGCTTGAACGGACGCGGTGCCGGGTTGATCTCTTCACCGGCCGCCAGCGGACGCATCTGCAACTGCTGGCCTGACACCCACACCTTCTGCAGGTGGGTCAGCACGTCCGGCGGCATCTGCGCCGGCAGGTCCAGCAGCGAGAAATCGTCGTGGATGTCGATGCGGCCGATGAAGCGGCTTTCCAGGCCAGCTTCGTTGGCGATGGCGCCGACGATGTTGGCCGGCTTCACGCCGTGCTGGTGGCCCACCGAGATGCGGTAGGTCTCCATGCCCTGCTCCGGCGCACCACGCGGCGGAACCTCGCGGCGCGGACGCTGCTCGAACCCGCCTTCGGCGTCGTCGCGACGCGGGCCACGCTCGAAGCGCGGGCCACGTTCGTTGCGGTCGAAGCGATCGCCACGCTCCGGGCGGTCACCACGGTCGAAGCGCTCGCGCGGCGCGCGCTCTTCACGCGGGGCACGCACCGGCGGCTGCAGCAGGAACGGGGTATCGCCCTGCAGCATCCTGGCCAGCGCGGCGGCGATCTCGATGGCCGGTACGTTCTGCTCGTTCTCGAAGCGCTCCAGCAGCTGGCGGTAGAAGTCCAGGCCACCGGCACCAAGGGTTTCGGTGATGCGCGAGGTGAACTTGTTGATGCGGGTGTCGTTGACCGCTTCCACGCTCGGCAGCTGCATTTCTTCGATCGGCTGGCGGGTGGCGCGCTCGATCTGGCGCAGCATGCCCTTTTCGCGCGGGGTGGCAAACAGGATCGCCTCACCGCTGCGGCCGGCACGGCCGGTACGGCCGATGCGGTGCACGTAGCTTTCGGTGTCGTACGGGATGTCGTAGTTCAGCACGTGGCTGATGCGCTCCACGTCCAGGCCGCGGGCGGCCACGTCGGTGGCGACCAGGATGTCCAGCTTGCCTTCCTTCAGCATGGCGATGGTGCGCTCACGCTGGGCCTGCTGCATGTCACCGTTGATGGCAGCAGCGGCCAGGCCACGGGCCTGCAGCTTGCTGGCCAGTTCTTCGGTGCCGGCCTTGGTACGCGCGAAGATGATCATCGCGTCGAACGGCTCGACTTCCAGGATGCGGGTCAGCGCATCCAGCTTGTGCATGCCGCTCACCCACCAGTAGCGCTGGCGGATGTTGGCCGAGGTGGTGGTCTTGGCCGCGATGGTCACTTCCACCGGGTCCTGCAGGTAGGTCTGCGCGATGCGGCGGATCTGCGGCGGCATGGTGGCCGAGAACAGAGCCACCTGGCGCTGTTCCGGCAGCTTCTTCAGCACCGCTTCGACATCGTCGATGAAGCCCATGCGCAGCATTTCATCGGCTTCGTCCAGCACCAGCGTCTTCAGCTCGGACAGGTCCAGGGTGCTGCGGTCCAGATGGTCGATCACGCGGCCAGGGGTACCAACCACGATATGCACGCCACGGCGCAGCGCCGACAGCTGCTGGCCGTACGGCTGGCCGCCGTACACCGGCAGCACGCGGAAGCCCGGGATCTTCGACGAATACGACTGGAACGCCTCGGCGACCTGGATGGCCAGTTCGCGGGTCGGCGCCAGGATCAGGGCCTGCGGCTTGATCTGCTGCAGGTCGATGTTGGACAGTACCGGCAGCGCGAACGCAGCCGTCTTGCCGGTACCGGTCTGGGCCTGGCCCAGCACGTCGCGGCCTTCCAGCATCGCCGGGATGGTGGCGGCCTGGATCGGCGACGGGGTTTCGTAGCCGATGGCGGTGACCGCCTGCATCACGGGCTCGGACAGGCCGAGCTGCGCAAACTGCAGCGGCGCTTGGGAATCTTGGGACATGGGGAACTCCGAAGGCACTGCCGTTTTCCTGGCAGTGCGATAAAAAAGGTGATGGTCCGCGCTTTGGGCGCCCTTCTTATCGCGTGCCCTGGCGCTGCTCGGTCGGAGGAGATTTCACTCGCTCAGAGCGGAATGATACCGCATTGATCCTGAACAACGTGTACAGCTTGCCGTGCGCGTGCCGTCATGCCTCGTGCTGGCGCACAATACGCGCCCTCTTCCCCGGCCTGGCCACTGGCCTGTGCCCTCTTTCCAGGAACCCCGCTCCATGCAGATTCTCGAATTCGACCTCGACGGTGACTACGTCGAACTCAAGCAGCTGCTCAAGCTGGCCGACCTGGTCACCAGTGGCGGCGAAGCCAAGATGGTCATCGGCGATGGCCAGGTGCGGGTCGATGGCGAAGTCGAACTGCGCAAGGCCTGCAAGATACGCGCGGGCCAGGTGGTCGAATTCGCCGGCAGCCAGATCCGGGTGCTGGCCGCCGGCTGATCCATGAATCCGTTCAGGCCACGCGCTGGGTCAGGTGCGAGGCGATCAGCTGCCTGAACGGTGCCACGCCCTGCGCCAGGCGCAGACCGGCCGCCCGCAGCAGGCGCGCCGGGCGGCGGTCGTCGGTATACAGGCTGGCGATCGCGTTGGTGGCTTCGTACAACGGCCGCGATGCCAGCCGATGACCGCGCTGGTAGCTGGCCAGCATGCCGGCGGCGGCAATATCGGCGCCACGGCGCTGCTGCTCGACGATGCCCTGTGCCAGCCGCTGTGCGCTGGCCAGGCCCAGGTTGAAGCCGTGCGCGGTGACCGGGTGCATGCCCACCGCGGCATCGCCGATCAGCGCCGAACGCTCGCCGACGAAGCGGTGCGCGTACACCCCCACCAGCGGATACGCCTGCGGCGTGGCCACCGGCTGCATCCGGCCAAGGCGATGCTCGAAGCAAGCACCGACGGCCTCACCAAAGGCCACCTCGTCCATTGCCAGCAGCTCCTCGATCTGCCGCGGCGGCAGCGTGATCACCGCCGACGCCTGGCCCTCGTTCAGCGGCAGCAGTGCCATCGTGCGGCCGTAGCCGAACCATTCCCAGGCCGTGTGGTGATGGTCGCGCTCGACCTGCATGCGGCACACCAGCATCGACTTGCCGAAGTCGCGCATCTGCGCACCGATGCCAAGCATGCGGCGGGTGGCGGAGAAGCGGCTGTCAGCGGCCACCAGCAGCCGCGCATGAAGTTGGCTGCCGTCATCGAGTTTGACCACATGGCCCTGTGCATCGGCCTGTACGCCCTGCACCTTGCGCCCATCGAACAGTTCCAGGCCGTCCTGGCCCTGCACGGCATCCCAAGCAGCGCGGCGGATCAGATGGTTGGGCACCAGCCAGCCCAGCGGCTGGCCGTCGACCTGGCTGCTGGCAAAGGTCAGCGCGAACGGCGAGCCGCCGTTCATCACCTTGGCATCGCGCAGTTCAGCAACTTCGGCCTGCGGCAGGCGCTGCCACAGCCCCAGCTGCTCCATGCTCTGCCGCGAGGCATGGGTCAACGCGATCTCACGGCCGTCGAAGGCGGCTTCGGCCAGGGCCTGGCGTGGCTGCACTTCCACCAGCCCGACCTGCAGGCCGCTGCCGGCCAGCGCACGCGCGAAACACAGACCCGCCGGTCCGGCGCCGACCACCACCACGTCCATCCTGCGCATGCGCGCCTCCTGCCGTTGATTCAGTCCGCGCCAGCATAGCGCCGCGCAGCTGAGCGGCCTTGATCTGGATCAGCGCGGGGTCACAGCAGCGCGAACACCAGCGCCAGGATCGACAGCAGCGACACCAGCCACACCAGGCTGCGCACGTAAGGCACGCCCGCGGCATACAGCGGAAGGTAGACCACGCGCGCCCAGAAGTAGGCCTGCGTGGCCAGCGCCGTGGTGTCGTTGCCGCGCCCGGCCAACACCACCGCGATCGCCGCGGCGGCGAAGAACGGGAAGGTTTCCAGGAAGTTGGCCTGGGCCCGCTGCAGGCGGCCGGCCAGCGGGCTGAGCGGCTTTGCTTCGCCATCACGTGCCGAGGCATTCCACTTCATCCCCCGCTCGCGGGTGACCACGGTGGAGGTGGCGAAGATGTAGACGAAGCCCAGCAGCACCGACCAGGCCAGCATCGTCAGTTCCGTTGCCATCGTTCCTCTCCTCAGGGTGCCGACGCACGCAGGCTGTAACCGGCCAAGCGCCACACCTGGTCCTCGTCGAAACGGAACGAGACCAGCTCGCGCACCGGCTGCGCACTGTTGGCGAAACGGGTCGGGAAACTGACGTTGATGTACAGACCCTCCGGCACGGCAGCACCGGCGCTGTACTTGACCCGGGTAATGGTCGGCTGGCCTCGACCCGCCAGCGCCCCCAGGCGCGTGCGCTCGGCGGTCAACTGGCTGACGAAGGCGGCCTTCGGTACCGCACGGCGCGCGACGGCCGAAGCGCCGTCCCACAATTCGCCGGCGCGGTTGGCATCGACCAGCTGCGCCGCCTTCACTGCGGCCGCCCCCATTTCCGCATCCTGTTTCTGCACCTGCGCCTGCTGCGCGGCGGTCAACGCGGGTACACCGGCGGTGGCCGGTTTCGCAGCCGCCGGCGATGACGGGGCCGGGCGCGCGGGTGCCGGTGCAGGCGTGGCCGGCGCAGGTGCCTGCGCCAACGCAGTCAGGGGCAGCAGGGACAGCAGCAAAAGCACGCGCTTCATGGGCACCGCCGGTTCTCGGAAAAGAACCGCAGTCTACGCCAGCGCGGTGATCTGTCCGTCAGCGGGCGTGGGCGCTGCCTTCCACCGCGGCCGCATCGGCCTGCGCGGCAGGCGTGCCTGCATCGCCGGGCGCCTGTTCGGCCACCGGCGGCTCCGACGGTGCCGGCGGCAGCGTTGCCACATCGATCTCCGACAGCGGGCTTTCTTCCGGGCACACCGCATCCGGGAACCCGAAACGCTGCTTCAATGCCTGGCCGCAGCTGTTGATCGATTCCATGTCGGCGCCTTCGCGCTTGCACTGCTGGTCGAAGGCAACCAGGAACGCGTCCTTGCGCTGCACGAAATCATCACCGCAGGCACGCATCTGCTTGATCCGTTCCAGATCGTCCTGCACCGCGTTGGTGCCATCCAGGCCGTACTGGCGCAGCTCGTCCGGCGTCAGCAGGCGCAGGCTGCGGTTGGGCACGGTCATCATCAGATCGGCCACGCCCACCGCCACGCCGTTGCGCTGCAGGTAGTCCTTCACGTTGTCGTAGACCTCGTGCAGCTCGCGGTTGAGTTCCGCGCGCGAGGTGGCCTTGGAACTGATGCGCATCATGCGGTGGATGCCGACCTTGCCCGACAGCAGGCGGTTGTCACCGGCGGCCAGCACGAACACGCAGGCGCTGTGGCAGATCGAGCCCTCGCGCACCCAGATGGTCCAGCCCGATTCCCCGATGCTGTCACCGGCGACGATCGCCGATTCCACCTGGCCGCCGCTGGAATCCAGGTCGAGGATGCGCTTGTGGATCTTCTGTTCGTCAGCGACCACCGCCAACCGCCACATCATCTCGGCGAAGCCCGGATTGATCTTGCCGGCGTAGCGCACGCGCATGAGACCGCGCTCGGCGCACGGCGCCAGCGCCTGGCTGATCTGCTCGCGCTGCAGGCCTTCCAGTTCGGTACCGTCGCCCGCATCACCGGCATATTCGGTGCTGCAACTGACCCACGCACGCCCGTTCTCCAGCTGCGCCTGCGGCCACGGCCGATCCGCCCGGCTGCGCGGCGGTGCCGGCGGCGGTGGCGCATCGGCGGCATTGATCGACACCATGTTCTCGCCATCGCTGGCCGGCGCCCGCGCGGCCTTGTCGGCGGCGGTGACATTGCCCGCATTCTCCAGCTGGCTGCAGCCCGCCAGGGCCAGGCACAACAGGGGCAACCAGCGGAGTTTGGCGGACATCGGGCAACCGGGATTCATGGGAGCAAGAGCCACAGTCTACCCGTCCGGGGCGCGCATTCAGCGCGTGGCACTGAACCCCTTCTGACCCTTGGGGAAAAAGCGTGTCGACCAAGGTCGACACCTACCAACAGCAGCGCAGAATGCCCGCCCGACAGGTCGCAGGAATCTGTCGAAGGCGGGGTGGGTCCGGTTGCAGGGGCGTGCGCGCCATGGGCCCGAGGCATGCCTCGGGCGGGTTGGGCAGGACGCCCAACCCCGGTCTTGCCGTGTGCGCAGGACAGCGCACACGAGCAAGCGGCGACCGAGCTTACATGGGTGAGGGCGCTTTGCTTGCGAAGCACTGCTTCGCAAGCGCCCGAACGCACAGCCGCCAGCGGCTTGGCCGGGCCCCGGAGGGGTACTTGCAGCGTCCCCCGCAACCGGACCCACCCCGCCCTC
>NZ_JAUTXR010000094.1 GCF_030658505.1 Stenotrophomonas raiganjensis (SeqCode) | reverse complement strand
CCGCAACCGGACCCACCCCGCCATCCCTCAGCAAACCAGCTTCTGCTGTTGCTGTTGCTGTTGCTGGTGCTGGTGCTGGTCCTCCAGCTCGTAGCGGGTGCAGGGCGCAGCCCTGCCGTACACCTACCCCCTGGCCATTGCCTGCCACCACTGCGACAACAGCTCCGGCCTGCGCAGGCGCTCGCGCCACCAGCGCAGTGCGGCGCCGTCCTCACCGGTGCGCCAGGCCAGCCAGAAGGTCTCTTCCGGCTTGTGTTCCTCCACCTCACGGATCACCAACTGGCCGCGCGCCACCGCAGCGCGCGCACACGGTTCGGGCAGGAAACCGAATCCCACGCCTTCGCACTGCAGCTTCAGTTTGCTGGCCATGTCCGGCACCGTCAGCATCTCCTGCCCCATCAACAGGCCCACGGTGCGCGGCAGCAGCCGCCGTGCCGAATCGGAGACGGCGATCGCGCAGTGCTCGACCAACTGTTCGCGCCCAAGCACACCTTCCACCGCGGCCAGGGGATGATCGGGCGCCACCGCGAATACGAACGCCACTGTGCCCAGCGGCTCGACCACGTAGCCGCCACCACTGGGCCCCTCGCCCGGCGCACCGACCAGCAGGTCGGCACGCCGATCCAGCAAGGCCTCCCAGGTACCGGACAGGGCCTCGCCGATCAGCCGCAGCCGGGTCGGCGCCTCGGCCTCACGGAAGGCGGCGATGTCCGGGCCCAGCAGCCAGGTCGGAAATACCGAGTCCACTGCCAAGGTCAGTTCGGTTTCCCAGCCGGAGGCCACCCGGCGTACCCGCAGCTCCAGCTCGCGGGCCGCCCGCAGCAGGTGCCGGCCCTCGTCCAGCAGCGCGCGGCCGGCCTCGGTCGGCTCGGCACGCGGGCCGACCCGGTCGAACAGCTGTACACCCAGATCCTCCTCCAGCTTGGCCACGGTGTAGGAGATGGTCGAGGGCACCTTGTGCAGGGCCTTGCCGGCGCCGGCAAAGGAGCCACGGCGGTCGATGGCATCCAGGATCTGCAGGGCATCGAGGCTGAGCTTGAGCATTCGAATTTTTCGATGATGGCTGTCAAAACTATCCGTTTTTCAAACCCAGGGCGCAAGCGGATACTTCTCTCCAACGGGGAAACACAGCGGCTGCCAGCCCACCCCGCCCCATCGAAACCATCGAACAAGGAGATTCCATCATGCTGCAGATCCGCAAGAGCGCTACCCGTGGCCTGGCCGAGCATGGCTGGCTGTCCTCGCGCCATACCTTCTCCTTCGCCAACTACTACGACCCGCGCTACGTCAGCTTCGGCCCGCTGCGGGTGATCAACGAAGACAAGGTGATCGGCGGCCAGGGCTTCGGCACCCACGGCCACAGCAACATGGAGATCATCTCCTACGTGCTGGGCGGTGCGCTGGAACACAAGGACTCGATGGGCACCGGCTCGGTGCTGCGCTACGGCGACGTGCAGCGCATGAGCGCCGGCAGCGGCGTCACCCACAGCGAGTTCAACCACTCGGCCGACGAGACCGTGCACTTCCTGCAGATCTGGATCTTCCCGGACACCGAGAACATCGCGCCGTCCTACGAGGAAACCCACTTCGCGCCGGAGACCAAGCGTGGCCAGCTGCGCCTGATCGCTTCGCCGGACGGTGCCGACGGTTCGCTGCGCATCCACCAGGATGCCCGCATCTTCGCCACCATCCTCGACGGCGGCCAGAAGCTGCACCATGCACTCGGCAACGGCCGTGGCGCCTATGTGCAGGTGGCGCGTGGCCAGCTGCAGGTGAACGGCATCACCCTGGAAGCCGGTGATGCGCTGCAGGTCAGCGACGAAGCGCAGCTGACCCTGGAGAACGGCAACGACGCCGAAGTGCTGGTGTTCGACCTGCCGCTGTAACGACAACGCCCGCGATGCCATCCGGCATCGCGGGCGCATCTGCAGAGCCAAGCCCATGCTCGGCTGTGGTGTGACCGCCAGCCGAGCGTGGGTTCGGCGCTACAACATGACCCGCGTCAGAACCTGTAGTTCAAGCTCAACCGCACATTGCGCGGCTCGCCCCAGGTGTAGGTGCTGTACCAGCTGAAGATCGTGTAGTAGCGCTTGTCGAGCAGATTGTTGACGTTGAGCGTGGCCGACAGGCGATCATTGAATTCATAGCGCGCCATCGCATCGAGCAGCCAGTACGGCTGGGTGCGATGCACCACCTGCGCGCTGGTGGCCGGGTTGGTGATCTCGCCGAAGGTGGAATCCTGCCAGCGCGCGCCACCACCCAGCGTCAGGCCCTGCCAGTCGCCATGCAGGCGATAGCTGGTGTGCAGGCTGAACTGGTTTTCCGGTTCCAGCGTGGTGACCTTGGCGCCGGCCTGGCGGGCGATCTTGTGCGAGAACCCGCCCTGCACCTGCCAGCCTTCCGCCAGCTGGCCCGACATCTCAAGCTCGTAGCCCTTGGTACGCACGCCCATCAGCGCGCGATACGCATCCTGCCCATCCGGCGTCTTGCCGCCGGTAGGCTGGGCGAAGTTGTCCTGGTCGAGCTGGAACAACGCCGCACTGGCATTGAGGCGCCCATCCAGGAACTCGGCCTTCAGGCCCATCTCGTAACTGCGGCCTTCCAGCGGATCCAGCGCCTTGCCCTGCTCATCGCGCTCGCTGTGCGGCTTGAAGATGGTGCTGTAGCTGGCGTACACCGAATAGTGCTCGCCAAGGTCGTAGACCACACCGGCATACGGCACGAACACGCCGCTTTCGTGCGTGCCCGGCGAGCGGTAGCTGGCCAGGCGGCTGCCCACGATCACCTTCAATGGATCGGCCACGTCGAAACGACCGACCGCATAGACGCCATTCTCGCGCGTCACTTCATTGTTGTCGTAGCCCCGCTGCCATTGCGGCTCGGGGATGTCGCCCTGCCATGCGCGGTAGTCGGGCACCTCGGTCGGGTAGCCTGGCTGCGGCGCGTAGCCGGTATTGGTCCAGCGCTTGCGTGACGCACTGCCCCCCACCACCAGCTCGTGCTCGCGGCCGAACAGGCCGAAGTGGCCGCTCAGGTAGAAGTCGGCCGCGTTGCTGACGGTCTTGCCAACGTACTTGCCCAGCCACAACGACACGCCTTCGCCGGAGACCGGATCGGGATTGCCACCGGCCGCACCGGCCAGCGCCGCGTCATAGCCGTTGACCTGGTGGTTGAGCTGCAGCTTGGCCACCCAGTCGTTGGCGAACGTGTGCTCCAGCGTGGCAAAGCCGGTGCGCACATACTGGCGCCAGCCACTCCAGCGAGTGCCGTTGTTGAACGAGCGCGGCCTGTCATTGAAGTGGCCAGCACTGTCCAGCAGCGGAATGCCACCCCAGGTCGAGCCCTTCGGGTCGCTGTCCATCGCATCGCCGCCCACGGTCAGCAGCGTGTTCTCGCCCAGATCGGCTTCCAGCACCGCATAGCCGACCTTGCTGGTGCGCTGGTAGTAATCGAGATTGGAATGCTTGTCCTGCCAGGCGCCCACTGCACGACCGCGCACGCGTCCATCGGCGGTCAACGGGCCGCCGACATCGATCTCGGCACGGTAGTCATCCCAACGGCCGAGGCCCAGCGTCGCGCTGCCGGCGAAGTCCTTGCCTGGCTTCTTGCGCACCAGATTGATGGTCGCACCAGGATCTCCCATCCCGGTCAACAGACCGGTGGCGCCCTTGAGCACTTCGATACGGTCGTAGATGGCGGTGTCGCTGAGGGTGTTGCCCGCCGAATAGGCCGAGTCACGCGACATCGGGATGCCGTCGTACTGGAAGTTCTGCACGGCAAAGCCGCGTGCGTAGTACTCGGTGCGCTCGCTGTCATAGGTGACGATGCTGATGCCCGGGGTCACCCGCATCACGTCATCGATGCCGTGCAGGCCGAAGTCATCCATCTCGGCGCGGGTGATCACGCTGATGGTCTGTGGTGTCTGTCGTGGCGTCAGCACCAGGCGCGTGGCGGTGGCGATGGTGCCCGGCGTGTAGGCGCCGCTGCCTTCGGTGATGGTGCCCAGCAGGTTGGCGGTGACCTGCACCGTCTGCAGGGTCTGCGAGGCCGGCGCCTGGCGATCCTTGTCCGGTTCAGAGGCGGACTGCGCGGCAGCCATTGCGCTGCTGCCCAACAGTGCGATCAGCAGGCTCTGCGCGAGCACCTGCGGCAGCACGCGGCGACGCGGCAATGAGGACGGAAGACGGACAACGGGCACGTACAGCACGGCAGGACCTCCACGATCGGGTGGGATCCTCTGGCGGCGGCTGGAGGCAGGATGGGAACGCGGCCGGACGGCCGCAGGCGCAGGAGTGTACTCCCCTGCGCCCCGGCTGTCGTGCAGCGTGCCGTCGTGCTGCGCCGCTGGGGCTCAACCGCCGATGGCGGCGCAGGCCTCCAGGATCAACGCGGTTACCTCCCTGGGCTTCGATGCCAGCGAGGCATGGCTGGCATCCAGCTCCAGCAGGTGCTTGGGCTGCATCCTTGCGGCCATGGCCTTCTGGTTTTCCGGTGCGATCATGCGGTCATGGCGGGAGAGCTGGTACCAGCTTGGCTTGTGCTTCCATGCAGGGTCGCTCACCGTATCGCCGAAGGTGCTGGCCAGCGGCGCCTTCTGGGTCACCGCCATCACCCGGCCCTCGTCGTCGCTCAGATCCTGGCAGAAGCTCTCATGGAACTTGTCCGCACGCAGCCACAGGTAGCCATCGCTGTCCGGTGCCAGGTTCGGCGCCGCCTCCGGCAGGTGCTGCTGGGTGATGCCACCGGGACTCTCGCCAGCATCAGGCGCGAACGCGGCGATGTAGACCAGGCCCTTCACGTTGGGCTCGTTACCGGCCTGGCTGATCACCGCGCCGCCATAGGAGTGGCCGACCAGCAGCACCGGCCCGTCGATCTGCCGGATCATTTTCCGGGTGCGCCCTGCGTCGTCGGCCAGCGAGGTCAGCGGCAGTTCCACCGCCTGCACACGGTCGTGGCCGTTGCGATGCAGTTCCAGGATCACCTTGGCCCAGTGTGCGGCCCCGCCCCAGAATCCATGGACGAGGAGGATGGTCGGTGTCGTGCTCATGTACGGATCTCCGGCAGCGGCCGGCGGGATGCCGACCGTGCAGCCACTGTCCGTGCATGGCGTTAATCACTGGTGACGCAATCGGGTCACTGCAATCGTATGCGTCGTTCCATGTCATGCATGGCACTTGCCGATCTTGCTTGAAAACGTTTCCATGAGTACTCCCCGGAGCTTCGCATCACGCATGACGCCTTCAACCCCCCGTGCCCAGCAGCACGCAACCCGTGCTGCCTTCTTCATTCCCGGATTCGCCACCGCCGCGTGGGCGCCGATGGTGCCCTACGCCAAAGCCAAGGCCGGCTTGTCCGACGCCAGCCTCGGCGCCGTGCTGTTGTGCCTGGGGCTCGGCTCGCTGCTGGCGATGCCGCTGGCGGGTGCGCTGACTGGGCGACTGGGATGCCGCCGACTGCTGGTGGCCACCTGCTCGATGGTGCTGCTGGCGTTGCCGATGCTGGCGCTGGCCCCCTCGCCACTCGCACTGGGCACTGCCCTGTTCGTGTTCGGCGCCGGCGTGGGCGCGATGGACTGCACGGTGAACATGCAAGCGGTAGCGGTCGAACGCGACGCCGGGCGCGCGATGATGTCCGGCTTCCACGCCTTCTACAGCATCGGCGGGCTCGTTGGCGCCGGCTGCATGACCGGGCTGCTGATCCTCGGCACGCCGCTGTGGCTGGCCGCTCTGGTTGCGGTGGCTGCTCTGCTGCTGGTGGCAGCGCTCTCGGCGCCGCACTGGCGTCCGCAACGGATCCTGCATGAAGGCCCGCTGCTGGCGTTGCCGCATGGCGTGGTGCTGTTCATCGGCGTGCTGGCCTTCGTGGTGTTCCTCGGCGAAGGCTCGATGCTGGACTGGAGCGCGGTGTTCCTGGCCGAAGTGCGACAGGTGCCACGCGACCAGGCCGGGGCTGGCTTTGCGGTGTTCACCCTGGCAATGACCGCGATGCGCCTGTTCGGCGACAGCATCGTCGAGCGCCTGGGCCGGACCCGTACCATGGTGTTCGGCGGCATCACCGCCGCTGCGGGATTCACCCTGGCTACGCTGGTGCCCTCGTTCCCGGTGGCGTTGGCCGGCTACGTGCTGGTCGGGCTGGGCTGCGCGAACATCGTGCCGGCGCTGTTCTCGATGGCCGGCCAGCAGCGGGCGATGCCGGAGAGCATTGCCATCACTGCGGTGACCACACTGGGTTACGCCGGCATCCTCGCCGGTCCAGCAGCAATCGGCGCGCTGGCACACGCCACCAGCCTCGGCTTCGCCTTCCTGTGCGTGGCCGCCCTGCTGCTCGGCGTAGCCGCATCGGCGCAGTCGCTGGCACGCCGATTGCCCTGACAGAGAAAAGGGGACGGAGGGGATTAAGTCGCAAACCGACCTGGGCACAAACGACCCAATCCCCTCCGTCCCCTTTTTTCAGCTGCGGGCTGGAGGGCGGGCGGGCATGTCGACGCCGCGCACCAGCCATTCGGCCTGGGCGGGGAGCTGTGGCGCCGGGCACACGCTCTTCGGGTGCTGCTCGTCGCGTGCCATCCAGTCATCGACTACGCCGGCCAGGAGATCAAGTCGCAGTGGCAGGGTGATATGGTCCTCGCCACGCATTTCGATGTAGTGCGCGCGCGGATTGGCCCGCGCGAGTTCACGCCCCTGGCTGACCGGAATGTGCTGGTCGCCCTGCCCGTGCAGCAGCAGTACGCAGGCGCGGGTATCGGCCAGCGCGCGCGCCACGTCCACGCGGTCCAGGTCAACATCGATGCGGCGGCTGGCGGCGGCGATCACCTGGTTGATATCCTGGCCGCCGTAGCGCCAGCGCGCGTACGACGCCACCGCCTGCGCCTTCAGGCCTTCCGGCTGCAGTCCCATCAGGTGCGGGATCATGGTGCGGATCGCCACGCCCGCGTTGGCGAACGATTCCATCGCCACCACACCGGCCACCTGGTCGCCCAGCTTGTCAGCGGTGAACACGGCCGTGGCGGCGCCATAGGACACGCCGAACAGGTACAGCGGGCCGGTCACTTCGCCACGCGCACGCAGCTCGCCGATCACATCGACCACGTCATCGGACTCATAGGTGCCGTAGCCGGACGGGCCGGCACCAGACTGGCCGTGGTTGCGCAGGTCGAGGGTGACCACGCGGTAGCCGGATTCGGCCAACTGCAGTGACCACGGCAGCATCGAATCACCGTTCATCATCCAGCCGTGCAGCAGCACCACGGTGCCACGCGGCGCCTGTGCCTTGAACGGCTGTGGCACCGACAGGCTCAGGCCGGTATCCAGCGGCAGGCCGTTCTCGTGGCGCTGCGGCAGGTAGTGGTAGCGCGCACCGTAGTCGCCAGGGTCGAACACCCGCCAGAAGATCGGCACGCCATCACGGCCCGGCGCAAAACCATGGCGGTTCGGCAGTTCGGCAATGGCCGCAGCAATGCGCGGGCGATCAAGCAGGGTCGATACGCCACCCGGCGCGATCAGTCGATCGGCGAGCGATGTGGACCCGGCATTGATCGAAGGGGAGCATGCAGCCAGCCACAGGCCGGCGCACGCCAGCAACAACAGCAGCAGGCGCTTCATATCACGTCATAGGGGTGAATCAGGCAGGTTGCGACGTTACCCTCCCAACTGGCCGGTCATCTATCGCGCCCGGATGACGGCCTGATGACAGCGCAGGAACGATTCAGCTTGGTGTACAAGCTGTATCCGTTCAGTCATTGATCCGGATCAATGAACGCGCGCGCGGGATTGCCCACAGTGCCGCCATGCGCACCTCGTTCAAGCTCGCCATTGCCCTGGCCGCCACGCTGGCCGCCGCCTTCGGCGTCGCCCGCACCACGCCCTACTGGTTCGCACCGCGACAGGCCGCGCAGGTCGACATCCACGATCCGGCATTGATCGCGCAGGGACAATACCTGTCGCGCGCGGCCGACTGCGCGGCCTGCCACACCGCGCCGGGCGGCAAGCCGTTCGCCGGCGGCCTGGGCATGCAGACACCGATGGGCACGATCTACTCGACCAACATCACACCCGATCCGCAGACCGGCATCGGTGCCTACGACTACGCCGACTTCGAGCGCGCGGTGCGCCGTGGCATCCGCCGCGATGGGCAGCCGTTGTATCCGGCAATGCCGTACGCCTCGTACGTGATCGCCAGCGATGCCGAGATCAAGGCGTTGTATGCGTATTTCATGGGCTCGGTGCAGCCAGTGAACCAGAGCAACGCCGACAGCACGATCCCGTGGCCAGCCAACATGCGCTGGCCCTTGGCATGGTGGCAGTTGCTGTTCGCACGCCCGCGCAGCTTCAACCCGGATCCATCGCTGGATGCCGGCCAGCAGCGTGGCGCCGAACTGGTGGAAGGCCTGGCCCATTGCGGCGCGTGCCACACGCCACGCGGCCTGGCCTTCCAGGAAAAGGCGATGGCCGACGATGGCGGCCGCCAGTTCCTGTCCGGTTCGGTGCTGGAAGGCTGGTACGCGAAGAACCTGCGCAATGAATCGACCGGCCTGGCCAGCTGGAGCGAGGGCGAGATCGTCGACTTCCTGCGCACCGGCCGTACCGACCGCTCGGCGGCCTTTGGCGGCATGGCTGATGTGGTCGAGCACAGCACGCAGTACCTGTCCGATGCCGACCTGCTGGCAATGGCGCGCTACCTGAAACAGCTTCCGGCACGCGAAGGCCGCAGTGCGCAGTGGTCGGCCGGTACGGATACCACCACCGCCGCGTTGCGCAGCGGCGACTACCGCGTGGCCGGTTCGCTGGCCTATGCCGAGCACTGCCAGGCCTGCCACCGCGCAGACGGCCGCGGCATGCCCCGCGTCTACCCGGCCCTGGCCGGCAATTCGATCGTGTTCGCCGACGATCCCAGCTCGCTGGTACAGGTAACCCTGATCGGCGGCCGCACCCCGCACACACCGCATGACCGCATGGCCTTTACCATGCCCGGCTTCGAGCAGCTGCCGAATGCGCAGCTGGCACAGATCCTGACCTTCATCCGCAGCAGCTGGGGTAACCAGGCCAGCACGGTGAGCGAGGTCGACGTGGCGCGCATGCGCCGGGTGGTGCGCGACAAGCCGGTGCACTACGTTCCGCAGGAGGCCGCACCATGAAACGTTCGCGCAAACGCTCCCGCCTGCTGATCGCCAGTGCGATCACCCTCGTGCTGCTGGCCGGCGCCGGTACCCTCGCTTACCGTCATCTGTACCCGGACCTGGATGCCGCCGTGGCCAGCACGATCGATATCCTCGATGCGCAGGGCAAGGTGGTCGGGCACTACCATGCGCCCAGCGCCGAAGAAATCGCCGGGCTCGGCAATGCCGGATCGGTGATGCTCGGCCGTCGTATCCTCAACGAGACCGCACGGTTGCTGCCGGACAATGTGGGCAACGATCTGAACTGCAATTCTTGCCACATGGCCGAAGGCAAGCGGCCTTTCGGCAATCACTACTTCAACACCGGTGGCGGCGCCTATCCGCGCTACATGCCGCGGCCGGGCAAGGTGATCGGGTTGACCGAACGCATCAACGGCTGCCTGCAGCGCTCGATGAACGGCAAGCCGTTGCCGAAGGACGCGCCGCAGATGCGCGCGATGCTCGACTACATGGCGTGGCTGAGCAGTCCTGTACCAGACGGTGCAAAGGTCGCCGCCCCAAGCGAAGGACCGATCGACAGCACACTGACGCCGGACCCGATCCGCGGCCAGGCGCTGTACGCCGTGCAGTGTGCCGCCTGCCACGGCGACAATGGCGAAGGCCGGCGCGACGCCAGCGGTGACATTGCGTTCCCGCCACTGTGGGGCGACCACAGCTTCAACATCGGCGCCGGTATGGCGCGCCTGTACAAGGCGGCCGGTTTCATCAAGCACAACATGCCGCCGGCAGTGACCCGCGAACCTCCGCTGGGGCAGCAGGTGATGCCCGACCAGGATGCGGTGGACATCGCCAGCTACTTCATCAACCAGCCGCGGCCGGACTTCGCCAACAAGAGCAAGGACTGGCCGCGCGACCCGAAACCCAAGGACGCGCGGTACTGAGGAGGCCCTGGCTCAGCGCTTGACCAGCTCCACGCGGCGGTTGCGTGCCTTGCCCTCCTCGCTGCCATTGTCGGCCACCGGCTTGTCGGCGCCGAAGCCGGCCGCCTGCAGGCGGTCGGCGGCGATGCCCTTTGCGGTCAGCGCAGCCACCACCGACCGGGCACGATCCTCGGAGAGGCTGCGATTGTGCGCGGCAGCACCACTGTTGTCAGTGTGGCCTTCAATCGACAGCTTCAACGCCGGATCAGCCCGCAGCAGCTCGAGCACCTGCGCCAGCTGTGGTTCGGAGGCTGGCAGGATCTGCGCCTTGTCCGTGGCGAAGTTGACCTGGATCGCCACGCGGCCGTCGCTGTCCAGCTTCTTCTTCAGCGCATCGGCCGGCAACAGCGCCGCGGTCTGGGTGAAGCCCTTGCGCTCGGCCACCACCCAGCCGGCACTGAGGTATTCCAGGCGGGCGTGTACCCAGACCTGGCGGCCGTCGGCCAGATCGACGCGGTAGACCACGGTGTCATGGTTGTCCCAGCTGTAGCTGGCCGCGTTGCCGTAGGACGACTGCACCTGCTTCGGCACGCTCTCGGCCGCCTCATGCGGAATGCGCCCCTCGAATACCTTGGTGCCGTTGGCCTGGGCCATCATCGCCTCAAGGTTGCGGCGCACTTCGTGCATCGAGTACTCGCGCTCACCCTTGTCGAAATCAGCCGCGAAGGTGCGGCCCTCGACCTGTTCGAACCGATCACCGGTCCAGAACGGGAAGGCATCGAAATCACGTTGCTCGGCCTTGTTGCGGTCACGATAACCGGCGGGCAGGGACAGATGCGGGAAGCTGTCCGACCACTGCGCGGTGGCCTTGAACGGCACTTCATCCACGACCACCAGGCCGGCGCCATTGCTGTCCACCGCCAGTTGCACCCACACGGTGCGGTCGGCCTGGCGCAGTACATAGACCGTGGTGGGCGCGTCCTGTTCACCGTTCACTGCGTCGATGAAGCCACCACCAATCTCGCCTTCCAGTTGAGGGCCGTAGTAGATGTCGCGCAGCAGCTTGCCTTCGAACACCTTGCGGCCACCGGCAGCGGTGATCACGCCATCGAAGTTGCGCTGCACTTCCAGTGCGGAGAATGTCTTGTCCGGTGCGTTGTTGCTGTCGGCCACGATGCGCGCCGACCAGCTCGGGCCTTCCACCCAATGCACCCCCTCGCCCATGCGGAACGGGAAGCGGGCCCATGCCCGCGGGTGCGGTGCGTTCTGCGGCGCATAGCCCTGCGGCAGACTGAAGAACGGTAGTTCGCCCAGCGCGGCGTCGCTCAGCGGCACGCTGCCGGTATCAAACGGTACCTGCGGCACCGGCTTGCCATCACGATCGGTGAGTACGGCACCATCAGCTGCCGCCGATGCACCCGCCACTGAAGCCGCAGATGCGGCATCCCCGCTTGCCGGCGCCGGTGGCGGGGGTACCGCCGCCGGTTCGCCTGCCGGCGTCCGGTTGCATCCTGCCAACAGCACCAGTGCTGCGCCCCCCAGCCAGATCTTCGACCGCTTCTGCATTGCCACCACCTCAGGTCCATTGAAGCGCCGAGCATACCTGAAGGCCGTGACCGTCCCTACAGTGCCATCGTTCGTGCGCCGCCACGTCATGCCGATGTCATTGGCGCTGCCGACACTCCAGGGCTTCCCCCTCTGAAGGTCCGGTTTGGATGCGAACGATTGCGCGCTTTCCCCGTGTCTCGCTGCTTGCCCTGCTGATCGCCCCCGCACTGGACGCCCTGGCCGAAGCACCGCAGGGCGACGCGGCCGAGGCACGCAGCAGTGATGCCCGTACCCTGGACCAGGTGCAGGTGATCGGCCAGGCCACCAGCTACGCCAAGACCTCGGTGCGCACGGAAACGCTGAACCGGCAGACCGTGATGAGCAGCGTCAACGATGCACTCAACGAAGTGCCGGGCGTGGTGGTCAGCGAGGCCGATGCCACCGGTTCGTCGGTGTGGGGCACACAGATCAGCATGCGTGGATTCGTCACCAATCGTGATACGCAGCAGATCGGCACCACCATCGATGGCCTGCCCAATGGCGGCTCGGGATACGGCGGCGGCTCGCTGGCCAACCGCTACATCGACACTCTGGACCTGGAAACAGTGGAAGTCAGCCAAGGCACGGCCGATATTTCCTCGCGCTCGAACGAAGCGCTGGGTGGCACGCTCAACTTCCTCACCAGCGACCCGTTGCAGGACAGCCGGCTGCGCTTCGTCGTCGGTGCCGGCGACAACGAGGCACGCAAGTACTACGTGCGCTACGACACCGGCCTGCTCGGTGGCCACACCCGTGCCTGGGTCAGCGCCTCTTCGGCAAAAGTACACGACTGGATCGATGGCACCGGTCACGCCAGCAACGACCACATCGCTGGCAAGTTCATCACCGAGCTGGACCGCTGGACGCTGACCGGCTACCTGTCCTACAACGATGCCGACGAGCCGGAATACACCAGCGTTTCGCCGAAGGGCTTCGCCACCAACCCGGAACGCGACAACCTGGTCGGCACCCTCACCGGCATTCCGTACCTGGACCAGAACTACCGCTCCGGTTCGCGCGCCCTGCGCGAGAACACCTTCGGCTACCTGCGCGCTGCGTTCGATGGCGGCAATGGATTCAAGGCCTCGGTGGCCGCCTACGGGCACCGCATGCAAGGCCGCGGCGACTGGCTGCCACCGTACCTGGCGCAGGTCAGCGATGACGGTGCGGGCCGCCCCGAGTCGGAGTACATCGGTGGAAAGACCGTGTATGGCGGCAGCAACCGCGGCCAGATCTTCTTCGTCAATCCCGACGGCAGCGCCGCGCAGCGCCTGGCCAACTGCACACCGCGGCTGGGGTTCACTGCCGAATATGATCCGGACTGCTACGCCGGCAACGTGCTGGGCGCGCAATCGTATCGCCATACCCACTACGACAACGACCGCATGGGCGTGACCGCCGACGTCGAGTGGCGGCAGACTTTCGGCGCCATCGACAACACCATTCGCGGCGGCCTGTGGGTGGAGAAGCTGGACCGCTCGGCGCGCCGCGACTGGCACCGACTGCTCAACGTCGGCCAGGACATCGCCTTCGATCACCAGCCGTACTGGGTGCAGTTCGAGGACAAGTACAAGGTTGATGAGCAGATGTACTACATCGAGGACGTGGCCCGCTTCGGCCCGTTCAGCGCGCGCCTGGGCGTGAAGCAGTTCTTCGTCGACCAGTCGCGCCGCCGTGTGATCGGCGCCAGCGAGCACGTCACCTCCGATTCCAGGTCCGATCCGCTGCTCTCCACCGGCTTCACCTGGGCACCCGGCGTGGAAGGCATGGAGCTGTTCGCCGGCTTCTCGCAGAACTTCGCCGCGATTCCCTCCGGCGTGCTCGGCGAGACCGACCCGCAGCGCTTCCGCAATGTCGAACCGGAGACCGCCGACAACATCGAAGTGGGCATGCGTATCAGCCGCTGGCCGCTGACCGCCTCGGTGACCCTGTACAACATCAAGTTCGACAACCGCATCGTCTACCTGCCGGCGGGCTTCGTCAGCGGCATCGACTACCTGGGCGAGACCGACGGCGTCTACGAGAACTTCGGTGGCGTGGAAAGCAACGGCCTGGAAGCGGCGTTCGGCTATGGGTGGGACAATGGCTGGCGGATCAACGCGGCCTACACCTACAACCGCTCCAAATACCTGGGCAGTGGCAATGCCGCACGCGATACGCAGCTCGGCATCGTCGACGGTGCCAAGGTGATCGGCCAGCCGGAGAACACCCTGGTGCTGTCGGCCGACTGGCAGGGCGCCAACTGGAACTTCGGCCTGTCCGGGCGTTACCTGGGCACGCGCTACCTTGATGCCGCCAACGTCAACACGCTGCCCTCGGCCACCGTGTTCAATGCCAACATCGGTTTCGACCTGCAGGGCCTGTCGCCGCGCCTGAAGGGCTTGGGTGCCAACCTGGTGGTGAGCAACCTCACCGATAAGCGGTATCTTGCGGGGGTGGACGGCCGCGACAACGCCTTCATCGGCGCCCCGCGCACCGTCGGCATCTCCTTCCGCGTGGACCTGTGAGTGAGCCCGTGACCGATATCGGCCGACGCCGGTTGTTGCAGGCCGGCGTTGCCGCCGGCCTTTCTCCGCTGCTGCCCAGCATCGCACGGGCCGCAGCGATCGCCCCCGCCGCGCAGACGCGCAGCCTCGAAGACCTGCAGCACATCGTGGTGTTCATGCAGGAGAACCGTTCGTTCGACCACTACTTCGGCACGCTGCCGGGCGTACGTGGTTTCGGTGACCGCTTCGTGGCCCCGGCCCCCGCGCTGCAGGCCGGTGGCCGCGCGCGCAACCTGTGGCTGCAGCCCGATGCCAGTGGCACGCGGGCGATCGCACCGTTCCCGCTGGATACCGCCGCGCACTTCGGCTACATGCGGGTGGAAGGCACGCCGCACACCTGGCCCGATGCGCAGCGCGCCTGGGACCACGGCCGCATGGGGCACTGGCCGAAGGCCAAGCAGAACCACTCCATGGGCTACTTCCAGCGCAGCGACATGCCGTTCCAGTTCGCGCTGGCCGATGCGTTCACGATCTGCGACGCCTACCACTGCGCGATGCAGGCCGGCACCAACCCGAACCGGGTGTTCCTGTGGACCGGGCACAACGATGCCCAGGCGCGCGCCGGTGGCCCGGTCATCGCCAACTCGCACGACAACTTCCCCGAGCACGGCGGTCATCCGGGGTCATACCGCTGGACCAGCTATGTCGAGCGCCTGCAGGACGCCGGAATATCCTGGCAGATCTACCAGGACATGGCCGACAACTTCACCGACAACCCGCTGGCCGGCTTCGAGGCATTCCGTCGGGCCTACAGCGCGGCACCCGGGCATGATCCGCAGCTGCGCGCTCGCGGGGTCAGCACGCGCGGACTGGCGCAGCTGCGCCAGGACGTCATCGGCGGGCGCCTGCCGCAGGTGAGCTTCATCATCGCCGATGCCGCCGGCAGCGAACATCCCGACCCGTCCAGCCCGGCACAGGGCGCGGCCTATACCGCGCGCGTGCTGGACGCGCTGACCGCCGATCCGCAGGTGTGGAGCCGTACCGCGCTACTGCTGATGTTCGACGAGAACGACGGCTTCTTCGACCACATGCCGCCACCAGCCCCGCCTTCGCCGGTGGACGGCGGTTGGGCGGGCGCATCCTCAATCAGCACCGAGGGCGAATATCACCGTCATCCGGCGCCGGGTGATGAAAAACACGACGCCACCGAGCTGCGCGGCCGCCCCTACGGCCTGGGCCCGCGCGTGCCGCTGTACGTGATCTCGCCGTGGAGCCGCGGCGGCTGGGTTGATTCGCAGGTGTACGACCACACCTCGGTCATACGGCTGATCGAACGCCGCTTCGGCGTGGCCGCACCGGACATCTCACCGTGGCGCCGAGCGGTCTGCGGCGATTTGAGCAATGCCTTCGACTTCGCCCAGCGCGATACCCGACCGTTCGTGCGTGGCCTGCCGGACGTGAGCGCGGTGGCGGCACGTGCGGCCGCCCTGCCGGGACGCACCGTGCCCGCACTGCCGGAGGGACTGAAGCCGGCGAAGCAGGAAAGCGGCGTGCGCCCAGCGCGTGCCCTGCCCTATCGGCCACAGGCATCGATTGCTGCGGTCGGCACGTCGGGCGTGGAGCTGACGTTGTCCTGCGAAGGCGCACCGGCGGTGCTGCATGTGTACGACCGGCTGCGGCTTGATGCGGTACCGCGCCGCTACACGCTGGCGCCGGGTACGCCGCTGCGCGAGCGCTGGCCGTTGGACGCCCAGGGTCGATACGACCTGTGGCTGCTGGGCCCGAACGGCTTCCACCGACACATCAAGGGCAGCGCCAGGGCATCCGCGATCGAGGCCACCGTCGAGCGCACGGAGGGCCAGCTGCGGCTGCGCCTGCGCAACCTGGGTGACAGCCCGCAGCACCTGCAGGTGCGGGCCGGCGCCTATGCCGGGCACATGCCCGGGCAGGCACTGGCGCTGCCGGCGCATGCCGAGACCACGGTGGCTTGGGAAGCGGCGCCCACCGCAGGCTGGTACGACCTGCAGATCGGCGCCGGTGAGAGCGAGCTGCGCCTGGCCGGACGTGCCGAGGATGGACGCCCCGGCACCAGCGACCCGGCGATGGGCACCGAGCCATTGCGGTTCGAGCATGATTGAGGAGCCCTCTGTAGAGCCGAGCCCACGCTCGGCTCTACGTGGCAGATCGGCAGATTCAGGCCTCCTGCAGCCCTGGCCGACCATGTTCCACCCCATAGCGCTTCCAGCTCTGCAGGGTTCCGTTTGGCTGCATCACGGAATCGAGCGTCTTCATGTCGCCGATCCAGGCATCACGGGTGACATCACACAGCACATAGCCACGCTTGTCGGTGGTCGCCTTCAGATAGGGGCTGTGTGCAAGCTGGTTCCTGGCATACGCGTCCACGCCCTGGCCATCGGCCCCGGAGGTGATCGAGGTGGCGAGGAACTCACTGGAGATCACCCCTGAGTCACGGTGATCCTGCACCAGATCACTGGCGTAGTGGCGGTGCGCGTCGCCACAGGCGGTCACCACGTTGCCGAAGCCGACCTTCTGGATGTGGTCGAGCAGGCGCCGGCGGCTGCCCAGATAGCCCGACCACTGGTCATCGGACGACTGCACCACCCCGTCCTTCTCGCGCATGTAGTTGCCCAGCGCCACCTGGTGGGCGATGGTATGCCAGCGCGGCGCGGCATCGGCCAGGCCGTCGAACAGCCAGCGTTCCTGCTTCGCACCGACGATGCTGCGCTCCGGTGATTCCACGTCCTCACGCCGTGCCATGTTCACCTGCTTGCTGCGGTACTGGCGGGTGTCGAGCAGGTGCAGGTCCATCAGCGTGCCGTAGCGTGCGCGCCGGTACATCTGCATGTGGCCATCGCGCGGGAACGCCGAACGGCGCAGCGGCATGTTCTCGTAGTAGGCCTGGAACGCCTGCGCGCGGCGCAGCAGGAACACTTCGCTGGGCGTATCGTCCTGGTCCTCGGCGCCGGCCCAGTTGTTGTCCACTTCGTGGTCATCGAAGGTGACGAACCACGGTGCCGACGCATGCGCGGCCTGCAGGTCGGCATCGCTCTTGTACTGCGCGTAGCGGCGGCGGTAGTCGTCCAGCGTATAGGTCTGCGGGCCGATGTGGTTGCGCAGGTTGGTGAACGGCTGGCCGTTCATCTTCCGCAGGCCCGGCTGGCTTTCACCCTCGTAGATGTAATCACCGTAGTGGAAGACGAAATCCAGCGGTTCCTCGGCGATGCGCCGCCACGCGGTGTAGTGGCCTTCCTCGTAGTGCTGGCACCCGGCCACCGCGAAGCGGACCCGATCGACCGCGGCCGTAGCGGCGGGCAGCGTGCGGGTACAGCCCACCGCACTGGCATGCCCCCCTACCGTGAAGCGGTACCAGTAGGGCCGGCCCGGTGCCAGCCCCTCCAGTTCCACATGCACGGCATGGCCCAGCTCGGGATGCGCCATTGCCGAACCCTGGCGTAGCACCCTGCGCATGCCTTCGTCTGCTGCCAGCTGCCACTCGACCACCATCGGCCGGGTCGGCATGCCACCACCGAACACCAGCGGCTCGGTCGCCAGCCGCGTCCACAGCACCATGCCATCGGCCGAGGGATCACCCGAGGCCACGCCCATGGTGAACGGCGTGCTGGCAAAGCGCGGCGAGGCCAGCAGGTTGCGTGGGTTCAGTGCAGTGGCGTCGGTCTGCGCGGCCAGTGCGCGCGCCGTGCCCATCCAGGCCCCGGCGGCCGACAAGCCGGCCAAGGCCAGGAATCGCCTGCGATTGATCGTCTCCACGGATGAACCCTCAGTTGTAGATGATGTGGAAGTAGAAGAAGCGGCCGTAGTCGTCGATCTCGGTGCGGAAGCGCCCGTTCGGGCCGGTGCTGTAGGTCGGCTGGGTGTTGAACAGGTTCTTGGCCTCGTACTTCAGCGTCACGTGCTTGCTGACCTTGTGGCTGAAGGCCATGTTGAAGGTCACGTACGGGTCGTAGTACGAATCCAGCCATTCGGTGTCACCGAAGTCGACCAGCATCCGGCTGCGGTAGGTTCCGGACAGGCGCAGTTGTGCGCTCTTCCACGGCATGCGCCAGATCACCGAGCCATTGAGCGACCAGTCCGGCTGATAGAGCAGGCGGTCCAGGCGTCGCTCGGTGCCGTCGCTGATGCGGTAGTTGGTCTGGCCTTCCAGCCGGGTTGCATTGAAATACATGTCGAAGCGCTGGCGGCCCCGCTGCAGATTGCGATTGGCCACCGCGAACTCGACGCCACGCAGCTTCGACTCGTCGGTGTTCATCGGCTGGGTGACCCGGTAGCGGGTGTCTCCCACGTTCTCGAACGTGGTGAGGGTGTAGATGTCGTCCTTGATCACCTTGTCGAACAGCGCCACCGAGACCAACCCATTGTTGCCGTTGAAGTACAGGTCCCACGCCAGGTCGATGTTGGTGGAACGGCGCGGCTGCAGGTTGGCGTTGCCCTGCTTGATGCTGCAGAAGCCCCTGCCCTCCTCGTCATCGCCACAGCTGGTACTGGTGGCCTGGGCAATGTTGCTGGGCGTCGGCCGGCCCAGCGTGCGGCTGGCGGAGAAGCGCAGGCGCTGGTCCTCGCTCAGCTTGAACGTCGCATTCAATGACGGCAGCAGGTTATTGTAGCCGCCGCCGGTCCTGCGGAAGGCCGACGTGTAGGTGGTACCGCCGTTATCGCTGAACGGGCTGTACGCATCGAAGCGCGTGTGGTCGTAGCGCAGGCCTCCGATCAGCAGCAACCGGTCCCAGGCGTAGTGCGCCGAGGCATAGGCGTTGGTGATGTTCTCCACGTACCTGTAGTCGCTGGTGAAATCGGCATTCGGGTAGGCCGCGTTGTTGCTGCCCAGCTTCGGCGCCAGCTCTTCGTTCCACTTGCGGTTGTCGATCAACGGGAACCCCGGCACGCTGCCCAGCAGGGTCGAGCCGGGGTACAGATAGTCGTTCAGCGTCGCACTGCTCTTGTAGTAGTCGAAGTCGATGTCCTGCCAGATCTTCAGGTGGCGGTACTCGGCACCGGCCGCCAGGCCGAAGCCATGCGCGTCGGCGTCGATGTTGTAGCTGAAGTCCGCGCGCAGGTTGTCGATGCTCTCCTTGGCATCACGCGGCGAGACATAGGCCTGTGCCGGGTTGAGCTTGAACGCCGAGCTGGCCAGCAGGCTGGAATCGGAAACCGCCACTGCGTTCGGGAAACCGTGGCTGTCGTTCTCGTAGTCGACGAACAGGTTGCTGGGGTAAGCGCGCACGCCCCAGTAGACCTGGCTGTTGTGGAAGGTCTCTTCGGTGTGGCCGCCACGCAGGGTCAGCCGCGAGCGATCACCGATATCCCAGTTGAAGCTGGCGATGGCACCGCGGTTGTTGCGGTCCCAGCGGTCGTGCCGGTTCTTGATGTAGATGCTGTTGATCTGGGTGGTGCCGCTGTCTTCGGTCTGGTTGCGGATCGGAAACTTGGCATTGCCGTACAGGTCGGTCTTGTTCATCGTCGAGTTCTCGTAGAACCGATACGAATACAACAGCAGCGACGCATAGAACGGATCGTCCGACGGCTTCCATTCCAGCTTGGCCGAGCCACCGAAATTGGTGATGAAATTGGTGTAGGTGCCGGTGCTGAAATTGCCGGGCGCACGCAGGCCGTTCCAGCCCTTGGCCTCGTCCGGCCCGGTGGTGCCGTCGGTGAGGTACTTGCCGGCGTCGTTGTAGTAGTAGTTCGACTCCACCCAGCGCTTGACGCTGTTGCGCGAACGCTGCTCATAGCGCGCTACCGCAACGAGGCCGAATTCCTGCTCGGCACCGAACTGGTTGGAGAACACCAACTTGGCGCTCTTGCCGAAGTGACCCAGGGTCTCGTGGTTGCCACCGGCACTGCGCTCGACGTTGGTCTCGGCCGTGGAATGGATGCCGGCCACATCGGCGAACACGTACCTGCCGGAACGGTCGAAGGCACTGCGGCTGATGATGTCGATCACGCCGCCGATTGCATCCGGCGCCTGCTCGGCGCTGAAGCTCTTGTAGATGTCGGTGCGGGTGCCGATATCGCTGGGAATCAGCTGCAGGTTGTTCATGCGCTCGCCCGAGCCGCTACCGCCCACGCTGGCAATCGCGATGCCATCGATGGTGGTGTAGTTCAGATTGGCCTGTACGCCCCGCACCGTCACATAGCGGGGCTCGCCGGCATCCTCCACCGCGCTCAGGCCCGGCGCGGCCATCAGGCTTTCGGCCAGGGTCTCGTCACCGTAGCTGTCCATCTCATCGTAGACCACCGAATCCTTGATCACCGGCGAGGTCTTCTTCTGGTCGATCACCTCATGCGCGGCGATCACCTTCACCGTACCCAGGGTCGGTGCCACCACCGCCTCGGCCTCCCGTGGCTTCGGCGCGGCCGGTTTCGGTTGGTTGCGTGCTGGCGCCGGATCGATGGCGATGACATTGCCATCCACCACGGTGTAGCCCAGGCCGGTCCCTGCCAGCAGCGCGTCCAGCGCCTGCTTGACGGTGGCACCGCGCGGCACCGCACCGGCCATACGGGCATCACCGCCGGCCGAGTACAGGAACTGCACCCCGGAACTGCGCGACAACTGCTCCAGCGCACGCGCCAACGGCTGCGCCGCGATCGGGGTAGACACTCGCGCCTCCAGCCCATCGCTACCGGCCGCGAAAGCCGACGGTACGCTGCACGGAGACAGGGCGAGGATGATCGACAGGTAAAGCGTGTTGCGCATCACGGGTCCTTGGAAGAGAGAAAGCAGCAGGTGCCGCTGTGCATCTCGACAGCGGCTTCTCCCATGTAAGAGCCCGCGTCCACCGAAGTGGAGAACGCGGATTCGATGAATTTTTTCTGACAGTGCACGGCCGCCGCCCTCAGCGACTGCCGACCCGCACCGTGTCGCCTTCGCGCCTCACCACGAAACGCGGGTCGCGCTCGAGGAACGCCTGCAACGCACCGATACGATGTGCATCCAGGCTGCCGGACAGCCGCGCCGACGCCGCACCTTCATCCAGCACCCGCACCTGCACCTGGTTGTGGCGGTTGAAGGCAGCGGCCACCTCGTCCAGCCGCTCATCGAGGAAGGACACTTTGCGCTGCTGCCAATCCAGCAGCATCGACAATGGCAGGTCCAATGGCTCGACCGCATGGCTGCGCGCGTCGACCTGCACCACCCGGCCTTCGCCCAGTTGCGCAAGACGCCGGCCGTCCACACCCTGGCTCCATACTTCCACCTCGCCGGAAACCACGCCGATGCGCGTGCTCTGCAGCCGTCGCGAGACATCGAACACCGTGCCAATGTCCCGGATCTCCAGGCCGTTCACCTGCACCTCGAACGGACGGCGGTCGCGGGCGATGTCGAATGTGGCCTCACCCTGCAGCAGCTCCACCTTGCGGCTGAACCCGCCCATGCGTACCCGCAGGCGACTGTCCGCGTTGAGCCGTACCTGGGTCTGGTCGGGCAGCACCAGGTCACGCAGCTCACCATGGTCGGCGCTGTACAGCTGCTCGGTGGGTATCAGCTGCGGTACCAGGCCCACGCCGAGCAGGGCGATACAGGCTGCGGCAGCCGCCACCCACCAGCGCGCACGACCGCGGCGCGGCACAGCGCGCGGCGGCGCGTGCACGCTACCGAACAGCGGCACCACCTTGGCGGCGACCTGCCGCGGTGGAACCACCGCCTCGTCAGGCAACGGCAATTGCAGCGCCTCGCCCACCTGCCGGTGCAACGCGACGGTGCGCATGTAGGCGCGCACATGCTCCGGCGAGCGCTTCATCCAGTCCAGGAACGCGAGGCGCCCGGCCTCATCCAGCGCCCCCTCCCGATTGCAGACGAACCAGTGCGCCGCCTCACGGGCGATCTCGTCGTCAGGCCTGCGTGATGGATACGGGTTCATGTGAATTCCCTGGCCCCCAGCGCCTTCCTGCAGGCTTCCAGCCCCTTGCCGATATGCTTGCGCACCATGTGCACCGAAACCTGCAGCTGCTGGCTGATGGCCGGGCAGTCCAGCCCGTCGCGGTAGTGCAGCTCCATCACTCGCCGCGTAGTCGCCGGCAACCGTGCGATGGTGCTGCGGATATCGTTCCAGCGCTGCGCACGCTCGAATTCGCCTTCGATGTCTTCTTCGCTTTTCAGCACTTCGGCCAGCAGGTCGACGTCTTCCAGTGGCGGCAACGACGAACGCGCGCGCGCATGCTCGCGCGCCAGGTTGGCCGCCACGGTGAACAGGTAGGCTTCCGGGTTCTCGACCGCATCGGCATCCTCGCCGGTGCTGCGCAGCAGGCGCAGGTAGACCTCCTGCGCCAGGTCTTCGGCATCCTCGCTGGCCGAACCGCGACGCAGGAAGAAGCCGCGCAGCAGCCGCCGCCGCAGCGCATAGCTCTTCTCCCAGATCCTCACGCTGTTCACGGCCGGCCAACCACCCCGAGGCTGGAAAGCCCCGCAGGGTGACGGCCATCGATGACAGTGGCGTTTCAACTGCTGGCAGGCAACCGCTAGAATGCCGCCCCTGCAATTTCCGGCAGCCGGCACAAGGAGTGCCCCGCAATGAACGCCCGTACCGCCATCAACACCCTCAGCAGCCTGCTGTTCCTGCTGCTGGTCGCACACACCACCGCCTACCAGCAGCAGATGTGGCCGCCCAGCCGGGTCGTCCACGTGCATCCGGTGATCGTCGCCCTCGCCTATGCGCTAGGTGTGCTGACGCTGCTGCTGTGGATCGGCGGCCGTCGTGCACCGGAACCCGCCCAACGTCTGGCGGGCTGGCTGCCGATCGTGGCCTGGTGCCTGCTGGGCGTTGGTGTGGCGGTCATCCCGATGTTCTTCCCGGGCCTGTCCCCGGCCTGATCAGCGGCCGCACCCAGCACGCCCGCCCATGATACGGCGCTCCGCGCCAACCCTTGCTTGCCAGAGACCCAAGCCGGGCCCGCCTATCGAAGGCGCGAAGCCGGGCCTACGCTTGCCTCCTCGGTGACCGCGACGGTCGCTCTTCGCGTCACGGCCTTGCCGTTGCGACCCCGCTCCAGTGCTGTGCGCCCTGATGGTGTTGTCGCTCAGGCAGACGTCCAAACGGCGCCCTCTGGAGACAGTCATGAACCAAGCCCTCATCCCCTTCGATACCGACCCGCTGGAAACTCGGGAATGGCGTGAATCGCTGGAGGCGGTGATGCAGGCCGGAGGCCGGCCACGCGCGCACTACCTGATCGACCAGCTGAGCGATCTGGACGCGCAGCAGCACGGCGACCTGCATACCCGCGCATGGACGGCCTACGTCAATACCATCCCGCCCGAACGCCAGCCGGCCTATCCCGGTGACCTGGCCATCGAGCGCCGCCTGAACGCGATGATCCGCTGGAACGCGATGGTGATGGTGCTGCGTGCAGGCAAGCACTCCAACGTCGGTGGCCACATCGCCACCTACCAGTCGGCAGCAGTGCTGTACGACGTGGGCTTCGATCATTTCTTCCGTGGCCGCACCGACACCTTCGATGGCGACATGATCTACATCCAAGGCCATTCCGCGCCCGGCATCTATGGCCGCGCCTACGTGGAAGGCCGCATCGATCAGGCGCGGATGGACAACTTCCGCCGCGAAGCCGGACGCGAGGGCCTGTCCTCGTATCCACATCCGCGCCTGATGCCGGAGTTCTGGCAGTTCCCCACCGTGTCGATGGGCCTGGGCCCGCTCACCGCGGCCTACCAGGCGCGCTACATGCGTTACCTGGAATACCGCGGCCTGAAGCAGCACCAGGGACGCAAGGTCTGGGCCTTCCTCGGCGACGGCGAGATGGACCAGCCCGAATCGCTGGCAGCAATCTCGCTGGCCGGCCGCGAGCGGCTGGACAACATCGTGTTCGTGGTCAACTGCAACCTGCAGCGCCTGGACGGTCCGGTGCGCGGCAACGCCAAGGTCATCCAGGAGCTGGAAGGCACCTTCCGCGCGGCGGGCTGGAACGTGATCAAGCTGATCTGGGGCGGCGGCTGGGACGACCTGCTGGCGCGCGACCACAGCGGCCTGCTGCGCCAGCGCATGATGGAATGCGTGGATGGCGACTACCAGACCTTCAAGTCGCAGAGCGGCGCCTACGTGCGCGAACACTTCTTCGGCCGTTACCCCGAGCTGCTGGAGCTGGTCGCGCACATGAGCGACGACGACATCTGGGCGCTGGCACGTGGCGGCCATGATCCGCAGAAGGTGTACGCTGCCTACCAGCAGGCGGTGAACACCAGCGGCCGGCCGACGGTGATCCTGGCCAAGACGGTCAAGGGTTTCGGCATGGGCGAGGCCGGCGAAGGCCAGAACATCAACCATCAGCTGAAGAAGATGAGCGCCGACGCGGTGCGCGCCTTCCGTGACCGCTTCAACCTGCCGGTCAGCGACGAACAGCTGGAAGAGATGCCCTACCTGCGCCCGGAACCGGGCAGCGCCGAGGCGGCCTACTTCGCCGAACGCCGCCGCATCCAGGGTGGGCAGCTGCCCGCACGCCTGGCCAAGGTCGACCCGCTGCCGCTGCCACCGCTGTCGATCTTCAACACCCAGCTGCAGGGCAGCGGCGATCGTGGCCAGTCCACCACAATGGGCTTCGTGCGCATCCTCACCAGCCTGCTGAAGGACCCGGACCTGGGCAGGCTGGTGATTCCGATCGTGCCCGATGAATCGCGCACCTTCGGCATGGAGGGCCTGTTCCGCCAGATCGGCATTCATTCCTACCTGGGCCAGCTGTACACCCCGCAGGATGCCGGCCAGCTGAGCTATTACAAGGAAGCCAAGGACGGCCAGATCCTGCAGGAAGGCATCAACGAATCCGGTGCGATCTGCTCGTGGATCGCCGCCGGCACCGCCTACAGCAACCACGGCCTGGCCACGATTCCGTTCTACATCTTCTACTCGATGTTCGGCCTGCAGCGCGTCGGCGACCTGGCCTGGGCTGCTGCCGATGCACGTACGCGCGGCTTCCTGCTCGGTGCCACGTCGGGCCGTACCACGCTGATGGGCGAAGGCCTGCAGCACGATGATGGCCACAGCCACGTGCTGTCGTCGGTGATCCCGAGCTGCGTGTCCTACGACCCGACCTACAACTACGAGCTGGCGGTGATCATCCACGACGGCCTGCGCCGCATGTACGTCGAGCAGGAAGACATCTACTACTACATCACCGTACTCAACGAGAATTACCCGCAGCCGGCACTGCCCGAGGGCGCCGAGGCCGGCATCCTGAAGGGCCTGTACCTGCTGCACCCGGCGGCCGCCGACAGCGCCTCGCAGCCACGCGTGCAGCTGATGGGCAGCGGTTCGATCCTGCGCGAAGTGGAAGCCGCGGCAGAACTGCTGCTGCAGGACTTCGGCATCGCCAGCGATGTGTGGAGCGCGACCAGCCTGACCGAACTGCGCCGCGATGGCCTGGCCGCCGAGCGCTGGAACCTGCTGCATCCGGCCGAGGAGCCGCGCGTGCCCTACGTGCAGCAGTGCCTGCAGGGCCATGAAGGCCCGGTGGTGGTGGCCACCGACTACATGAAGATCGTCGGCGACCAGATCCGTCCCTTCATCAACGACCGCCGCTTCACTGCACTCGGCACCGATGGCTTCGGCCGTTCCGACACGCGTGAATCACTGCGCACGTTCTTCGAAGTGGATCGTCACTTCATCGTGCTGGCGGCGCTGAAGTCGCTGGCCGACGAAGGCCGCATCGAGCGCTCGCGGATGCAGGACGCCATCGACAAGTACGGCATCGACGCTGGCAAGCGCGACCCGGCCGCGGTGTAGGGCGGCCGCAGTCACCACGCCCGCTGTGCGGGCGTGGTGCAGAGGACGCCGCTACGGCATCCGCTTGAACAGGTTGGTCTGCAGGATCGGCGTACCGTCGTGACCGTAGAACGCCTTGGTTTCGGTCATCGTCGTACGATCGGCCGCCACGGTATAGATGCGGGTGGAGGCCGGCGTGCCGTGGTCCACCAGCTGCATCACCAGGGTGTTCGGCGCTGGCAGTTTCAGGTTGGCCTTGTCCGCGCCATAGGTGCCGGACAGGGCGCCCGGCGTACCATCCAGGGCCAGCGTGCCGTCGGATCTCATGGTCTTGCCATCGTGCAGGACGATGTCCACGTGCGAACTCCAACGCCCCGCACCGGCGTCCTTGAATTCCAGCACCACCTGCTTCGGGCGTTGCGCCTCGGGCAGCGCCGAGGTGGCAACATCCAGCGACCAGCGCCCCAGCAGCGGTGAGGGCGAAGCTTCCACCGCGAACGCCGAAGCGGCCGGCAGCGAAAGCGCAGACAACAACACAGCGGACAGCAGCTTCATACGTTGCTCCATTCCCGTGAAGAAGGCGCTGCGTGAAGCGCTGTGGGGCGCAGCACCCCGGATCGTGCACAGCGTCGGCGCCCTGCACAAGGCAGGGCGCTGAACGTATGGCAACGCCCTGCCTTAATAGCCGACCTTCACGGCGAACATCACGTTTCGTGGTGCGCCGTACCAGCCCTGGTTGTAGAAGCCGATCTGCGAGTAGTAATGGCGATCGAACAGGTTGTTGATGTTGACCGTTGCCGACACGTTGGAACTGAACTGATAGCGTGTCATCAGGTTGACCAGTGCGTAGCTGGACTGCTGCACCGGCACCCGCCGGTTCCCTGGCGCGGTGGCGGTCTGGTACATGCGGTTCTGCCAATCCACGCCACCGCCGATGGTCAGCCGATCCCAGGCACCGGGCAGCCGCCAGGTGGTGAACAGCTTGAACAGGCTGCGCGGCTTGGCGGTGTTGATCGCCCTGCCCTGCGCGTCCTGCGCGATGAAGGTGGTGAAGCTGGTGCCCAGGCTCCAACCCGGCAGCGGCTCACCGGCCAGTTCCAGTTCCAGGCCGTCCACCGTTGCGCCCTTCACCGCACGATACGCCGCCTGCGTACTGCCCTCGACCAGCCCACCGGTAGCTTCGGCGAGGTTGTCCTGCTGGGTGCGGAACAGTGCCGCCGAGGCATTCAAGCGCTCCTGCAACCAACTGCCCTTGAGGCCCAGCTCATAGCTGCGGCCGCTGATCGGGTCGAGGATCTGCCCGGATTCATTGCGGTTGTTCTGTGGTTTGAAGATGCCGGTGTAACTGGCATACGCGCTGCCGTAGCCGTTCAGGTCCCAGACCACGCCGGCATACGGTACGAACTCGTTTCGGTAGCGGTACTTCCGCTTGCTGCCGAAGTAGACCTGGTCGGTCTCCCAGTTGCTCAGGCGGCCACCGACGATCACATGCAGGGGATCGGCCAGCGACAACCGCGCCACGGCATAGGCACCACTCTGATGATTGTCCAGATCATCGGCCTGGGTCGTGTTGCCGGCCCACACCGGCTCGGGCGTGCCCGGCCCGTGCCAGTCGAAATAGCTGGCCAACGGTGGCAACGGCGCCAGTGCGCGGTACTGCCCCAGTGCGATCTGATCTCGCGAGCGCGACCAGCCCACCGACGCAGTGTGCTGGCGGCCGAACAGCTGGAACGGACCGCTCAGGCTGGCACTGACCGCCTCGCGGCGCACCGGACCGTCGTAGCGGGTGAAGCTGTTGCCATTGGGCATGGCACCCGTGACCGGATCGGGATAGCCGCCGCGGTAGAGATGCTTCATTTCCATGTCGGTGTGCGAACGGCTGTAGGACACGCGCGCCTGCCAGTCATTGCTGAAGCGATGATTGAAATCGAAGAAGCCGTTGCGGGTGTCGGTGGTCATCCGGGCCCACGGCGCGGTGGCCGATACCGAACGATCGAAGCGGGTACGCGTGCCGTCGGCATTGAACAGCGCGAAGCCACTGCCGAAGCCGCGGTTGTCGTTATCCTGGTAGGAGATACCGGCGATCAATCCGGTGTCCTCGCCCAGGTCCATGCTGACCACGCCGTAGAACGTCTTCGCGGTGCTGTCCAGGCCCGCCGTATAGCTGTCCCCCTCGGCCTGCGCGGCGACCACGCGGCCACGCACGCGCCCTTCCCGGCTGAGTGGGCTGGACACGTCCACCCAGGCGCGGCGCGCGTCCCAGCTGCCGAGGCTGATGCCACCGCTGGCAGCGAAATCACGCAGCGGACGCTTGCGCACATAGTTCACCGCCGCCGAGGGGTTGCCGGCACCGGTCATCAGGCCATTGGCGCCGCGCACGATCTCGATGCGGTCGTACACCACCATGTCCAGGTTGTTTTCGCCGAAATTCCACGGCGACAGCACTGGCATGACCACACCGTCGAACTGGTAGTTATCGATGTCGAAGCCACGTGCCGAGAACGAGTAGCGGTTGGCATCACTGCGCGTGACCGAGATTCCCGGAGCGGTGGCCAGTGCATCGGCGGTGCTGAGCAGCCCGCGGTCCTCGATCTGCTGGCGGGTGATGACGCTGACCGATTGCGGGGTCTGCCGTGAGGTCAGCGACAGGCCGGTCGCCGTACCCATGGAATCGGTGGTGTAGGAACGCGACGTTTCGGTACTGCCATCGAGGTCGGCAGTGACCTGCACGGTTGGGAGCTGGGAGGTCGTCGCGGACGGGGCGCGCTCGGCGGCATGGGCGGCGTTGAACAGCGCCAGGGTCGCGCCGATGGCGGTTGCCAGGGCACTCGGGCGGATACAGGCAGGCATGGGAGATCCAGCAGGAGGGAAAGGCCGGATGAGAATTATTGTCATTTGAGCGTGGGCGCACGTATGCGCGGACGCGGCAGGTGTATGCGTGCTGCCGACGATGACCCGGATTCAGCGGAACTGGCTGGGGGCGATGCCGTAACGTGCACGGAACGCGGTCGCGAAGTTGGTGGCGTGCCGATAGCCGACCTGATGTGCGGCCTGCTGCACGCTGCTGCCCTGCCGCAGCTGCTCGCAGGCCAGTTGCAGGCGCCGCTCGCGCAGCCAGCCAAACACGGAGCACTGGTGCACCTGCTGGAACTTCAGGCGCAGGTTGCTCGGGCTCATGCAGGCCAGGCGCGCCAGCTCCTCCAGGCTGTGGTCGGCGGCCGGTGCCGCCTGCAGGCAATCGATCACCCGTTGCAGCATGCGGCGGTCACGCGCTGAAACACGCAGGTCCGGCAGGGCATCCCCTGCAGGTGCGCCCAGCGCCTGTGCCAGCATCTGCAGGCCGATACCCTCGCACAGCAACGCATGCATCGCGCCGTGCCAGGTGCCCGACAGCACCTGATCGGCGGCGCGCTCCAGATGCCCGGGCACCTGCCAACCCCGCAACCGCGGCTGACCGCCGCGACGCGCAGTGGACAGCAGTTCGCTGATCACCGGATCGTCGATCCCGGCGGCTGCATCCAGCGAGACATTCAGGCTGCGCATCCGCTGCCCGGCCGGATGAATCGCAGTCATCGGCGCCTCCTCGGCCAGCACCATCGCACCGGCACCTGGACGCATGCCGGTCACCGCCTGCCCCGCCAGCCGCGCTCCAGCGCGTCCCTCCAGCATCACGATCGCCGAGAAGGCCGGCGGCGATTCCGACGTCGCCTCGAACGGCTGATGGGCGATCACGTCCGACAGCGCCAGGGTGATCCCCGGGCGCAGGCAACGCTGCTCCACCCTGCCCTGCACCACGCAATGCTCCACCGAGCCATCGGCTGAGGCCACTGCAGGCAACCGGTAGTGGAAGCCGCTGCTGCGGCCCAGTCGATCAAGGTCGGCAAGGGAGAGGCTGTGCATGGTGCGCCTGCAGAGAATCCGCGGCCATTTTGATATGAGAACCATTCTCATATCCAGTCCTCATGGCAAGGCCCAATCCGCCCTTGTTGACATAAATAGTTACGTTATAACATTTCACGTCAACTTCACGGATCGTGTCATGCGTCGTCATCTCCTTGCTGCAGCCATTCTGTTCGCCGTCCAGTCCGCCCAGGCCGCGGACGAACCCACCCTTCCCACCCTCCGGGTCGAGGCCACCCAACCCTCGCGCATCGACAGCCGGGTCACCGTCGACAACCCGCTGGCGCAGAACCCCACCCTGGGCTCCCTGCTTGAGCACGTCTCCGGCGTGCAGAGCACCGCCTTCGGGCCGAATGCCGGCGCGCCGGTCATCCGCAGCCTCGGTGGCAACCGCGTGCAGATCCTGCAGGACGGCCAGTCCATCCTCGGCATGAACGCGATCAGCGGCGACATCAACATCCCGTTCGATCCACTGTTCGTGCGCAGCGTCACCGTCAACAAGTCCTCCGACACCGTGCGCTACGGCGGCAACGCGATCGGCGGCAGTGTTGAGATCGATTCGGGCCTGATCTCGCGCAGCATGGAAGACAAGGAGCAGTCGATGGAGCTGGTCCTGCGCAAGGGCTTCAATGCGGCCGACGCGCAGGGCTTCCGCATGAACTTCAACAACCAGCGCAACATTTCCACCAATCTGCAGGTTTCGCGACAGCGCATCTCGCACTACGACATTCCCGGCAACAGCAAGGCCAGTGTCTGCAACACCCGGCTGTTCCCCGCCACCGGCGGTGTCAATTCCGCACTGGCCGACAGCTGCCAGAAGGAAGCGCGTGTGCAGCAGATCTACAACAAGGCCTCGCAGCCGTACATCGACCAGTTCATGACCGAGAACCCGGACTGGGCCGACGGTGATTTCTCCTTCTACACCAACAACCCGACCTCGGTCTGGCAGCGCCGCACCTACATCAACCCGGTCAATCCTGCCTATGTCGCTGGCACGCCCTCATACGTGCAGAAACAGATCAACAACGATGTGACGCCCGACTACCATCACCGGCTGGGCAACAGCTACGCGCGCAACTCGCAGGTGGCGTTCGGGTCAACCCTGTTCTTCGACCGTGGCTACGTGGGCATCAGCATCGATGCCAAGGACAGCGAGTACGGCGTGCCCGGGTTCTCGATGCAGAACCTGTCGTTCGGTTCCAACTACGCCAACGCATTGCCGGTGGGCGTGGTGATCAAGCAGGAACGCTACGCACTGGAAGCCCTGTTGCGCGACCCGCTGCCGTGGTTCGAGCGCGCCGAACTGCGTGTTTCCAAGCTGGACAACACCTCGGGCGAACGGCTGGGTGCCACCCGGGCCAACGACTACGATTTCGAGAGCACCCAGGCCGAACTGCTGTTGAGCCATCAGCGTGTCGGACCGCTCAGCGGCCTGCTCGGTTTCAGCCACCAGTCGCGTGACGTGACCGGCAGCGGCTCTCTGCGCTATCTGCCTGATGTGGATTCCCGCAGCAACGCGGTGTTCCTGAAGGAAACGCTGGACGTCGGCTGGGCCACCTTCGATGCCGGCGTGCGCCACGAGCGTGTCGATCACGAACTGCAGCCGAGCCGCTTCAAGACCGCGCGCAATGCCGCCAACACGAAACTGCAGAATCGTTCCTACCGGCTCAACAGTTACAGCGTGGGGTCGTATGTCGAGCTGGGTCCGTTGTTCGCCGCCAAGGTCCGCTACGCATCCTCGCAGCGTGCACCGGAGATCAACGAGTTGTATGCCAGCAACGCCCACTACTCGGTGATGACCCAGGAGGAAGGCAACCAGAATCTGCAACCTGAGCGTGCGAAGAACCTGGAGCTGACCGGCCTGTTCCACGTCGGCGGTTTCGAACTGTCAGCCACCGCCTACCGGATGCGCTACGAGAACTATCTTTACCTCGGCCATTCCGGCGCGCAGATGGCCAACCGCCTGCCGCTGAAATACTGGAAACAGACCGATACCACGGTAAAGGGCTTCGAGATCGACGCATCACAGGCGCTGGAGCTGGGCCGCTACGGCAGCTTGAACATCTCGGCCTTCGCCGACCTGGTGAAGAACAAGGCCGATCGCCCCGATTCGCTGCGCGCCCACAACGATGGCGAGTACCTGCCGAACATGCCGACCAACCGCTACGGCGCCAACCTGCAGTGGCAGCGCGAAGGCTGGAAGGCACAGCTGTCCAGCACCTATTACGACACGCAGAAGTACCTCGGCCGCAACGTGAGCGAGGAAGTGCCGCTGGATGCCTTCAACCTGGTCGACCTGCAGGTCAGTCGCGAGCTGCCGGTACGCAACAGCTACATCGCCGGCATGGAGGTGTTCGTCAATGGCAGCAACCTGCTCAACGAGGAAGCACGCCCGCACAACTCGCCGCTGAAATACATCGCGCCCTTGCCGGGGCGTGGGTTCCAGGTGGGGGTGACGGTGAGGCTCTGACAACCGGATGCATCGGTACACGCCTGCAGGCAGACGGCCTGCAGGCGTCGTCCACGCACCCCATGCGTGGTTGCGCCACGCTCCCCGGTTGATTCACCATCGGCAGAAAAGGAGAGCGTGATGAACTGGAAGCATGCAGTTTCACTGGCGCTGTTGTTGTCCGTTTCATCAGGCGCAAGTGCCGCGTCTGCGATCACCTACGACAAGGATGGCCGCTACGGCTATTCGATGAACCAATCTTCCCTCACCACTGCGATGCAGCAGTCGCTGCACTACTGCGCAGCGCGATCGCGCAATTGCGGTCAGTCCGCCAGCACCAGCAGCGAAGGCTATTCGGCCATAGCGACCGGCACGATTGCGTTGGGCTATGCACTGGGTGAGAAGACCGCGGACGCCGCGCAGCGGAAGGCCGAAAGAATGTGCAGGGAACGTGCCAACGAATGCACGCTTGCCTTGCTGTGGCGGGAAACCCCACCTCGCTATGTAGAACCGCCACAGCTGCCCGGTGCGCCCGCTACGGCACCAGCGGCGACGCCCGCGCCCATGCCAACGCCTGCCACCGGCACCGATCAGCCAGGATAGTCAGCTCCACGCCGGCTGTACTCTCGGGTGTCGGATAAAGAAAAACGCCTGCAGATCGGGGATCTGCAGGCGCTTCTTTGTATCTGGCGGAGTGAGAGGGATTCGAACCCTCGATAGAGCTTTTGACCCTATACTCCCTTAGCAGGGGAGCCCCTTCGGCCACTCGGGCATCACTCCGGGGTTTTCTCCGCGTCTGGTGCGTTGCACCTCAGCGGGGCGTGAATCATAACGTTAATCGAGTGCGAAGGTAAAGCGTTATTCGGCAGAATTTTCGCTACCGGTGCCACCGGCTTCGTCACCACGCTGGATGCGCTGATAGATCTCTTCGCGATGCACTGCGACGTCCTTCGGCGCGGTGATGCCGATACGCACCTGGTTACCCTTGACGCCAAGCACGGTGACGCTCACCGAGTCTCCGATCATCAGGGTTTCGCCGACGCGGCGAGTCAGGATCAACATTTTTGCAAGTCTCCATGGAACCGTGTGGAAGGGTATCCCCCACCGGCTTGACGCTCCGTCAAGAAGCGCTACCACGACAAAGGGAAAAGATTCGCAATGGTACCGTCAGCCGTCCCGCTCCTACAAGGAGGGGGACGGCACGGTTCATCACAGGCGGGGGCTGACCCATTCGACGACGGCAGCCAGCGCAGTGGCAAGGGCGGGCCCGTCCTCGCCACCACCCTGGGCGAGGTCCGGGCGTCCGCCGCCCTTGCCCCCGATCTGACTGGCGATATGGGACAACAGTTCCCCGGCCTTGACCTTGCCCATTGCGCTGCCGTTCACACCCGCGACCAGCGCAGCCTTGCCGTCCTGGGCACCGGCCAGCACGATCACCGCGTCGCCCAGCTGCTGCTTCAGGCGGTCCATAGCGTCACGCAGGGCCTTGGCGTCGAAGCCCTCCAGGCGGGCCGCCAGCACCTTCACGCCGGCGACCTCGACGGCCTGGCCGGACAGATCGGCGGTAGCGCCCGCGGCAACCTTGGCCTTCACGGCGTCCAGTTCGCGCTCCAGCTGCTTCTGGCGCTGGCCAAGGGCACGGATCTTCTCCACCACGTCGGCAGCACTACCGCCGAGCAGGTCGGCGGCCTCGGCCAGGCGGGCCTCTTCGGCGTCCACGTAGTCCAGGGCGCCCTGGCCGGTAACGGCCTCGATGCGGCGCACGCCGGCCGAGACGCCGCCCTCGGAGGTGATCTTGAACAGGCCGATGTCGCCGGTACGGTTGACGTGGGTACCGCCGCACAGCTCGGTCGAGTAGTCACCCATCTTCAGCACGCGCACGTGCTCGCCGTACTTTTCACCGAACAGGGCCATCGCACCGAAGTCCAGGGCTTCCTGCATGCCCATGTTGTGCACCTCGGCGGCGTTGTTGGCACGCACCTGCTGGTTGACCTTGCGCTCGATCACCGCCAGCTCATCCGCGCTGATCGGCTGGAAGTGCGAGAAGTCGAAGCGCAGTCGGTCCGGCGCGACCAGCGAGCCCTTCTGCTGCACGTGGGTGCCCAGCACTTCGCGCAGGGCGGCGTGCAGCAGATGGGTGGCCGAGTGGTTAAGGATGGTGGCGCCACGGCGCTCGCCATCGACCTGGCCGGACAGCACGTCGCCGACCTTCAGGCCGCCTTCGGAGAGGGTGCCGACATGACCATGGAACTGGCCGGCGAACTTCTGCGTATCTTCCACCGCCAGGCGCACGCCGTTGCCGGCCAGCACGCCGGTGTCGCCGACCTGGCCACCGGACTCGGCGTAGAACGGGGTCTGGTTGGTGATAACGATGACCGCATCGCCGGCATCGGCCGACTGCACCGGGCGACCGTCCTTGAGCAGGGCCAACACGGTCAGGTCGTCGGCCTGCAGGCGGTCATACCCCAGGAACAGGGTCGGGCTGAGGGTGGCCACCAGTTCGGCCGGCAGGGTCACGCCGCCGCCGAACTTGCCGGCTGCACGCGCGGTCTCGCGCTGCTGTTCCATCGCCGCATCGAAGCCGGCGATATCAACGGTCAGGTCGCGCTCGCGGGCGATGTCCTGGGTCAGGTCGAGCGGGAAGCCATAGGTGTCATACAGGCGGAAAGCGTCAACGCCCGGGATCACGCCGTTGCTGGCCTTGCCGGCCACGTCCTCGAAGATCTTCATGCCGGCGTCGAGGGTTTCAGCGAAGCGCTCTTCCTCGGCCTGCAGCGCACGGGTGACGGTGTCCACCGCTGCCGGCAGCTCCGGATAGGCCTCGCCCATCTGCTCGACCAGAGTCGGCACCAGCTTGCTGAAGAACGGCTGGCGCACGCCCAGCATCCAGCCATGCCGCAGGGCGCGACGGATGATACGGCGCAGCACGTAGCCGCGGCCTTCGTTGGACGGCAGCACGCCATCAACGATCAGGAACGAACAGGCGCGGATGTGATCGGCGATCACGCGCAACGACTTGTTTTCCAGGTCTGCGGTGCCGGTCAGCTCCGAGGCCTTGCGGATCAGTGCCTGGAACAGGTCGATCTCGTAGTTGGTGTGCACGTGCTGCAGGATCGCCGCCAGGCGCTCCAGGCCCATGCCGGTATCCACGCACGGCGCCGGCAGCGGCACCAGGGTGCCGTCGGGCTGGCGATCGAACTGCATGAACACCAGGTTCCAGATTTCAATGAAGCGGTCCCCGTCCTCGTCCGGGGAGCCCGGGGGGCCGCCGGCGATGTGATCGCCGTGATCGTAGAAGATCTCGGTGCACGGGCCGCACGGACCGGTGTCGGCCATCTGCCAGAAGTTGTCCGAAGCGAACGGCGCGCCCTTGTTGTCGCCGATGCGCACGATGCGCTCTTCCGGCACTCCGACCATGTCACGCCACAACGCGTAGGCTTCGTCGTCGGTCTGGTAGACGGTGACCAGCAGGCGCTCGGCCGGCAGCTTCCAGACCTGGGTCAGCAGTTCCCAGGCCCAGGCGATCGCGTCCTTCTTGAAGTAGTCGCCGAACGACCAGTTGCCCAGCATTTCAAAGAAGGTGTGGTGGCGCGCGGTGTAGCCCACCTGGTCGAGATCGTTGTGCTTGCCGCCCGCGCGCAGGCAGCGCTGGACGTCAGCCGCGCGCACGTAGCTGCGCTTCTCCGCACCAAGGAACACGTCCTTGAACTGCACCATGCCGGAGTTGGTGAACAGCAGGGTCGGATCATTGCCCGGCACCAGCGGCGCCGACGGCACGATGGTGTGGCCTTTGCCCTTGAAGAATTCAAGGAAGTCGCTGCGGATCTGGGAAGTCGTGAATTTGGCGGATGCGTTCATTGGGGGCTGGCAGTCTGCGGGCCGGCGGACCCGGACCACCGGCCGCGTTGGCCAGGGTCGCGAGGGACCGCCGAAAACCTAAAGGGTATCAGGCCCGGCGCCGCCAGTCTCAGTCATCCGGGTCGTAGCGGGTCGCCCGGCGGATGCTGTCGCCGTCGAAGCCCCGTCGGGCCAGCAGATCGGCGGCCTTGCGCCGCTGCGTCAAGTCCTGCGGGCCGGCTTCGCCGAAGCGTCGGCGGACCAGATCACGAGCGTTTTCCTGCCAGTCGCCCTCGTAGCTGTCCATCGCTGCGGCAATCGCAGCACTGTCCAGGCCGTGGGTCCCGAGTTCGGCACGGACATGGATCGGTCCATAACCGGTGTTGGCGCGCATCCGTACCAGGTTCTCGGCAAATCGGGTGTCGTCCTGCCAACCGGCTTCGGTCAGCTTGGCTACAGCGGCCTGCGCTGCCTCATCTTCGATGCCACGGGCAGTGAGCTTGCGGGTGAGCTCCTTGCGCGAATGCTCACGGCGGACCAGCAGGCCCAGCGCCCGTTGCACGGGGGTCTGCTCACGCGGCCGGCGCTTGCGGCCGGTCGGAATGTCTTCGGCGTCGGACATGGGTACTCCAAGGGTGGCGCCATCCGTGGCGCCCAGCCCATCCCTGGGCGATTCGAACCTGCGGGACAGGGCGACGTCACTGACGGCGCCACCCTGCCCCACAGCAAGCCTTATTCGTCTTCGCCTTCGTCGTCGCCTTCCTCGCGCGCCGCTTCGGCCGGCTGGAATTTCTCGCGCAGCTCGGCCTCGAGCTTGGCGGCGACAGTCGGGTTGTCGCGCAGGTAGCCGCGGGCGTTGTCCTTGCCCTGGCCAATGCGTTCTTCACCGTAGCTGTACCAGGCGCCAGCCTTCTCGACCAGCTTGGCATCCACACCCATGTCGATCAGCTCGCCTTCACGGCTGATGCCTTCGCCATACAGGATCTCGGTGATGACCTGCTTGAACGGAGGTGCCAGCTTGTTCTTGACGACCTTGATCTTGGTCTGGTTACCGATGATCTCGTCACCTTTCTTGATCGCGCCGATACGGCGGATGTCCAGGCGGACCGAGGCGTAGAACTTCAGCGCGTTGCCACCCGTGGTGGTTTCCGGGCTCTGGCCCGGCATCATCACACCGATCTTCATGCGCAGCTGGTTGATGAAGATCACCAGGGTGTTGGAGCGCTTGATGTTGCCGGTCAGCTTGCGCAGCGCCTGGCTCATCAGGCGGGCCTGCAGGCCGGGCAGCTGGTCGCCCATCTCGCCTTCGATTTCGGCCTTCGGGGTCAGCGCGGCGACCGAGTCGATCACCAGGATGTCGACCGAGCCCGAACGGACCAGCATGTCGGCGATTTCCAGCGCCTGCTCACCGGTGTCCGGCTGCGACAGCAGCAGGTCGTCCACGTTCACGCCCAGCTTGGCGGCGTAGATCGGGTCCAGCGCATGCTCGGCGTCGATGAAGGCCGCGGTACCGCCCATCTTCTGGCATTCGGCGATGGCCTGCAGGGTCAGGGTGGTCTTGCCCGAGGATTCCGGCCCGTAGATCTCGACGACACGACCCTTCGGCAGACCGCCAATGCCCAGTGCGATATCGAGCATCAGCGAACCGGTCGGGATGGCTTCAACGGGCTCGACCACGCGGTCGCCCATGCGCATCACCGAGCCCTTGCCGAACTGCTTCTCGATCTGGCCCAGAGCAGCAGCCAAGGCGCGCTTCTTGTTCTCGTCCATCGTATTGGTCCTTGCAGAGGTCATGTCGTTGGGGGTGCTGTCTTTGGGGGTCTTCTTTGCCATGGGTTCACTTTAAGTCGGACGTATCGCACAGGCTGAGATTCTGCCCGGCGCTCTGAAAAGAATTATCGGACATCCGTACCAACCTCAGTGGAACCAGAGAATCGCTACAAAAGACTGCGGGGTAATGCGCTATGGGACGGGTCAACGGTTGGGGCGCAGCAGGCCGCAATAGAGGCCTTCGATCGCGAAGTCCTGGTCCGGCAGCACCTCGATCGGCTTGTAATCGGGATTGCGCGGCAGCAGGCGGATGCGGTCCTTGGCGATCTTCAGCAGCTTGACGGTGATCTCGTCATCGATGCGGGCCACCACGATCTGCCCGGAATGGGCGTCGCGGGTGCGATGCACGCCGATCAGGTCACCGTCGAAGATGCCCTCATCGATCATCGAGTCGCCCTGCACTTTCAGCAGGTAGTCCGGCGCCGGCGAGAAGAACACCCGGTCCAGCACCACGAAATCGTCGGAGCCGATGTCAGCACCGATCGGCAGGCCGGCTGCGACCCGGCCCAGCACTGGCAAGCGCAGCACGCTGTCCGGAAGGCCGGGCTCGGCCAGCTTTTCGACCGGCGGTGCCTGCACCAGGCGGATGCCGCGGGCCTGGCCCGGGATGCGACGGATCGCACCGGCCTGCTCCAGGGCTTCCAGGTGGTACTGGGCCGCGCGCACGCCCTTGAAGCCGAACGCGCGTGCGATTTCAGTCTGCGACGGCGGTGCGCCTTCGCTCTCGATACGCTCGGCGATCAACTGCAGGATCGCCTGCTGGGTGTCGGTCAGGTCCATGGTTAGTAGTATTACTACTAACGCACAGGACTGCAAGTGCCGGAGACGACAGACAGACGATGGGGGATCTGTAGTGCCGGGCCATGCTCGGTGATCAGGCGAATGGCCGGGCGGCAAATGCAAAGGCGAAGGCAGCCGACCAGCGGTCGGCTCTACAGGAATCGCTGCGCGATTCCGCGGTTCCCAGAGGGAACCGCTGCGGCAAGCACACTATGTGTGCTTGCCGCTTCTCCATATCGAGAACAGGATCCACACGCCACAGAAGCCGGCGCCGATGAACCCGCACACCCCCAGCGCCAGCAGCCAGCGACTGGAGACCCCGCCAACGCTGTGCATGACGATCGAGGACCCGATGATCAGCGCGGCGGTGACGATACCCATCACCAGCCGGTTCGCTGCCCGATTCACCTGTTCGCCGAAGCCCTGCAGCGCAGTGGTTTCCACCTTCAGCTGGAGACGGCCGCGGCGTGCGGCCTGGACCAGCTTGCGCAGGTCGCGCGGCAATTCCCCGGCGAAGTCGACCAGGCCCAGCAGGCTGCGTCGGCCACGCTTGAGCAGCGCCCTGGGCGCATAGCGCTGCAGCACCACCCGCTCCAGGAACGGGCGCGCGGCACTGGCCATGTCGAAATCCGGGTCCAGCTGGCGGCCCATCCCCTCCAGGGTCAGGAACGCCTTGATCATCAACGCCAGGTCAGCCGGCAGGGTCAAGCTGTAGCTGCGCAGCAGCTGGGTGATATCGCCCAGCATCAGGCCGATGCGCAGGTCTTTCAGCGGCACGCCGCGATACTGGTCGACGAACTGGCTGATGTCGTGCTGCAGGCGGTTCTCGTCCACTTCCACGCCACCGGCCCAGTCCAGCAGCACATCGGCCACGCCCTGCGGGTCCTGCTCGACCAGGCCGTGCAGCAGTTGCGCGACCTGGAAGCGCCGTACTTCGGACAGCGCGCCGACCATGCCGAAGTCAATCACGCCGATGCGTCCGTCACGCAGGTAGATGATGTTGCCGGGGTGAGGGTCCGCGTGGAAGCTGCCGTCCTCCAGCACCATCTTCAGCACGATGTCGGCACCGCGCCGGGCCAGTTCGCGCCGGTCCAGGCCTGCCGCATCGACGCCGGCCAGGTCACGCCCGGGAATGCCATCGACAAAGTCCTGGACGTTCAGGCTTTCGCAGGTCCACTGCCAGTGCACGCTGGGGATCAGTATGTCGTCACGGCCGCTGAAGTTGCGCGCGATGCGCTCGGCATTGCGGCATTCGGCGGCGAAATCCAGCTCGCGGCGCAGCGACACGGTGAACTGCTGCACGACTTCGGCCGGGCGGTAACGACGCAGGTCCGGCAGGCGCGCTTCAACGATCTCGGCCAGGCGGGCCAGCAGCCGCAGGTCGGCCTCGACCACATCGCGGATGCCGGGGCGCCGCACCTTCAGCACCACCTCGCGACCATCATGCAGGCGCGCGCGATGGGCCTGCGCCAACGAAGCGGCGGCCATCGGGATTTCATCGAGGAAGGCGAACACCTGCGTCGGCGAGGCGCCAAGGTCGGCTTCGAGCTGCTCACGGATATCCGCGTACGGCAGCGCCGGCACTGCGTTCTGCAGTTCGGAGAGCTCGGCGATCCATTCCGGCGGTAGCAGGTCGACACGCGTCGCCAGCACCTGGCCGAGCTTGACGAAGGTCGGGCCGAGATCCTGCATCGCGCTGCGCACGCGCACCGGCGCAGTCATCCGCAGCAGTTCCTGCCGCTCCTCGTTCCAGTGCAGCAGGCGCCCTGCCCGCTCCAGCGTGGTGGCCAGGCCGATGCGCCGCACCACGTCGGCGAAGCCATAGCGGATCAGGACGACGGCGATTTCCTGCAGTCGGCCCAGGTCACGGACCGTGCCCAGCGTTTCCCACATCATGCGTGCTCCGGACGATTACCGGAGCAGCATGTCACAGCTGGGCGTCGATGCCGCGCAATGCCGCCGCCACGGTTTGCCGGCGGATGGCTTCGCGGTCGCCGTCGAACTGGAACAGCTCGGCGCGGGCATAGCCACCACGACGCTTCCAACCGATCCAGACGCTTCCGACCGGCTTGTCCGGGCTGCCACCGCCGGGGCCGGCGATGCCGGTCACCGCGACGGCAATGCCAGCACCGGAGTTGACCAGCGCACCGGACACCATTTCCAGCACGGTTTCGCGGCTGACTGCGCCGAACTGTTCCAGCGTCTGCGCGCGCACGCCGAGCAGGCGCTGCTTGGCTTCATAGCTGTAGACCACCATGCCGCAGTCGAAGAACGCCGAGGAGCCGGCGATATCGGTCATGCACTTGGCGATCCAGCCGCCACTGCAGCTTTCAGCGGTCACCAGCTGCAGCGAGGCCTGCTGCAGGCGCTGCCCGAGCGCGGCGGACTGGGCGTTGAGATCGGCGTCGGTTGGGATGGACATCGGCATGACGGTGGGGTGAAGAACCTGCACGTTGTACCGCAGATGACAGGCTGATGTCGCGCGCCACGGCTTGGCAGCTGCCGGCCAGCAGCCGGCACGGCCTGGCAGGACCGGGCATTGCCCGGCGTTACCTCACCACTCCGGCAGCTTTTCCGGCAGCAGCGCCCGGATCGGCGCGCCGTCGGCACTGGCGGCCAACTTCTCGGCTTCGGCGATCGGCAGGTCGACCTGCAGCAGCCAACCGTCTTCATCGGCCTGCTCGCTGCGGATCACTTCGAGCTGGTGCAGGCGCGCGCGCAGGCGGCCGGCATCCGGCGGCAGGCGCAGTTCGCCGGTGACATGCTGCAGGCCCAGGCGCTTGCCCAGCACCGCCTGCAACAGGTCCAGGCCCTTGCCGTCACGCGCGGAAATCCACACCCGTTCGCGGCGCGACTCATCCGGAATGCCATCCTGACCATCGTGGCGAACCTCGGCACCGTCAATGCGGTCGATCTTGTTGAACACCAGCAGCTGCGGCAGGTCACCTGCACCGACCGCAGTCAGCACTTCGTCGACCTGGGCAATGCGCTCCTCGCGGTGCGGATCGGCGGCGTCGACCACGTGCAACAGGAAATCAGCCTCGCGTGCCTCCGAAAGCGTCGAGCGGAACGCGGCGACCAGATCATGCGGCAGGTCACGGACGAAGCCCACGGTGTCGGCCAGCACCACGTTGCCACCGGGCACCGCGATGCGGCGCACGGTCGGATCCAGCGTGGCGAACAGCTGGTCGGCGGCGTAAGCCTCGGCACCGGTCATGGCATTGAACAGGGTCGACTTGCCGGCGTTGGTGTAGCCCACCAGGGCCACGCGCGGCAGTTCGCTGCGCACACGTGCGCGGCGCATCTGGGTGCGCTGCACTTCGACCTTTTCCAGGCGCTTCTGCAGCTGTTCGACCCGCTTCTGCAGCAGGCGGCGGTCGGTTTCCAGCTGGGTTTCACCCGGGCCGCGCAGGCCGATCGAACCACCGCGCTGGCGCTCCAGGTGGGTCCAGCCGCGCACCAGCCGCGTGGCCAGGTGGCGCAGCTGCGCCAGCTCGACCTGCAGCTTGCCTTCGTGGCTGTGCGCACGCTGGGCGAAGATGTCCAGGATCAGGCCGGTACGGTCGATCACCCGGCGCTCCAGGAAGCGCTCCAGGTTGCGCTCCTGGCCCGGGCTCAACGCATGGTTGACCAGGATCAGGTCGGCACCACTGGCATCGGCCGCCACCTTGATCTCGTCCAGCTTGCCGCTGCCGATCAGGGTCGACGGATTCGGACGGTCCAGGCGGGCCGTGATCGTCGCGGCGATGCTGGCCCCAGCCGAGCGGGCCAGATCACCGAATTCTTCCAGCACATCGTCTTCCAGCTTGCCGAAATGGGGCTGGATCAACAGGGCGTGTTCGCCCTTTTTCGAGCGGTCAAACATTCACCGCTCCGGTATTACTCGTCTGCTTCATCACCTGCCTGACCACCTTCACCCGACTGCACATAACCACCGCCCGGACCGACCTTCACATTGCGTGCCGGAACCACCGTGGAAATGGCGTGCTTGTAGACCATCTGGCTGACCGTGTTGCGCAGCAGGACCACGAACTGGTCGAACGACTCGATCGTGCCCTGCAGCTTGATGCCGTTCACCAGGTACACCGAAACCGGCACGCGTTCGCGCCGCAGTGCGTTCAAGAAAGGATCCTGCAGCGATTGCCCCTTGGACATTGCACACTCCTGATTATTGTTCTTATTGGGTTGCCGACGGTTGCCACGGCCCCCGAGCCGCCCGCCGACCGATGATGTTACACGGCTGGCGGGGGTTCAGCGTGCGACGAAGGTCGACACCGCGCCGGCCAGGCGCTCCCCATCGACATGGGGGTCGAACCAGCGCGCATCAAGCTCCCCGCGCAGCCAAGTCAGCTGGCGCTTGGCCAGCTGCCGGGTGGCGAAGATTGCCTTGTCACGGAAACGGGCAGCATCGCCCTCCCCGCCCAGGTACTCCCAGGCCTGGCGGTAGCCGACCGCGCGCACCGCCGGCAGGTCCAGGGGCGCCGCCACGGCAGCCATTTCCGGCATCGAGCGCAGTGCGCGCACCTCGTCGAGGAAGCCCTGCGCCAGCATGGCATCGAAGCGCGCCTCGATGCGCTGGTGCAGCACTGCGCGGTCGCGCGGGGCGAGGATCAGCTTCAGGGTACGCACCGGCAACGGCGCTACGCCCGGGCGGCGCTGCCATTCCGTGATCGGCGTGCCGGTCAGGCGATAGACCTCCAACGCCCGCTGGATGCGCTGCGGGTCGGTCGCGTGGATACGCGCGGCCGCGGCTGGATCGACCTTGGCCAGTTCTGCGTGCAGTGCCGTCCAGCCACGCTCGACTGCCTCGGCGCTGATCGCTTCGCGCGTCGCCGGATCGGCCTCCGGCATCGGTGACAGGCCCTGCAGCAGCGCCCGGAAGTATAGGCCAGTGCCGCCGGCCAGGATCGGCATCCTGCCACGTGCCACGATGTCGGCCACGACCCGGCCGGCATCGGCGGCAAATTCGGCCGCCGAATAGGTCTGCCAGGGATCGCGCAGGTCCAGCAGATGATGCGGCACCTGTGCACGCTCGGCGGCGTCGGGCTTGGCCGAGCCGATGTCCAGGTGGCGGTAGACCAGCGCCGAATCAACGCTGACGATTTCGCCATCCAGCTGCTGTGCCAGGGCGATCGCGGTGGCGGTTTTGCCGCTGGCAGTCGGCCCCATCACGGCGATCGCCAGTGGCCGCCGATCGACGCCCATCAGTCTTCGTCCGGCCAGCGGAGCGTCGGCGCGGCAACGGCACGCGGCGTCGGCACGGCTTCCACCGCCTGCCAGATCTTCAGTGCATCGACGGTGGCCGCGACGTCATGCACGCGCACGATGCGCGCGCCGCGCTGGACCGCGATCAGGTGCGCGGCTACCGACGCCGCCACCCGTTCGGAGGGCGCGTCGCGGCCGGTGAGTTCTCCCAGGCTGCGCTTGCGCGACAGCCCGGCCAGCATCGGCACGCCCAGTTCGAGGAAGCGCTCGGAACGTGCCAGCAGGGTCATGTTGTGGGCGGTGGTCTTGCCGAAGCCGAAACCGAGATCGATCAGCAGGTTCTTCTTCGCAATGCCCGCCATCTCGGCAGCGAACAGACGCTGGACCAGGAAACCATGCACCTCGGCGACCACGTCGTCGTAGTGCGGATCGGCCTGCATGTGGCCCGGCTCGCCCTGCATGTGCATCAGCACCACCGGCACGCCGGCGGCAGCGGCAGCTTCAAGCGCACCCTCCTGGCGCAGGCCGTAGATGTCATTGATCATGCCGGCACCGGCCGCCACCGCCGCGCGCATCACTTCCGGCTTGAAGGTGTCGATGCTGACCGGCACGGTAGTGCGGGCGGCCAGCTGCTCGATCACCGGAATCACACGGCGCAGTTCTTCCTCGGTCGGTACCGGCGCAGCGCCCGGGCGGGTCGATTCGCCGCCGATGTCGAGCAGGTCGGCGCCCTCCTCCACCAGCTTCATGCCGTGCGCGACCGCGGCCTCGGTAGTGTCGTGTGCGCCGCCGTCGGAGAACGAGTCCGGGGTGACGTTGACGATGCCCATGACCCGGGCACGGTCCAGGCGCAGGATGCGGCCGGCGCAATCGAGCTGGGGCGAGGTATCGAACATGGGCAATCCTGCTGGGACAACGGCGGGTAGTTTAGTTCGGCAGGGCGGCGCCCTGCACCCGCAGAGGCAACATCCAAAGCCAAAGCAGCTCTGGATGGCTGATGGTCTGGCGTGGCGGTGTGGGGCTGCAGGACACGCCGTAAACCCGTCCTTGGGGGCTCGATGGCGCCATCCATGGCGCCAACGGTCCTGCAGCCCCACACCGCCCCACCTCCGACAGATTCCCGGTGACGGTTGGATTGGGCCGGTAGATCCACGCCATGCGTGGATGCTCTTCGTTCAATTCTCGAGATATTCGAATTCGATGAAGATTCATCCACGCACGGCGTGGATTTACCGTGTCGACCAAGGTCAACACCTACCAACAGCAGCAGGAATCTGTCAGAGGTGGGGCGGTGTCGGAGGGCGGGGTGTCAGCCGCATGGATGCGGCTGCCAAGCCCCCATGGTGAAGTGACCCCCGGGAGTTGGACGCCAGATCCAACCCCGAGGGATACATGAACAGATACGACGCACGTTTCAAACTGCAGGTCGCCAAAGAGGCCTGCAAGACCTCCACATCGGTCAAAGCCATTGCCCGTCGCCACG
>NZ_JAUTXR010000004.1 GCF_030658505.1 Stenotrophomonas raiganjensis (SeqCode) | reverse complement strand
AACTCAACATAACTGAACTCATTTCAATATAAAGCAGTTTAAAACAAGTGCAATATTAAGAAAAAGGAAAATTGTTTAAAACATGATGTTAACTCATAATCATAATATCATAAAATATATACCATGCTCCCTCTCAAAGTCTACTTGTGCAATACATGAATGAAGTCTCATACCCCCATTCATACTAAGCATAACCCCTTGAGGAACCATGAAATTACTATTGTGGGAGTTTCTCTAACTGACAACAACAGATATGAGCCTAAATGGTGATACAGCGTCTTTACCATCACGCTGCCAGACTGTCCTATACTTTTTCGTCATATAGAACT
>NZ_JAUTXR010000133.1 GCF_030658505.1 Stenotrophomonas raiganjensis (SeqCode) | reverse complement strand
GCACATCCGCGGCTTCGGCCACGTCAAGGAAGCCCACTTCGAACAGGCCAAGGCACGCGAGGCTGCCCTGCTGGCGCAGTGGCGCAACCCGAAGGCACTGCATATCGTGCAGGTGGCTTGAACGGAGTGCCGGCCGCTGGCAGTGCCTACACCTATAGCTACAGCGCGCTGGGCGAGGTGTTCGCCTGGGTGGTGGGCTGGAGCCTGATCCTGGAGTACTCGCTGGTGGTGAGTACGGTGGCGGTCGGCTGGTCCGGCTACTTCGTCGGCTTCCTCGAA
>NZ_JAUTXR010000132.1 GCF_030658505.1 Stenotrophomonas raiganjensis (SeqCode) | reverse complement strand
TTTCCTTCGTAGCGAGCCGCCCATTATAGCCGGCTTTTCCGCTTCGTCAACACCTTTTTTCAAGGCCGCCTCACCGGAGTGGACGTTGTTGCCGATGCCGCTTCGTCGTTGGACCCGAGGGCCTTTCGTCGTTGCGAGCCGACTATTATGCCGGACTTTTCGAGTCCGTCAACACCTTCGTTCGATCATCTCGTTCGGCGGTGGTGGCGTCGCTGTTCGCGTGCCGTTTCCGAAGAAGCGATGCGCTGCAGCAAGGGGGCGAATTCTAGAGATCCTGCGGAATTCGTCAAGCGTTTTTTTTGCAGCGTGATGACAGAACCAACGCGACATCACGCATGTCGTACGCTCGAAGATCACGGCGGCGTTGACCGCGCGTTGCGCGGTCAACGCCGCAAGAGCTATCAATGCACGGATGCACAGTGGAGACAGAGCAATGAGCATGCAGGTTCGGCACGCGTGGTGGCGCGACCTTTCGATGCCAGCCATCGTCGCCGGCTTCATTACAGTACTGGTCGGCTTCGCCAGTTCCGCCGTGATCGTGTTCCAGGCTGCACAGGCCGTGGGTGCCAACCAGGCACAGATCGCCTCGTGGATGTGGGCACTGGGGCTGGGCATGGGTGTCACCTGCATCGGGCTGTCGCTGCGCTATCGGGTGCCAGTGGTGACCGCATGGTCGACGCCAGGCGCGGCAATGCTGGTGGTGGGTGCCGGCGGCGCTTCGCTTTCCGAGGCCACAGGTGCATTCCTGCTCGCCGCGGTGCTGGGCCTGCTGGCCGGCTTCTCTGGCGTCTTCGCCCGATTGATGCAGCGGGTGCCGATGGCGCTGGCCGCCGGCATGCTGGCCGGGGTGCTGCTGCGCTTCGGTCTGGACGTGTTCGTGGCCATGAACACCCAACTGGTACTGGCACTGGCAATGTTCGCCACCTGGCTGGCCGGGCGCCGCCTGTTCCCGCGCTATGCGGTCATCGCCACCCTGCTGGTCGGCATCGCCGTCGCGGCCAGCCGTGGCCTGTTGCACGCACAGCAGGTGCAGCTGCAACTGGCGGTACCGCAATGGGTGACCCCGTCCTTGTCCTGGACCGCCGTGGCCGGCATCGCCCTGCCCTTGTTCGTGGTCACCATGGCCTCGCAGAACATTCCCGGCGTAGCGGTGATGCGCGCGTCCGGCTATGACGCCCCGGTGTCGCCGCTGATTGGCTGGATCGGTGTGGTCAATACACTGCTGGCACCGTTCGGTGCCTACGCACTCAACCTGGCAGCGATCACGGCCGCAATCTGCATGGGCCGTGACGCGCACGAGGATCCGGCGCGGCGCTACACCGCCGCGATGGCCGCCGGCACCTTCTATATCGTCATCGGCCTGTTCGGCGCCACCGTGGCTGCGCTGTTCGCCGCGTTCCCGAAGGAACTGGTGGCCTGCGTGGCCGGCATCGCGCTGTTCGGCACCATCGCCAACAGCCTGGCCAGCGCGCTGGCGGTGGAACGGGACCGCGAGGCGGCGCTGGTCACCTTCCTGGTCACCGCCTCGGGCGTCTCACTGGCCGGCATCGGCTCGGCGTTCTGGGGCCTGGTAGCCGGTGCGCTGTGCCTGCTGGTGCTGCGGCCCCGCCAGAACCACTGACGCCGCCTACCCCGCCAATGCGGCGCCGACGATGCTGAGCACCGTCGCGATGACGATGGCGCCCAGTGTGGCGACCACGCTGGTGCCACCGCGCGCGGTCAGCTCGCTGCGCAGCCGTGCTTCATCGCCGCCAGTCACCGCACGGGCCTGGGCGATCTGGCGCTGGCAGTGTGCCAGGTACCAGCTGTTGCCAAAGATCCCGGTCGTGATGCCGAGTGCGAAGGTGATGACCAGCGAGAGGCCATCGGGCACATCCAGCAGGGTCTCGACCACGCTGACCAGCAGCAGCAGGCCGGTCCACATCGCCGCGAGGCGGTACATCTTGCGGTACATCATCCAGATCAGGCCCAGCAGGAATGCTGGCCAGTGCCAGGTACCGCTGCCCGTGGCGATGCCTTGATCCAGCCGCCAACGCTGGCGGTAGATCGGGAAGTTGCCTCCGACCACACTGGCGTAGAGCGCCATTTCGCCCTCCAGCCCAGCAGCCGCTGCCGTATCCGGTGCGGCAACCGGCGCACGATACGGATCGGACGGATCGCCGACATCCGGCGCAATGGCCTCAGCCGAAGGCGCTGCGTCGAGATCCAGGGCCGGAGCCGCCTCGATGGGTGTTGAAGGTTGATCCAGTTCCGCCAGTGGCCGCCACGATGGCATGCCTTCGCACCACAGCAGCGTACGCGCTGTCACCGTCCCGTCCTGCTGCAGGCGACGCAGGCCGGCCAGGTCCACCGGTCCTTCGCTCTGCCTGCTGTTGGCATACCACCACTGTGCTTCCTGCATGTTCTCCATCCTTTGGTATCAGCGCTTCAAAACGGGACTGCCGGTGGCCGCCTACAGCGGGGAACTGGCCAGTGTCTGCACCAGCTGATGGCGCGCACCTGGCGCAAGCGTAATCTGCTCCGGGCCTGCGTTGGCCACTTCCAGGCAAACGTAATCGCGCCAGCCATCGCCGACATCGGCCATCCTGGCTGCGGCCTCGGCACCGGGATTCCAGGCCACCAGCGTCTGGCTGCCTTCGCTGCGGATCTCGATCCGCCGTTGCAGTACGGGATCACGCAGCACGTAGTGGCCGCCGGCACCGGTATAGATGCGATCGCTGCGGCCGGGATCACGCGGATCACGCAGTGACCACGGCCCCTGCTGCCGGCGTGCCTGTGCATAGTCCTCGTACTTGTCCAGGTACTGCAGCCCATCGAGACCATCAACCTCGACGCGGCCGGCATCGCCGACCCGGAAGTAACTGTGCAGGGCCTGGGTGAAGGTCACGGGCGAGGTCCCGGTGTTCTCGGTGACCAGCTGCTGGTGCAGCTGGCGGCCGATACGCAGCTGCATCTGCAGGCGCAGGCCGAGGCCGGCAGGCAATGGCGGCGCCAGCTGCAGCTCGACCTCACCGTCATCGCTCTGGCTGGCCTGCAGAAGCTCCCAGCGCGCGGTACGCACCAGGCCATGCGCCGGTACATCGGCGCTCTGGCCCTGGCGGCCGAACCACGGCCAGCACACCGGAACGCCACCGCGAATGGGCGTGGGCAGCTCGGCGCGCGTCGGCGAAAGCCACAGCAGATCGGGCTGCCCATCGGGAATGAACGACAGCAGCTGGCCACCAAACACACTGACGACCGCCGTGGCGTTGGCGGTTCGCACCTGCCAGGCCTCCAGGCCGTGATACAGGCCGGTGCTGATGTCCGGATCCGACTGCATGCGATGACGCTCCTTGAAGACCGCGGCGATGATGTCGCGGTCAGCGGCCCTGGGGCAAGGGCGTCGGCGCGCCGGCCGGGCTGTCTGCAGCCTCTTCCTGCAGTGCGCGCAGGATGTGTTGCCCTGCACGCCCATCGGCATTGGGCCAGCCAAGGCGCTGCTGCTCGGACTGGATCGCGCGTCGCGTGGCGGTACCGATCATGCCGTCGGCACTGCCGATATCGTGGCCACGAGCCAGCAGCAGGGTCTGCAGCTGGCGGCGTTCATCGCGGCCGATGCCGGGATCATCGGTCGGCCAGGCCGTAGCCAGCCCGGAGCCGCCGCGCAACTGGTCGGCCAGCGTGGCAATCGCCAGCGCATAGCTTTCGGCCGCGTTGTAGCTGTAGATCGCGTCGTAGTTGCGGAACACCAGCAGCGCCGGACCCTTGATGCCGGCCGGCAGCAGCAGGGCGGCGCGCGCATCCGCTGGCAGGTTGACCGGAGCCAACGCGCCGCCATCCAGCGCGGTCACGCCCTGCGCACGCCAGTCGGCCAGGGCGCGACGCTGGGTACGCCCGGCCTGGCTGGCATTGAAGCCGGCCGGGATACGCACTTCCATGCCCCACGGTTCGCCGCTGCGCCAGCCGGCACGCTTGAGGTAGTTGGCGGTGGAGGCCAGCGCATCGGGAATGCTGCCGACCAGATCGCGGCGGCCATCGCCATCACCATCGACGGCGATCCGCGCATAGGTGCTGGGCATGAACTGCGTGTGCCCGAAGGCGCCGGCCCAGGAACCGGTCAGCCCCTGTGCCTGCAGGTCACCGCGGTCGATCAGCTTCAGCAGGGCCAGCAGTTCACCGCGGAAAAACGCCTGGCGGCGGCCCGCGCAGGACAGCGTGGCCAGCGACTGCAGCAGGGGGCGCTTGCCAAATACGCGGCCGTAGTCGCTCTCCACGCCCCAGACCGCGACGATGGTGGCGGCATCGACACCGTACTGCGCCGATACCCGATCGAGCAGGTCGCGGTGCTGCTGCAGCATGGCGCGACCATCAGCCACGCGCTGGCGATCGACCAGCGCGGCCAGGTAGTCCCAGATCGGCGTGGTGAATTCCGGCTGCGCATCGAGCAGGCCAAGCACGCTGGGGTCCGGAGTGAGCCCGGCGGTGATTTCATTGAAGCGATCGGCACTGATGCCCTGGCTGGCGGCGGTGGCCTGCAGGCCCGCCAGGCAGCGGCCGAAGGCCGGATCGACACTGGCATCGGATGCTGCAGGCAGCACGGGGGACGAGGCGAGAGCGGCCGCCAGGCCGAACGTGGTCAGAATGGGCATGGCGTCCTCCGTGTTGCCGTTGCACGGTCATCTTAGGGGTACGCGTGCTGCCGAACCTGAAGCGGCACCGGCTGGCCACACGCCCTGGATGGCACGCAGCAGGCGCAGGCCGTAGGCGGGACTGTCGGCATTCCATCGCTGCGTGACCTGCAGTCCCGCCTCCTGCAGCAGCGCCTCGAAGCTGTCGTCGGTGTACTTGTGGCTGTATTCGACGCGGATCGGTTCGTCGGCGGCAAAGTGGAAGGTGCGGCCATCCAGATGCACATCCTGCGGCCCACGGCTGACCAGATCGGTTTCGATGCGCAGCCGCGCGGTGCTGTAGCGGGCACGGTGGCGGAAGCCGTCGAGATCGAAGTCGCTGCCGATCTCGCGGTTGAGCCGGGCCAGCAGATTGAGGGTGAATGCGGCGGTGACGCCCTGCGCGTCGTTGTAGGCCGCCTCGATCAGTGCCGGGTCCTTGTGCAGATCGATGCCGACCAGGGCCAGGCCGTCGCGGCCCATCGTCTGGCGCATCGCGCGCAGCAGTGCGACGGCATCCTCTTCGACGAAATTGCCCAACGTGGAACCGGGGAAGAACAACAGGCGCCGCGCGGGTTCGCGTTCGGGCATGGGTACGGACACGGGACGGGTGAAGTCGGCGCAGACCGGCAGCATCTCCACCGCGGGCAGCGCCGGGGCCAGGTGATCGATGCTGGACAGCAGCGCGGCACGCGAGATTTCAATCGGCGTGTAGGCCACCGGATCGTGCAGGGCGGCCAGCAGCAGCGCGGTCTTGCGTCCGCTGCCGCTGCCCAGCTCCACCACATGCAGGCGTGGGCCGACGCTGCCGGCGATGTCCGGCAGTACACGTTTCAGCAGGGCCAGTTCGGTGCGGGTGGGGTAGTACTCGGGCGTCTGCGTGATCTGCTCGAACAGGCGCGAGCCGCGCGCATCATAGAAGTACTTGGACGGCAGCTGGCGCGGCGCGTACGACAGCCCGGCCAGCACATCGGCCAGGATCTGCGCCCGGCCGGGGGTGAGATCGGTCAATGCCTGCAGCGCAGCGTGCACCGTGCTCATGCGAGGTCCCTGGCCAGGCGCAACCCGGAAAACTGCCAACGGGCCGGCGGCATGAAGAAATTGCGGTAGCTGGCGCGCACATGGCCACGCGGTGTCGCGCAGCTGCCGCCGCGCAGCACCCACTGCCCGCACATGAACTTGCCGTTGTACTCGCCGAGACTGCCGGCGAAGGGACGAAAGCCCGGGTAGGCGCCATACGCGCTGTGGGTCCATTCCCAGACATCGCCAAACAGCTGACGCAGTCCAGGGCCCTGCCCCGCCCGTGGATGCAGGTGATCGTCATCGGCGAAATGGCCGCTGGCCGGTTGTGACGCCGCCGCAGCCTCCCATTCGAATTCGCTGGGCAGGCGTGCGCCGGCCCAGCGGGCACAGGCGTCAGCCTCGTAGTAGCTGAGATGGCAGACCGGCGCGTGCGGGTCCAGCTCGCGCCAACCCCCCAGGGTGTATTCGCGCTGCAGGGCGTCATCCCAGTACAACGGGTGCTGCCAGTCCTCGGCGTCGCGCAGCGCCCATCCTTCGCTGAGCCACCAGCGCGGATCGCGGTAGCCCCCCGCATCGATGAAGGCAAAGTACTCGGCGTTGCTGAGCGGGCGCTCGGCCAGCGCGTGCGCGGGCAGCAGCACGCGGTGCGGTGGCGATTCGTTGTCGTAGGCGAAGGCGGCGTGCTGGGGCCAGGCCGCAGCACCGACGGTGACGATACGCTCGGGTGATTCAACCCAGTCCTGTGCACGGGCGATGCTGGCGATGGGCCGCAGGTCTTCACGGTAGGCGGGCTGCAGCGGATTGCACCAGAACGCATGCTTGATGTCGGTGAGCAGCAGTTCCTGGTGCTGCTGTTCGTGCTGCAGGCCCAGCTGCAGGTGCTGCAGCGCCTGCGCATCGAGGTCGCCTGCCGCCAGCCGCGACTGCACCTGGGCGTCGACCTGCTGGCGGTAGTCGCGTACCTGCTGCAGCGAGGGCCGCGACAGCAGCCCGCGCTGCGGCCGCGCATGCGCCGGGCCGATGCTCTTGTAGTAGCTGTTGAACAGGTAGTCCCAGGCCGGGTCATGCGCCGGTGCAGATGCGAAGCCGTCCAGCACGAAGCGCTCGAAGAACCAGGTGGTGTGCGCCAGGTGCCATTTGCTCGGGCTGGCATCGGCCATGCTCTGCAGCATGGCGTCCTCGGCACTGAGCGGTGCGGCCAGCTGCAGGCTGCGCGCGCGCACCTGGGTGAACCGGCGGGCGAGATCATGCTGCGGGGCAGCGACGGCGGCGGGTACGCTGTCCATGTGGCCAGCATCGGTGCAGTCCGGTGAGCGCGATGTCATGGTTCGGCGTCACACCGTTCACATGGACGGGCCGGCCGCATTCAAGAAGCAGGCACGAACGCCGCTAACGGCATTGCTGCGGCCGCGTCGTCACCGCGCTGGAATTCCTGCTTGCCCCTGCATCCGCTCCGCCAGCCTGCGCATTACCTGTTCGTGCTGCCCGCCGTGCTGGTTGCCGTGGTGGTATGGACCGCGCTGGATGCCGCAGACGTGGCCAGCCCGGCGCAGCGCATCCTGCCCTGGCTGCTGGCCTGCCTCGGCGCGGGGCTGGCCCTGCTCTACCACCAGGTGCGGGCGTTGTGCCTGCTGCTGGTGGTTGCGGCGCTGTTCGCACTGCTGCACCAGGACGTCGCAGGCTACCTGCGCAGTGGCCATGTCGCCGCGCTGTCGCCGCTGCGCTTCCACGCCACCTCGGCCTGGCTCCCGCTGTTGTTTGCCGGGCTGGTGCTGTGGCCCGAGCGCGGGCGCCGGCGCCATGACCTGCTGCGGCGCGGCCTGGTCTTCGGCACGGCGCTGGTGATCTTCCTGCTGCTGGCGGCGCAGCAGCCGCAGGGCATGCACGATCTGCTGTCGAATCGCCACTGGAACTGGATTCCCGTCCATTGGAACGCGCTGGCACAGTTACCGGTGCTGCTGTTCCTGCTGGCGGCTGCGGCGCTGGGCTGGCAGGCCTGGCGGCAGCCGCGGCCACTGCACACGGCGATGCTGCTGGCGCTGCTGTGCCTGTGGTGGATGCTGCCGCGGGTGTTCCTGCACCCGGTGCTGCTGCCGGCGCTGAGCAGTGCCGCGCTGCTGCTGATGCTGGGCGCGATGCTGCAGGAATCCTTCCACATGGCCTTCCGCGATGAGCTGACCGGACTGCCCGGGCGACGGGCGTTCAACGAGACCCTGCAGCGGGCACGCGGCACCTACAGCATCGCGATGGTCGACGTGGACCATTTCAAGTCGTTCAACGACACCCATGGCCACGACACCGGCGACGATGTGCTGCGGCTGGTGGCCTCGCGGCTGGCGAAGGTCGGTGACGGTGGCCTGGCGTTCCGCTATGGCGGCGAGGAGTTTGCGGTGGTGTTCCTGGACCGCCCGGCTGTCGCCTGCATGGACGCCGTGGAAGCGCTGCGGCAGGGGATCGAGGAGACCCGCATGCAGCTGCGCGACCGCAGCACCCGCAGCCGCGATGACGAAGCCGGGCGCCAGCAGCGCGGACGTGGTGGCAATGGCCAGGTGGTGCAGGTGACGGTGAGCATCGGCCTGGCCGACAGCCGCGTGGATCCGCGGCCGATGGCAGTGCTCAAGGCCGCCGACCAGGCGCTGTACATGGCCAAGGACGGAGGCCGCAACCAGGTGCACGCGCAGGCCGGCCCGCGCGTGCTGGCCGTGCGCGGTGGCTGAGGTTCAGACCGCGTCGAGGTAGTACCAGCGGCCGTCGATGCGCTGGAAGCGACTGTGTTCGGTCATTCTCACCGCGCTGCCGCCACCGATGCGGTAGCGCGCGGTGAAGCGTACTTCAGCCCTGTCGACGCCAGTGCGCGTGTGGTCGTGCACGGTCAGGCCCAGCCACTGCGTGCGCTGGCCCGGCGCATCGTCCAGCGTCAGTTCGGTCGGCCGCGTGTCCGGGTGCCAGGTCTGGCGCAGGTAGTCGGGCAGGCCCCGCACATAGGCGCTGTAGCGCGACCGCATCAGGCGCTCGGCGTCGGGCGCGGCTTCGCCAGCATGGAAACGGCCGCAGCAGGCGGCGTAGTCGGCGGATAGGCCGCAGGGACAGGGATCGGCGGGTTTTCAGCTCATGCCTGCATTGTCGCCGGGTTGCGTGGATTGATCCACGCGCTGCACAGGTCAGTTGAAGCGGGACAGGCGTATGCTGTCGCGCCCCCACCTTGAATGATCGCCGTGCTGGAACTGGTTCCCCCTGAGTTGTGGTGGCTGGTGGTGATCGCCTTCATCGCCGGTCTTGTGGATGCCGCCGTGGGTGGCGGTGGCCTGGTGCAACTGCCGGGACTGTTCACGGTGTTGCCGCAGCAGACGCCGGCGATGCTGTTCGGTACCAACAAGTTCAGCTCGATGTTCGGCACCGGTGCGGCGGCCTGGCGCTATGCGCGCAATGTGCGCTTCCCGTGGAAGCCGGTGCTGTTCGCAGCGGGCACGGCGTTCGTGTTTTCCTTCGCCGGGGCTACGGCGGTGAGCCTGCTGCCGAAGGATGCGGTACGGCCACTGGTGCTGGTGCTGCTGATCGCGATGCTGGCCTACACGCTGTGGAAGAAGGATTTCGGCGCGCTGCACCGGCCGCAGGAGATCGGCCGTCGTGAGCTGGCGATCGCGTTGGCCATCGGTGCGGCGATCGGCTTCTACGACGGCTTCTTCGGACCGGGCACCGGCAGCTTCCTGATCTTCCTGTTCGTGCGCTTCTTCGGCCTGGACTTCCTGCGCGCCTCGGCGGCGTCGAAGGTGGTGAACCTGGCGACGAATGTGGCGGCGATCTCGTTCTTCGTGCCGACCGGCAACATCCTGTGGCTGTTCGCGCTGCCGATGGCAGCGGCCAACATCATCGGCTCGGTGGTGGGCACCCGATTGGCGCTGAAGGGCGGCACGCCGTTCATCCGCAAGCTGTTCGTGGGGCTGGTGGTGGTGCTGATCGCGCGGATGGCGTGGGACACGTTCCGCGGGGCGTGAAGGGTGTTGCCGGCCAGCGGCCGGCACTACCGGGTCATGAACCCGCCCACCGGCAATGCCGGCCGATGGCCGGCATTGCCGTTCAATCGGCCAGGTCAGGCCTCGACTTCTTCCGGTTCGTTTGCCTGCTGGCGGCTGCGCTCGGGCAGCTTCAGGCGCTTGCCTTCCTCGTCGTACTCGATCAGCAGCACGCCGGAGTCGTGGCGACCGCTGATTTCGACGAAGCAGGCGCCGCCGATGAACGGTTCCAGTGTCATCACCGACTTCAGCGGGGTGGCAACCACCATCTGGAAGCCGAAGTTGTCGAAGATGTTCATCGCCAGCGCGGTGAACTCGTTGTCGGCCTTGTCGAAGGCTTCGTCGAGCACCACTGCGGCGTAGCTGGGCAGCTGGCTGTCGGCACCGCCGAGCTGGTAGCGCAGTGCCGCGGCCAGGCAGGTGGTGGCCAGTTTCTGGCGCTGGCCACCGGACTTGCCGGCGCCGCTGCGGTAGATCTCGACCTGCTGGCGCGTTTCCGCGTCCAGCTCGACGCCGATGAACTCGACGTGCATGCGCACGTCCAGCACCAGCTCGCGCCAGCGCTTGTCCTCGCCTTCCTGCGAGCCGAGGCGGTTGACCAGCTGCCGCAGCACGGTGAACTGCGATTCGGCCAGCTCGCGCTGCTCGGTCTGCTGCTGCGACAGCACCTCGCGCAGCTGCAGGTGGAACTCGCCCACTTCCGGCAGACGGCGGTCGCTCAGTTCGATGGTCAGCAACGTGCCACGGTTGAACGGCACTTGTTCCAGGCTGGCGTTCACTTCATCCAGGCGCTGGCCGATCGACTTGCGGGCCTCGGCGCTGTGGCGCTGCAGGGCCAGCAGGTTGTTCTTGCTCTGGTTCTGCAGCAGGTCGAAGAAGCGCTCTTCGTGCTGCGGCAGGCCATCGCGCTCCAGGCGTTCAAGGCGGGCGAGGAAGTCCTCGGCCGAGGCCACCGACACGGTGAAGTCACCCGATTCCTCCGGCCACTGCTGGATGAAGCGGCGGAAGCAGCCGATCAGCTGGTTCTCGATACGGTTGAGATCCTGCTGCGAGGACGACAGCTGCTCGTTCAGCGCGTTGCTGACCTGGCGCATGTGCGCTTCCAGCGTTTCCAGGCTGAGCGGGCCCTGCTCCTGCAGGCGCTCGGCGAGGCCGGCTTCCTGCGCCTGGGCCAGGGCCGGCAGCACCAGCGCACGGCTCTGCTGGCGTGCGCGGTCGAGGCGATCGCGTTCCTTGACCAGCTGGCCGCGCTCGACGCGGACGTCTTCGTAGGTGCGGCGCGACTGTTCGATGTCGGCACGCACCGCATCGATTTGCTTGGCCAGCTTGGCGAGGTCGGCATTGCCTTCGCGCAGGTCGCGCAGCGTGGCCTCGATGTCGCTCAGGCGCTGCTGCGGGGCGGCGATGTCGATCTCGTTCCAGCTGATGCTGACCAGCTCGTGGCAGGCCAGGCGGCGTTCGTTGTCGCGGTCACGCTGCCCACGCAGGCGCGCGATGTCGGTCTCGCAGCTGGCGATGCGCTTGGCCAGTTCCTGAGCTTCGCGCTCGAAGGCGCCCACCTTGTCGTGGTTGTTGAAGCCGAGGATCCAGCGACGGCGGTCGCCCACCGCACTGCGGTCATCCTTCTCGAAACGGTCGCCCGGATGCTTGACCTGGCCTTCGCGGGTGATGCCGCGGTCGACGTTGCGCAGCTGCTTGGCATCCACGCACTCGTAGTCGAATCGCTTGCCGAGCTCGCGGCGCAGCCAGCTTTCGAACACGTGTTCGCGCAGTTCCAGCTTGTGCAGCAGCGACTTCGCCGACGGCTCACGGGCGAACGCATCATCGTTGCGGCGCACGCGGTAGTAGGTGAAGCGCATGCCCAGGTGGGTACGGTTCACCCACTCGGCGACGTCGTTGTAATGCTTGTCGTCGACCAGCAGCGACAGCGCGAAGCCACCCAGCACGCGCTCGATGGCACCCTGCCAGCCCTGCTCTTCCGAGCGGACCTGGATCAGTTCGCCGACGAACGGCAGCGCCGCTTCGGCGATGCCGGCTTCCTCGGCCAGGCGCGCGCGCAGCTTCTGCATCGGCGCCGGGATATTGGAGGGCGTGCGCTGCATCGCTTCGAGTTCCGCACGGACCTCGCCGAAGCGGCGCTCGTCATCGCGCTTGCCACCCAGGCGATCGCTGATCGCATCGTCCAGCGCCGAAGAGGCGCGCTGGCGGTCCTGCAGCTCGTTCTGTGCGCGCTCAACCAGTTCGGCGAAGCCGTGTGCGTCGTCCGGCAGTTCGGCCCCCAGCTGCTGCGCGGCCAGGCTTGCCTGCTCGCGCTTGGCCTGGCGGCGGTCGCGCTCGGCTTCGGCGCGGCCCTGCTCGCGTTCCAGTTCTTCGATGCGCTCACCGCCCTGCTGGCGGCGCTGCAGTTCCAGTTCGGCCAGGCGCTCGGTGTGATTGTCCAGTGCGGCACGGCGCTGGGCTTCTTCGCCAAGCAGGCCACGGTCACGCACGTCCATCTCGCGCAGGCGCGCTTCGATCAGCGCCTGGCGGCGGCTTTCACGGAAGCTGTCGACGCCAAGCTTGAGGGCTTCGTCGTCGCCGCGCCGGCGGTGCATTTCCTTCAGGTCGTTGTAGTAGGCGCGTGCCGGCAGCAGGGTCTCCACCTGGCGACGGGCGGTGACCACCGCCTGGTGCGCGCCATCGAGCTCGGCGAAGTCGCTGACCAGGCGCTCGGCGGCGTCGAAGGTCTTCGGCGTGTCGAGCATGAAGTCGCGCAGGAAGACGTTGAGGTCGCCCAGGTTCTTCGCCGACTGCGTCTTGTGCAGCAGGCGCAGCGCCATCTCATTGTCGATGCCGAGCAGGTCGCGGAAGCGCTCGGCGTAGCCGGAGAAGGTGTCGAAGTGGTGCAGGTCGGACAGCTTCTGCTTGAGCTTGCGCAGGTCCAGGTCGAACCCACCAAGATCCTTGGCGATGTCGAACGGGCGCTCGGCAATCATGTAGTGCTTGCGCACGTCACCGGCCGAGGTGCCATTGCCGGAGATCCACAGCAGGCGCACCAGGCTGACCACGCGGCCATCGCCGGCGCGGTATTCCAGCACCAGTGCGGTCCAGGTGGCGCCCTTGCGCAGGTACTGGGTGGCGATTTCGCCGGTGCCGCTGTCCTGCTGGTCAGCCCACGCGCCACGCACGTAGGACACCAGGTTGCGGTCGCGGCCACTGCGCTCGGCTTCACGCGCAGCAGCGTTGAAGTCGACGATGGCCGGCGGCGTCAGCAGCGCGGACATGGCATCGAGCAGTGTCGACTTGCCCGAGCCGGAACGTCCGACGAACAGGAAGCCGCGCTCGGCGATCGGCACTTCGGTCAGGCCGTTGAAGGTGCCCCAGTTGTGCACCTGCAGGCGGCGCATGCGGAACTGCTGCAGGCGCGGGTCCGGCAGGCCTTCGTTGAACAGGGCGGGAGTGTGCTTGGAGATAGCCATGCGATGGTCGGGTCTCTCAGGCCTCGGCGGCCGGGGTTTCGCGCAGCTGGCGGTAGACCGCCGAGAGCTGGGACACGTCTTCGGCGGAGAACAGCAGCTTCAGCGCCGGCGAGACTTCGTGGCGGTCTTCCTGGCCGCTGAGGCGGGTCAGGATGTGGTTGTCCTTCATCTTCTGCACCGCCGAGGCGACGCGGCGGTTGAAGCCGGCGCGGTCGGTGGACAGGTTCTTTTCGTAGATGGCCAGTGCTTCGGCCATTTCGGCATCGGCGACCACCGCGCGGTTGCCGCGCGCATCGGCTTCGGCCAGCTGCTGGCGCAGGTACAGCAACAGCACCGAGTCGATGAAGGTCAGCGGCGAGGTGCGCAGCAGCACCGGCGCGTCGACGTCTTCGGTATCGGCCTGGCGGGTGAACGCCACGCCGCTGTCACGGTCGAGCACCAGTTCCAGGAACAGGTCCGCCAGCGACGAGCGGATGGCCGCTTCGCTGCGGATCAGTGCCGGCCACAGCTTGGCGTGGCGCAGCTGGTCGATGCTGGGGCCGATCAGCAGCTGGCACAGCGCGCGGCGCGCATCCAGCGGCAGGCGCCCGGTGTCGCCGAGGTAATAGACGTCGTTGCCACGGCGGGGCTGCGCCACGGCCGCCACCGGTTCGGCCTCGTAGGCGTCTTCCGCCACGTCGGCCTGCGCTGCGTCGATGGGATCTTCATGCCAGCTCATGGCGTCTCTCCTGGGTGAACCAAACCAGCGGGATGCGGGCGCGACGGACCTGGCCGTCGCCACCACGCCATTGCGCAAGCTCCTGCTCGCCGGCAACCACGTTGCCGAAGCGCGTGCCCAGCGACAGATAGCCGATGACGCTGCCAAGACCCTGCGGCGCCTCGCGCTGCGACAGGGCCTGGGCGATGCTGAGCCGCGGCTGTGCATCGAGCAGGTCGTGCAGGTCGCGGCGCAGGGTGCGGAAGTCGATTTCGGACGAAGCGACCAGGTCGCCGACGCTCTCCAGGCTGATCGCGGCCGCGTCGTTGTACTCGACATTGCCGTCGACCTGGGCGCTGCGCGGATCATGCAGCTTCCACTGCGACCACGAGCGCAGGCGGCTGGTGGTCAGCTGCAGGTCGCGGCCGATGCCGCGCTGTGCGGGGAATTCGTCGCGCAGGGCCAGCGCTTCGGACTGCGCCTGCTTCAACAACTGGTTGAGGCGGCGCTGTTCCAGGTAGCCACGGCTCTGCACGAAGCCGCGCAGGCTGCGCGCGAAGTTCTGCAGCACGTCGTGCACCTGGCCACCGCGCTCGAGCATGGTGCTGGTGAAGCTGCGCAGGAAGTTGCGTTCGTTGCGGTCCAGGCGGCGGGCGAAGCCGCGCGCCAGCACCGCTTCCAGCGCGGCATCGAGCTGGGCACTCTGTTCGGCGTCGTTGAGCAGGCGCCAGAAGGCCTGGAAACTGCGCCCGGCGTCACTTTCGCCAATGACATCCACACCTTCGAACAGCTGCGACAGCACATCGCCGCGCTCGCCCTCGTCGTCGATGATGCGTTCGCGGAAATCGCGGTTGAGCTGCTCGAAGTCGTCGCGCACGCGGCGGAAGTCCTCGGTCAGCTCATCGGCCAGGCCGATGATCTGGCGTGCGCGCTCCAGCGCGCGCTTGCCATCCAGCGCGATCACACGGCCGGCACCGACACGGGCGATCTCGGCGTCGATGCGGTCACGCTCGTCGCGCAGTGCCGACAGGCGTGCATCCGGATCGGACTCGGTCTGCGCAGCCAGCTGCGAGAGCTGTTCGATGACCAGTGCCAGGCGGCTTTCGGTGGCGGCCACGCGGGCCTGCTCGAGGCCGTCGGCGAAGCGGATCGCCTGCAGCGCTGCGGTCGACAGCTCGTACTGCTCCTGGTCGGCACCCTCGGGCAGGCGGCGTTCCAGCCAGCCCTGGGCCAGCCAGTGCGCGATGTAGGCCTGCGCGGTACGCGGCAGGTCGCGCGACAGTTCGTCGCCGTTGAGCTGGTCCAGCGCGCGTTGCAGGCGCTCGTTGAGCACCGACGAAGGCAACGTGCGCTCGCCGTCCATCAGCAGGCCCTGCAGCAGGCCGATGATTTCCGGGGCGTGATCGGCGGCGAGCAGCTTCCACTGGGGCTGTTCGCGCAGATGGCGGTAACGGGAGATGCGTTCGCGATGCTTCATGCAGCGAAAGAAGTCATGAGGGCTGGCGGGGACGAGCAGCCGCGCACGGCGGCCGCGCGGGCAGCCGTGGGCATGCCGGCCACCAGGGGCCGGCGGGGTGCGGGCAGGCGGCTCAGCGCTTGCCGCCCACTTCGATGAAGCGCAGGAACTCGGCGCGGGTACGCGCGTCGTCGCGGAAGCTGCCCAGCATCTTGGAGGTGACCATGCTGACGCCGCGCTTGTGGATGCCGCGGGTGGTCATGCATTCGTGGGCGCCTTCGACGACCACGCCGACGCCGATCGGCTGCAGCACATCCTGGATGCACTGGGCGATCTGCGCGGTCATCTTTTCCTGCACCTGGAAACGGCGGGCGTAGGCTTCGACGACGCGGGCCAGCTTGCTGATGCCCACCACCTTGCCGGCCGGCAGGTAGCCGACGTGCACACGGCCGATGATCGGCGCCATGTGGTGCTCGCAGTGGCTTTCGTACTCGATGTCGCGCAGGACGATCAGTTCGTCGTAGCCGGCCACTTCCTCGAAGGTCCGCTCCATGTAGGCGCGCGGGTCGTCGCGGTAACCACTGAACCAGTCGCCATAGGCTTCGGCGACACGGCGGGGGGTATCCAGCAGGCCTTCACGGGACGGGTCCTCACCGGCCCAGCGCAGCAGGGTGCGCACCGCATCCTCGGCCTGGTCCTGGGTCACGTCGCCCTGCGGGGCGGCCTTTTCATTGTTCTTGCTCATTGCGTACAGCGTCCCGAACGGGGGGCGAGCATCGTACCCGACCGGGGGGTGGGTCGTCCTGTTGGGGCGGTTCATCGGTGGGGCGGGCGGCGCCTTGTTTGGTATCGGCTTGGATGGGGATGGCGGCAGGGCAGGACACGCCGTAAACCCATCCATGGGGGCTCGGTCGGCGCATCCATGCGCCTCACGGTCCTGCCCTGCCGCCCTTCCCCATCCCTGACAGTTTCCTGCGGGCGCGGCGGGACCGCCCGAAAGCGGGGTCAAAAGCTGGGTTCATGGCTCCGGAGACTGCGCAGGTTGCTGCTTTGGTGGGTGCGGACCGTTGGTCCGCACTGCTTCTGCTCTTGCTTCCAAGAGCCAACCCACCGCGCTCGCGGGGTGATGGGAAGGCAGCGGGGGCCGGGCGGGGCAGGACCGTCCGCGGCATGGATGCCGCGGCCGAGCCTACAGGGACGTACTTGCGGCGTGTCCTGCCCCGTCCGGCCCCCGCCGCCCCAACCGATAGCCAGCAGGCGCAACGCCTTCCTCAACACACCCACCCATTCAGAAAAACCCATTGATAGGAATGAAATTAGTAGTATCCTATCTATCTCTTATGGACCGACCCCTCGACGAGCGCACCGTGCTGCAGATGCAGCTCAGCTCCGGCCTGCTGTACGCAGGGCGGCAGTGGCAGCGCCTGGCCGACAGCCGGCTCGGCAGCTACGGCATCTCCACCGCCTGCACCATGCCCCTGCTGATGATCGGCCGCTCCGGCGGTGGCATCCGCCAGGTGGCGCTGGCCCAGCAGCTGGGCATGGAAGGTCCTTCCCTGGTGCGCTTGCTGGACAAGCTGTGCGCCAGTGACCTGGTCCGCCGCGAAAGCGACGCCAGCGACCGCCGCGCCAACCTGCTGTGGCTGACCGACGCCGGCCAGGCGCTGGTCAGCGAGCTGGAAGACCAGTTGATCGGCCTGCGCCAGGACGTGTTCGGCGAGCTTTCCATGGATGAACTGCACGCCGTGCTGAAGGCATGGCGCCTGCTGGCCGAGGCCGCCGACCGCATCACGTAAGAGCGCTGCCGCCGAACACCGCCGCTGCCGTGCACACGCCAGCGGCTTTTGCCCGTTGCTGTTGTTTCGTTGTCCCTCCCCTCCCCCACCTCGTCCCCGCCCCCTACCGATGCCCGGTGAATTCAGTCTCCACGGAGTGTTCGTCCCGACCCTGCTCGGGTTGATGGTGTTGGCCTATCTGGTCAACAGCGGCCTGCACGCGCTGCTGCAGCGTGCCGGCGCCTACCGCCATGTATGGCACCCGGCGCTGTTCAACCTGGCGCTGTACGGGATCGTGCTTGGCCTGCTGTTCCACCTCCTGCGTTGGATGCAATCGTGAACAAGATCGTGAAGAAGACCCTGCCGGTGCTGCTCACCAGCGCAGCCGTGATCCTCGCCCTGCTGGTGCTGCGCCAGCTGTGGGTCTACTACATGGATGAACCCTGGACCCGCGACGCCCACGTCGGTGCCGACGTGGTGCAGGTGGCGCCGGACGTGTCCGGGCTGGTGGAAACGGTAAACGTGGCCGACAACCAGGCGGTGAAGAAGGGCGACCTGCTGTTCGTGGTCGACCGCGCCCGCTACCGCATCGCGCTGGAACAGGCCAAGGCCAGCCTTGCCGAGCGCCAGGCCTCGGTCGCCCAGCTGCGCCGCGAGATCGGCCGGGACCGCAGCTTGCAGGACCTGGTCGCCGCCGAAGACGCCGAAGTGCGCCGTGCCAAGCTGCAGGCCGCACAGGCCGCATTGGCCACCGCGCAAGCGGCGGTCGATCTGGCCGAGCTCAATCTCGGCCGCACCGAGGTGCGTGCACCGGCCGACGGCCGCGTCAACGACCGCACCATGCGCGTGGGCGACTACGTGGTGTCTGGCAAGCCGGTGCTGGCGCTGCTGGATACCGGCTCGTTCCGCATCGATGGCTATTTCGAGGAAACCCGCCTGCGTGGCGTGGCCCCGGGGCAGAGCGTGGACATCCGGCTGATGGGTGAATCGACCGCGCTGCGTGGCCACGTGGAAAGCATCGCCGCCGGCATCGAGGACCGCTACCGCAGCAACGGCAGCACCCTGCTGCCGAACGTGACCCCGGCCTTCGACTGGGTGCGGCTGGCGCAGCGCATCCCGGTGCGCATCGCGATCGACGAAGTACCCAAGGGCGTTGAGCTGATTGCCGGCCGTACCGCCACGGTGACCGTGCAGACCAGCAGCACGAAGCACGCAGGCAAGGCCGGCACTGCGCCGACACAGGCGGGCCTGTGAACACCGCCCTGCCCCGTCTCGGCCTGATCGTCGCGCTGGCCAGCCTGGCTGCGTGCAGGACCGTCGGCCCCGACTACGCACTGCCGGAAGGCTCGGCGTTCAAGCGCCCGGAGGCCAATGCGGCCTTCATCGATACGCAGAACCCGCAGGTGGCCGCCAACCAGGCGCTGCCCGACCGCTGGTGGTCGCTGTACAACGACCCGGTGCTGGATGGCCTGATCACCCAGGCGCTGCGTGACAATGTGGAACTGAAGGCCGCCGATGCGCACCTGCGCCGCGCTGCCGCCGTGTACGAACAGGCGCTGGACGCGGGCGGCTTCGAGTACGAGGCCGAGGCCGGCGTCAGCCGTGCGCAGCTGTCGGCCGAATCGTTCCTGCAGGAACACGAACTGCCGGTGATCAACCTGGCCGATGGCAAGTTCGCGGTCAGCTACCAGTTCGACCTGTTCGGCAAGCTCAAGCGCGGCGCCGAAGCGGCGCGTGCCGACGAGCAATCGGTCGCCGGGGCGCGCGATCTGGCCCAGGTCAGCGTGGTCGCGCAGGTCGCCGACAGCTACCTGGAAATCTGCCACGCCAACCACGAACTGCACGTGGCCGAGCATTCGCTGCAGCTGCAGCAGCGCAGCCGCACGGTCACCAAGCGCCTGATCGCGGCCGGCCGCGGCACGCCGCCGGAACTGGCCCGCGCCAATGCGCAGGTAGCGTTGCTGGAGGCGGCACTGCCGCCGCTACGCGCGCAGCGTTCGGCGGCCGCCTATTCGCTGGCCGCGCTGCTTGGGAAAACCCCGGGCCAGCTGCCAGCCGGCGTGATCGACTGTGCGCACGCCCCCGGCCTGGCGCAGCCGCTGCCGGTCGGTGATGGCCGGGCGCTGCTGCAGCGCCGCCCGGACGTGCGCCAGGCCGAACGCAAGCTGGCCTCGGCCACCGCTCGGATTGGCGTGGCCACCGCCGAGCTGTATCCGGACATCCGCCTGGGCGCCTCGGTGGGCGCCGCCGGCCTGCTGGAAGACTTCGGCACACCGATGACCCAGCAGTGGTCGATCGGCCCGCTGATTTCGTGGACGCTGCCGTCGTCGGGCACGCATGCGCGCATCCACGCTGCCGAGGCCGGTGCCGACGCGGCGCTGGCCGAGTTCGACCACACCGTGCTGCAGGCGCTGCGCGAGACCCAGACCGCGCTGGACCGCTATGCGCAGGACCTGCGCCGGCTGCAGTCGCTGCGCATCGCGCAGGAGCAGGCCGCGCTGGCCGCCGAGCAGAACCGCCGGCTGTACCAGGGCGGCCGCACGCCGTACCTGTCCAGCCTGGATGCCGACCGCAGCCTGGCCACCAGCGATGCCACCCTGGCCGCTGCCGAAGCGCAGGTCTCGCGCGACCAGATCCATCTGTTCCTGGTGCTGGGTGGCGGCTGGCAGGCAACGGTCGCCCCGGCGGCGCCGTCCACCGCACAGGCCTCGGCGAAGTAAGCCATGAACGCGCTGACCGACCGCCAGGCGTGGCTGTTCTCGATCAAGACCTACCTGGCCGCAGTGGCCGCGCTGTACATCGCCATGGCCGGCAACCTGTCGCGCCCGTACTGGGCGATGGGCACGGTGTACATCGTCAGCCAGCCGCTGCTGGGCCCGACCCGTGCCAAGGGCGTATACCGCATCGTCGGCACGCTGGTGGCCGGGCTGGCCACCCTGCTGGTGCTGCCGGCACTGGTGGAAACGCCGCTGGTGCTGAGCGCGGCGATGTCGATCTGGCTGGCCGGCTGCCTGTTCATGGCGCTGCTCAACCGCGGCCCGCGCGGCTACGCGTTCCTGCTGGCCGGCTACACCACCGCCTTCATCGGCTTCCCCGCAGTGACCTCGCCGGAAACCATCTTCGACACCGTGGTGGCGCGCAGCGAGGAGATCATCCTTGGCACGGTGGTGGCGGTGCTGTTCGCCTCGCTGCTGTTCCCGGCCTCGGTTCGACCGATGCTGCGCGCACGCATCGGCAGCTGGATGGAGGACGCCGCGCAGTGGTGCCGGCAGATTCTTGAACGCGGCCGTGCACATGCGCCGCGCAACCGGCTGGCCGCCGACCTGGTGCAGTTCGAGGCGCTGATCGAGTTCCTGCGCCGCGATGATCCACGCCACGCCGGGTCGTCGGTGTCGATGGAGCGGCTGCGCGAGCGCATGCTGCTGCTGTTGCCGGTGCTGTCCTCGATCGCCGACCGCCTGAGTGCGCTGCGCAGCGATGGGCAGGACCTGCCGGAGGGCCTGCCGGCGCTGATCGACGACATCCACGACTGGCTGGACGGCCCAACCAATGCCAGCGAGTACGCCCGCCTGCGCGCGCGCATCAGTGCACTGAAGCCGCAGGTGGACCGCGACCTGCAGCACCTGCAGCTGGCCAGCCTGCTGCTGCGCCTGGAGGAACTGGTAGACCTGTGGCAGGACTGCCGCACCCTGCAGCACGCGATCGACCACGGCACCGCGCCGCTGGACCGCGCGCACTACCGCATCCGCACTGAACGCGTGGCCGCTGACAAGCACGTCGACTACGGCATGGCGCTGTTCTCCGCGCTCAGCGCCGGCGTGGCGCTGATGAGCTACTGCGTGCTGTGGATCGCGCTGGGATGGGAAGGCGGCGGCAACGGCGCGATGATGGCCGCAGTCACCGCCGCGTTCTTCGCCGCGCAGGACGATCCGGCGCCGAGCATGGTGTCATTCCTGGTATGGGCGATGGTCGCCTCGGTGGTCGCCGGCGTGTATCTGTTCGGCGTGTTCCCGGCGGTCCACGACTTCGGCCTGCTGGCGCTGGTGCTGGCGGTGGTGTTCCTGCCGCTGGGGCTGATGCTGCACCACCCCAAGAGCGCTCTGTTCGCACTGCCGCTGACGGTGAACCTGGCCGCGCTGCTGAGCCTGCAGAACACTTACAGCGCCAACATCCAGACCTTCCTCAACTCGTCGATCGCGATGTTCATCGGCATCGGCTTTGCGGTGGTGATGACCCGCCTGTTCCGTTCGGTGGGTGCCGAGTGGACCGCGCGCCGGCTGGTGCGGCAGGGCTGGACCACGCTGGCCGAAGCCGCCGAAGGCCGTGGCCAGCAGGACCGGCAGCGCTTCGCCGCACGCATGCTCGACCTGCTGGGCCTGCTCGCGCCGCGCCTGGCGGCGACGCCGGAGGGCAGCGACATCGCCTCGGTGGACATGCTCAACGAGGCACGCATCGGATTGAACATCCTGCAGCTGCGCCGTGCACGGCTGGAGCTGCCCGAGCGCAGCCGCGAGGCGGTCGAGCACATCCTGGAGGAGATCGCTGGGCACTATCGGCGGCAGATCGCCGCACGCAAGCCGATCATGGCGGCCGAGGCGCTGCGCGAGCGGCTGGATACCTCGCTGGGCCGCGTTGGCAGCGTGGCGGCGTGCAAGGCCCGCGACGAGGCGCTGATGGGCCTGATCGGCCTGCGCTTCGCGCTGTTCCCGGAGGCGAAGGCATTGGCGCCGGGACTGGCAATGGACACGGCGACGCAGCCGTAGCGCGCTACCCTGTGTGTCCACAGACTCCGCGGAGGGGTCAGAGCCCTCTCCTGCGGAGCGGGATCCGACCCCGGCGCTGCAACAGGACGGTTCAATGAGTTACGACATGATGGTGTTCGAGGCCAGCGCCGCTCCACGTGAGGCCGCGGCCTTCATCGCCTGGTTCGAGGAGCAGACGCAGTGGAACGAGCGCCACGAGTACGACGACGCGGCGGTCAGCAGCCCGGCGCTGCAGGCGTGGTTTGCGGAGATGGCGCAGGAATTCCCGCCGATGAACGGACCACTGAGCAACGACGATGAAGACCGCGCCGAGGTGACCGAGTACAGCATCGGCCGCCAGGTGATCTACGGCGCGTTTGCGTATTCGGTGGCCGAACGTGCGCATACCCGCGTGCAGGACCTGGCCGAGAAGCACGGCGTAGGCTTCTTCGATGTGAGCGCCGATGAAGCGGCGATCGTGTTTCCCGATGGCCTGGTGCTGATCGCGGAATGACGGGGGCGGCAGGGCTGCGCCCTGCACCTGCCGAATCAACGGCAACGGCAACGTCAAATGCGTGCTATCCGTGGGTTGGCGGGGTGGGTCCGGTTGCGGGGGACGCTGCAAGTACATCCTTGTAAGCTCGGTCGCCGCATCCATGCGGCTCACGCCCCCGCAACCGGACCCACCCCGCCTTCGACAGTTTTCCGGTGGCCGGTAGATCCACGCCATGCGTGGATGAGCGTGGAAATGATCGAAGTACGCTTCTGTAGAGTCGAGCCACGCTCGACTCCGTAGCCCATCAGCCGAGCATGGCTCGGCTCTACAGGAAGCGCATCGCGCCCGCGTCAAAACAACGCGCCCTGCACCGTAGGCTGTTCACTGCGCGTCGGTAATTCGATCACGTCTTCCGCACCCAGCCGCCAGGCCAGGCCACCCAACCGGCTGGCGTGGCGTTTCAATGCAGCCTGCAGCACGTCCGCGCTGCCGGCCACATGCAGCACCTGGCGGGCGCGGGTCAGGCCGGTGTAGACCAGTTCGCGCGACAGCACGCGGCTGTCCTGGCGTGGCAGCTGCAGCCACACTTCATCGAACTCCGAGCCCTGCGCCTTGTGCACGGTCATCGCGAAGGCGCTTTCGTGCGCGGGCAGCGCGGCCGGGTGGAAGGCACGTGGTTGTTCAAGGGTGTCGCCGGGGAACCAGGCCACCATCGCGCCGCTGCCATCGCGCAGGCAGATGCCGATGTCGCCGTTGAACAGGCGGTGCCGGTAGCTGTTCTCGGTGACCAGCAGCAGGCGGCCCTGGAAGTAGCCCGGGGTAGTGCCGGCCAGCAGTTGTTCGATGCGGCTGTTGAGGCCACGCGCGCCCTGTGGGCCTTCGCGCAGCGCGGTCAGCACGCGCAGGCGACCGGCCTGCTGCAGGGCAAGCACCGGATCGGTGGCATCGGCCAATGCACGCCAGTGGCCGAGCAGGTGCTCGCGCTGGCCACGCAACGGATCGGCTTCGCCTTCGTGGAAGTGCACGCCAGCAAGCGACCCACCGCGCAGCAGCTGCAGTGCCGTGCTACTGTCGCCTTCGCGCACGGCATGCGCCAGCGGCGCCAGGTCCAGCGCATCACTCTGCCGGTAACCACGTTGCAGCTGCACGCGGCGGCCGGCGAAGGCGCGCGGCGTGGCCTGTGGCTGCAACGTGGCCGGCGCCAGCAGGCCATGCAGCGCCTGCGCATCGTCGGCGCGGGTGCCGATGCCATCGCCGCTGGCGCGCAGGATCGCGCTGAGCACATCACCGGCTTCGACCGACGGCAACTGATCGGGATCGCCGAGCAGGATCAGGCGGGTGCCGCTGGCAATCGCATCGACCAGCTTGGCCATCATCGGCAGATCGATCATCGAGGCTTCGTCGACCACCACCACGTCCACCGCCAGCGGATTGTCGCCGTGGTGGCGGAAGCGCGGCGAATCCGGAATCACGCCGAGCAGGCGATGCAGGGTGGTGCCGGTACTGGGCAGTGCCGCGCACAGCGCCGGGTCCACGCCGTTCTCCTGCAGGCGCTGCACGGCCAGCCGCAGGCTCTCGGCCATGCGTTCGGCGGCGCGCCCGGTGGGTGCGGCCAAGGCCACCTCGGGCAGCGGCTGGCCGGCCTGCCGGGCCTGTGCCGCCAACAGCAGCAACAGGCGCGCGATGGTGGTGGTCTTGCCGGTGCCGGGGCCGCCGGTGACCAGTGCCAACGGATGGCGCAGGGTCACGCCGGCGGCGCGTGCCTGGTGGTCCTCGCTGCCCGATGCCTGCGGGAACAGCTGCGCGAACAGCGGTGCCAGCGCGGCCATGTCCGGTGCCGGCAGCGGATGCCGACCAATGCGCTGCAGCCCGGCCGCCAGCTGACGCTCGTACTCACGATAGCGGCGCAGGTACAGCAGCCCGTTTTCCAGTACCAGCGGTGCATCCTCGGCGATGGCGTCGGCCTGGTCCGGCGTCGCTACCCACGGCGATGCACGCAACTGTGCCAGCCAGTTCTGCGCGGCAGGCCACTCAGGCACGCCTTCCAGCAACCGCTGCGGCTGTGCCGGATCAAACGCAGCGTGGCCCTGCGACACCGCCAGCGAGGCCAGTGCGGCCGCCACTGCCACGCTGTCAGGGGTGTCCTCCCGCAAGCGTTGCAGGCTGGTCGCCAGTGCGTGATCGAGAGTTCGCAGCTGGCCGTTGCGATACAACTCGTGGAGCAAGCTCATGCGCTGGCTCCACGGGCACGTGCGGCCAGTTCGGCCTGGGCCTGCTCGCCACCGGCGAACAATGCATCCAGCGCATCCACCAGCGCCAGCGGGAAGCGGTCCACATGCACGCCATTGCCGGTGCCATCCAGGCCGCGGCAGAACAGGTAGCGGATGCCGCCCATGTCGCGCTCGTAATCGTAGGCTGCGCCCAGGCGGAAGCGCAGCCAGCGATGCAGGGCCACGGTATAGATCAGCGCCTGCAGGTCGTACTCACTGTGGCGCATGGCAATGGCCAGCAGGTCCGGGCTATAGCCGGGCAGCCGGTTGGATTTGTAGTCGAGCACGTACCAGCGGTCATCACGCACATAGGTCAGGTCGATCATGCCGGTCATCAGCCCTTCCAGCCGGCGCCGCTGGCCGAAACCGCGGCGGCCACTGGAAACACCGTGCGCGTGCAGCACCTGCAGCAGCGCCGGCACGGTGGTCGGCTCGATGGCGAAATGGAAGTCGATTTCCGCGCGCCGCTCGCCTTCGCCCAGGCTGTGCAGCGCACCGCCTTCGGGCAGCGGCACGGTCAGCGTGTGGCCGACCAGCGGCACCAGCACCGCTACGCCATCGTCCAGGTCAGCGTCGGCATAGCCTTCGTCGTGCAGCGCCTTGCGCAGCACCTCGGCCTGGCCCTCAGGGGCTTCCAGGCCCGGCTGCCAGTCACCCCATGCGGCGAAGTCGACGTTCTCCATCGCCTCGTGCAGCACGTTGCCGAAGCGACTGCCCATGAAGCGCGGGTCGATCGGTGTGCTGTCTTCGGCGGCCGCGGTGGGTTCCGGCAGCGCCGGTTCCAGCGGCAGTTCCGGGCCGGCCGGTTCGTCGGCGGCCGGTGCCGGCAACTCGGTGGCGGCGGCTTCGATATCACTGCCCGCGCCAGCGTCAGCGTGCGCCAGCTGGGTGAAGCTGTAGACCCACCAATCGTGTGGCACGCGCCGGGTCAGTACACGCACCGCCGGCAGGTCACCTTCCACTTCGGCGGCCAGCTGCGGCAGCGCAGCGAGTGCTTCGCGGTCATCGATGTGCACATCGGCATGCGCGCGCAGCGCCTGCAGGTCACCCAGCAGCGGCGCCAGCCGCGTCCTGCCGAGCCCAGCCAGATCGCCCACGGCGATCCACAGCGCGTGCTCGGCACGGGTCAGGCCGACATACAGCAGGCGTGCATCCTCGGCGCGCTGCTCGCGTTCGCGCTGCGCAGTGGCCGCTTCCCAGGCCTCGTCCTTGTCCAGCTTCCAGTGCAGCTGGCGCTGGCCGCCCACATGCACCGTGCAATGCGACGCGGTGTTCGGTGTCCCGCCATCGATGCCGACAAACGGCAGGAACACCAGCGGATACTCCAGGCCCTTGCTCTTGTGCAGGGTGATGATCTGCACGCGGCGCGCATCCGATTCCAGGCGCAGCAGCTGCTGCTCGTCATCCTGGTCGGCGCTGGCCATCTGCCCCTGCAGCCAGTCCAGCAGGCCGTGCATGCCCAGTGCCTGTGCGGAGGCTTCCTGCAGCAGTTCACCCAGCTGCAGGTAGTTGGTCAGGCGACGTTCGCCATCGATCAGCGCCAGCAGGCGTTCGCCCTGCGCGGCACAGACATCGGCGATCACCGCGAACGGTCCGCCGCGCTGCCAGCGCTCGCGCCAGTGCAGCAGCTGCGCCTGGAACCCGCGTTGCAGATCGCCCTCGCGCTCCATCGCAGCGATCGCACTGGCGCGCTGGCCGAGCAGTACCGTGGCCAGCGCTGCACGCAGGCGGCCTTCATCAGCCGGTTGCAGCAGCGCCAGCAGCAGCGCACGAAGATCGCGTGCTTCCGCGGTGGCGAACAGGCTCTGCTTGCCGGCCGCCACCGCGGGAATACCGACCGCGGCCAGCGCACGCTGCACCAGGGTGGCCTCGCGATGCGAGCGCACCAGGACCGCGATGTCGCCCGGCTGCAGGGGACGCCCACGCAGCACGGCATTGCCGGCACGCGCATCGGCCAGGGCTTGGTGGATCGCGGCGACGCAGGCCTGGGTGGCTGCATCGCGCGAGGCATCGGCACTCATTGCCTTGTCGCCGCCACTGCGCAGCACGCGCAGGGTCAGCGCCACGGCAGCATGGCCATCACGCAGGTAGTCCGCATCGCTGCGCACGCCACCGGGCTGCACCGGTTCGAACTGGATGTCGCGCTCGAGGAAGGCGTCTTCGCCACCGTTGTCGTACAGCGCCTGCAGTGCGCGCAGCACGGCCGGGCGCGAGCGGAAGTTCTGGTCCAGCACCGGTGCCTGCTGCGCCACCTGCTTGGCCTTCAGGTAGGTGTGGATGTCGCCACCGCGGAAACCGTAGATCGCCTGCTTGGGGTCACCGATCAGGAACAGTGCCGGCGCCAGGCCGAGCTCGCGTACCTCCGGCGAGTCGCCGAACACGGCATGGAAGATGCCCCACTGGCGGTCGTCGGTGTCCTGGAATTCATCGACCAGCGCGACGCGGTACTGCGCGCGCAGCTGCCTGACCAGCGCCAGTCGCTGCGGGCCTTCCAGCGCCAACGCTACACCGTCGATCAGATCGTCGTAGGTCTGCACGCGCCGCGTGCGCTTCAGTGCCTGCAGACGCAGCCTGGCTTCCTCGCGAAGCGCGTGCAGGAAGTTCAACGCGGTGGCACGCAGCCAGGCATCGCGTTCGGCAAGCAACGTGACATAGCGCGCCAACGGCGCCTGCAATGGCGACGATGGTGTGCGGTCGGGGAATTTCTTGTTGGTCTTGTCGGCCAGCATCTCCGGCAGCAGCGCCGGCAGGCGCTCGCTGGCCAGCAGTTCGCGCGGGTCGGCGCGCTCTGCCCAGGCCAGCAGCTGCCGGCCCAGCGCATGCAGCCAGCCCAGCTTGTAGGACACGCCGTTGAGCCACTTGTTGTCGACGGCATCGCAGAGGTCGATGAAGAACTGCTCGCCATGCTCGCGCACGCTTGCGGACAGTGCTTCCGCCGCGCCCTGCAGGGCCGCGCGTGGATCGGCCACGGTCACCGGCTGCGGCAACGGATGCAGCGGCAACGGATGCAGCAGCGCGCGCAGATCGGCGGCCAGCGCCTCCGGGCTGGACCACAGCCAGGTCAGCGGTTCCAGCGTGGCCACGTCGTTGGCATGCACCCGCCACAGGTCAGCCGCCAGCGCTTCCAGCATCTCGCGATCGCTGGCCAGCAGTTCCGGCGCGTCGAAGGTATGGCCGCTTTCCAGCGCATGCTCGCGCAGCACACGGGTGCAGAAGCCGTGGATGGTGAAGATGGACGCCAGGTCGATCTCGTCGGCCGCCACCTGCAGGCGGCGCTTCAGTGCGGCCGCACTCTCGCTGCCACCCTGCAGGTGGCGCCGCAGCACTTCGCGGGTCAGGGATACATCCGGGGCTTCGCCCTCGGCCGGATCCATATCGACCAGGCGCGCGGCCAGCGCCAGGCGCTCGCGGATGCGCTTGCGCAGTTCCTGGGTGGCGGCGTCGGTGAAGGTCACCGCCAGGATCTGGCCGATGCGCAGGCCCTGCTCCACCACGAGGCGGGTGAACAGCGTGGCCAGGGTGAAGGTCTTGCCGGTGCCGGCGCTGGCTTCGATCAGGCGGATGCCATCCAGCGGCAGGGCCAGGTAGGGATCGCGGCTGGGGAATTGGATGTCGTCTTCGGCGATGGCGGTGTTCATGCGTTGCCCTCCTGGCGTGTTTCGGCGCCAAGGGTGCGGCCTTCACGCACTGCGCTGAAGACCAGCTGGCTGTTGCGCAGCAGGTCAGCGTAGCTGGCCTCGGTAGCGAACGGGTCGGCACCCCGCAGCAGCAGCTGCCAGGCGTCGCTGCTGGATTCACCCCAGCTGCGGTCGCTGCCGTGCCACTGCTTCCAGCCTTCGCTGCGCTGCTTTTCTGCTGGCGCGTTGTACAGCACCCAACCGGTGTACGGGGCAAAGCGCAGCGGCTCGCGCAGGCCACGCTGGCGCAGCTGCAGCAGCGCACGCAGCGCCGCACGTGCAGCGGGAACCCTCAGTGCCGGCAGTACATGCGGGCCGGGACCGGCGTCGCCGCCATCATGGAACTGCACAAGCGGCAGCGCGTCGCCCGCCGCGTTCGCCAGCAGCCAGTCCAGGCCGTGGCGGATCACTGCATTGCCATTGAGCGTGCCGGCACGCAAGCGCACCAGCCCTTCCGGATGCCGATCGGCCACGCGGCCATGCAGGCGCACACCGTCGATTTCCACCTCGTAGAGACGGCTTTCCAGCAGTTCGCCGCGCATCCAGCCGAGCAGCGCGCTGGCATACGGGCGCGTCTTCAGCTGCTCGGCTTCGAACTGGCGCTCACCCAGCGCACCGGACGGCAGCAGGCCGCGCGCGCGCAACCGTGGGTACAACGGCTCGGTGTCGCCGGTCAGCGTGGCACGCACCACGGCGGCCTGCACGCTGCGCTTCTCCGGTCCGCGCGAAGACAGCACCAACGGTTCCAGGTCATCGACCTCCTCGACGTCCTCGGCCAGGCGCAGGCCCAGCGACTGTGCAAGGAACTGCCCGGCCGGGTCGCACAGGAAGCGGCGCAGGGTATCGAGTGCGACCTCGTCTTCCACCGCTTCGTCAAGCGGCGGCGGCAAGGGCGCATCGAACCACGGCTGCAGGCTTCCACGCTGGCCGGTGAGGCGGCCGGCAGCCGGATGCCACTGCCGCCGGTAGCTGAAGCGGCGTGGATCGCCATCGCCGAATGCCGCTGGTGAGAACGGCTGCAATGCGTGGCGCACGGTGAAATCGCGGACCGCCGCCGGCGGATCGAGGTGATGGGCGGCGGCGGCGTCGATCAGTTCACTGACCAGCACCGACGGCTCGCGCACGCTGCCATCGCGTGGATCGGCGCCGAGGTAGCTGAGATAGAACACCTCCTGCGCGGCGGCGAACAACTGCAGGAACAGGAAGCGGTCGTCCTCGCGGGTGGAGCGGTCACCCGGACGGCGGCGCGGTGTATCCAGCTCGGCGGTGAGCTGGTTGAGGCCCGCGGCCGGGTCCCGGCGCGGGAAATCACCATCGTTGAGGCCGAGCACGCAGATCACCCGGAACGGCAGCAGGCGCATCGGCACCATGCGGCCGAAGCTGATGCCACCGGTCAGCAGCGGTGCGCGGGTATCGGCTTCGCCCAGCGCGCCAGCGAAGTGCGCGCGCACCACCTCCGGCGGCACGCCGTCTTCGAAACCGGCCTTGGCGGCATCGTCGGCGAACTGGTTGAGCAGCTTGCGCAGGCGCTCCAGCGCGCGCTGGCTGTTGGGCGAGCTGGGCGCGGTGGGCAGCAGTGCATCCAGCAGCGACAGCAGGCGCTGCCGCCACTGCGCCGGGGTCAGCAGCTCGCCGAGGCGACGCTGATAGACCGCCAGTACGCGCAGCAGGCGCAACAGCCGGTCCAGTGCTTCCAGCGCGCCGCCTTCCAGTTCGATCCACGGTGCGACGCCGGCCAGATCGGCCTCGCTGCCAGTGGCATGGCCGAGTACCAGGCGATCCAGCGCGAACTGCCAGGTATAGGCGTCGTCGGCCGGTGCCTGGTGCTGGTTGCGGTGCTTGGCGTCCAGGCCCCAACGTGCGCCGGCCTGCTGCAACCAGCCGTGCAGGCGGTCGAAGTCCACCGCTTCCAGCCCTGCCGCTTCGGCCAGCGGTGCGCTGGCCAGCAGGTCCAGCACTTCGTTCAGGCCGAAACGCGAGACCGGCAGGCCCAGCAGATGCACGAACACATCGGCCAGCGGCTCGCCGGCCAGCGGGCTGCTGTCGGCCAGCGCATAGGGAATGTGTTCGTCGTCGCCGCTGCGGCCGCCGAACACCGCCTCCAGGTACGGCACGTAGGGATCGATGTCCGGCGCCAGCACCGCAATCTCACGGGCCTGCAACGGCGGGTCGAAGCGCGGGTCCTGCAGCAGGCTGCGCAGCTGGTCGTGCAGTACCTGCAGCTCGCGCAGGCGGGTGTGGCAGGCGTGCACCTGCAGGCTCGGGTCGTCGCCGCGCAGACCGTCGCGCAGCTCGCCCGAGGGCAGCGCGCGGCGGTGGAACAGATCGCGCTGCAGGCGATGCAGCAGGCTGTCGGACAGGCCACCTTCGTCCAGGGTCGGCCGGGTGTCCTCTTCCGGATCGGAATAGGCGGCGATCTCGCCGGCCGGGTGCACCACCTCGTAGCTGCCCAGCACCGCCATGAAGTCGCGCCCTGCGGCGCCCCAGGCTTCCAGCAGGCGGTTCTCGCCAGCGGATTCTCCGAAGGGATCCGGTGCGCCACTGCGCAGCCGCTCGGCCAGGGTCTGCAGGTCGCCCCAGTACGACTGCACCGGGGTGGGCATATAGAAGTGCAGCTCGCCCACCCGTGCCTGGGTCGCCATGACCCGCAGCACATCGGGCGAGATGTTGAGCGTCGCGAACGCGGACATGCGCAGTGGCAAGCCCTTCGGCAATGGCTGGCCGGCCCCTTCGAAACGGTCCAGGTACTCCTGGATGCGGCGCGCGCGGTAGTCGCGGCCGTGGGTGATGGTGCGCCACAGGATCGCCTGCGGATCGGCCGGATCGGCGCCGGCCGCCCAACGCAGCAGCCAATCGCGGCGCCAGGCCTGGTACTTCTCGAACACCGAGGCCAGCTCGGCGGCCAGTGCCCACGGCTTCAGGGCATCGCCACCGGCAAGATAGGACTGCAGCGCGCGCATCGGTGGCTGCGCCAGCAACGCCGGGTCGCGCAGCGCCTGGTACAGCTTCCAGTGCAGGCCAGCGGCGTCCAGGTCATCCTGCTCGCCGCTGACGTTGGCCTTCAGCGCGCGGGCCACGAACTCGCCCGGGGTGAGGAATTCGAGGTTGGCGGCGACGCCGAATTCGGCCGCCAGTGTCGCCTGCAGCCAACGTCGCATCGCCACCTGTGGAATCAGTACCACGTCCGGTGCCAGCAACGGCTGGCCCACGACCGGCGCACGCACGTTGCGCGCCAGCAGCGCGGCCAGCACGTCCAGCGAGTTGGAATGGTAGAGGCGGAAGTCGCTGCCTGGGTCACTCATCATGCACAGTGTGCAGGACGGCAGGCAGTATTCAATGGTTGGCCCGCCAGCAGTACGGATTGTTCCGGCCCCCTGCCCGATTGTCCCGGCCTGCGCCATGCCTTGTCGTGCAACAATACTGCACCGTCCAGTCTGCTTATGTTCAGCCGGCTGGCCCGATCCTTCGATGTCTAAAAAACGTTAATGGTGCCCATGTCGGCTTCCGCCTCCAGTCTGGTGCAGTTGTCCAACGTCCGCATCGACCGGAGCGGGCGCACGATCCTGCGTGACGTGTCGCTGCAGGTGCCCCAGGGCAGCATCACCGCCGTGCTCGGCCCGTCCGGCAGCGGCAAGTCGACCCTGCTGGCGGCGCTGACCGGCGAACTGCGCCCGGTGGCTGGCGAGGTCACCCTGTTCGGCAAGCCGATCCCGCATGACAGCGGCGCGCTGCTGGAAATGCGCAAGAGCGTGGGCGTGCTGCTGCAGGGCAACGGCTTGCTGACCGACCTCACCGTGGCCGAGAACGTCGCACTGCCGCTGCGCACGCATACCCGCTTGCCCGCCGCCGTGTTGCGCCGGCTGGTGCAGATGAAGCTGCATGCAGTGGGCCTGCTGGCCGCCGCCGACGCCTGGCCGCGCGAGCTGTCCGGTGGCATGGCGCGCCGTGTAGCGCTGGCCCGGGCGTTGGCGCTGGACCCGCCGCTGATGATCTACGACGAGCCGCTGACCGGGCTGGACCCGATCGCCTCGGGGGTGATCATGAGCCTGATCCAGCGCCTCAACCACAGCCTGGGCCTGACCAGCATCATCGTCAGCCACCACGTGCACGAGACCCTGCCGATCTGCGACCAGGTGATCGCGATCGCCAATGGCGGCATCGTGTTCCAGGGTTCGCCTGAGGCGCTGCAGTCCAGCCAGGACCCACTGCTGCGGCAGTTCCTGCACGGCCAGCCTGATGGCCCCATCCCGTTCGATGCCGCGCCGCGCGCGAGGGTTGCCTGATGCCGTTCGTTCAAGCCACCCGTTCGCTGGGCCGCGCCGGCCTGTTCTCGCTGACCGTGCTGCGCGGTTCGCTGCCGACCCGTGATTTCCTGGCCGAGCTGACCCGCGAGATCTACAAGATCGGCGCACGCTCGCTGCCGATCATCGCTGTCGGTGGTGCCTTCGTCGGCCTGGTGTTGACCCTGCAGGGCTATCGCACGCTGACCACCTTCGGTGCGGCCGATGCCTTGTCCACCCTGCTCGGCCTGTCGCTGTACCGCGAGCTGGCGCCGGTGCTGACCGCGCTGTTGTTCATCGGCCGCGCCGGCAGCTCGATCGCCGCCGAACTGGGCCTGATGCGCGCCACCGACCAGATCAAGGCGCTGGAGCTGATGGCGATCGACCCGGTGGCCAAGGCCGTCGCGCCGCGCTTCTGGGCCGCGGTGCTGACCGTGCCGTTGCTGACCGGCATCTTCTGTTCGCTGGCGATCAGTGCCAGCTACTTCGAAGCGGTGCATGTGCTGGGCCTGGACAATGGCGTGTTCTGGTCGGCGCTGCGCAACAGCGTGGACTTCTGGGACGATTTCGGCGTGGCGATGCTGAAGTCGGCGATCTTCGGCGGCACCGCTGCACTGGTCGCCGCCTACGTTGGTTTCCATGCCGAGCCGACCATCGAGGGCACCTCGGTGGCGACCACCCGCGCGGTGGTCAACGCCTCGCTGCTGGTGCTGATGTTCAACTTCGTGCTGTCGGCAATGTTGTTCACCTAACCCCTCCACCGGCGGTGCGCAGGCGCGCGCGGCCACCACGACTCGATCAGGTAATCCACATGGCCATCCGCGGTCCCAGACTCGAATTCTCCGTCGGCGCTTTCCTGCTGCTGGCCCTGGCCTCGCTGATGGTGCTGGCCGTGGCCTCGACCAACCAGCGCTGGAGCTGGGGCAGCGACGGCTACGAGCTGAAAGCACGCTTTTCCCAGGTCGGCCAGCTGCGCAAGCAGGCCCCGGTGAAGATCGGCGGCGTCACCGTCGGCCAGGTCGCCTCGATCGACCTGGACCCGGTGAAGTTCGAATCCATCGTCACCCTGCGCATGGACAGCAAGGTCAAGGACCTGCCGGCGGATACCTCGGCCGGCATCTTCACCAGCGGTTTGCTTGGCGAGAGCTATATCGGTCTGCAGCCGGGCGGTGACCCGGATGTGCTGAAGGCCGGCGACGAAATCGTCTTCACCCAGCCGGCGGTGGACCTGATCCAGCTGGTCGGCAAGTACATGTTCAGTGGCGGCGCCGGTGGCGGCGCTGGCCAGAAGCCCAACGATGGCGCGCAGGCGCCTGCAACGGAACCGCAACCATGAAGATGAAACTGATCCCGGCCCTGCTCGCCTCGGCGCTGCTGGTGGCTACCCCGTTCCTGGCCCAGGCCCAGGCCGCCGCTCCCGCCGCTGCTGCAACGCAGGGCCAGGCCGGCAAGGTGGTGATCGATGCCAGCAGCCGCATCCTGTCGACCCTGCAGCAGCGCAAGAGCGAGTTCACCAGCAACCCGGCCAGCCTGCGCAGCTACATCGACAGCGAACTGACCCGCACCTTCGACCGCGATTACGCGGCGCGGCTGGTGCTGGGCCCGCACGCCCGCGGCGCCTCCGACGCCGACATCAAGCTGTTCGCCGATGCGATGGCCGACAGCCTGATGCAGCGCTATGGCTCGACCCTGCTCAACATCCAGGGCAAGCCGAGCTTCCGCCTGAAGGGTGAGAGCCCGCTGCCGGGCAACCGCGGCGTGCGCGTCAGCACCGAGCTGGTCCGTGCCGGCAACGAGCCGACCCCGGTCGAGTACTGGATGCGCAACGTGAACGGCCAGTGGAAGATCTTCGACGTCAACATCGAAGGCATCTCCTACGTGCAGACCTTCCGCAACCAGTTCGATACCCCGCTGCGCCAGAAGGGCATCAAGCAGGTGGCCAGCGAGCTGCACAGCGGCAGCATGCAGGCCGGGCCGGCGGGCAATGGCAAGTAACGCACTGGCACTGCTGGAAGGCGACACCCTGCGTCTGCGCGGGGTACTCGACCGTGCCGCGGTGATCGCGCTGTGGCCGCAGCTGCAGGCCCTGCCGGCACAGCTGGCGCGGCTGGAGCTGGGCGAGGTCGAGCGCGTGGACAGCGCCGGCCTGGCCCTGCTGGCCGAACTGGCGGCACGCGCGCGCAAGGCCGGCCACCCGCTGGCGATCTCCGGCGCACCGGCCGGCTACAACGAGCTGAGCGCGGCCTACCGGCTGTCGCCCGACCTGGATTTCAACGCAACTTCTGCTGCGAGCTGACATGAACGTCGTACGCACTCTCCCCCTGATCGTCCTGGCCACCGCGCTCACCGCCTGTGCGGGCAAGCCCGCGCGCAGCGACGCACCCTCGGCCAGCACCGTGGTCCCGGCCAGCGCTGCAACCGAGGCTCCGCCCGTGGTCGCCGACACCGGCACGATCGACGCTGCACCGGTCACCCCGGTGGCGCCTCCGCCGGTAGCCGCGGCATCCACAACCGTGCCCCCGGCGAGCGGTGCCGATGCTGACGCGGCGAAGACTGCAGCCGCCACCGCGCCAGGCGGTGACGATGACTTCGATGCCCTCTATGGCGGCGCCGGCAACACCGGCAGCGCGGCGGCCTACGATCCGTGGGAACCGTTCAACCGCAAGGTGCACACATTCAACAACGCAGTCGACCGTGGTATCGCTCGTCCGCTGGCCACGGCCTACACCCACGTGGTGCCGCGCTTCGCCCGCACCGGCGTCAGCAACTTCTTCAGCAACCTGCGTGCACCGGTGACCATCACCAACCAGCTGCTGCAGGGCCGCGGTGCCGACGCCTGGGACAGCCTCGGCCGCTTCCTGATGAACAGCACGCTGGGTATCGGTGGCCTGTTCGATCCGGCCAGCAAGGCGATGGTGCCGCGTCGCAATGAAGACTTCGGCCAGACCCTGGGTGTCTGGGGCTGGCGTCGTTCGCGCTACGTGGAACTGCCGTTCTTCGGCCCGCGTACCGTGCGCGATGTGTTCGGCCTGGCCGGCGACATCCCGCTGTCGCCGATGCGCCGCATCGAGGAAGACAAGGTGCGCATCGGCCTGCAGGGCCTGCAGCTGGTCGATACCCGCGCGCAGCTGCTGGCGATCGACGACCTGCGCGACACCGCCGTGGACGAGTACTCGCTGGTGCGCGACGCGTGGATGCAGCGCCGCAACTACCAGATCGAGAACGATCTGCGCAGCAAGCGCGACCGTGGCCACGACGATGCCAATTCGCCGATCCCGGTCGATGCGATGCCGATGCCGCAGTGGACGCACTGAGTCCTTTCAGCGACGCATGAAAAACCCCGCTTCGGCGGGGTTTTTCTTTGGCGTTGTGGTGGGTGGGGTCGGAGCCCTTTCCCGCGGAAAGGGATCCGACCCCACCGATCGCGCGCTTTGCTCAGGCCGCCAGCGCTGCCTCGATGGCTTCACGCAGGCGCGCGTCATCGGCAGCCACGTCCGGGGCAAAGCGCGCAATGACCTTGCCGTCGCGGCCCACCAGGAACTTCTCGAAGTTCCACAGCACCGCCGGTGCCGGATGGATCGGGATCTCCTTGCTGGCCAGGCGCTCACGCAGCGGGCCTTCGCCGATCGACTGCGGCTGCGCGGCGGTCAGCTGCTGGTACAGCGGGTGGGTGTCGTCACCGGCCACGCTGATCTTGGAGAACATCGGGAAGCTGACGTTGTAGGTGAGCTGGCAGAACTGCTGGATCTCCGCCTCGCTGCCCGGCTCCTGGCCGAGGAAGTTGTTGGCGGGGAAGCCCAGCACTTCCAGGCCCTGCGCGTGCTTTTCCGCATACAGCGCCTGCAGGCCCTCGTACTGCGGGGTCAGGCCGCACTTGGAGGCGACGTTGACCAGCAGCAGCACCTTGCCCTGGTAGTCGGCAAGCGAGGACGGCTGGCCGTCGATGGTGGTGAGGGAAATGTCCTGGATCGAGGTGCTCACGCGGGGGCTCCGGCAACAGCGGGGAATGGCCCACCAGCATAGCGCTGTGCGCGCAGTTGTAGAGCCGAGCCTACGCTCGGCTGATGCCACAGCAGCCGAGCGTAGGCTCGGCTCTACAGGCAGGATTCAATCCACGCAGATCATGCCCTGCGCCTTGCCCTCATCAATCCGCTGGCGGCAACCGAAGTTCTGGCGCACGTCGCGCTGGCAGGTGCCGGTGGCGGCACCATCAGCGGCCACCTCGGCACCCGCGAGGCACTGCCCCGTGCAGTCGCTTTTGCGGCTGCAGGCCTTGCCGGCATCGGCGTAGGGAATCACGCACTGTTCGCGCTGCAGCCGGCCCAGCCGCTGCAGGGTGCCGCCAGCGGCCTGGCAGTCCACATCGCGCGCTTCGCGGTAGGCCTCGGCCGCTTCGGGGCTGGTGGCTGCGGCCGGTGCCGCCGCGGTTTCGGCAGCCGGTGGTGCGCTGCTGCAGGCGGCAAGCAGCGCGGTCAGGATGAGACTGGTGCAGAGGCGCAGGCGCATGGCGTTACCTGATCCAGTAGGACAGGCCGCCAGCATACGCATCGACCATGCAGGCGGGGTGTCGACGTGGCTCAGGCTTCGTCGCCGTCATCGCCTTCGTCCTCGGCCGTGGCCTCAGCATCGGCCAGGCCGCCCAGCAGCGACTGGGCCTGCTCGGCGGCCAGTGACTCCACGCCACGCAGGCGACGCTCGATGGTGCGCGTCTTGCGGCTGGCCTCGCCGATGCTGCGCCCGACCGTGGTGATCTGCTTCTCGGCCTTCTCGAGGATGCCGGCGAACTTGCCGAACTCGCTCTTCACCGCCCCCAGCAGGCTCCACACCTCGCTGGAGCGCTGCTCGATGGCCAATGTGCGGAAGCCCATCTGCAGGCTGTTGAGCAGCGCGGTGACCGTGGTCGGACCGGCCACCACCACGCGATGCTCGCGCTGCAGCAGGTCGACCAGGCCGGGACGCCGGATCACCTCGGCGTACAGGCCTTCGGTGGGCAGGAACATCACCGCGAAGTCGGTGGTATGCGGCGGCGCGATGTACTTGTCGCAGATCGACTTGGCCTGCACGCGTACCGCGCGCTCCAGCTGGATGCCCTGCAGGCGCACGCCCTCGGCGTCACCCTGTTCCTGCGCGTCCAGCAGCCGCTCGTAGTCCTCGCGCGGGAACTTGGAGTCGATCGGCAGCCACACCGGCGTGTCATCGCTGCTGCGGCCCGGCAGGCGCACGGCGATGTCGACCATCTCACCGCTGTCCGGGCGTACCTTCACTGCCCGCGCGTACTGCTCCTGGGTGAGCGTCTGTTCGAGGATGTTCTCCAGCTGTACTTCGCCCCAGCTGCCACGGTTCTTGACGTTGGTCAGCACACGCTTGAGATCGCCAACGCCGGTGGCCAGCTGCTGCATCTCGCCGAGGCCCCGCTGCACCTGTTCGAGCCGCTCGGAGACCAGCTTGAAGGAATTGCCCAGGCGCGTTTCCAGCGTCGACTGCAGCTTCTCGTCCACGGTGTGGCGCATCTGCTCCAGCTTCTGCGCATTGTCGTTCTGCAGCGCGCGCAGCTGTTCTTCCAGCGTGGTGCGCATCTCGGCGATGCGCTGTTCGTTGCGCTGGGTCAGTTCCTGCAGGCGCAGGCCAAGGCTTTCGGTCAGGCGCTGCTGCGACTGCGCGCCCTCCTCACGGCCCTTGCGTGCATCATCCACCAGCGTCTGGCGCAGCGCGCCGAGCTGGGCGTCTGTGCGCCCGGTGAGCTCCTGCAACTGCTGGCCGAACGCGTGGATGCGCGCCTCTTGCTGCTGGCCGAAGGTTTCCAGCTGACCGCGCAGTTCCTGCAGCCGCTGGCCCATCAAGGCGGCGCCGCGCTGCTGGCTGTCAGCTGCCTCGGCGCGTGCCTTGCGGGCGTCTTCACCCAGCGCTTCGCGCAGCAGGTCCAGGCGCTGGTCGGTGCGGGTGGACAGGTCGGTCAGCGCGCGTGCGAAGCCATCGAGCTGTTCACGCAGTTCACTGCGCCCGGACCGCGCCTCCTCGCGCACCGCCTGTTCCAGGCGATCGTGCGGTGGGCGGCGCAGCAGGGCGACCAGCTGCAGGATGAGCACGGCCAATAGAAGGCCGGCAATGAGCAGATATTCGGTTTGCATGGGGCAAGTGTAGGCTGGGCGAGTCTCATGCGCTGCGCCCAGGACCATGCTTGCTCTGTACGGAAAGCCTACCTCCATCAACGTGCGCAAGGTGCTGTGGCTGTGCGCGGGGCTGGATCTGCCCCTGCACCACGAGCCGGCACCGACGCCGGACCTGCTGTCCGCGCTGAACCCGAACCGGCAGGTGCCGGTGCTGCGCGATGGCGACTTCGTGCTGTGGGAATCCAACAGCATCTGCCGCTACCTGGCCACGCGCGCCGGACGCGAGGACCTGCTGCCGAGTGCAGCGCAGGACCGGGCCCGGGTGGAGCAATGGATGGATTGGCAGGCCAGCGACCTCAACAGCGCCTGGCGCCATGTGTTCATGGCGCGCGTGCGGCAGCACCCGCACTATCCGGACGACGCGCGTGCGGAGGCCAGCCTGGCGCAGTGGAACCGGCTGATGGGTGTGCTCGATGGACAGTTGGCCGCCACCGAAGGCTGCATCGCGGGCAACACCTTCACCCTAGCCGACATCGTGCTGGGCCTGTCGACCCAACGCTGGCGCAGCACGCCGGGGTGCAAGCCCGCACTGGCCCACGTCGAGGCCTGGTTCGAGCGTCTGCGCCGGCAGCCCGGTTTCGCCGAATACGTCGACAACGGCGTGGCCTGAAGGCCGGGGCCAGAGCCCTTTCCTCTTGGGAAAGGGCTCTGGCCCGGGAGCGCCCCCAAGGGCGCGGGAACAACTGGCCCTACCAGCCTTCCAGCACGATCTTGCCCTTGGCGCGGTGGCTCTCCAGCAGCGCATGGGCGCGCCGCAGGTTGGCCGCGTCGATACGGCCGAAATGCTCGCCCAGCGTGGTCTGCAGCACACCGGCATCGATCAGCTCGGCCACGCGGTTCAGCAGTTCGTGCTGGCGCTGCATGTCCGCCGTCCGGTACAGCGGGCGGGTGAACATCGATTCCCAGTGCAGTGACAGCGCCTTGCGCTTGAGCGCCATCACATCCACCTGGCCCGGGTCGTCGATCAAGCCGAACTGGCCCTGCGGTGCCAGCAGCTCCACGATCTGTGCATAGTGCTGGTCGGAATGGGTCAGGCTGGCCACGTGCTGCACCTCGCTGATGCCCAGTCGTGCCAGGCCCTCGGCCAGTGGCAGGCTGTGGTCGATCACATGGTGCGCGCCCATCGCATACACCCAGTCCTGGGTATCCGGGCGCGAGGCGGTGCCGATCACGGTCAGTTTCGTCAGCTTCCGCGCCAGCTGCACCAGGATCGAGCCGACGCCACCGGCGGCACCGATCACCAGCAGGGTCTGGCCTTCGCCACCGCCTTCGGGAATGCGCAGACGGTCGAACAGCAGCTCCCAGGCGGTGATCGCGGTCAGCGGCAACGCGGCGGCAGCGGCGTCATCGAGACTGGCCGGCTTGCGGCCAACGCTGCGCTCATCCACCAGCTGGTACTCGGCATTGCTGCCCGGACGATCAATGACACCAGCGTAGTAGACCGCATCACCGGGCTGGAACAGGGTCACGTCGCTGCCTACGGCGTCGACGGTGCCGACCGCATCCCAGCCCAGCACACGCGGGCCGTCGGTGGCCACGCCGCGGCGGACCTTGGTGTCGACCGGATTGACCGCCACCGCGCGCACCGCCACCCGCAGGTCGCGCGGGCCGGGCTGCGGCAGCTCCAGTTCAATGTCGATCAGGGCCTGGACATCATCGATCGGCAGGCCGGCGTGGGTGTAGGCAATGGCGCGCATGGCAGCGGTCCAGTGGGAAAGGAGTGGACAGGTTGCGCCGCGCGCGGTCCTGCAGAAAGGCGCAGAATCAGGCAGCACTTTCACTCTGGCAATGAAGATGATCCGCTTCGACGACCTGCAGCTGTTCGTCCGCACCGCTGCGCTGGGCAGCTTCTCGCAGGCCGCGCGCGAGGCCGATCTGTTGCCCGGCCAGGTCGCTGCGGCGATAGCGCGGCTGGAACGCGAGCTCGACCTGCGCCTGTTCGCGCGCACCACCCGCAGCCTGCGCCTGACCGGCGAGGGCGCGCTGTACCTGCCGTATGCGCAGGAGGTGCTGGCCACCCTGCGCGAAGGACGGGCCCGCGTGCAGGGCGAGGATGCCGAACTGCACGGCACCCTGCAGCTGTCGGCACCGTCGGACTTCGGCCGCAACCTGTTGCTGCCGTGGCTGGCGGCCTTCCGCGCCGCGCATCCCCGGCTGCGCCTGCACCTGCGCCTGTCCGACGAAGTGGCCGATGTGTTCCGCGACCCGGTCGACGTAGCCATCCGCATCGGCCACTTCGACGACGCCAACTACGTTGCCCTGCCCCTGCTGGAGGGCAATCGCCGGGTGCTCGCGGCCTCGCCCGGCTACCTGCAGCGGCGCGGCACCCCCACGCGGCTGGATGACCTGCGCGAGCATGACTGCCTGGTCTACCAGCTCAATGGCCGCGCCTACGATCGCTGGTCATTCGAGGTCGACGGGCGCCGCACGCTGATTCCCGTGCGCGGCCCGCTGGTGTGCGACGATGCCGACGTAGTACGGCGCTGGGCGCTGGCCGGCGAAGGCATCACCTACAAATCCTGGCTGGACCTGCGCGAGGACGTGCTGGGCGGGCGCCTGCAGTTGCTGCTCGACGGCATCGGCAGCCACATCCCGCTGCAGCTGGTCTGCCCGCACCGCAAGCAGTTCTCGCCGGCGGTGCGGCAGCTGCACGCACAGCTGCGCCAGCACCTGCAACCGCTGCTGTCTGGCATGCCCGATGGACTCGCCGGCCCCCTGTCGCCCGCCGCAGCGCTGGCCGACAATGACGGCCCCCCGTAACAAGAGAACGCCGCCATGCCGTGGATGGGCATCCAGGACCTGTGGACGTTTCTGGTCGCCGTGCTGGTGTTTCTCGCCCTGCCCGGCCCCGGCACCTTCACCCTGCTGACCGCCACCGGCCGGGGCGGCGTACGCGGCGGCTACACCGCACTCGCCGGACTGCTGGTCGGCGATCAGATCCTGATGTGGCTGGCGCTGGCCGGCGTGGCCGCACTCCTGACGGCCAACCCGCTGGTGTTCCACGCCGTGCAGTACCTGGGTGCGGCCTACCTGGTGTGGGTAGGCATCAGCCTGCTGCGCACGCCGAAGCACGAGGGCGGTGACGCCGGCCCGATCCGCATGCAGCCGGGCCGCTACTTCCAGCAGGCGATCCTGGTGAGCCTGCTCAACCCGAAGGCGATCCTGTTCTACATGGCCTTCCTGCCATTGTTCATCGATCCCAAGGCACACCAGGGCATCGCCACCTTCGCGGCCCTGGCCGGCATCATCCTGGTGGTCAGCATCGCCTACTGCTCGATGCTGATCGGCGCGGGCAACCTGGCCCGCCGCCGCCTGATCCAGCACCCGCGGATCAGCGATGCACTGCGCCGCGTGGCCGGCCTGTTCCTGGTGGGGTTCGGCATCCGGTTGGGGCTGAACGGCTGATACCGGCGCTGGCGCCATCGGCGTTCATGAGGCGGGTCTCTACCCGCCGTGCAGTTCCGCGCGCAGGTGGTCAATGAACACCCGAAGCTTCGGCGCCATATGCTCGCGCGCGGGGTAATACAGGTGGAAACCGGGGAACGGCGGTTGCCAGTCCTGCAGCACCGCCTGCAGGCGCCCAGCCGCCAGATCATCGGCCACCAGTGACGCAAACCCCTGCGCCATGCCGAGCCCGCCCAGCACTGCGGCATAGGCCAGTTCGGCGTCGTTGAACACCAGCCGCCCATCAACCTCCACTTCCATGTCGTGGCCATCGCGGCTGAACTCCCAGGGCATCAAGCGGCCGTTGGCACGACGGTGGACGATGCATGCATGGCCCTGCAGATCGTGCGGGCTGGCCGGAATGCCGTACTGCGCGAAGTAGCTGGGCGCGGCCACCACCACCTGCCGTTCCGGCGGCCCTATCGGTACCGCGATCATGCCGCGCGCCAGTGACTCTCCGAGACGGATGCCGGCATCGAAGCCTTCGGCCACCAGATCGGTCAGCGCCGGCTCCACGCACAGTTCCACATCCACCTGCGGGTAGCGCGCCAGGAACGAGGGCAGTGCCGGCAACACCCGGCGCTCGGCGACGATCCTCGGCAGGGTGATGCGCAGCTTGCCGGCCGGAACCGCGCGCGCGCTGTCGAGATCGGCGAACGCCGACTCGATCTGCTCCAGCCCGCCGCGTACACGCTCGAGGAAGCGCGCACCGTGTTCTGTCAGGCCAACCCGGCGCGTGGTCCGTTGCAGCAGGCGCACCCCCATCCGCGCTTCCAGCGCGCGCACGCTCTGCGACAGTGCCGAGGTCGAGATGCCCAGCGCATCGGCGGCGCGGGTGAAGCTGGCATGGTCGGCGACGTGGACGAAGGCGACCACCGCCGACAACGGTGCGGGGAGATTCATTGTGAAGCAACTCTTCATGGTGAGTCCGGTTTCATCCAGTTTATCCACAGGATCGGGCGGCGGATGCTGTGCCTCCCGGCGGTACGCCCGCCTTCCTGTGATGGAACCTTTCATGTCGCTGGACCACTACCGCCTGCTCGGCCGCTCCGGCCTGCGAATCAGCCCGATGGCACTGGGCACGATGACCTTCGGCGCCGATTGGGGCTGGGGTGCGGACGAAGCCGAGGCCCGCTGCATCTTCGACAGCTACGTCGAACGTGGCGGCAACTTCATCGATACCGCAAACAACTACACCAATGGCAGTGCCGAGACCCTGCTCGGCCGCTTCGCCCGGGGCCAGCGCGACCGGCTGGTGATCGCCAGCAAATACACCCTCGCCACCGTGCCCGGCGATCCGAACAACGCCGGCAACCATCGCAAGAGCATGCTGCGCTCGGTGGAGGACAGCCTGCGCCGGCTGGGTACCGACTATCTGGATCTGCTGTACCTGCATGCCTGGGACGACACCACCGGCGTGGACGAGGTGATGCGGGGCTTCGACGACCTGGTCCGCAGCGGCAAAGTGCTCTACGCCGGTATCTCCGATACGCCGGCCTGGCAGATCGCGCGCATGCAGACCCTGGCCGACCTGCGCGGCTGGACACCGTTGGTGGCGCTGCAGATCGAGTACAGCCTGATCCAGCGCAGCGTCGAACACGAACTGCTGCCAATGGCTCAAGCCCTGGGCCTGGGCGTGGTGGCGTGGTCCCCCCTGGGCAGCGGCGTGCTGACCGGCAAGTACAGCGCGGCTGACCTGGCCAGCACCGACTCGCTGCAGGCCACACCCGGCGGGTCGCGTCGCAGCGTGGCCCTGATCAATGGCGCGTTGACCCCGCATTCACTGCAGATCGCCGGGGAAGTCGGAAAGATCGCTGCCGATCTCTCATGTTCGGCGGCCCAGGTCGCGCTGGCCTGGCTGCTGCAGCGACCCGGCGCGGGCGCGTTGCCGATCATCGGCGCCCGCACCCTGGCGCAGTTCGAGCACAATCTGGCTGCACTGGAGCTGGCGCTTCCCGCCGAGGTGCTGGCCCGCCTCGATGCGATCAGCGCGGTGGCACCGGCCTTCCCGCACGATTTCTTGCAGATGCCGTTGCCGCGCATGCTGATGAGCGGTGGTACACGCCTGCGGCCACGCGGAAGCTGAGGCCGTGGCGGGCGGGCTATGCTGGCGCTCCCTTCTCGAATGGATGCGCGTGGATGGTCCGGTTGGCTCGCTGCACCCTGCTCTTGCTGCTGCTGGCCGGCACTGCGTCTGCCAGTACCGCGCAGGACCATCGCTGCCTGAGCGGCGGTCGCAATGACAGCATCCACCTGGAATGGCGCTGGCTGGAGGACGGCCGGGCCGACGTGCACTACGCCGGCCATCGCGAGCGCCTGCCATTGCGCCGGGTTTCGCTGGAAACCACGGTGCTGGCCGAGGATCGCCCCTACCAGTTCGACAGCGTCTGGGAAGAACGCATCGACGGCCGCCTCAACGGGCGCTACCGGCTGAGCACCCAGGGCGCGCTGGTACTGGATCTGAGCTACGAACGCGCCCGCGATGGCCGCCGCACCACTTTCCACGATGACAGCGACGCCTGGCAGGAGGATGGCTGCCATTGGCCGCGATCGCCCTGACCCTGGGTCTGCCCCGCCAGCCGGACGATGGTCGGACGAGTTCGATTTTTTGCTGAGATTGTGCTGATTTCGTCATCAATGACGGCGTGCAACCTCCATCGGTGACGCATTCAACCCGGGCATGACCCCCGTCAGTGGTAATGCTGCGCTGCGTTCGGTCACACTCGGGAACTTGTCGTTCTCAGTCACCCCTTCCGAGGCCTGCATGTCCCTGTTCCGGCGCAAGTCCCTAGATTCCGTCACCGTCCACGAAGCCGGCAGGCGCCTGATCCCGACGCTCAGTTGGCCGCACCTGATCGCGCTGGGCATCGGCGCCATCGTCGGTACCGGCATCTACACGCTGATCGGCGTGGGTGCCAACCTGGCCGGCCCGGCCGTGCTGATCTCCTTCGCGATTGCCGGTGCGGTCTGCGCCTGCGCGGCACTGTCCTACGCCGAGCTGTCGACGATGATGCCGGCCGCCGGCAGTGCCTACACCTATAGCTACAGCGCGCTGGGCGAGGTGTTCGCCTGGGTGGTGGGCTGGAGCCTGATCCTGGAGTACTCGCTGGTGGTGAGTACGGTGGCGGTCGGCTGGTCCGGCTACTTCGTCGGCTTCCTCGAA
>NZ_JAUTXR010000112.1 GCF_030658505.1 Stenotrophomonas raiganjensis (SeqCode) | reverse complement strand
CGATCTTGGCGAGGACTTTGGCGGCGGCCTGCATGCGCACGAAGTGGCCTTCCTGCACCGGCACGAGTGGGCGCGCACTGCCGAGGACGTGCTGTGGCGAAGGAGCAAGCTGGGGTTGCGGCTGGACGCTGCGCAGGTGGCACGGCTGCAGGCGTGGATGGAGCATCCCACCCTGTAGAGCCGAGCCATGCTCGGCTGCGTTGTACAAATGAAGCCGAGCATTGGCTCGGCTCTACAGAGATGACAAGGCAGTAGCCTCGGTCAAGAACGCAGCACCGGTCACCGCGTACACTGCGCGGCCTCTTCGCCCCCGAAGACCCCGAAGGCGCAACAACCCGATGGCCCTGGGCTTCGCCAATGGCGTTGCCG
>NZ_JAUTXR010000111.1 GCF_030658505.1 Stenotrophomonas raiganjensis (SeqCode) | reverse complement strand
TCCCGATCCAGGCCAGCAGGCTCATTGTTTTCCCCTCCCCGGGAAATGGATAGCGGGTTGTGCCAGCCCGCGGCCGGCACGACCGTGTTGCGATCAATCGCCGCCCTGGTCGGCGTTGGCGGCGCAGCTGAAGCTCTTGCGCTTGTCCACCAGGCGGCCCATCAGGCGGTCGCTCAGCGGCAGCGCATCGCCATTGAGGCGCCAGTCGTAGATCACGCTGAAGGCCAGTACACGCGCGACGTATTCGCGGGTTTCCTTGTAGCTGATGGTCTCGATCCACAGGTCCGGATCAAAGCCCGGGCGCTGGCCCTGCCAGCGTGCGGTCGGGGTCGGGCCGGCGTTGTAGGCGGCGATGGTCACGTACGGCAGGCCGTCGTACTTGTTCATCAGCTGGCGCAGGTAGGCGGTGCCGATGGCGATGTTGGTGTCCGGGTCGTACAGGCTGTCGGCGCCGCCGTAGCCGGTCAGGCCGATCGACTTGGCCACGCCGGCACCGGTGGCCGGCAGCACCTGCATCAGGCCCATGGCATTGGCAGGCGAGCGCGCACGCGGGGTGAAGGTGCTCTCGGCGCGGATTTCCGCCGCTACCCAGGCTGGATCGATCGCGTTGCGTGCCGATTCGCGGCGGATGGTGGCGTCGTGGTGCAGCGGGAAACGCAGGTCGTACAGGCGCTGTTCCTGCGGCTGCTTGCCGAGCGCGAACACCGCACGATCGAACCAGCCGTTGTCCTGCGCGACGCGCACCGCCAGGCGGCGCTGGGTGTCATCGAAGCGCGACAGCGCGCTGTTCCATTCGGCCACGGCCCAGCCGGCGCGGTCGATCTGGTACAGCGCCATCGCGCGCTGGATGGCCGGCTCACGCGCGACCGCTGCCTGTGCCTGCGCGCTGTCATTCGGCTTCCACGGGCACAGCGTGTAGCCCTGCTGCAGCTTGTCGGCGGCCAGGAAACCGTGGAAGGTCGGTGCGCGCGCGGCCTCGCGGAACAGCGGCTGCGCCTGCTGGGCCTGGCCGGTCTTCTCCAGCATGCGGCCTTCGAAGTAGCGCCAGCGCGGGTCGCTGCGCTGCTTGCCGCCCATCTTGCGGATCGCGGTCAGCGCCGCCGGCCAGTCGCCGCGCGACATCGCTTCGCGCACGCGCCATTCGTGCAGGCGCTCGTCATACGCCGATTCCGGAACCGCGTTGAGGCGGCGCGCCGAATCGGGCAGGTAGGACGCCACCGTCCACAGTGCGATCTGGTACAGCACCTGGCCCTGCTGGTCGGCACTCAGGCCCAGTGCCTGCGCATACTGCGGCAGCTGCTGTTCGGTGGCGCCGGGATCGGCCTTGGCCAGCTTGGCCAGGCCATCGGTGGCGATGCGCCGACTGCGCTCGTTGCGCGGCCAGTTCAACGCGCTGGCGTTGGGCTTGTCGACAAAGGCAGCGTAATTGCTGGCCAGCGCCAGGTCGGTGGCAGGCAGGCCGCGTGCGGCGCTGCGCATCACGGCCGGCTGCTGAGCGTCGGCGGCAGCGTCGATGCGTTCCCAGCGCAATGCGTCGCTCAGCCCGCCCTGCGCCTGCAGCACGGCGAAAACGGCATCACAGCCGTCCGGCAGCGACTTGCCGTTCTTGCGCCACAGGTCCTGCGCTTCGCTGATCCACTGCGGATCGACCTTGCCGGTCACCTGGCGCGCGGTCAGCTGCGCACAGCGCAGGCCGGCGTTGTCGGTGGGCGCCCAGTTGGCGAGCAGGGTGGGCCAGTCCTGGCGGCGTGCGACCGAGGGCAGCCATACGCTGCGGAACGTGTTGGCCACGGCTTGGCCGTCATAGCGCTTGAGGAAGGCCTGCGCCTGCGCGGTATCGACGGTGTCGATGTTGCGGCGCAGGTTGGCGTACTCCAGCCAGCCGTATGCCGGATGGCGGCTGAGTGCGGCGGCTTGGCCGGGATCGAACTGGCCGCGTTCGGCGGCAGCGATCGCGGCCTTCAGCTGCGCGTTCTGGGCGTCGAGGGACTGGGCATTGGCGCAACCGATCAGCAGCGTGGTGGCCAAGGGCAGCAGGGACAGGGCGGTCGAAGAGCGTCGGGTCATGGCGCCCAGCATAGCGGGGGCTGGCTGAATTCAGTTTCGCAGCGCGTGCACGTTGTTGGCCGGCAACGGCAGCTGAACGCCACTGCCGTGTGCACTGCCTGGCAGGCCTGCGGGCGACGTAGTGTCGACCTTGGGCGAACGGCCCGGCTGCAGGGAGCGGCACATGGCGTTCAGTAGCGCAGGAAGAAGCGGCCCGCTGGCGGACATCAATGTCACGCCACTGGTGGATGTGATGCTGGTGCTGTTGATCATCTTCATCGTGACCGCGCCGATCGTGGCCCGGCCCATTGCCGTGCAGTTGCCACAGGCCACCGACCGCTCGATCGATCGCCCCGAACCGCCACCGCCGATCGAGCTGCGCCTGGATGCATCGAACCAGCTGAGCTGGAATGGCCAGCCGATGCCCATCGGCGATCTGCAGGCGCGCCTGCGGGCGCAGGCCGGAGAACATGCCGGCAACCTGCCGGAACTGCGCATCGCCACCGATCCGTCGGCCGAGTACGAAGGCATGGCGCGGATCCTGGCCGCCGCCGAGGCGACCGGCATGGAGCGCATTGCGTTCGTGCGGTAGCGCTATCTAAACCGCCGCTCATGGGGAGATTGCGACATGAGCGGCGGATGAGGGTGTCAGTATTGCTGGCAGTAGACTGTGCGACCATCCCAACTGCACGAGATGCGGCTGCTGCTTCCGCGCTGGACGGGGACTCCATACATCTGTGCGGATCTGACCCAGTTGTCCAGGTCGCCATGCTGGCCGAAATAGTATTGTCCGGCGTACGAAGGGGCGGAGATCGGGTCGGCGATGGATTCGTCAGGAACCTTGTTGCCTGTGCTGTCGCGACTTTCGCCCTTCTGATACTTGGCTTCGGCAACGTTGTCCGGTGTTACTCGATAAAGCGTCTTCGACCCGTCACGCCATGTGATCATTATTGTTATGGATCCGCCACCTTTGAGGCCTGCCCAGTTCAGGGCCGCTTGTTGAATCGAGAGCGCAATGCTGTTCCAGGTTGGGCTTCCCGTATTGGCTCCTGCCAGTTCTGTGGCTAGATACTGGCCAAGTCGGGTTCGCAGTGTGGCTGAGGCGACGATGTCAAAGGTATTGGAGGACTTGTAAGACTCGGGGAACCTCACTCCATTGGAGTTTCCAGGGTTGTCTGGATGCAGCACGACCACGGATCCGCCTCCTGCCATCGCGTGGGCCTCTTCAGGTGGCGCTCGAAAGGCTGACGTCGCATCCAGAATCCGTAGGAAGGCCATTTGAATCTGTGCGGGAACCGGTGTCGAAAGTGCGCGCCACTTTCTGATCTCGCGATCATATTCAACTTCGAAGGCGCTCAGTTTGGCTCTCTCGAAGTCCATTACAACCGCCAACCCGGAGCCTGACAGCAGGGCTGCATCCTTTGGAGATGCACAGTTGTTGCATTCAATCAGACCTCCTGCTCTCGATTCGCTTGCCGAGAACAGAAGCAATGCCGTGACAATCGCGACATGGATCATGACGGTGATTGTTTTCACAATTGAGCCTCATGAGAATGACTGGGGTTCTCAGTCTCACCTTTGTCGGCCCCGGAGATTCGTCTGACGGGCAATTTTCAAACTATTCCTAAATGTTGTCTGAGTTTGCTTCGTAGATTCAAGCAAGTCGATGCATGTGGCTCTGTCATCGAGATGGCAGCAGCCGAAAGGGCAGACATTAAGTGCCTCACGTTCGCACGGTGATCCCGGCGATCTGCAGTCCGTCGCTGCAAGGCCCCCTCCCTACGGGTTACTCGCTATCTTGGTAAGTTCCAGCTCAGAAAGCGATCTGATCGATACCATCAACCCGACGGCAGCAGCGATCATCATGCTGCCGATGGCGCAGGCGCATTGTCGTTGGACGGGTCGTCAAGAGCACTGCCCAACTGCGCGAATGCTGGGAGATCGATGTCGCAGCCGGCATCAAGGCTGCCTGCTGTGAACAGTACCGTCCGGTCTTTAATTGTATTCATCTGACGCAATCGGCCCGTATTTGCGTCAATTCCGCGTGAAAGAGTGTCGATCATCACGCCGTGGTTTTTACCACTTGTTTACAAAGGAGACGCTGCCGCCATGCAGGGGGGAGCGCGGCAGTCCATGTCCCGACATTCCTTTGGAGAGAGAGCGAATGATTCACCTGCATCACCGCCCGTTGGCGGTTGCCGTTGCGCTGTGCGTGACGGCCCTGGCACCGTTGGGTGCCGCTGCACAATCCACCACCAACCTCGATGCGGTGGAAGTCACCGGTACCCGCATCAAGCGCGCTGAAGTCGAAGGCCAGGTGCCGATCCAGACGCTGACCCGTGGTGATATCGAACGCACCGGCCTGACCTCGATCGGCGAGGTGTTGCAGCAGCTCACCGGCTCCGGCTCGGCGCTCAACGCCAAGTTCAACTCCTCCGGCAATTTCGGCTTCCCGCCCGATGGCAGTGGCGTGGGCGCCGGTTCCGCGCAGGTCGATCTGCGTCACCTTGGGGCCAAGCGCGTGCTGGTGCTGGTCGATGGCATCCGCTGGGTCAATGAGTCGTCTGCCTCCGGTGTGGGCTCGGCGACCGACCTCAACACCATTCCGCTGGCCATCGTCGAACGCATTGAGGTGCTGGAGGACGGTGCGTCGTCGCTGTACGGCTCCGATGCCATTGCCGGTGTGGTCAACATCATCACCCGCCGTGACTTCGATGGCGGCCAGGTGACCCTGAACTACGGCGAGTACAGCAAGGGCGACGGCACGCAGAAGGGCGTGGATCTGGCCTGGGGCAAGAGCGGTGATCGCTACAGCCTGTTCCTGGGTGCCAGCTGGACCAAGCAGGACCCGGTGTTCGCCAAGGACCGCGAGCAGTCGCGTTTCCCGATTCCCGGCACCGGCCTGGCGTTCGGCAGCGGTGGCATTCCGCAGGGGCGTTTCATGTTCACCGACCCGAACACCGGTGCGGTGCAGAACATCGTGCCCAATACCGGTGTGAGCAACCCACGCTACGACGGCAGTGCCGGCTGCGCGCGCACCGATGACTATCACTGCTTCACCAGCGCCGACCGGTTCAATTTCGCCGAATACAACATGGTGCTGACGCCGTCGGAACGTAAAGGCCTGTTCGGCCAGTTCCGCTTCGACATCACCGACAACGTGCAGTGGTACGTCAAGGCACTGGGCAACCGTCGTGAGTCGACCAACCAGGCCGGCCCGGAGCCGCTGTTCTTCGGTCCTGATGGCGCCACCGGCAACCCGTTGGCCGACAACATCACCGTGTCCGCGCTCAATCCATACAACCCGTTCGGCTTCGACCTGGTCTCGGGTGACAACCTGAGCCTGATCGGTCGCCGTCCGGTGGAGGGCGGTGCGCGCGTGTTCAAGCAGAAGGTGGACACCACGTACTTCGCCACCGGCCTGGTCGGCAACTTCCAGGCGGCTGACCGCAGCTGGTACTGGGACGTCAACGGCATGTACAGCAAGAACAAGGCCGAACAGACCAACTACGGCAGCTACAACATCTACAACGTCAACATGGCGCTGGGTGATCCGGCGGTGTGCGCGGCGACACCGGGCTGCGTGCCGCTGAACATCTTCGGCGGCGTCGGCTCGATCACCCCGGACATGCTGAAGTGGATCCAGCCGGTGGTGCGCGACCGCAGCCAGAACGAACTGAGCCTGTTCACCGCCAACCTGTCCAGCGAGCTGTTCACGCTACCGGCGGGCCCGGTGTCGTTCGCCACCGGCCTCGAACATCGCAGGTACAAGGGCTCCTATCAGCCGGACCCGTTGACCGTGGCGGGCCACTACAACGGCGTGCCGTCGCAGCCGACGTCCGGCTCCTATGACGTCAACGAAGCCTACCTGGAGCTGAGCGTGCCGATCTTCGCCGACTCCTCGTTCGGCAAGAAGCTGGATCTGAGCCTGGCCGGGCGCTATTCGGACTACTCCACCTTCGGTGGTGAATTCACGCCCAAGTACGGCCTGCGCTGGCAGGTAACCGATGACTTCGTGCTGCGTACCTCCTACGCCGAAGGTTTCCGTGCACCGTCGATCGGTGAACTGTACGGCTCGGCCGCACGTGCCGACCTGCAGCTGTTCGATCCATGCTCGGTGGGCCTGGGCGGTACGCCGCCGCGTGGCAGCGCCGCCAACTGTGCTGCGCTGGGCGTGCCGGCTGGTTTCCAGCAGGCCAACTCGCAGATCTCGGTGACCACCGGCGGCAACCGCGAGCTTGATCCGGAACGCTCGCGCAGCTTCAGCGCCGGCTTCGTATGGAGCCCGTGGTTTGGCAACAATGCGTCGTGGTCGGAGCGCTTCGACGTGGAAGTGACCTTCTATCGACACGCCATCGATGGCGCGATCCAGGCGATCAACGCGCAGACCCAGCTGGACCTGTGCGTGGATACGCTGGACCCGATCTACTGCGACGGCATCACGCGTGCCAGCACCGGCGCGGTCAGCAGCTTCAACAACCGGCTGACCAACCTGGGTTCGATCAAGACCGACGGCTGGGACGTGGATCTGTTCTGGACGTTGCCGCAGACCTCCATTGGCCAGTTCAAGCTGGCGTGGAAGAACACCTTCGTCGGCCGCTACGAGGCCACCGGCGCGGCTGGCCAGAAGCAGCCGCAGAAGCCGGGCGTGGAGGTGGCTGACAGTTCGATTCCGGAATGGACCAGCAATGCCAGCATCGGCTGGACGATGGACCGCTGGAGTGCCAACTGGACGGTGCGCCATATCTCCGAGCTGACCGAGAACTGTGGCGACGCCGCTGTCTTCCCGGTGTGCAGCAACCAGGCCGCCGGCACCAACACGCTCTCGGCCACCACCTTCCATGACATGCAGGTGGGCTACAAGATCGACTGGATGAAGGGGCTGCAGCTGACCGCCGGCCTGAACAACGTATTCGACAAGGACCCGCCGATCTGCCTGTCGTGCTCCTTGAACGGGTATGACGCCTCGACCTACGACATCCCGCGTGGCCGTTACTGGTACCTGCGCGCGGACCTGCGGTTCTGATGTGGATGCGGCGCCGGGCTCTGCCCGGCGCCGCAGTAGAGTCGAGCCGTGCTCGACTATCCCGTCTGATCGAGCCGAGCTTGGCTCGACTCTGCAGAACCCGGTTGGATCAGAACGACCAGGTGAACGTCAGCGAGCCGTTGCGGCCATCGCCGAACGCGCCGTAGCCGTTGATCTGCGACAGGTATTTCTTGCCCAGCAGGTTGTTGAGGTTGGCCTGCACGCTGAACTCCGGCGAGATGCGGTAGCGCACGAAGGCGCTGACCAGTGCGTAGCCGCTCTGCTCGATGCTGCCGTAGGCCGGCACCGGGTAGTAGATGCGGTTCTGCCAGTTGGCACCGCCACCGACGGTCAGCTCCTGCAGCGACTGCGGGGTGTAGCTGGTGAACAGCTTCAGTGCGGTCTGCGGCAGGTTGGTGTTGATGTCGGCGCCGTTGATGTCCTTGGCCACGTAGCGCGATGCGCCGAAGGTGGCATTCCAGCCCGGTGCCAGCTCGCCGTTCAACTCGAATTCGAAGCCACGGCTGACCGTGCCACGCGCGGCGCGATAGGCGAACTCATTCTGGCTGCCCTGCACGGGTTCACCGGTGGCCTGGCCGACGTTGTCCTGTTCGATGCGGAACACGGCCAGCGAGGCATTCAGGCGGTTGTCGAACCATGCGCCCTTGACGCCTGCCTCGTAGCTCTTGCCATCGACCGGATCGAGATAGCTGCCGTTGCGGTCCTTCAGCGTCTGCGGCTGGAAGATTTCGGTGTAGCTGGCGTAGGTCGAGTACGTGCCGTTGATGTCGAACACCAGGCCAGCGTACGGCGTGGTCACCTTGTGCGCGCGGTCAGCGCCTTCACCCTCGCTCTTCCAGTCGGTGTAGCGGGCGCCGACGATCAGCTTCAACGGATCGGCCAATGAAAGGCGTGCGGCTGCGTAACCGGCCTTCTGGGTGATGGTGCCCTCGCTGGCCAGTGCCAGTGGGTTCCAGTTCGGCTCGCTGATGTTGCCCGTCCAGTCCAGGTAGCTGGCGAACGGGTCCCAGGTCTTGCCGGCGCCACCGACCTGGTAGTCGCCGTAGTTGGCATATTCGCGCTTGTTGTAGCTCAGCCCGGCCATGAACTGGTGCTCGCGGCCGAACAGCTGGAACGGACCGTCAACGTAGCCATCGACGCCGGTGACCTTGCGCTCGGTGTTGTAGAAGCCCGCAGACGGCGAGATGCCTGCGCCGGTGGTCCTGTCGAAGTTCGATGCACCGGTGGTCCAGTCGTTGTAGGCCGGGTAGAACAGCTTGTCGTCGGCCTTGGTCTCGTCGTGGGTGGCACCGACCTTGAACTTCCAGCCACTGCTGAAGGCGTGCTGCAGGGTGGCGAAGGCGCGCTTGCTGGTGGTGTCCCAGTAGGTCCAGTCCGGGCTGGCATTGAACGATTCGTCGTAGCCGGTGCGCGAGCCATCGGAATACAGCATCGGGAAGCCACCCCAGGTGGCGCCATTGGCGCGCTTCTGCTGGTAGTCGTAGCCCACGCTCAGCTGCGTGTCCGGGGTCAGGTCGGCGTCGATGACCGCATAGCCCAGCGTCTTGCGCTGGTTGTAGCGGTCCATCTGGCCGTCGGTGTCCAGGTAGCTGCCGATCACGCGGCCGCGCACCGTGCCGCTGGCGTTGAGCGCGCTGCCCACGTCCACGGTGGTGCGGGTACGGCCCCAGCTGCCGACGTTCACCGACACGCTGCCAGCCAGTTCGGCACTGTCGGCGTGCTTGCGGATCAGGTTCACCGAGGCGGACGGATTGCCGGCACCACTGAGCAGGCCGGTGGCACCACGCACCACTTCAACGCGATCGTACAGCGCCAGGTCCAGCCCGGAATCACCATAGCTCCAGTTCTGCACCATCTGCGTGGGCAGGCCATCGAACTGGTAGGCATCGATGTAGAAACCGCGCGCGTAGAACTCGGTGCGCTCGCTGTCGGACTGGGTGCTGGTCACGCCGGTGGTATTGGCCAGCACGTCGATGATGTCGTCCAGGTTCTGATCTTCGATGCGCTGGTGGCTGATGATGCTGATCGACTGCGGGATCTCGCGCGGGGCCAGGTCGAAGCGGGTACCGGCCGAGGTGCGGCGCACCGAATAGCCTTCGGCGCGTTCCCCCTTCACCACCACCTTGTCGAGGGTGGTCGGATCGGCGGCGGTTTCGGCGAAGGCGGCCGGGACGACGGCGCAGAGAACGGCAAGCACGGCGACGGACAGTCGTTGCGGCTGCGGGGTACGGAAGGTGGAACGGGTCATGGGGGTCCTGGGCGGGCACGCGCGATCAGCCGGCATCCAGGAGGCGAGGCGCTACGGGATTGGGGATAGGACAGGCAGGCCGTCCTGGCGCCACCGAAAGCGAGAGGATCGTAATACGAACTATTCCCATTTACAAATCGTGAACAGGCCGCCCCGTGATCCGTGGCCGGGCGGGTCAGCGCAGCAGTGGGAGCGGGTCGCTTCGATTTCCGGGAACGCGCAAGAGATGAGCCGTTGAGCGTGGCTCGACGCTACAGAACCGGCAGCTCGAAACTCCGCTTCAGCGTCCCCAGTGCCACCGATGTGCGGAAGCGCTCGATGTTGTCGTCGCCACCGAAAAGACGTTCGGTGATCGCCTCGTACTCTTCCATCGACGCCGCCGAAAGCAGCAACAGGAAATCGCCGTCACCGGTGATCGAGTAGCACTGCTGCACGGCCGGGTCGTCCTGCACGCGGCGCTTGAACGGCGCCACGCGCTCGCGCTGCTCGCTGACCACGCGCACCTCGACGATGATGGTCAACGGTCGCCCGACCTTGGCCGCGGCGACCACCGCCACGTTGGCGGCGATCACGCCGCTGTCCTGCAGGCGCTTGACGCGGCGCTGCACGGCCGGGGTGGACAGGTGCACGGCCTCGGCGATCTCGCGCTGCGGCAGGGTGTTGTCCCGCTGCAGCAGGTCGAGGATGGCACGGTCGAAGCTGTCGAGCGCGGGGGCGATGGCCATGGCGAGCAGAAATTGCACGATCGGGCCGTCAATTGAGCCAAGTGCTCGGCGTCGGCGCAATAGACTCTGCGCATGCAGACCTCACGATTCGCGCCGATGTTGCCGGCGCTGGCGGTGCTTGGCTCGGTCACCTCGCTGGCCATCGGCACCTCCTACGCCAAACACCTGTTTCCACTGATCGGCGCGCAGGGCACCAGCGCGCTGCGCGTGGGCTTCTCGGCGCTGTTGCTGCTGCTGTTCTGGCGGCCGTGGCGCTGGAAGACCCGCCGTGTGGATGCCATCACCATCCTGCGCTACGGCCTCACCCTGGGCCTGATGAACCTGCTGTTCTACATGGCCCTGCGCACGATTCCCTTCGGCATTGCGGTGGCCATCGAATTCACCGGGCCGTTGACGGTGGCGATGCTGTCATCACGACGCCCAATCGATTTCCTCTGGGTGGGGTGCGCGGCGGTGGGGCTGCTGTTGCTGCTGCCGATCGGCGGCGGGCCGGCGCTGGACCCGGCCGGCGTGCTGTATGCGATGGGTGCGGCGGCGTGCTGGGGCCTGTACATCGTGTTCGGCAAGCGTGCCGGCCATCTGCATGCTGGGCACTCGGTCTCGCTGGGCCTGCTGGCCGCATCGCTGGTGGTGGTGCCGGTGGGCGTGGTGCATGCCGGTGCCGCGCTGCTCGATCCGAAGATCCTGGCGGCCGGCCTGCTGGTGGCGCTGGTGTCCAGTGCGATTCCGATGTCGCTGGAGATGATGGCGCTCAAGCGCCTGCCGAAGGAGACCTTCGGGATCCTGATCAGCATGGAGCCGGCGGTGGCCGCGCTGTGGGCGATGCTGCTGCTGCACGAGCACCTGCATGGCCTGCAGTGGCTGGCGATCGGCTGCACGGTGCTGGCCTCGGTGGGCAGCACGATGACGGCGCGGCGGCTGAAGGTGCCGATCGCGCAGGCCGGGTAGCGCCGGGCCATGCCCGGCGGAGAGCGTGCGGACCAACGGTCCGCACCCACAAGAGCAGCTGTCCGCAGCCCTTGGGCAACATGCCAACCAAGGTTGGCACCTACCAGGCGCGATCAGCGCAGGGCGTTGGCTGGGACGTCGATCGCCATCGCCAGTGCGAGGTGGTCGGAGAACGCGGCCGGTACGGCTTCCACGGTGCGCGTCTGCAGCCCGCTGCTGACCAGGATGTGGTCGATGGCGCGGTCCGGGCGCCAGCTGGGGAAGGTCGGCACGATGCAACCGGGCGGCTGCAGCCGGGTCTTCTGGTACAGCACCTGCATTTCCGGGCGCTCGGCCAGGCAGTTGAAGTCACCCATCAACACCGCGTTCGGGTGATCGGACAGCAGCTCGGCGATGAAGCCCAGCTGTGACATCCGCGAGCCCGCGCCCAGCGACAGATGGGCAACTGCCACCGCCAGACCATCAGCACCATCGCCGAACTTGGCCAGCAGCACGCCGCGCCCGCCGATGCGGCCGGGCAGGGCGTGGTCCTGTACTTCCACCGGCTCCAGCTTGCTCAGCAGGCCATTGGCGCTGGAGGCGACCCCGCCCATGCGCCGGTTCGGCTGGTGGCTCCAGTAGTTGAAGCCGGCACGCTGGGCCAGGTAGTGGGTCTGGTTGGTGAAGCCCGAGCGCAGGCTGCCCGGGTCGGCCTCCTGCAGGCCGACGATGTCATGTTCGCGCGCCAGGGTGGCGATCGCGTCCAGGCTGCTGCGCTTGCGGCCCGCCGGCAGCGCATGTGACCAGCTGCGGGTCACATAGTCGCTGTAGCGGCGGGTACTTGAGCCGGCCTGGATATTGGCCGTCAGCAAGCGCAGGGTCCGTGTACGGGGGGAATTCACGGCCGGGAAACGCTTCTCTTGGATCAGTGAGCCTGGGCCGCACCGCGCTCGCGGGCGATCAGGTGGTCGGCGATGCGCAGCATGTCCGGGAAGCTCTTGCCCTTCACCAGGTACTTGCCATTGACGATGATCGACGGGGTGCCGCTGATCTGGCTGCGCTGGGCGAACTGCTTGGCCGAGTTGGTCTTGGCGTTCACCGCGAAGCTGCCCATGGTGGCGGCGAACTGCTTCGGATCCACGCCATAGGCACCGTAGAACTTGGCGATGTCGTCCACCGAGTCACGGCCACGCTCGCCCTTCAGGGTCTTCTGCGAGTGGATGGCGGCGTACAGCGCTTCGTGGGTCTTCTCCTGCACGCCCAGGGTCTGCGCGGCGTAGAAGGCACGGGCGTAGTCATCCCAGGTGCCGCCGAACATGGCCGGCACATACACGAAGTTCACATCGCTCGGCAGGCCGGCCTTCCACGGGCCGACCAGCGGCTGGAATGCGGCACAGGCCGGGCAGACGTAGCCGAAGATCTCGGTCACTTCGATCTTGCCGGCGGCCGGCTGGAACGGCTGGCCGTTCGGAATCACCTGGTAGTCGGCACCTTCCACCGGGGCCGGGCCGGTCAGCGCGGCGGTGGTCGGAGCCGGTGCGGCGGCAGCCGGTGCAGCTTCGGCCGGGGCCTTTTCGCCTTCGGCAGCCGCCGGAGCGGTGCCTTCGGTACCCGCGGCCGGAGCGGCAGGCTCAGTGGTCGCCGGAGCGGCCGCCGGTTCAGCCGGGGCCGCGGTGGTGTTGGCAGTGCCGTCGTCGGCCTTGCAGGCGGCCAGGATCGGCAGCAGCGCTGCGAGTGCGAGGGCGTAACGGATCTTCATGGAAACGTCTCCAGCATCTGGAAAGGTGGGGCCGGCGTCCTGCGCCGGCCAGGGGGAAATGATGACATGCGGCGGCGACAGCGCCGTGTCGATGGTGGGTGTTGGTTCAGCGGGCGTGCGCTGCGCGGGCCTGGGCGATCAGCGCCGAGGCGATGCGCAGCTGGTCATCGAAGCTGTTGCCGCGCACCAGGTACTGGCCATTGATGATGATGGCCGGGGTACCCGGCACCTTGGTGCGCTGGACGAAGGCGCGGGCGGCGTCGACCTTCTTCTGCACGCCTTCGCCGCGCAGGGCCTGGATGTAGCGGTCCGGGGTCACGCCGTAGGCCTTGTAGAAGGTGGCGAGCTCATCGGCCGAGACGTTCTGCTTCGGCAGCGAGCCATCCTGGTGCAGGGCCTTGAACACGGCGGCGTGGCTGCGCTTGGCCACGCCGACTTCGTCGGCGGCGTAGTAGGCCAGTGCCCAGGCATCCCAGGCACCGCCGAAGGCGGCCGGGACCGGGGTGAAGCGCACGTCGGCCGGCAGCTTGGCTGCCCAGGCTTCCAGTTGTGGTTCGAAGTGCGCGCAGTGCGGGCAGGTGTAGCCGAAGACCTCGACCACCTCGATCTTGCCGGCAAGCGGCTGGAACGGGCCCGGCTGGGCAATGCGCTCGTAGTCTTTGCCTTCCACCAGCGGTGCGTTGGCGAGGGGGGCGGCACCGGCGGCCAGTGGCAACAGGACCAGCAGGGACAGCAGCAGGCGGGGAATCAACCTCATCGACACGCATCTCCGTTGAAAAAAGCAACGCCGGCGCGGTCGCCGGCGTGAAGGAAACATACCGCAGCCGAGGGCCGCGGTGGCGGCCCCGGCCGACCAGTGGTGGTCAGGGAGCGGCAGCCGGTTGTGCCGGCGTGGTGGCAACCGCCACGTCGTCGGCCTTGTTGTGCAGGCCCTGCAGGTAGCTCGACAGCGCCTGCACCTCCTGCTCGCTCAGCTTCTGCGCGACCGTGGCCATGATCTGGAAGTGCGCCTTGTCGGTCTCGTGGGTTTGGCCAGCCTGGTACTCCTGCAGGCGGCGCGCGACATAGCTGGCGTGCTGGCCACCGAGATGCGGGTAGGCCGGGCCGGGATTGCCGGCACCGCTGGGACCGTGGCAGGCCATGCAGGCCGGCAGGCCACGCTTGGCGTCGCCGCCGCGATAGAGCTGCTGGCCGATCTCGTAGAACTTCATGCCCTTGTAGGGGCCGTCGGTGACCGCCGTGTCATCGGCGATGCCGGCGGTGGCCTTCTGCGTGGCGAAGAACGCGCCAATGTCGCGCATGTCCTGCGGGGTGAGGTTCTGCACGAACGGCACCATCGCCACCGCCGCACCGGAACTGCGCTGTCCATTGGCGATCAGGGCCATCTGCTGGGCCACGTAGCGTTCGCTCTGGCCGGCAATGGACGGGTACATCTCCACGGTGGAATTACCGTCGGCGCCATGGCAGGCCGCACAGGCCGAGGCCTTGGTCTGGCCTGCCTTGGCATCGCCCCAGTGGGTCTTGCTGAAATCCACCTCCAGCGAGGCGGTATTGATCGGCCCGTTTTCGGGCAGCGGCGTCAACGTGGTCTGCGCGAACGCAGCAGCGGCAACGACTACGGCAGTAGCAAGGGCGGATACGGCAAGAACGCGAGCGTGGCGCATGCTGAAGCTCCGTATGGACCGGGCCGGGCGGTGGCCGCCGGCATCGCCCGGATTATCAACGCCGTTTCCGCGCACGGTCAACGCAGCAGTGCAGCAAAATGCCCGCAAGGGCCGCCGGCACGGGCGCGCGGCGCCGCAACATGCGATCCTAGGCACATGTCATTGCTCATCGAACGCGCCCGTTACCACCTCTCGGCCCACAACGTGCGGCAGTTGCCGCCCGACGAAGGCGCTGAAGTGGCCTTTGCCGGCCGCTCCAACGCCGGCAAGTCCAGTGCGCTCAACGCGCTGACCCGCCAGAACGCGTTGGCCCGTGTCTCCAAGACCCCCGGCCGTACCCAGCAGCTGGTGTTCTTCCAGATCACCCCGGAAGCCCATCTGGTCGACCTGCCCGGTTACGGCTACGCCAAGGTGCCGCTGGACCTGCAGGCGCACTGGCAGGCCTTCATCGACAGGTATTTCCGCACCCGCGAGGCCCTGAAGGGGCTGGTGGTGGTGATGGACATCCGTCATCCGCTGAAGGACTACGACCGGCAGATGCTGTCCTATGCCGTGCAGCGCGGCATGCCGGCGCACGCCCTGCTGACCAAGGCCGACAAGCTCAGCCGCAGCCAGCAGATGCAGACCCTGCAGAAGGTGCGCAAGGAACTGCACTCGGCCTACGGCGACAGCGTCAGTGTGCAGGTGTTCTCCGGTGAGGACCGCACCGGCGTGGACGAAGCCCGCGCCGTGATCGGTGGCTGGCTGGGGCTGGAGTAAGGCATTTGCGGGCGCCCGGCTGGCAGCCGGGCGCTACCGATGCGTCGCCCGGTAGTGCCGGCCGCCGGCCGGCAACCACGCAGTCCCGGGCCGGCACATCATTTCAACGGCGAATACTCCGCCGGCACCCAGGCATAGGCCTTGCCCTCGCCACGCACATGGCCCAGGCCCGGGAACGGCAGGTGCGCACCCGCCACCCACCAACCGTTGGCGGTGGCCTGCTGCAGCAGCCCGCGCCGGCTGGCGATGGCTGCCTTGCGGTCCGAATCGGCCTCGAATGCCGCCTCCGGGTGCGCGAACTGCACCGCATGGAAGTGCAGCACATCACCCCACACCAGCAGTGACTGGCCCTGGCTGTCGAACCGGTAGGAGACGTGGCCGGGGGTGTGGCCGTGGGTATCCATCGCTACGGCGCCGCCGGGCAGGGCATCGCCGGGGTCGAATGTACGCAGATGACCGCTGGCCTGGTATGGCGCCACCGCGTTGCGCGCCAGCGGGAACGCGAAGCGCACGCCCTGCGGCGCGCTGGCCTCGCTGGCCGGGTCCAGCCAGTAATCGGCATCGGCCTTGGACAGCCACACCGTGGCGTTGGGGTAGGCCGGTCTGCCCTGCGCATCGAGTACGCCGCACAGGTGGTCCGGATGGGCATGGGTCAGCAGCACGTCATCCACCTCGGCCGGATCCACCCCGGAGGTGCGCAGGTTGCCCAGCACCTGGCCCAGACCGGGACCGAAGCACTGCGCGGTACCCGTATCGACCAGGGTCAGGTGGTTGCCCTGGCGCACCAGGAAGGCGTTGATCGCGGTCTGCAGGCCCTTGTTGTCTTCGGGCACGTAGCGGCCTTCCAGCAACCGGCTGACCAGCGACGGCGGAACGTCCACCACTTCCTGCCGGCCCAGCGCGACCACGCCGTCGAACAGGGCGGTGACCTGCAAGGCGCCGACGCGCTGGTGGTAGACGCCCGGTACCTGTTGGGTGGGGGCGGGCGAGGTGGCTTCGGCCAGCGCGGCCAGTGGCAGGGCGGACAGGGCCAGCAGCAGGGCGGTGCGCAGGGGCAGGTGGCGCAGGGTCATGAGCGTTCTCGGTGGATGACGGGCGGTTCCGTTGGCCCAGCGTGCCGTGCCTGGCGTGTGCACGGCGCTCAATCCACTGCGCGGAATGCTCAGGGGGTGTTGCTTGCAGGGCTTGCAGCCCTGCACCCGCAGAGGCCAGGGCCGCAGCCAAAGCAACGTCAAAAGCTGGTTTCCTGTGGGATGGCAGGGTGGGTCCGGTTGCGGGGGCGCTGCAAGTACGTCCATGTAAGCTCGGTCGCCGCATCCATGCGGCTCACGCCCCCACAACCTGACCCACCCCGCCTTCGACAGTTTTCCGCGAACTGTTGGAGATGCTCTTGGGGTCAGATCCGTTTTCCGCAGGAAACGGATCTGACCCCAGAGTTTCATTCGATATCTGACAGATGTGTCGACCAAGGTCGACACCTACCAACCGCCACCGGAATCTGTCGAGGGCGGGGCACTGTGAGTTTGCGGGGTGTGAGCCGCATGGATGCGGCGACCACGCCCCCATGGACGGGTTTACGGCGTCCCCGCAAACCCACAGGGCCCCGCCACCCCCCGTATAGCCGTTGTTGCTGTTGCTCCGGCGGTGGCCTCTGCGGGTGCCGGGCGCAGCCCTGCCGAACCCCCTCAAATGTCTGTGGGAGCCAGCCCGTACTGCTCGGCGAAGCGCTTGCTGAAACTCGCCGTAGACCGGTAGCCCGCGCGTGCGGCGACGGTCTTCAACGGCAGGTCGGTGGTGTAGAGCAGCTGCATGCCATGCGCCAGCCTGGCCTCGGTGAGCAGCTGGCGCAGGCTGGTGTCTTCGGCCGCCAGGCGACGGCGCAAGGTCGCACCGCTCAGCGCGAACTGTTCTTCCACATCACGCGATTGCCAGTCGCGTGCTGGTTCGGCGGCGATTCGATCGCGGATCTGTTCGCCCAAGCTCGGCGCCTGCGGCAGCAGCAGGTTGCCGTGGCCCTGCCGGCACAGGGTCAGTACCAGCGAGGCCAGCGCCAGCCGCGCTTCGCTGTAGCGGCCGTCCTGCAGCGATTGCCGCCACTGGCGCAGCATCGCGCCATGCTCGGTCAACGGCAGTCGCGCCATCGCCTGGCCCGGGGCGGGAAGCTCCTCGCTCCACAGCGTGCGTGCCGCCGCCAGTACTTCAGCGCACAGCGGCACGATCGCGCTGAGGTAGCGGCCGCTGCGCGGGTCGGGGGTGTTGACCACATCGATGCGGCAGCGTTGGGTCAGCAGCAGGATGTCGCCGGGCACGAATTCCATCGATTGGTGCGCGGTGCGTACCTGCTTGCGGCCTTCCAGCAGGATCGCGAACTGCGGTTGTGGGATCTCCACCGAACTGGCGCCATGTTCCCGGCGAGCGGTGATGCAGGCATAGCCTTCGGCGCGTGCACAGCCGGCCAGGCTGGCCATCTCGGCCAGCAGTGCGGTGGCCGGGGGCAGCATGGCGGTCATGCCACGTGGGCGCCGAACAGACGTCCGACGCCTGCAGCGGCGGCCATTGCCAGTGCACCCCAGAACATCACCCGGATCGCGCCGCGGACAGGCGGTGCGCCGCCGGCGCGGGCCGCCATTGCACCGGTCAGGCACAGGCCCAGCAGGGTGCTGCCGGTGGTGATCATCGCAACCTTGTCCACCGGGGCGAGCAGCGATGTCAGCACCGGCAATGCGGCGCCGCAGGTGAACGCCCCGGCGGAGGCCAGCGCCGCCTGCAGCGGGCGCGCGCGCAGGGTATCGGTGATGCCGAGTTCGTCGCGTGCGTGGGCACCCAAGGCATCGTGCGCGGTGAGCTGCTCGGCGACCTGGCGTGCCAGCAGCGGGTCCAGCCCACGGTGGCGGTAGATCGCGGCCAGCTCTTCCAGTTCGCTGTGCGGATCTTCGCGCAGTTCGCGCTTTTCCATCGCCAGGTCGGCATCTTCGGTGTCGGCCTGGGTCTGCACCGAGACATACTCGCCGGCGGCCATCGACATCGCGCCAGCCACGGTGCCGGCCACACCGGTGGCCAGGATCGTGCTCGCCGAAGCGCCGCTGGCAGCCACGCCGACCACCAGGCCGGCCACCGAGACGATGCCATCGTTGGCGCCCAGCACGGCGGCACGCAGCCAGCCGACGCGCTCGGAGCGGTGCAGTTCGGGGTGTCGTGAATGGCGGCTCATGGCCGTGAGTGTACGAGGGTCAAGAGGGCGTCGGTAGGATGCTGAAACCCGCCACCGTCGCATGACGCAACGGGGGGCCACGCTATAGTGCGCCCTTGCGATGGAAGGCCCCGGGCCCCACATCCCCTGCCACTGTCCAGCGAGCCTTCCCCTTGTCGAGCCCCAGCCACGTCGCCGATACCCCCATTACCGACCGCTCGCAGCTGGTGGAGGTGATCGCCTCCGGCGAGAAGCCCCGCGCACAGTGGCGCATTGGTACCGAGCACGAGAAGTTCGGTTTCCGCCTGGACGACCTGCGCCCGCCGACCTTCGAGGGCGACCGTGGCATCGAAGCGCTGCTCAACGGTCTGGTCCGCTTTGGCTGGGAGCCGGTACAGGAGAATGGCAACACCATCGCCCTGCTGCGCGACGGCGCTTCGGTGACGCTGGAACCGGCCGGCCAGCTGGAACTGTCCGGTGCGGCGCTGGAGACCATCCACCAGACCTGCGTGGAGACCGGCACCCACCTCAATGAAGTAGCGCAGGTGGCCGGTGAACTGCAGCTGGGCTTCCTCGGCATGGGTTTCCAGCCGAAATGGAAGCGCGATGAGATGCCGTGGATGCCGAAGGGCCGCTACAAGATCATGCGCGCGTACATGCCCAAGGTCGGTTCGCTCGGCCTGGACATGATGACCCGCACCTGCACGGTGCAGGTGAACCTGGACTATGCCACCGAAGCGGACATGGTGAAGAAGTTCCGCGTGTCGCTGGCACTGCAGCCGATTGCCACCGCGCTGTTCGCCGATTCGCCGTTCACCGAAGGCAAGCCGAACGGCTACCTGAGCTACCGCTCGCACATCTGGACCGACACCGACGCCGCTCGCACCGGCATGCTCGACTTCGTGTTCGAGGACGGCTTCGGTTACGAGCGCTATGTCGATTACCTGCTCGACGTGCCGATGTATTTCTCCTACCGCGATGGGATCTACCACGACGCCAGCGGGCAGAGCTTCCGCGATTTCATGCAGGCCAGGTTGCCGGTGCTGCCGGGCGCGCTGCCGACGCTGCGCGACTGGTCGGACCACATGACCACCGCGTTCCCGGAAGTGCGCCTGAAGAAGTACCTGGAAATGCGCGGCGCCGACGGTGGCCCGTGGAGCCGCCTGTGTGCGCTGCCGGCGTTCTGGGTGGGCCTGCTGTACGACGACGCTGCGCTGGATGCGGCCTGGGACCTGGTGCGTGACTTCACCCTGGCCGAGCGCCATGCGCTGCGCGACGGGGTACCGAAGCATGCAATGAACCTGCCGTTCCGCAACGGCACGGTGCGCGACCTGGCCCGCGAGGCGGTGAAGATTTCGGTGGAAGGCCTCAAGCGCCGTGCCGCGCGCAACGCCGATGGCCAGGACGAGAGCAAGTTCCTGGACGTGCTGCAGGAGATCGTTGAATCCGGGCTGACCCCGGCCGAGCGCAAGCTGGCGCTGTTCCATGGCCGCTGGCACGGCGATGTGGATCCGGTGTTCCGCGAGTTCGCGTACTGACCCTGTTCCTGCAGGCGCCCACCTGGATCGGCACTTGCTGCTGCGTCACCAGCCGCGCGCTGCGAACAGGCGCGAGTAGATGCTTCGCACCACATCCTGCTTGCTGCGGTTGTAGGCCTGCGCGTTGTCGTTGCCCTGAAGGGCGGCCTGCTTGGCCTGCGCGTAGCGCAGGCGGTCATCTTCATGACTGCGCAGCCAGTCGCGGAACAACCGGTGGCGGATGTGTTCGGCGCAATCGGGGGCGAACACGTGCAGGTTCACCCGTGGCTCATCCAGCCGCAGCATGCGGTGCTGGTACCACGACGGCTCGCGGACGGTAAGCACGTAGCCCAATGCCTGCAGCCGCGGTACATAGGCCGCTTCGTCGGCCGGGGCGGCAAGCAACAGGTCGATGTCCAGCACGGGTTTGGCTGGCAGGCCGGGCACTGCCGTAGAGCCGACATGTTCGATACCCAGCACGAGGCCGCTGAGCGCTGCCTGCAGCCGGGCGCGTTCGTTCTCGAACTGATCGGACCACAGGGGGGACCAGGCCACTACCTGCAGCACTTCCGGCTGCGGTGCACCCAGTACCCAGGGATTCTCATCAGGGTCGCCATCTGCGAAGGTCGTGATGGCGCCGGGATCAATCGTGATGTCGGACATATCCACATGGTGCCATCGCGCGCCCTTGAGGTGCAGGCCGCAAACGAAAAACCCCGGCCAGGCCGGGGTTCTTGCGTTTCCATGCTGCTGATCGGTCAGGCTGCGTTCTTCATCGTCGCCATGTCGATCACGAAGCGGTAGCGCACATCGTTCTTCGCCATGCGTTCCCAGGCTTCGTTGACGTTCTTGATGTCGATCATCTCCACATCGCTGACGATGCCGTGCTCGGCACAGAAGTCCATCATTTCCTGGGTTTCGGCCATGCCGCCGATCGCCGAGCCGGTCAGGTGCTTGCGGCCGAAGATCACGCTGCCACCGGTCAGCGGCGGGTCCAGCTCGGTCAGCACGCCGACCAGGCACATGGTGGCCTCGCGCTTGAGCAGGCCCATGTAGGGGTTGGTATCATGGCCGACCGGGATGGTGTTGAGCAGGAAGTCGAAGCTGCCGGCATGCGCCTTCATCTGCGCGGCATCGCGCGAGACCAGCACCTCATCGGCACCCAGGCGCTTGGCGTCGGCACCCTTTTCCGGCGTGGTGGTGATCATCACCACGTGCGCACCGAGCGCCTTGGCGAACTTCACGCCCATGTGGCCGAGGCCACCCAGGCCGATCACGCCGACCTTCTGGCCCGGCCCGACCTTCCAGTGGCGCAGCGGCGACCAGGTGGTGATGCCGGCGCACAGCAGCGGCGCGGCGGCCTTCAGGTCGAGGGTATCGGACACCTTCACCACGAAGCGCTGCTCGACCACCACGTGGTCGGAATAGCCGCCGTAGGTCGGTGCGCCGCTTTCACGTTCACGGCCGTTGTAGGTCCAGGTCGCGCCTTCGGCGCAGTACTGCTCCAGGTCGTGCTCGCAGGCATCGCAGTGGCGGCACGAGTCGACCATGCAGCCGACGCCGGCGTGGTCGCCGACCTTGAAGCGGGTGACGTTGCTGCCGACCTCGGTCACGCGGCCGATGATCTCGTGGCCCGGCACCATCGGGTAGATCGAGCCACCCCAGTCGTCGCGGGCCTGGTGCAGGTCGGAATGGCAGATGCCGCTGTAGAGGATCTCGATGCGCACATCGTCCGGGCCGACCGCGCGGCGTTCGAACTCGTACGGGATCAGCGGGTCGGTATGTGAATGGGCGGCGTAACCACGGGCGAGGGACATGGGGAATCCTTGGCAGGGTTTGTCGAAAGGCGCTTTACAATACGCCCCGTACCTGGCGGCAAAAAGCCCGGATATCGGCATGATTCATCAAGTGAAACTGCACAATCATGGCCACTGACAACCTCTCCCACCTGGCCGCGTTCGCGGCGGTCGCCCGCCACCGCAGCTTCCGCCGCGCCGGCGCCGAGCTGGCGCTGTCGACCTCGGCGGTGAGCTATGCGATCCGCGCGCTGGAAGAACGGTTGGGCGTAGGCCTGTTCCATCGCACCACCCGCAGCGTGGCCCTGACCGAGGCCGGGCAGCGCCTGCTCGAACGCCTGCAGCCGGCACTGGGGCAGGTGCATGACGCGCTGGAGGAGATGAACCAGTTCCGCGCCGCACCGGCCGGGCTGTTGCGCATCAACGCCACCCGCGCCGCGGTGCCGACCCAGCTGGGGCCACGGCTGGCGCGCTTCCTGCATGCCCATCCGGACGTGCGGGTGGAACTGACCGAGAACGATGGCCTGGTTGACATCGTTGCCGAAGGCTACGACGCCGGCGTGCGCCTGCACGAGTTCGTGCCCGAGGACATGGTGGCAGTGCCGATGGGGCCACCGCTGCGCGGGCTGATCGTTGGCGCGCCGGATTATCTGCAGCGGCGCCCAGCCCCGCAGCACCCGCGCGACCTGGCGGCACACGAGTGCATCCGCTTCCGCTTCGCCAGCGGGCATCTGTACAAGTGGCAGTTCGAGCGCGATGGGCAGGCGCTGGAAATCGACGTGCCCGGACGGCTGACGCTGGGCGAGCAGGGTACCGTGGTCGGCGCGGTGCTCGATGGCATCGGCCTGGCCTACGTGCTGGAAGACACCGCGCGGCCGTACATCGATTCGGGGCAGATGGTGGCGGTGCTGGAAGACTGGAGCGAACCGTTCGCCGGCTTCGCGCTGTACTACCCGAAACAGCGGCAGATGCCTGCCGCGCTGCGTGCGTTCGTGGATATGCTGCGCGAGTGAATCGCAGCGGATGGCGCAGAGCCGTCCAATGACAGGCTCCAACGAGAGGTTTCCGGGTAGATCCGCGCCGTGCGGGGATGGCGTTCACCCGCTAGAGTGGGTCTTCTCAACAAAAGGACGTCATTGAGCATGCTCGCCGATCTCGAACAGGCTTCCGGCCAGACCTTCCCGCCGTTGTTCCGCCAGCTGGTGGAAGGCAACCGTTTCAGCTGGGGCGAGCAGGGCCCGAACTGGTACCGCACGGTGTTCCCGCAGGTGCAGCCGCAGCCGCCGGTACTGTTGTATGCCAACGACTATGAACCCATCGAGCCGAGCGAACTGCGCGCAGCCTGGGAAGATCTGACTGCCGAAGATCATTACAACCCGCTGCGCGATGACCTGGAACTGCTGCCGTTCGCGCGCACCGGCGCGGGTGATCACTACTGTTTCTGGACCAATGCACCGGGTTCCAGTGAGTCGCCGGTGCTGCTGGTCTGGCATGACGATGATCGCGCCGATCTGCTGGCCGCGAACTTCCAGGACTTCCTGTTCCGCAAGATGGCCGAGGCGGTGATGGAGCTGGAGGAAGAGGATTCGCTGCTTTCGGAGGGCGATATCGGAACCAATCTACAGGCCTGGCTGGGTACCCATCGTGGCTGGCTGCGGGCGGACCAGGTAGCTGCACTGCAGGCGTTGTATGCACGCGTGGAGGACATCACTGCGGGTGAGATCAGTGACGAGGACGTGCAGCCGCTGCTGCAGCTGATCGCGTTCGATGGCATCGACAGCGAAATGCCCTACGTGCAGTCGTGATCTGATCTGAAACGTTGCCGGTAGATCCACGCCATGCGTGGATACGGCCGGCTACGATACCTGCAGTACGGGTGCCAACAGTTCCAGGCAATCGCGCAGATGCACCTCTACGGGGGCATCAGCGGCCACCACGCCGATCACACGTTCGCGCAGCGGCTCGGCCACGGCCATCGCCAGGATCAGTCGCGCCATGCGCGCGGCATCTCCCTCGCGCAACAGCCCGCGCTGCTGCTGCCGCGCCAGCCAGTCGGCCAGCAGCGTACGGCCGCGTTCGATGCCGTTGTCCAGATAGGCCTGCAGCAGCGCGTCCTTGCCCGGGAAGTCGGTGGCCAGCAGCCGGAACACCTGCACCGCCTGCGCCGACAGCGCCTGCGCGCACACCGCCTGCAGGATGTCCCGCAGCAACGGCAACACCTCGTCGGCGTCGTGCGCATCGCGCTGCAGCTGCGGCGCGAAGCCATCGGTCCATTCGCGCACCGCCAACCCGACCAGTTCCTCGCGGTTGCTGGCGTGGCGGTACACGGTCTTCTTCGCAACCCCGGCATGTGCTGCCACCGCTTCGATGGTGGTGGCCTCGTAACCCTGTGCCAGCAGCAGTTCCAGGGTGGTCTGCAGTACCGCGTGGCGCACCTCGGCTTCCGGGCGCGCAGGGCGGCCGCGGCGGCGGGTCGGCGTTGTGGGCTCGGGCAGGGTGGTGCTGTTCATTGCGTCCATCTTACCGCATTCGGCTAATTGCGAAACGAAGAGCGTTTCCGTATTGTCGGATCTCCCAACACCGCAGGAGACCCCCGATGGATACCGCTGTGAACGCCCGCGCCTGGCTGGACCACCACGATCTGCTGGACCCGGCACCGATGCATCTGGAAACCGGCATCCAGCGCCGCGAAGACGGCACCCTGCTGGTGGCGGTGCGTACCGATCTGCATGGCTGCAAGGGCCGCATGCTGGACTGGTGGTTCACCTTCTTCGAGACCACCCAGCACATCCGCTGGTGGCATCCGGTCGACCATGTCGAGCATCGCGGCTGGGACGCGGCCTGGCAGCGTGGACGCAGCTACCACGGTGCCAGCATCCATGCCGTGGAATCGCTGGCCGACATTCCGCCAGTGGCGGCGCGCCTGAAGTTCCATGACCCGCGCACGCTGCTGGTGCCTGAGCGCTTGCAGGCGGCACAGGATGCAGGCGATGCATCGGCGGTGATCGCCGCGCGCATCGGCTTCGGCGACCACGTACGCCTGGATGCAAACGGTGATCCCTGCGATGGGCAGATGCTGCACGTGGCGCGCGATACGCCGTTTGGCTGCGTGCTGCGCAGCCGCTTCGTGCTCGGCCTGGACAGCACCGATCCGCACCGCGATGCCGGCGATGCGGTCGGCCTGGGCCTGCTCAAGCACTGCTACACGGAGTTCAGTTTCCTCTCGCGCCTGCTGCCGTCGCTGTATTACGGCGAGCGTGCCAACGGCGAAGCGGTGCCGTTGCCGTGGTGAACGATGCGCCGGTCATTCGACCAGCACGTCGTAGCCTTCGCCACTGAACTGGATCAGGCAGAAGCCATGGCCGAATGGATCGGCCAGCACGGCGATGCGCCCCCAGCGACGCTCGCGCACGGACTGCTCAAGTGTCGCCCCGGCCGCAACCGCACGCGTCAGTGCGGCCTCGATGTCATCCACCACCCAGTCCAGGTGCAGTGGCGTCCAGTGGCGCTCGTAGTCGCGAACGTCGCCATCTTCAGTTGCGACGCTGCCAGCTTCGTTCTGCAGCAGGTACAGCGGCGTTGGCCCGCCGAGCAGTTCCACGGCCTCTGGTCCGAGACGGCGGCCGACGCGCAGCCCGAATGCCTGCATGTAGAACGTTTCAGCGGCCGCAAGATGGGGGACGTCGAGGTTGACGATGAACGACGTGGTGACAGAGTTCATGGGGACTTTCGTCATGTTGTTGGGCTCGAAGGTGCCATCTAGGATCGAACTACAGTGCCAGACCGGGTGCCGTAGTCGTTCCGACCGGTGGCTCCGTTGCCAGGGAGGATTCCATGCGTGGGCGGGAAGAGAAAGCGCGGGCGCGCACCCTGGGGTACCACGTCGGCCGATGGCGCTGGCTGCGATTGGCAATGCCCGTTCCGGGCGGAGCCTCCACCCGTGTGATCCATGTGGAGGCAGAGGGCAGGTGACGGAACAACCACAGACCCAACCAGGGAGCGCAACATGCATGAGCAGGATATAGCCGTACGATTGGAGCGTCTGGAGCGCAGGCTGCGCCGCAGGAATCTGCTGGCTGCCTCGATGTTCGCGCTGGGTGCGACGTTGGCCCTGATCGGAACCAGCGTGGCCACACCTGATGCCGGCGTGGTGCCGGAGATCCGTACCTACAAGCTGACCGTGCTCGACAGTGAAGGGCGCACGCGCGTGCAGATTGCCGAGGATGCCAGCGACATCGCCCGCAACTCTCGTGCAACCGGCATGACGATCTACGATGCGAAGGGTGATGAACGCGGCGGCATCGGCACCATGGCCAATGGCAGCGCGGTGATGGCGTTGGATGCCCCGGTTGGCGTGGGCTACAAGGTTCGTGATCGGGCGGGCATGAGAGTCGCGCCCGATGGCACCGCCGTGATCACGGCACTGTCCAACGAGGGCAGCTTTGCCGCCAGCCTGGTGGCGCAGGGCAACCAGGGGCGGCTTGAGCTGAGTCGCAAGGACTCGGCTAAGGGCGAAATCAGCACCCGTGTGCTGACCTTTGATTCGGACTCGACCAAGGTGGAGAAGGCGCCGTGATGTTTCCTGTGGCGAGTGGCGCGTCGCATCCACTCATGGCGTGGCTCTACTGTGCGCGCGGGTAATCGAGGTAGCCCGCCTCGCCGCCGCCGTAATAGGTGTTGCGGTCGGGCGTGGCCAGCGCGACGTCGTGCTGCAGGCGCTCGACCAGATCCGGGTTGGCGATGAACGGCTGGCCGAATGCGGCCAGGTCGATGGTGCCGGCCTCGACCAGCTGCAGGGCACGCTCGCGGGTCATACCGCCGGCCAGGATCACGGTGCCACCGTAGGCCTGCTTGAACTGCTGCAGGAAGGCCTCGCCCAGCACTGGCTGCCCCGCCTGCAGGTTGTCGTTGAGGTGCACGTAGGCGAGCCCACGCTTGCCCAGTTCCTCGGCCAGGTACAGATAGGTGGCCTCGTTGTCGGGATAGAACGGCATGTCGAAGGTGAGGTTGTTCGGCGCCAGGCGCACGCCGATGCGCTGTGCGCCGATGCGCTGCGCCATGGCATCGACGGTCTCCAGGATCAAGCGCGCACGATTGGGCAGCGAGCCGCCATAGCGATCATCACGCTGGTTGATGAGCGGGTTGAGGAACTGTTCGAACAGGTAGCCGTTGGCGGCATGCAGTTCGATGCCGTCGAAGCCGGCGGCGATGGCGTTGTCGGCGCCCCGTGCGAAGTCGGCGATGATGCCGGGGATTTCGTCGGTGGCCAGCGCACGCGCCGGGGTGGGATCGGCATGGCCACGGCTGCCATCGTCCAGGTACACGAACGAGGTGTTCTTCGGCGCGCTGGCGACCGGGCGCGTGCCGGCGCTGACCGGTTGCCCACCCTCGGGCTGCAGCGAGCTGTGCGACATGCGGCCGACGTGCCACAGCTGCGCGAAGATCGTGCCCTTTGCGGCATGCACCGCTTCGGTGACCAGCTTCCAACCGTCCACCTGCTCGGCAGACCAGATGCCCGGCACGTCGATGTAGCCCTGGCCCTGCGGCGAGACCGGCGTGCCTTCGCTGATGATCAGGCCGGCGCTGGCGCGCTGCCGGTAGTACTGCGCGGTGCGTTCATTGGCGACCGCGCCGGGGTTGCGGGCGCGGGTCATCGGGGCCATCGCGATGCGGTTGCGCAGGACGGTGCCTGCCAGATCGAAGGGGCGGAACAGGGCGGCAGTCATGTCGGTCATCTCGGTGCAGGGGAGGGGCGCCAGCGGCGCGATGCACACAGGATGGCGTTGACACGCGGGTGCATAAAGCGCTTCGATCTCCCCTGGTGCGGGACTATTTGTCCCCAATGGAGAACAGGAAATGATGCCGCCGCTGGAGTCCTTGAATGGCCTGGTGACCTTCGTCACCACGGCGCGCTCGGGCAGCTTCACCGAGGCCGCCGATGCGCTGGGCATTTCGCGCTCGGCGGTGGGCAAGGCCATTGCGCGGCTCGAAGCGCGGCTGGGCGTGCGGCTGTTCCACCGCACCACGCGGCGTATCGCGCTGACTACCGACGGCGAGGCGTACTACGCCTCGTGCGCGGCGGCGCTGGAAGAGATCTCCGCGGCCGAGGCCTGCCTGGGTTCGGCGGGCCTGCCCAGCGGGCGGCTGCGCATCGACATGCCATCCTCGTTCGGGCGGCTGGTGGTGCTGCCGGTGCTGTTGCGCCTGTGCCGGCAGTACCCGGACCTGCAGCTGACAATGACCTTCACCGATCACTTCGTCGATCCCGTCGAGGAAGGCATCGACCTGCTGATCCGCTTCGGTGGGCTGCACCAAGCAGAGCATCTGGTGGCGCGGCGGCTGGGGCGCCAGCGCCTGGTGACCTGCGCGTCGCCGGAGTACCTGCAGGCACACGGCGTGCCGCGCACGGTGGAGGAGCTGGCGCAGCACCGCAGCATCGTCGGCTTCCGTCATGGCCAGCCAGTCTGGTGGCGGATTGGCAGCGAGCAGGACGACGGAACGTTCATTCCCAGTGCGCCCTATCAACTCAATGATGGCGATGCGGTGATCGAAGCGGCCCTCGCTGGCCTCGGTATCTGCCAGATGCCCATTTCACTGGTACGCCGGCATCTGGATTCCGGCGCGCTGCAATCGGTGCTGGACGCGCACATGCAACGGCACATCGACATCCATGCGCTGTGGCCACCGACGCGCCACCTGCGGCCCAAGGTGCGCTACGTGGTGGATGAACTGACCCGGTTGGCGGGTGAGGGATTGTTCGATTGAGCCGGCCGGGATTGAGTCCGTGGCTCCGGTTTGTATACTATCCCCCAGTATAGTTCCGAGGTGGCCTTGCCATGCCGCACTCCCCCGAAGAGAAGAAGAAGGTCCTGGCCCGCGTGCGCCGCATCCGCGGCCAGTGCGATGCGCTGGACCGCGCGCTGGAGGCCGGTGCCGACTGCGGGCCGGTGCTGCAGCAGATCGCCGCCATCCGTGGCGCGGTCAACGGCCTGATGTCCGAGGTGATGGAGGCCCATCTGCGCGAGGAGTTCGGGCAACCCGCGGCCTCCGACGAACAACGCGCCGAACGCGTGCGCGACATGAGCGCGTTGATCCGCTCGTACCTGAAATAAACGATGGCGCAACATGGCGCCGCCCATCCTGTCATTGCCTGTCTCTGGAGAATCCACCATGAAGTCCCGTGCCGCCGTCGCCTTTGGTCCCGGCCAGCCGCTGCAGATCGTCGAGATCGACGTCGCCCCGCCGAAGGCAGGCGAAGTGCTGGTCAAGATCACCCACACCGGTGTCTGCCACACCGATGCGTTCACCCTGTCCGGCGATGATCCGGAAGGCCTGTTCCCGGTCGTGCTGGGCCATGAAGGCGCGGGCATCGTGGTGGAAGTGGGCGAGGGCGTGACCAGCGTCAAGCCGGGCGACCACGTGATTCCGCTGTACACCGCCGAGTGCGGCGAGTGCCTGTTCTGCAAGAGCGGCAAGACCAACCTCTGCGTGGCCGTGCGTGCGACCCAGGGCAAGGGCGTGATGCCCGATGGCACCAGCCGCTTCAGCTACAACGGCGAGCCGCTGTACCACTACATGGGTTGCTCGACCTTCAGCGAGTACACCGTGGTGGCCGAAGTCTCGCTGGCCAAGATCAACCCGGACGCCAACCCGGAACACGTCTGCCTGCTGGGCTGCGGCGTGACCACCGGCATCGGCGCGGTGCACAACACCGCCAAGGTGCAGGAAGGTGACAGCGTGGCCGTGTTCGGCCTCGGCGGCATCGGCCTGGCGGTGATCCAGGGCGCGCGCCAGGCCAAGGCCGGCCGCATCATCGCGGTGGACACCAACCCGTCCAAGTTCGAGCTGGCCCGCGAATTCGGTGCCACCGACTGCATCAACCCGAAGGACTTCGACAAGCCGATCCAGCAGGTCATCGTTGAAATGACCACCTGGGGCGTGGACCACAGCTTCGAGTGCATCGGCAACGTCAACGTGATGCGCGCGGCGCTGGAATGCGCGCACCGTGGTTGGGGCCAGAGCGTGGTGATCGGCGTGGCCGGTTCGGGCCAGGAGATCTCCACCCGCCCGTTCCAGCTGGTGACCGGCCGCAAGTGGATGGGCACCGCCTTCGGTGGCGTGAAGGGCCGCAGCCAGCTGCCGGGCATGGTCGAGGACGCGATGAAGGGCGACATCGAACTGGCCCCGTTCGTCACCCACACCATGGACCTGGACAAGATCAACGAAGCCTTCGACCTGATGCATGAAGGCAAGTCGATCCGTTCGGTCGTGCACTACTGAGCCACGGCATGGGCTGGATGGATGCCCTGCGCCGGCCGCGTGCGGAAGACCCGCGCGCGGCCCTGGTCGCCCCGATCGAGCAGGCGCTGCGCGCGCTGGGTTGGGTCGAGGGTGCAGTGGGGCCGCCGCGTGCGGTGGATTCGCCGTTCGGCATCGACGAGATGCCGTTCGAGCACTGGCTGGCGCAGGTCTTCCTGCCACGCTTGCACGAAGCCCGCGCAGACGGCCAATGGCCACCACGCAGCGAGGTGGCGGTGGCCGCCTACCGCAACCTGGACGGTCAGGCTGGCGTCGAGCCCTTGCTGCGCCTGCTGTCGCAGCTGGATGAATTGATCAATACACGCACCGGCTGAGGCCGGTGCGCAGGAGAGCCCCATGCAACGCATCGAACACCGCGCCTGTTTCGGCGGCTGGCAGGACGTCTACCGCCACCATTCCACTGCGCTGGGCTGCGACATGCAGTTTGCCGTGTACCTGCCGCCGCAGGCGGAAACGCAGAAGCTGCCGGTGCTGTACTGGCTGAGCGGTCTGACCTGCACCGAGCAGAATTTCATCACCAAGGCCGGTGCGCAGCGCTATGCGGCCGAGCACGGCGTGATCCTGGTCGTGCCCGATACCAGCCCGCGCGGCGATGACGTGGCCGATGCCGAAGGCTATGACCTCGGCAAGGGCGCTGGCTTCTACCTCAATGCCACCCGTGCGCCGTGGGCGAAGCACTACCGCATGCACGACTACGTGGCGCAGGAACTGCCGGCGCTGATCGAGGCGAACTTCCCGGCCTCCGGTGCGCGCGGCATCAGTGGCCACTCGATGGGGGGGCACGGTGCGCTGGTGATCGCGCTGCGCAACCCGGGGCGCTACCGCAGCGTATCGGCGTTTTCGCCGATCGTCGCGCCCAGCCACGTGCCGTGGGGGCAGAAGGCCTTCCATGCCTACCTGGGCGACAACCCGGCCGACTGGGCGCAATGGGATGCCTGCGAGCTGATCGCTGTGGCTGACGAGCGCCTGCCGCTGCTGGTCGACCAGGGTGAGGCGGACGAGTTCCTGCAGACCCAGCTGCAGCCACAGCGCCTGCAGCAGGCCTGCGATGCGGCCAACCACCCGCTGACCCTGCGCCTGCAGCCCGGTTACGACCACAGCTACTACTTCATCGCCAGCTTCATCGGCGAGCACATCGCCCACCACGCCCACGCCCTGCACGACTGACGGCTTTCCGGTAGTGCCGGCCGCTGTCCGGCAACCCGCAGCCCAGTGATTCCCCGGGATTGCCGGCCAGCGGCCGGCACTGCCATGGCGGGCACGCGGCGTGTCGTCTTGCCGCAGTGGATCACGCCGCTGTGGCGCGGGCAGGACTATCGTGCGCGCATACGGCCTTGCGGATCGGGGGATGCATGCCGGTAGTGCTGGCGCTGCTGTATGTGCTGTGCCATGGCCTGGTGCTGACCCTGTGGCCGGGCCACGCCGGGGTGGGATCGTTCGTGTTCCTGACCGTCGCACCGATGCTGGCGGCGGGCGCCTGCCTGTGGCGGGCGCGCCGCGACCGGGCAGCCTTGGGCTGGCGCGCCACTGCGCTTGCGCTGCTGCTGTGGGCGGGCGGCATGGCCTCCAACATGGTCGACGCGCTGGGGGCTGGCCGCGCCGATATCACCCCGCAGGCAAGCCTGTTCCTGTACGTGCTGTATGGCGTCCCGCTGGTGTTCATCCTGGCCCGCGCGCGCCGCGAACGAATGAGCATCAGCCTGATCGATGCGGCGATGGCGGCACTGCTGGGCGTGCTGTTCTTCGTACATACGCAGTCGTTCGCCGACCGGGTCGAGATCGATCCCCTGGCGCTGGTCAGCATGCAGCGCATGTTCGATATCCAGAACCTGTGCATCGCCGGGTTCGCGGTGGTGCGCTGGCTGGCCGTTGATGTACCCGAGCGGCGCAGCTTCTTCCGCGCGCTGGCGCTCTACGCGCTGGCTTACCTGCTGGTGGCGTACTACATCAACCATTACACCTCGGAAGATTCCTTTGGCGCCTACAACGATCTGTTGATCGATCTTCCGTTCCTGTTGCTGGCGCTGCTGGCACTGAGCCACACGCCGCTGCCGGCTGCCCTGCCGCATCCGCGGTTGGCACGCACGGTGCAGGCGGCCGGGCCGATGATCCTGCCGTTGCTGCTGCTGGTGGTGGGTACGCTGGTGGTCGACCATGCACGGCCACTGGCGGTCAGTGGGTTCGTGGTGGCCACGCTGGGCTTCGGCGTGCGCAGCATCCTGCTGCAGGTGGACCTGATGGAACGGCAGGCATCGCTGGACCAGCTGGCACGGCAGGATGGCCTGACTGGCGTGGCCAATCGGCGCGAGTTCGATGCACTGCTGCTGGCGGAGTGGAACCGGGCGCGTCGCAGTGGCACCGAGCTGGCGCTGCTGCTGGTCGACATCGATCACTTCAAGGCATTCAACGACCAGCACGGGCATCCCGCCGGAGATCGCTGCCTGCAGGCCGTGGCCGCGGTGCTGAAGGTCATTGCCGGTCGCGGCGGCGACAGTGTTGCGCGTTACGGCGGCGAAGAATTCGCGGTGATCGTGCCGGCAAGCCCGTTGTCGGGCGTGCTGGCACTGGCCGAACGCCTGCGCGAGGCGGTGGAAGGGCTGCCGCTGCCGGAGGGGCGGGTCAGCATCAGCATTGGCGTGGGCTACCTGCATCCGCCTGCGCTGGCCAGCGCAGGCCAGCTGCTGGCCGATGCCGACGCCGGCCTGTACGCCGCCAAGCGTGCCGGCCGCAACCGGGTGGTACTGCATGCGCAGGTGCTTGACGACGAAGACAGCGCACATGGAACGATCGACTGCTGAATGCCATGCGGCCGGGTCCGCCCGTGGATGGTTCAGCGCTGGCGCAGCCAGCCGGCCGGGTCCAGCAACCTAAGCCCGACCGGTGACAGCGAGCGCTGTCGCAATGGCAGATTCGCCGCGTGGACAGCAAATGCGCAGCGCGCCAGTTGCTGGCGCAACGGTGCCAGCGTGTCATCTTCGCGAGGGCGCGCATGTCGCCACTGGGCGATACGCAGCAGGCAGACCAGCAGGTCCAGTTCGCTGGCGGCAATAAAGGGAGAGCCGGCCGGCAGCAGGTCGATCGGGGCGGCAGGCGTTGCCAGCAATGGCAGCAGGGCCACGAATGCATCGCAGCCCTCCCGGTCCAGGCCGAGGCGGCCCAGGCCGGCAAGCCCTTCGACCTGAAGTTCTGGGTCGCGCAGCTGCCGTATCGCAGCCAGCAGCGCCTGTTCACCGCGGCCGAACTGGCGGCCAAAGGCACGGTAGCTGACCCGGGTGGGAAACAAGGGGGAGCGGGAGGCCATGGCAGCTAGGGTTGTGGGTCGCGGGTTTCCACCAGCACCGGGCATGGCGCGTGGTCGATGGTCCATTGCCCGATCGAGGGCTCGAACAGGCGCTCCAGGCGGGACAGGTGGCGGTGGCCGATCACGATCAGGTCGCACTTCAGGCGTCGGGCCTGCTCGCTGATCACTTCGCCGGGGTCGCCGGAGGGAATCTGCGCGATGGCATCGACGCCGCGCTCGCGCAGTTCGGCAAGCGCTTCAGCCAGCACCGCCTCGGCCCGCGAGCGCTGGCGGGCGGCTTCCGGGTACTCGATGCGGTCGGCGTCGCTGGCATCGGCCGCCAGCGCGAATTCGGGGTCGAGCACGCACAGCAGGTGCAGGCGGCTGCGGGGGCCGGCAATGGCGGCGGCCAGGTCCAGCACGCGAGCGTGCTGGGGGCCGCCGTCCAGGGCGACCAGCAGGGTATTGAACATGGATGTCTCCTTGGCAGGCCGGGGATGGTCGCCGATGTCACCGCGCGCACCCATGCCGTGCGCGGCAGTCAATGAATGCGCCAGGCGCAATCCATGGGGGCCACGCGTGCCGTAGAGTCATCCGGATTACTGGAAAATGTTCCACTGGAGACTGCCATGCCCCTGCCGGACCTGAACCTGTTGCTGGCACTGGACGTGCTGATCGACGAATGCAGCGTCGCCGCCGCTGCGCGGCGGATGAACCTGAGCGCGCCGGCGATGAGCCGTACCCTTGGCCGGATCCGCACCGCCCTGGGCGATCCGGTGCTGGTGCGTGCCGGCCGCGGGCTGGCGCCCACGCCGCGTGCGCTGCAGCTGCGTGAGCAGGTCCGCGACGTGATCGAGCAGGCCCATCGTGTGTTCAACGCCGGTCGCGAGATCGACCTGCGTACCCTGGAGCGCACCTTCAACGTCCGCGCCAATGATGTCTTCATCGGTGGATTCGGTGGACGCCTGCGTGAACTGTTCCGCCAGCAGGCGCCGCGCGCGGTGCTGCGCTTCGTGCCCGAGGGCGATACCGACGACGATGCGATGGCGCAGGGCCGGATCGACCTGTACATCAGCACCGCCGGCAAGCATGCGCCCGACACCAAGGTGCAGAACCTGTTCAGTACCTCGTTCATGGGCGCCGCGCGCGAAGATCATCCGTTGTTCGATGAGGAGATCAGCGCCGAGCGTTTTGCTGCCTGCGATCACATCGCGGTGTCGCGGCGGGGGCTGCCGCGTGGCCCGATCGATGACGACCTGGCCACGCTGGGCCTGCAGCGGCGGGTGGCGCTGATCAGCCCGACCTTCCACGGCGCGATCTTCGCTGCCGCCGAGTCGGATCTGATCCTGCCGCAGATGCCGAGCGTGATGCTGGAGCGGATCGTCAGCATGCGCCTGCCGCTGCGCCTGTTCCCGCTGCCGATTCCGGTGCGCACCGCGGCCATCGTGCAGGCCTGGCACCCGCGGCTGGACAACGATGCTGCGCACCAGTGGCTGCGCCGCTCGATCAAGACCATGTGTGAGCGTGTCGAGGACACCCACCGGTGACACCTGCAGGCGTGCGCGCGGCGCACGCCTGGGATGCCGATGGCACCATTTTTCGCAGGGTACCGGCTCCCTAGACTGCGCTCCCCGGAGTTTCACTGAGCGCATTCCAATGACCCCCAACATGCCGTGCACTGCACGGATTGGTGCCCGGCGATGAATACGCCGGCCGCCGCTGTCCCGGCCGCTGCAGCGCCCCGTCCTGCCGCCGCCCCCGGGCTCGACCGCCGCGTCCTGGTCGGCCTGTGTGGCGTGCTGCTGGCGGTGCTGGTGTCGGGCTTCAACGAGAACATCACCAAGGTCGCGCTGGCCGACATCCGCGGGGCGATGGGTTTCAGCGTCGATGACGGCAGCTGGATCGTCGCCCTCTACAGCGCGATGTCGGTCAGCGCGATGGCCTTCGCGCCGTGGTGTGCCGCCACCTTCTCGCTGCGCCGCTTCGCATTGGCGATGATCGGTGGCTTCATGGTGCTGGGCGTGCTGTGCCCGCTTGCCCCGAACCTGCAGGTGTTCCTGCTGCTGCGCGCGCTGCAGGGTCTGTGCGGTGGCGCGCTGCCGCCGCTGCTGATGAGCGTGGCGCTGCGCTTCCTGCCCCCGGGCATCAAGCTGTATGGCCTGGCCGGCTATGCGCTGACGGCGACGTTCGGCCCGAGCATGGGCACGCCGCTGGCCGCGTTCTGGGTCGAGCAGGTGGGCTGGCACTGGGCGTTCTGGCAGATCGTGCCGTACTGCCTGGCCGCCATGGCGATGGTCGGCTGGGGCCTGCCTCAGGACCCGCTGCGGCTGGAACGCTTTGCCCAGTTCGATGGCGTCGGCCTGCTGCTGGGCCTGCCGGCGCTGGTGCTGCTGGTGCTGGGCCTGGTGCAGGGCCCGCGCCTGAACTGGTTCGACTCGCCGATGATCACGCTGATGATCGGTGGCGGTGCCGGCCTGATGGTGCTGTTCATGATCAATGAATGGTTCCATCCGCTGCCGTTCTTCAAGCTGCAGCTGCTGGCCAACCGCAATCTCAGCTACTCGCTGGTGACGCTGGGCGGCGTGCTGTTCGTGCTGCTGGCAGTGATCTCGATCCCGTCCGGGTTCCTGGCCAGCGTGCAGGGCTACCGGCCGCTGCAGACCGCACCGATGCTGCTGTGGGTGGCGCTGCCGCAGGTGATCGCGCTGCCGCTGGTGGCGGCGCTGCTGAACATCCGCGCGGTGGACTGCCGCTGGGTGCAGGCCACGGGCCTGGCGATGCTGGCGCTGGCCTGCTGGCTGGGCTCGCACCTGGACGTGGCCTGGATCCGCGACAACTTCCTGTGGGTGCAGCTGCTGCAGGTGTTCGCGCAACCGATGGCGGTGCTGCCGCTGCTGATGCTGGCCACCGGCGGCCTGGCGCCGCAGGACGGCCCGTTCGCCTCGGCCTGGTTCAACACGGTCAAGGGCTTCGCTGCCGTGCTCGCCGGTGGTGTGCTGGATGCCGTCGCCCAGGGCCGCCGTCATTTCCATTCCACCGTGCTGGTCGACCGCCTGGGCGAGCAACCGTGGCTGGCCGATGGCCCGCAGCTGGGCGCGCGCCTGCATGCACAGGTACAGGCGCTGACTTCGGCCGACCTGTACTGGGTGGTCGCACTGGTGGCGCTGGCCTTCATTCCCCTCATTGCCTGGATGCCCACCCGCATCCATCCGCCACGTGCCGTGGCCTGAACCTTTCGCAGGAACCCCCTCATGACGATCAATCGAACCACCCTCAACACTGGCCTGGGCCTGGGCGTGCTGGCCCTGGCCGTCGGCGCGTGGCTGCTGCTGCGCGATGGCGGCCACCAGACCACCAACAATGCGTACGTGGTGGCCGACTACACCCTGGTAGCGCCGAAGATTCCCGGCTTCGTCAGTGCCGTGGAAGTCGAGGACAACCAGTCGGTGAAGGCCGGTGATGTGCTGGCCCGCATCGACGACCGCGACTACCAGGTCGCCCTGCAGGCGGCCCGTGCCGACCTCGCCAATGCCCGTGCACAGCTGGCCAATGCGCAGGCCGCACTGGCCCAGCAGGACTCGTTGATCGCGCAGGCCAGGGCCAGTGTCGATGTCAGCCGTTCCGAACTGACCCTGGCCAGTGCCGACCAGCAGCGTTACCGCGAACTGGCCCGTGACGGCGCCGGTACCGTGCAGAACGCGCAGCAGGCGCAGTCGAAGCAGGCCGTGGCCAGTGCGCATCTGCAGCAGGGCCAGGCCGCGCTGTCGACCGCACGCCAGCGCACCGACATCCTCAGCGCGGGCGTGCAGGCTGCACAGGCGGCGGTGCAGCGTGCGGAAGCGGCGCAGGCACGCGCCGAACTGGATCTGTCGCACACCGTGCTGCGCGCACCGATCGATGGCATGGTCGGTCGCCGCGCGGTGCGCGTGGGTGCCTACCTGACGCCGGGTACGCCGGTGGCTGCGGTGGTGCCGCTGAAGCGCGCCTTCGTGGTCGCCAACTTCCAGGAAACGCAGATGACCCGCATGCAGGCCGGCCAGCAGGTCGAACTGAAGGTGGACGTATTCCCGGGCAAGCCGCTGCGCGGGCACATCGACAGCATTGCACCAGCCACCGGCGTCACCTTTGCTGCCGTCGCACCAGAGAACGCCACCGGCAACTTCACCAAGGTGGTGCAGCGCATTCCGGTGAAGATCGTGCTGGAGCCGGGCCAGCCGCTGCTGGACCAGCTGCGTGCAGGCATGTCGGTGGAAGCCAGCGTTGACCTGGGCAGCCGCGCGCGCACGCAGAGCGTGCAGCACAGTCCGGGCCACAAGAGCGGGGAGGGCGCATGAGCGCAGTCACCGTGTTCCGCACCTTCGTTGCGGCCAGTCTGTGCACGGCCCTGGCTGCCTGCACGATGGGTCCGGACTTCGTACGCCCGCAGGCGGAACTGCCCAGCCACTGGCAGGGTGAGGCCGTCGCCGGCAACGCCATCGACCAGGACGCGGCCTGGTGGGCCGGTTTCGACGATCCGCTGCTGGGGCAGCTGGCCAACCAGGTGCTGGCGGCCAACCTGGACCTGCAGCTGGCGGCCAACCGCGTGCAGCAGAGCCGTGCTGCACGCGGCATCACCGCCGCCGATCGCCTGCCCAGCGTCAGCGCGAGCGCCAGTGGCGTGCGTGCACGCAACAGCGAGGTGGGCCTGAATGATCCGTCCGGCAACGGCGGCCGTGATGACTACGGGCTGTTCCAGGCCGGTATCGGCCTGAGCTGGGAACTGGACCTGTGGGGCCGCGTGCGGCGCCAGGTGGAAGCGGCCGACGCGCGCGTGCAGATGGCCGAGGAGGATGCACATGCAGTGCGCATCGCGCTGCTGGCGGAAACCGCGCGTGATTACCTGCAGCTGCGCGCGACGCGGCAGCTGCTGGCGATCACCGAGGACAACCTCAGCATCGCCCACGACATCAAACGCCTGACCGAAGCACGCCAACGCCAGGGTGTGGCCAGCACGCTGCAGGTGTCCAGCGCGGCGGCGCAGGTGGCATCGCTGCAGGCACGCATCGCGCCGTTGCGGCATCGCGAATCGCAGCTGCGCAATGCGCTGGCGTTCCTGCTGGCGCAGCCGCCGCAGGCGCTGGACGCGCAGCTGCAGGATGCACGCCGTGACTGGCCGGCGTTGCCGGCCGTAGCGGTGGGGCTGCCCAGTGAACTGGCCGAGCGTCGCCCGGACATCCGTCGTGCCGAAGCGGCACTGCATGCGGCAACGGCAGGCATCGGCGTGGCCAAGGCCAGTTTCCTGCCGCGCATCACCTTGAATGGCGACGCCGGCTTCCAGGCCAAGCAGCTGGATGATCTGGACGGCTGGAACGCACACCGTTTCAGCATCGGGCCGTCGATCAGCGTGCCGATCTTCCAGGGCGGGCGGCTGAAGGCCAACCTGGCACTGAGCAAGCTGCAGCAACAACAGTCGTCGCTGCAGTTCCGGCGCACGGTGCTGCAGGCCTGGCATGAAGTGGACGACGCCATCGATGGTTACGGCGCCGAGCAGCAGCGCACCGTGCAGCTGCACGTGGCGGTGGACGAGAGCGACACGGCACTGGGTGCGGCGCGCCGGCAGTACCAGGCTGGCGTGGTCGACATGCTGGACGTGCTGACCACCCAGCGCATCGCGCTGGACAACCAGGCCGCGCTGGCCAACAGCCAGGCCACCGCCGCGATCGCGCGTGTAGAGCTGTACCGCGCGCTGGGCGGTGGCTGGTAGGGAAATGGAAACGCCGGGCCATGCCCGGCGGGCACCTCAACGCACGTCGCGCAGTTCCCAGTGGTGGCCGGCCAGCAGGCGCAGGCGCTGCTTGAACACATCACTGTCGATGCGGGTGGTGGCGACCAGGTTGATGCGCAGGTCCTTCTGCTCACCGGTCACGGTGGCGTCCGGATCGGTCACGCCCCACTGCGGTTCCACCGCGTCCGGGTCGGGCTGCTTGGCCTTCCAGCGCTCGAACAGCGTGCCGCTGCGCAGGGCATCCTGCAGCTCTTCGGCGAAACCGGCGGCGCCCTGCGAGTGGAAGGACAGGTCAGGGTCATTGCCACGGGCCTTGGAAGGGTCGGGCAGGCTGATGTGGTACTGCGCAGGCATGGAGTTCTCCTTGAAGTGCGGCAAGACTGGCACAACCGCAGTGGAATCGATGTGCAGATTCCAGCCTGCGCCTGGCCTCATTCGAACCGATGCGGCCCATCGGCGAAGCCCACGGTGACCGCGCCCTTGCCGACATTGACCATGCCGGTCAGGCTCATCACCGATTCGTACACGGCCACGCCGTGGGTGGCGCAGACCTCCTTCAGCTGCGCATAGCCGGGCAGGGCGCGCAGCTCGTCCAGCTCGCCGCCGTAGCTGACGCACACCGTGGGCGTCATCAGCCCGGCCCGCACGCGCTGGCCGACCACCGCGAACAGCTTCTGCACCGCGTTGTCGAAGCCCTTGATCTTGGCCACCGGCCCGGTCTCGCCGCGGTAGCCGTGCAGCACCGGCTTGATGTCCAGCGCGCTGCCCAATGCCGCGCTGAGCAGGCCGACGCTGCGGTCGCCCTTGTGCCGCGCACGTGCGCGCATGTAGTACAGGTCGCGGGTCACCATGTAGCCGTGCACGTTGCCGGCCAGTTCCTCCAGCCGTTCGCGGATCTGCTGCACGCTGGCGTTGCTGTCGCGCAGGCGCACGGCTTCCACCGCGGTCACGGCCTGGGCAGCGAACAGGTTCTGGGTATCGAGCACGCGCAGCGCGAACGGCGAGTTGTAGCCTGCCGCCTGCCGCACCGGCTTGTAGTCGTTGAGGATGGCGAAGCTGGCCTGCAGCGCGTTGTCGTGGATCGGGCTGCGGGTCTTGGTGATGGTCATGCAGAACACGTGGTCGTAATCGATCACCAGCTGCTGCAGGAACAGGTCGCGGATCTGGTTGACGCTGAAGGGGATGGTCTCCGCTTCGGCGCCGTGCTCGGCCACGTGCGCATGCAGGAAGCTCAGCGTCGCCTGCTCATCGCGATGATCGGCCAGCACGGCTTCACCGATCCGTACGGTGATCGGCAGCAGCACGATGTTGTGCTCGGCAATGAAGTCCTGCGGCAGGTCGCAGGCCGAGTCGACGACGATTCCGATGCGCATCCGCGGCTCCCCCTCCAGGGCGGTTGTAGGTTCGGAAACGTGAAATCTATCTCAAAACCTGGCGTGGCGCGCGAGGGAAACACGCCACGCCCTGTTCAGCGATTGCGCTGCACCGCCACCGGCAGGCTGTCCAGGCGTTGCCATTCGGGTTGCTGCAGCAGGGCGGGATTGGCCAGCACGGCGGCCATCAGTGGGTGGGCGTCGTTGCCCCAGAACAGCTCCTGGTCGATGGCCAGGGTCGGAACCCCGAACACGCCGGCGCCGATTGCAGCTTCGGTGTTGCGCCGCAGCTGCTCCTTCACCGCCGCATCGGCAATGGCGGCCGCGACATCCTCGATGCCCAGCTGCGCGCCCGGTTCACGCAGGGCCTCGGCGCTGTCACCGGCATGGCCCTCGCGCCAGATCCAGTCGAACAGCACGTCCACCGCCTGCGCGCTGGCACCGGCGGCCAGGCACAGGCGCAGCGCCGACAACGGATTGAACGGATGGCCGGGCGGGAAGCGCATCGGGGTGCCCTCGGCCTGCGCGGTCCATTGCAGGTGGCGATAGGCGAAACGGCGCTTGGCGGGGATTTCCGCCGGGCCCAGGTTGCCGAGGTGATGCAGCACCGCACCGAAGGCAATCGGCACGGTCTGGATCTGTGCGAACTGCGGCAGTTGTTTCAGCTTCTGCCAGTGCAGGTAGGAGTAGGGCGAGACGAAGTCGAAGTACCAGCGCAGTGTCGCCATCGGTGTGTCCTCGTATGCGGTCAGGGCTGCGCGTTGCGCTGCAGGTAGCGGTCACGCAGGTCGGTCTGGCGCGAGCGCATCGGCATCGCACGGCCGCCCAGCCAGACCTGTTCGGCATAGTGCGCCACGTCCAGCGGGTCGCCCTCCCACAGCACCAGGTCAGCGCGCTTGCCGGGCTCGATGCTGCCGATCTGGTCGGCCACGCCGAATGCCTGCGCGGGTACCCGGGTCAGCCCGGCCAGGCCGTCGGCCCACGGTAGGCCGTTGGCCACTGCATTGCCGGCGGCCTGGCGGATCTTGCGGGCATTGTGGCTGGCGTCACCGCGCTGCATGAAGGAGACTGCCACACCGGCGCGCTGCAGGCGTGCGGCGCTTTCCAGCGTGGCACCGATCTGGTCGAAGCTGGCCGGCAGATTGGCCAGCACATCGACGAATACCGGGACATGGGCGGCGGCCAGTTCCGGCGCCACCTGCCAGGCCTCGCTGGCACCGGCGATGGCGATCTTCACCTTTTCGCGGGCGGCCCAGCGCAACAGTTGCCGGATGTCGGCGGCACGGTCCACTTCCACCACGATGCGGCTCTGGCCGGCCAGGTAACGGCTGAGCGTGCGACGCCCGGCCGGTGTGAGCAACGCGTGCGGCGAATCCGCCGCGACCTGGCCGCGCGCTTCGTCGATCATCTGCTGCAGCAACATCCATTGCGCTGCACGCGAGTGCCCGGTGAGCTCGGAAGCGGCCGCACCGATACGCAGGAACAGGGCGCGCGGGCCGATCGGGTCGACGCTGCCGTCCAGCCGCATCACGCCGCCCTGGCCGGCGACGAAGCCGCCACCGGTGGCCGCACCCAGCGCGGTGAAACCGATGCCTTCCAGCCGTGTCACCGGAATCAGCACCGAGGCCGGGTTGTAGGCCAGGGTCACGTCGAACTCCGGGCGCAGCGGCTGCTCGCCGAGCTTCAGCGAACTGTCCACCGTGCTCGATTCACCCGAGACCTCTTCGATACCCGTCTCGGTGATGCCACCGAACAGCGCCGGTGTCAGCGGCCGGCCATTGGCCTCGACCACGGTCGCGCCTGCAGGTGCCGGCAAGCCGTTGCCGACTGCCCGGATGATGCCGCCCTGGACCAGCACGTCCGCGTTCTGCAGGCTGCCGCGCGCACTGGCGGTATGCACCGTCGCGTTGCGGACCAGCAGGTCCTGCGCCGATGCCGTGGTTGCCAGCACCAACAACGCCACCACGGTAGCGCCGGGCCATGCCCGGCGACGCTTGTTCAACGCGCCCATCAGCGCACCTCCTGGCCAAGCTGGAAATCGGAACGCGGCGTGGTCGCCGGTGCACTGCGGTCGTACAGGCGGCGGCCGTCAATGAAGACCTGCTCGGCCAGCGCGTACGAGCTGAAGGGGTTGCCGTTCCAGACCACCACGTCGGCCATCTTGCCCGCCTCCAGGGTGCCGGTCTGGCCTTCGATACCCAGTGCCTTGGCGGCGTTGGCGGTCATCCAGGTGATGGCGTGTTCGGGCGTGATCTCCGGCATGCGCGCGCGGCGCGCGGACGCCATCACCTTGGCCGCTTCCTGGTTGAGTCGCTGGATGCCTTCGGGGGAATCGGAGTGGACGATGGCGCAGCTGTTCTTCGGCCGGTCGACCAGCGCGATGTTCTCCGGGATGCCGTCGAAGGCTTCCATCTTGAAGCCCCACCAGTCGGCCCAGAGTGCGCCGCAGACCCCATCGGCGGCCAGCCGGTCGGCCAGCTTGTAGGCTTCCACGCCGTGGTGGAAGGCGGCCACCTTGAAGCCGAACTCCTTGGCCAGGTCGAGCATGGTGGCCATTTCGTCGGCGCGGTAGCAGTGGATGTGCACGCGGATGTCGCCCTGGATGGCGCCGGCCAGCGTGTCCAGCTTGAGGTCGCGCTTGCCGCCGGCATCACCGGCGCTGTCGCCCTTGTCGCTGCCGAACCAGCCCTTGCGCTTGGCTGGCTTGGGCTTGTTCTTGGCGATGTAGTCGGCGGCATCGATGAAGGCGGCGCGGTAGCCGGCCACGTTGCCCATCCGCGTGGACGGGGCCACGCCCTTGCCTTCGCCATAGACCCGCTTCGGGTTCTCGCCGCAGGCCATCTTCAGGCCCCACGGTGCGCCCGGGAACTTCATCGCCTGGTAGGTGATGGCGGGGACGTTCTTCAGGGTCACACCACGGCCGCCGACCAGGTTGGCCGAGCCCGGCAACACCTGCATGCTGGTCACGCCCCCCGCCAGTGCGGTGGCGAATCCCGGATCCTGCGGCCACACAGAGTGCTCGGCCCAGACGTTGGCGGTGACCGGTGCGGTGATCTCGTTGCCGTCACTGTGCGCGCCGACGCCCGGGCTGGGATACACGCCCAGATGCGAGTGCACGTCGATCAGGCCCGGGGTGACCCACTTGCCCTGCGCATCGATGCGGGTGACACCGGCATCGGCCTGCAGCTGCCGGCCAACGGCGACGATGCGGCCCTCGCGCAGCAGCACGTCGGCGTTGTCCAAGCGCTGGCCGGTGCCGGTCAGCACCGTGGCGTTCTGGATCAGCACCGGTGCATCGGGACGCGCCTGGTAGGTGCTGGGGTAGGGGTCGGCGACGAAGCGCGAGGCGCCCACCGCCGGTGCCGTGCTCAATGAAAGCAGCGCCAGTGCAACCCCGGCGCGCAACAACGTCGATGCCATGCAGTTTCCCTCGCGGCGTGATCCAGCCGCCGACGCTAGCCGGGCCGCGGCGCGCTGCCAAGTGACCTTCTTCACAGGCTGGTCGATGGCGGCTCGACGGCACCGCTCGGCTGGCCGAAAATAACCGGTCCCCCGCCGTACCGGTCCCCAACCATGAAGAGCAAGCAGGAAATCGTCGACAACTGGCTGCCGCGCTATACCGGCGTCCCCCTCGACCAGTTCGGCCAGCACATCCTGCTGACAAACTTCGGCGGGTACCTGCACACCTTTTCCGAGCTGACCGGTGCGCCCATCATCGGCCTGGACCGGCCGATGGCCAGCGCCACCATCGATGGCATCACCATGATCAACTTCGGCATGGGCAGCCCCAATGCCGCGATCATCATGGACCTGCTGTCGGCGGTGATGCCCAAGGCGGTGCTGTTCCTGGGCAAGTGCGGCGGCCTCAAGCGCAAGAACCAGCTGGGTGACCTGGTACTGCCGATCGCGGCGATCCGCGGCGAGGGCACCTCGGGTGACTACCTGCCTCCGGAAGTACCGGCACTGCCGGCGTTCGCGCTGCAGCGTGCGGTTTCGACCATGATCCGCGACCTCGGCCACGACTACTGGACGGGCACGGTGTACACCACCAACCGCCGGGTCTGGGAGCACGACGAGGCCTTCAAGGAGCGCCTGCGCGCGATGCGCTGCATGGCCATCGACATGGAAACGGCCACGGTGTTCGCCGCCGGCTTCGCCAACCACATTCCCAGCGGCGCCCTGCTGCTGGTCTCGGACCAGCCGATGATCCCCGACGGGGTCAAGACCGAGGCCTCCGACGCCAAGGTCAGCTCCCAGTTCGTGGAAAACCATATCCAGATCGGCATCGAGGCGCTTAAGCTTATCCGGCGCAACGGCAAGTCGGTCCGCCACCTGCGCTTCGACGAATGATGATGATGGCCTGGCGCGGTGCGCCGGCCCTGGGGAGTAGGTGATGGACGTTGCCGCGCAAGTGGTGGAATTCTGGAAGGAGGCGGGCCCTGCAAAGTGGTTCGCCCGCGACGATGCGTTCGACGCGCAGTTCCGCCAGTTGTTTCTGGATGAGCATTTCGCCGCGGCTTCGCGCGCGCGCGAGCATTGGCTGGGCAGCGCCGAAGGGGCGTTGGCGCTGATGCTGCTGCTGGACCAGTTCCCGCGCAACTGCTTCCGCGGCAGTGCCCATTCCTACGCCACCGATGGCCTGGCCAGGCACTACGCCATGCGTGCCATCGAGGAAGGCCTGGACCTGCAGCTGGTGCCGAAGCTCCGCGCCTTCATCTACCTGCCGTTCGAGCACTCCGAGGATCCGCTGGACCAGGATCGTTCGGTGGCGATGTTCGATGTGCTGGGTGACAAGGAATACCTGCAGTACGCCGAACTGCACCGCGACATCATCCGCCGCTTCGGCCGTTTCCCGCACCGCAACGCGGTGCTGGGGCGCATTCCCTCGCCGGAGGAACTGGACTACCTGGCCGAAGGCGGTTTCGCCGGGTAAGAAAAAGGGGACGGAGGGGATTAAGTCGTTTGTGGCAAAACGACTTAATCCCCTCCGTCCCCTTTTTCAGTGCCGATCAGTACTTCGGCACGCCGTTGTCGACGTCTTCCGACCAGGCGTTGATGCCGCCGGTCACGTTGAACACCTTGGTGAAGCCCAGGGCACGGAACTGCTCGGCGGCCTGCGCGCTGCGGCCACCGTGGTGGCACATGAAGGCCAGTGCGGTGTCCTTCGGCAGGGCTTCCAGCGCGGCGCGGCCGTTGCCGTCGAAGGTCTTGAACGGTACGCCCACGGCGGCGATTTCACGCTCGTCGGCCGGGCGCACGTCCACCAGGGTGATGTTGCCGGCGCGCACCAGGTCGTCGGCATCGCGCACGCTGATTTCCTGCACCGGCTTGGGCGCGTTCGGATTGTCGATCGCCAGGCCCTTGCCGCGGATGTCGTCCACCCAGTCGATGGTGATGCCGTTGGCGCGACGGGCGCTGGCCAGGTCGAACTGCACGCGCAGGCCATTGGACTCGGCAGCGATGGCGCCTTCGTCATGAGGGGCCAGCTGGAAGTTCGGCTGGAAGCCGGCGTCGATGGTCAGCTGCAGGGCAGCGCCCGGGGCGTCGGCGAGCGCGCCCTTGAGCATTTCCACAGCGGCCGGGGTGACGGTGATGCTCGGCGGGGTGCGGTCCGGTGCGGCCAGGCCCAGCACGCTGCTCAGCTCGCCGCTGGCGGCCATCTGCAGCACGATGTCGCTGCCGCCGACCAGCTCGCCGTCGATGTACAGCTGCGGGATGGTCGGCCAGTCGCCGTAGGCCTTGATGCCTTCGCGGATTTCCTGGTCGGCCAGCACGTTGACGTGGGCGAACTCGACGCCCAGGTCCTGCAGGGCGCCCACGGCCTTGGCCGAGAAACCGCACTGCGGCATCGACGGCTGGCCCTTCATGAACAGCACGACGCGGTTGGCGTTGAGGATGGATTCGATGCGCGAACGCAGGGCGGGATCGAGGGACATGGACGTCGGGGTTCCGGGAATTCGAATCATCGATTCTAACCCTCATGGCATCATGGGGGATGAGCAACGCAGGAACATTGCATCGCATCCCGGCCCGCCCCTGGCGCTGGCTGCCCTGGCTGGTGGCGTCGCAGCTGGCCGTGATCCTGACCTGGGCCCTGGCCGGCTGGCACTGGGGGCTGCCGCTGATGGTGGCCAGCCACGCGTTGTTCATGGTGCCGGTGTTCCTGCCCAACAGCCGCTTCTACGCGCCGGTGCTGAGCCGGGTGCCGGACGCTGGCAACACGGTGTGGCTGACGATCGATGACGGCCCCAGCCCGGAAACCCGCGCCGTGCTGGACCTGCTGGATCGTCACCAGGCACGTGCAACCTTCTTCCTGGTGGGGGCGCGTGCCGTGGCGCAGCCGGAACTGGTGGCCGAGATCCTGCGCCGCGGCCACGACCTGGGAAATCACAGCCTCCACCACCCGCAGGCGCGTTTCTGGCGGCTGGGCCCGGCTGCGATGCGCGCCGAGATCGAAGGCTGCCAGCATGCGCTGCAGGCGCTGAGTGGCCATCCGGTGCGCTGGTACCGCTCGGTGGTGGGCATGACCAATCCATTCGTGGCACCGGTGCTGCGGCGGTTGGGGCTGGCTCGCGTGGGCTGGAGTGCGCGCGGCTACGACGGCGTGGGCTGCACCCCGGACGGCGTGCTGGCGCGGCTGCTGCCTGACCTGCAACCGGGCGCCATCGTGCTGCTGCACGAAGGTGCTGCCCACGGCCACAATCTGGTGATCATCGAGCGCGTGCTGCAGGCGCTGGACGAGCGTGGGCTGAAGGCACGGCTGCCGGTTCTGTAGCAGCCGAGCGTGGGCTCGGCTCTACAGAGGCGGGCGGCCATCCTGTAGCGCCCGAGCCGATGCTCGGGCGGCGGTGCGTAGCGCCGGAAAGCGTCGGAGAGCAGCCGAGCGTGGGCTCGGCTCTACACCTCAAGGCGTTCGGCCACCAGCAGCCAGCTGTTGAAGGGCGTGCGCCCATGCAGGGGGCGTGGCGCCGCCACCTGCAATCCTGCTTCGGCCAGCGTCCTCTGCAGCACGTGCGGATCGGGGTAGTGGCGCGGCCGGGTGCCCATCCAGCCGACCAGCCATGCCAGCCGGTCCGCCACCCGCGTGGTGCGGTCGCGTCCATCGCCGGTGGCCAGCGGCGTGCGCAGCAGCAGGCAGCCGCCGGGCGCCACTTGTGCGCTGGCCGCGCGCAGCAGTGCCTGCTGTGCGCCCGCATCCAGGTACTGCAGTACATCCAGCAGCAGGACGTGCCCGGCCTGCGCCGGCAGCGGCGCCTGCACGTCCACGCAGTCGAAGTGCACCTCGTGCAGGCCGGCGGCGGCGCACCGCGCGCGGCTGATCTTGCCGGCATCCACGTCCACGCCGAGGTAGCGCTGGGTACCGCCGCGCTGGCGCAGCACGTGGGCGAACAGGCCCAGTCCGCAGCCCAGGTCCAGCACCGGCTGCCCATCGTCAGGAAGATGCTGCAGGACGCCGTCATACAGCGGATCGCTGCCGAGCTTGCCACGGGTGTAGTAGTAATCGCGGCGGCTGCCCCAGGCCTGCGCCGGCCGGAACGCTTCGGCGATCAGGCGGGCCTGCGGGGCCGTCAGGGGAGCACAGGGCAGGGGCGGGCCGTTCCGTGGCGTGCCGTCCATCGCCTCAGTCCGTGCCGCCAAGCAGGTGTGTGGCGACCGGCAGGGCGCGCGCGCTCCACAACGCGTACATCCGCGCTGAAGGATGCAGGCCGTCTTCGGCGATCATCGTCGGGTCTTCACCCTGGGCGCGGCTGATATCGGTGATGTCGACGAAGGCCACGCCCTGCTTGGTGCTGATCACTTCGGCGGCGGCGTTGAATTCGTCGGTCTCGATCTCGATCGCGGCCAGGTCGCGGCCACTGCCGGCGCCGAACGGGGTCGCTCCCCAATCGGGGAAGGACAGCACCAGCACGCGGCCAGCATCACCGCCGGCGAAGCCGATCGCCCGCTGTAGCAGGGCCTGGAACTGGAGGCGGTACTCGTCCAGGGGGCGGCCGCGGTACTGGTTGTTGACGCCGATCAGCAGGCTGACGAAATCGAACGGGCCCTGCGGCGCGGCCGCGTCGATACCGGCATCGAGCTCGTCGGTCGTCCAGCCGGTGGTCGCTATGGTCTGCGGATCGGCCAGCGCCACGCCCTGTGCGCGCAGCGCGGCAGCCAACTGGTGTGGCCAGCGGCCTTCGATGGCAACCGCTTCGCCGATGGTGTACGAATCGCCCAGCGCCAGGTAGGACAACGCCACGGCTCAGGCCACCGAGCGGCGAGGCTTCAGCGGAACGACCTTGGTCGCATCCTCGGCACGGCGCGCCAGCACACGGTCGATGCGGGCGAACACATCGCGCATCACCGAGGCTTCCGGCATCAGGGTCACGCGGAAATGATGGCGGTAGGGCACGTTGAAGCTTGAGCCCGGCACCACCAGCACACCTTCGTTGTTCATCAGGTCCAGCGCGAAATCGTGGTCGTCGAAGCCCTTGGCAGCGGCGCCGACCACGGCCGGGAACGCGTACAGCGCGCCGGCCGGGGCGACCAGCGACAGGTGCTCGCTGGCTTCGCAGGCCTCGATCACCGCGCGGCGGGTTTCATACAGGCGGCCACCCGGGGTGCACAGCCCGGAGATGGTGTCCGGGCCGTTCACCGCCGCCTCGATGGCGTACTGGCCCGGCACGTTGGCGCACAGGCGCAGCGCGCCGAGCAGGTCCAGCGCCGCGCGGAAGTCACCCAAGCGGGCGTCGTCGCCGCTGAGGTGGGCCCAGCCCACGCGCCAGCCGCAGGCGCGGTGCACCTTGCTCAGGCCGCTGAAGGTCAGGCACGGATGGTCGCCGGCCAGCGGCGCGACCGGCTGGAACACCGCGTCGTCGTACAGGATCTGGTCGTAGATCTCATCGACCAGCAGCAGCAGGTTGTGGCGGCGCGCGATCTCCACCACGCGCTCCAGCAGTTCGCGCGGATAGCTGGCGCCGCTGGGGTTGTTCGGGTTGATCAGCACGATGGCGCGGGTGCGCGACGAGACCAGCGTCTCGATCTCGCTCGGATCCGGCTGGAAGCCGTTTTCCGGTGCGCAGCGGTAGTACACCGGCCGGCCATCGTTGAGGATGGTCGAGGCTGACCACAGCGGGTAGTCGGGCGAAGGCACCAGCACTTCGTCGCCGGGGTTCAGCAGTGCACGCAGCGACAGGTCGATCAACTCGCTGACGCCGTTGCCGAGGAAGACGCGGTCCGGGTGGGCATCGGGCGCGCCGCGACGGGCGTAGTACGCCGCGATGGCTTCGCGCGCCACCGGCAGGCCCTGCTGGTGCGTGTACGGGTCGGTGCGGCCCATATCGTCGGCGATCGCGCGTTGCAGGTGCTCGGGTGCACGGAAACCGAAAGCGCCCGGATTGCCGATGTTGAGCTTGATCAGCTTGCGGCCCTGCGCCTCCAGCTCCCGCGCTCGCCGGGCCAGCTCTCCGCGGATTTCGTAGCGCACTTCGGAAAGGCGCTCGCGGATGGCCAGGGGCTTGGGCGAGTGGGTGGACATGGGAGCTGGGCCGTCAGAAGGCATGGGGCTTCCATCCTACCGGAATTGCTGCAATGCATGGCAAGGGCGCCAGCCCCGTCATTGCTGGGCTGGCAGGGCGCCGGCACGGGTAGAATGGCGGCGATGACCCAGACCCCCGATTTCATCGCCCTGCAGACCATTGGCTGGCCCTGGCCGGGCCCGGCGCAGCAGGCCGACTGGCAGGCCGCGATGGCCGCACACCCGCAGGCCCGCCCGGCACGGGTGATCGAACAGCACCGCACCCACTACGTGGTGGCCGATGGCCCGGATGCGTCGATCAAGGCCGAGTCACTGCCTGAGTGGCAGCGCCCGCGGTTCCCGAGCCATGAACGACCGGCCGTGGGCGACTGGGTACTGCTCGAGGGCATCCGCATCGTCGCGCTGCTGCCTCGGCGCACGGCAATCAAGCGCGGCGCGGCCGGCGAGCACTACCACCAGCAGGTGATCGCGGCGAACATCGATACGGTGTTCATCGTCTGTGGCCTGGATGCCGACTTCAACCCGCGCCGCATCGAGCGCTACCTGCTGCTGGTCGGCGGTGGCGGTGCCGAACCGGTGGTGGTGCTGACCAAGGCCGACCAGACCGAGTACAGCGAGGACGCACTGGCGGTGCTGGAAGAGCTGGAGATGCAGGGCATCGCGCTGCATGCGATCAACGGCCTGGATGCCGACAGCGTTGCGGTGCTGCAGCCGTGGCTCGGCCCGGGCCGCACCGTGGTGCTGGTCGGTTCTTCCGGGGCAGGCAAGTCCACGTTGACCAACACGCTGCTTGGCGAGCAGCGGATGAAGACCAACGCGGTGCGCGCCAATGATTCGCGAGGACGGCACACCACCACCCATCGCGCGCTGATGCCGCTGCCGACCGGCGCCTGCCTGATCGACACACCCGGCATGCGCGAGCTGAAGCCGACCGGTGAGGAGACGCTGTCCGAAGGTGGCTTCGCCGATATCGAAGCGCTGGCCGCACAGTGCCGCTTCAACGACTGCAAGCACCAGCAGGAGCCGGGTTGCGCGGTGCGTGCGGCGATCGAGGCCGGAGAGATTGAAGAGAGCCGGCTGCTGAACTACTTCAAGCTGAAGGAAGAAGTGGCCGCCGCCGCCGCCAAGCTGGCCGTGCGCCAGGCCGAGACCGCGCAGGAACGTGGCGGCAAGAAGGGCAAGGGCCAGCAGTTCCGTCCGGCCGGAAAGCCGCGCCGGCGCTGACAGTGCAGCCGAGCGTGGGCTCGGCTCTACAACGGTTGCATCCCGGGACACCTTGTAGCGCCCGAGCCAATGCTCGGGCGGCGGCGCACTGCGCCGGATACGGCAGGGCGCTATAGTCCGCCCATGGAACCGACCGCGACGCTGGACCGTGAGGTGGCCCACCATGCAGCGCTCGACGCGCGCCTGGTCGAGGCCGTGGGAGGCATCCGCCTGCTCGGCCTGACCAGCTGGCCGGCCACGCTGCAGGCCCCGTTCCTGGACAGCATGGCACGTGGCCAGCCAGTGCTGCCGAAGGTGGATTACCCACGGCTGGACTTCAGCGAAGAACGTCGCGCGCTGGCTGCGATCGCCGCCGACTGCGATGACAGCCATCCGCTGGGCCACTACGTACGGCAATCGGCGCAGAGCTGGGACCTGGCCGCGCAGCTGCTGGAAGGGCTGGGCACGGCCGCCGTCGATTCCTGTTCGGTGCAGCTGTTCGGCGCGCCCGAGCAGCCGTTGCCGGGCAATGGCCCGAGCACGCGCGAAGCGGCGCGTCACTTCATCCAGATCGCCGCCGAGCTGGACCACGAGCTGCTGGCGCCGGAGGAGCAGGTGCCAGTCTCGGCCATTGCCCTGCAGTTGCAGCTGCAGAACGACCTGGATGCCTTCTTCGAATCGCGCATCATCCAGGTGCAGCTCGATCCGGACCTGGTGTCCAAGGCTGCCGCGGGCCCAACCCGCATCCGCCTGCGCACCAGTGCGCGCTTCAGCGCCTATGACCGCGCTCAGCTGTTCCACCATGAAGCGCTGGTGCATTCGCTGACCGCATTGAATGGCCGCGAACAGCCGGTGCTGCCCAGCCTGGCATTGTCGTCGCCGCGTGTGACCGCTACCCAGGAAGGGTTGGCGACGTTTGCCGAGCAGATCACCGGCAGCATCGACATCGAACGCCTGAAGCGCATCAGCCTGCGCACAGAAGCGATCGCGATGGCGCGCGAAGGTGCTGATTTCATCGAGGTGTTCCGCTACTTCTGCGATGCCGGGCAGAACGCCGAGGAGAGCTTCGCTTCGGCACAACGGGTGTTCCGTGGGGTACCGCCCAGTGGCGGCCTGGCCTTTACCAAGGACACGGTGTACCTGCGCGGCCTGGTCTCTGTGCATACGTTCTTCCGCCACATGCTGGCCGAGGATCGCCTGCAGGTCTGCCGTTGGTTGTTCGCCGGCAAGATGAGCCTGGCCGATGCGATCGCGTTCGCGCCGCTGTTCGAAGCGGGTGTGCTGAAGCCACCGCGCTGGCTGCCGCATTGGGTGAGCCGGGCGAACGGCCTGGCCGGCATGCTGGCGTTCTCGCTGTTTGCCAACCGGATACGGATGGACCAGCTGGCGCCGGAATGAAATGCGTTGGCGGATCCTCCAGCGCC
>NZ_JAUTXR010000080.1 GCF_030658505.1 Stenotrophomonas raiganjensis (SeqCode) | reverse complement strand
GAGGAGGCCTCGATGGCCGACATGGTGGTGACCACCTGGCCAACGACCTCGCCACCCTGCGAGGCGACGCCCTGCGCGCCGATGGCGAGCTGGTTGGCCTGGCGGGCGTGCTCGGCGTTCTGGCGCACGGTGGAGGTCAGGTCCTCCATCGAGGCGGCGGTTTCCTCCAGGTTGGCGGCCTGCTGTTCGGTACGGCGCGACAGGTCGCTGTTGCCCGAGGCGATCTCGCCGGCGGCCAGGGTGATGCTGGAGGCGCTGGCCTGGATCTGGCCGACGATCTG
>NZ_JAUTXR010000078.1:20000-22003 GCF_030658505.1 Stenotrophomonas raiganjensis (SeqCode) | reverse complement strand
AAAAACCCCGCTGCGAGAGCAGCGGGGTTTTGGGTGTAAACCCTGGCGATGACCTACTCTCGCATGGCTTGAGCCACACTACCATCGGCGCAGCTGCGTTTCACTTCCGAGTTCGGGATGGGATCGGGTGGTTCCACAGCGCTAATTTCACCAGGGAGGCTTTTGGAGAGTCGCACTCGTCCCGGAGGACAAGGCGCCAGCCTCGCATAGTTCTTGTGACGTAGCGTGCACTTGGATGCTCTTACGACGTTGTCGTAAAGCCAAGGCAACTTGAGGTTATATGGTCAAGCCGCACGGATCATTAGTATCAGTTAGCTCAATACATTGCTGTACTTACACACCTGACCTATCAACCACGTAGTCTACATGGTTCCTTCAGGGGGCTTGTGCCCCGGGAGATCTCATCTTGAGGCGCGCTTCCCGCTTAGATGCTTTCAGCGGTTATCGCTTCCGAACATAGCTACCCGGCAATGCCACTGGCGTGACAACCGGAACACCAGAGGTTCGTCCACTCCGGTCCTCTCGTACTAGGAGCAGCCCCTCTCAAATCTCCAACGCCCATGGCAGATAGGGACCGAACTGTCTCACGACGTTCTGAACCCAGCTCGCGTACCACTTTAAATGGCGAACAGCCATACCCTTGGGACCGACTACAGCCCCAGGATGTGATGAGCCGACATCGAGGTGCCAAACACCGCCGTCGATATGAACTCTTGGGCGGTATCAGCCTGTTATCCCCGGAGTACCTTTTATCCGTTGAGCGATGGCCCTTCCATACAGAACCACCGGATCACTAAGTCCTAGTTTCCTACCTGCTTGATCCGTCGATCTTGCAGTCAAGCACGCTTATGCCTTTGCACACAGTGCGCGATGTCCGACCGCGCTGAGCGTACCTTCGAGCTCCTCCGTTACTCTTTAGGAGGAGACCGCCCCAGTCAAACTACCCACCATACACGGTCCCCGACCCAGATAATGGGCCCAGGTTAGAACGTCAAGCACGACAGGGTGGTATTTCAAGGATGGCTCCGCCACAGCTAGCGCCATGGTTTCATAGCCTCCCACCTATCCTACACAGACGAACTCAACGTTCAGTGTAAAGCTATAGTAAAGGTTCACGGGGTCTTTCCGTCTTGCCACGGGAACGCTGCATCTTCACAGCGATTTCAATTTCACTGAGTCTCGGGTGGAGACAGCGCCGCTGTCGTTACGCCATTCGTGCAGGTCGGAACTTACCCGACAAGGAATTTCGCTACCTTAGGACCGTTATAGTTACGGCCGCCGTTTACTGGGGCTTCGATCAAGAGCTTCGCCTTGCGGCTGACCCCATCAATTAACCTTCCAGCACCGGGCAGGCGTCACACCCTATACGTCCACTTTCGTGTTTGCAGAGTGCTGTGTTTTTGATAAACAGTCGCAGCGGCCTGGTTACTGCGACCCTCTTCAGCTATAGCTCGCACGAGCCACCAAAAAGGGTGCACCTTCTCCCGAAGTTACGGTGCCATGTTGCCTAGTTCCTTCACCCGAGTTCTCTCAAGCGCCTGAGAATTCTCATCCTACCCACCTGTGTCGGTTTACGGTACGGTCTGCGTAAGCTGAAGCTTAGGAGCTTTTCCTGGAAGCGTGGTATCAGTGACTTTGCCATAAAGGCTCGTCTCGGTGCTCGGTCTTAAAGGATCCCGGATTTGCCAAAGATCCAAACCTACCGCCTTTCCCCAGGACAACCAACGCCTGGTACACCTAACCTTCTCCGTCCCTCCATCGCACTTACGCGAGGTGCAGGAATATTAACCTGCTTCCCATCGACTACGACTTTCGTCCTCGCCTTAGGGGCCGACTCACCCTGCGCCGATTAACGTTGCGCAAGGAAACCTTGGGCTTTCGGCGTGCGGGTTTTTCACCCGCATTATCGTTACTCATGTCAGCATTCGCACTTCCGATACCTCCAGCAGACTTCTCAATCCACCTTCAACGGCTTACGGAACGCTCCTCTACCGCGCATAACA
>NZ_JAUTXR010000078.1:0-15000 GCF_030658505.1 Stenotrophomonas raiganjensis (SeqCode) | reverse complement strand
CAAAAGCCAATGGGCACAAGGGTTTGACGCGGTTTTCTCAGGTGTCTATGGTAACCGCCGATCAGGCCCGCGCTCCCGGGCTGCCAGGAAAAAAACGCCGATGCACAATTCCGAACAAGGGCGCGCACGCAAGCAGCGCTTCCAGGAACGCCTCCACGTCCTGCACGACAACGCCCTGCATCGGAAGCTCAGGCAACACCTTCCCGCCGCTTTCAATGAGCGCTGGACTCGCCGCCATTGGATGCACGCCAGCCTGTTCGCGACCATCGGCGCCCTGGTGGCGACGATCGTCCCCGGCTTCTCGCACACCATCGACGCGCCCTTTGCCGACAGCCATACCAGCCTGGCACTGCCGTTGCCGCCGCTGAGCATGGCCCGCCAGCAGCAGGTGCCGGGCGACAGCTGGCAGGTGCTGCGCGTGGAGCGTGGCCAGACCCTGAGCGACCTGTTCGACAAGGCCGGTATCCCGGCCACCACCCTGCACCGGGTGCTGGACCATCCCGGCGCGCGTGAGGCACTGACCAAGCTGCGCCCGGGCGCCGAGATCGCCTTCGACATGCCGCTGTCCGGCGACCTGCGCAGCATCCGTTTCGACCGCGATGCCGACAACCGGGTGGAGCTGAGCCTGGCCGGCGATGACATCAAGGAAAAGGTGACCCAGCGCGAGACCTCCACGCGCACCGTGGTCACCAGCGGCGAGATCACCAGCTCGCTGTATGCCGCGGCCCGCCGCGCCGGGCTGTCGCCGTCGGCGATCGCGACGATGACCGACGACATTTTCAAGTACGACATCGACTTCTCGAAGGACCTGCAGCCGGGCGACCGCTTCAGCGTGGTGATGGATGAAACCTGGCGCGAGGGCGAGAAGGTGGACACCAGCAAGATCCTGGCGGCGACCTTCACCACCGGGGGCAAGACCTATTCCGGCTTCCGCTTCGACCGCAACGGCAAGTCCGAGTACTACGACATCAACGGCCGTTCGCTGAAGAAGAGCTTCATCCGCATGCCGATCCCGTTCGCGCGGCTGAGCTCGACCTTCGGCGCGCGCAAGCACCCGGTGCTGGGCAAGATGCGCATGCACAAGGGCGTGGACTACGCTGCGCGCACCGGCACCCCGATCATGGCCGCCGGCGATGCCCGCGTGCAGTTCGCCGGTGTGCAGAACGGCTACGGCAACGTGGTGATCCTCGACCACGGCCGTGGCCACACCACCCTGTACGGCCACATGTCGCGCTTTGCGAACATCAGGACCGGCCAGCGCGTGGCGCAGGGCACGGTGATCGGCTATGTCGGTTCGACCGGCCTGGCCACGGGTCCGCACCTGCACTACGAATTCCGCGTCAACGGTGAGCACCGCAACCCGCTGACCGTGACCATGCCGCCGCCGGAGCCGCTGAAGGGCGCCGAGCTGGTCGCCTTCCGCGCGCAGACCGCACCGGCCATGGCACGCATCCAGGGCATGGAGAAGTTGATCTATGCCGACGCCAGCCCGGCACCGACCAGCCGTGACGAGGCCGCCCCCGAGGTGGCCAGCGCCAAGGACAAGAGCAGCACCGGCCGCAAGCGCGGCTGAACCCCTGCGTTGACGAAGAAGGACGCGGCAGCCCAAGCTTGCCGCGTCCTTTTTTTATGCCCGCCATGAACACCACTGCCAACGCTGATGCCCCCCTGTACCTTGGCCTGATGTCGGGCACCAGCGCCGACGGCATCGATGCCGCGCTGGTGCAGTTCCCCGAAGGCGGTGGCTGCCGCTTCGTGCACGGCCTGACCACCCGCTGGGAGCCGGTGCTGCGGGCACGGCTGGTGGCGCTGGGCGAAGGTGGCCCGCTGGACTCGCTGGAGGAGCTGGGCGAGCTGGATGCGCGGATCGCGATCAGCTTTGCCGAAGCCGCCAATCAACTGCTGGCCGAGGCCGGCGTGGACCGTCGCCAGGTGCGCGCCATCGGCTCGCATGGGCAGACCGTGCGCCACCGCCCGCTGGCCGACCCGGCCTTCACCGTGCAGCTGGGTGACGGCAACCGCATCGCCGAACTGACCGGGATCACCACGGTGTCCGACTTCAGGCGCCGCGATGTGGCGGCCGGGGGCCACGGCGCGCCGCTGATGCCGGCCTTCCACCTGGGCATGCTGGGCACCGCCGACGAAGACCGCGCGGTGCTCAACCTGGGCGGCATCGCCAACCTGACCCTGATCCCGCGCGAAGGCGCGGTGCGTGGCTTCGATACCGGCCCGGCCAACGCACTGATGGATGCCTGGTGCCAGCGCCACACCGGCCGCACCTTCGATGCGGACGGCGCCTACGCGGCCAGTGGCGCGATGGACGAGGCCCTGCTGGCCGGCTGGCGTTCGGACCCGTGGTTTGCGCTGCCGCCACCGAAGAGCACCGGCCGCGAACAGTTCCACCTGGCCTGGGCCGAGGCGCACATGGCCGAAGGCCAGTACGCTGCGGCCGATGTGCAGGCCACCCTGCTGGAGCTGACGGTGGAAACGGTGGTCGAGGCGCTGCTGGCACAGCAGCCACAGACCCGGCGCCTCCTGGTGTGTGGCGGCGGCGTGCGCAACCGGCAGCTGATGAAGCGTCTGGCGGCGCGGCTGCCGGAAGTGCAGGTGGAGTCCAGTGCCGTGCACGGGCTGGACCCGGAGTACGTGGAGGCGATGGGCTTTGCCTGGCTGGCGCAGCGGACGATGGACGGGCTGGCCGGCAACCTGCCGAGCGTGACCGGCGCCCAGGGCCCGCGGATCCTGGGGGCGATCCACCTGGTGTGAGGTGGCGCCATCCACGCAAGGCGTGGTTCTACCGAAGTGACGTTGATGCGGTAGCGCCGGGCCATGCCCGGCGAGCGCAGATCAGATCAATCAAACCCCTGCCCTGCGGGCAGCGCCTGCAGGGCGGCGATGGCATCGGACAGCGCATCCACTTCAGGATCACCGAAGCCTGAGCGGACCTCCAGTTCACTGCTGAACAACCCCTGCTCCAGCAATGCGGCACAGGTCTGTTCGTGGGTCCAGCCGCGGGCGACCGCCACGCGTCGGATACGTTCCAGCAGCAGCGGGTCCACGTCCCGCAGCACAACGTCGGCCATGCTCACTTCCCCGTTCGCAAGGCACCGCCCCCTCGGCGCGTCGGGGGCGATGATCCCGCAGACCGGGCGGGCAGGCAATCAGGCGACCGGCGGCGGCCCGCGGTCGGCGATCCGCGGCCACAGCCACGCCAGCAGCAGCAGGGTCGGCACCACGGTGATCGAGCTGAGGATGAAGAACGCGCTGTAGGACGTGGCTTCGACGATATAGCCGGAGACACCACCGACGAACTTGCCTGGCAGGTTGGCCAGCGAGACCAGCAACGCGTACTGGGTGGCGGTGAAGTTGCGGTCGGTCAGCGACGACATGAAGGCCACCAGCACGGTGCCGGCAAAACCCTGGAACAGGTTGTCGGCACTGAGCGCGGCATAGAACGCCCACAGCTTGCCCGGGTTGTGCGCCATCAGCAGGAAGGCCAGGTTGGACAGCGCCACGCCCAGTGCGGCCACCAGCAGCATGCGGCGGAAGCCGAATGCGGCCACCGCGATACCGCCCAGGAACGCACCACCGATCCCCATCCACACGCCGAACAGCTTGGAGACGGTGGCGATGTCGGCCTTGTCGAACCCCGAATCGAGATAGAACGGCCCGGCCATCACACCGATCACCTGATCGGGGAACTTGAACAGGCCGACGAAGGCCAGCAGCACCAGTGCCAGCGCGACGCCATTGCGGCTGAAGAAGCTGGAGATGGGTTGGATGAAGGCTTCGGCGATATCGATGCGGCGCTGCACGGCCGTGGCCGGGCGCTCCGGTTCGGCGCACACCAGGGTGGTGACGATCGGCAGCAGCATCAGCGCGGCCATCGCCAGGTAGGCGACGATCCAGCCTTCGAACTGGGCCAGGTAGAGCGCGCCGGCACCGGCCAGGATCAGGCCGATGCGGTAGCCCAGCGTATAGGTGGCCGCCAGCGCCGCCTGGGCGGCCTGCGGTGCGATCTCGATGCGGTAGGCATCGACGGCGGAGTCCTGGGTGGCACCGGCGAACGAGGCCACCAGCACCCAGGCCACCAGCGGCCATACGCCCTGTTCGGGCCGCACGAAGGCCAGCGCGACCAGGCCGACCAGCACCAGCGCCTGCGACACCAGCAGCCACGAACGGCGGCGGCCGAGCCCGCCCAGCAGCGGGAAGGCGTAGCGGTCCAGCAGCGGCGCCCACAGGAACTTGAGCAGGTAGAAGAAGCTGGCCAGGCTGATCAGGCCGATGCTGCCCAGGTCCAGGCCAACGTCGCGCAGGCGCGTGGACAGCGTCTGCGAAGCGATCAGCAGGAACGGCAGGCCGCTGCCGAAGCCAAGCATGGCCATGGTCAGCGCCGACGGGGTACCGAAAGCGCGCTTGATGCCTGCCCAGCCCTTGTAGCTGACCGGCGTGGCGGCCTCGGTCACAGGTCGTAGTCCACGGTGAACGGGGCGTGGTCGGAGAAGCGCTCGTCGCGGTAGATCGAGCAGCTATGCAGTTTGTCGCGCAGGCCCGGGGTGATGAACTGGTAGTCGATGCGCCAACCGACGTTGTTGGCACGGGCGGCGCCGCGGTTGCTCCACCAGGTGTAGTCCTCGCCGGTGGGGTTGAGCAGGCGGTAGGCATCGGCCCAGCCGCGGCCGGCGGCGACATCGGTGGTCTGGCCGTGGTCGGCGCAGAGGGCGTTGAGCCAGTCGCGCTCCTCCGGCAGGCAGCCGGAATTTTTCTGGTTGGACTTCCAGTTCTTGATGTCCAGCGCCGAACGGACGATGTTCCAGTCGCCGCACAGCACGTAGTCGCGGCCGCTGCGCGCCCATTCTTCAAGGATCGGGCGCAGCCATTCCATCACTTCGAACTTGAAGCCCTGGCGCAGGTCGCCCGAGCTGCCGGACGGGATGTAGAAGGAGACCACGCTGAGGTTGCCGTAGCGTGCCTCGATGTAGCGGCCTTCGTCGTCGAACGGGGCCCAGCCCAGCGAGGTGATGACCTGGTCCGGCTCGCGCTTGCTGTAGATCGCCACGCCGCTGTAGCCCTTCTTGGTGATGGCGTCGCGGTAGAAGCAGTGATGGCCATCCGGACGGAACATCGGGTCGGTCAGCTGGTCTTCCTGGGCCTTGGTCTCCTGGATGCACAGGACATCGGCATCCTGGGCACGGAACCAGTCGAGGAAGCCCTTGGTCGCGGCGGAACGGATGCCATTGGCGTTGAAACTGATGATGCGCATGGGAAGACCTACGGCGGGAAACCGGGCAAGCATACCGGTTGACTGCAGGGCTGCGCAGTCCGCCGGGTGGACCCGCCAGCGCCTTCACACGGGTCCGGACGAGCGCGAAACGCCCAGCTGGATTAGGATTTGTGCTCCAAATGAAGATGAATCGAGTTTTGATGAGCGACCACCGCCACCGTTTCCTGCAGCTGGCCCTGACCGCCGACGCCCTGCGCTTCGGCCAGTTCACCCTCAAGTCCGGCCGGCTGAGCCCCTATTTCTTCAACGCCGGTCGCTTCGACTCCGGCTCGCTGCTGTCCCAGCTCGGCGCTTGCTATGCCGATGCCATCGATGCCAGCGGGATCAAGTACGACGTGGTGTTCGGCCCGGCCTACAAGGGCATCCCGCTGGCCACCGCGATGGCCTGCGAGCTGGCCCAGCGCGGCCGTGACCTGCCGTTGTCGTTCAACCGCAAGGAAGCCAAGGACCACGGCGAAGGCGGGCAGCTGATCGGCGCCGATATGCAGGGCAAGCGCGTGCTGATCGTCGACGACGTGATCACCGCCGGTACTGCGATCCGCGAAGCGCTGGGCATCATCCGCGCCGCCGGGGGCACTCCGGCCGGCATCGTGGTGGCGCTGGACCGCCAGGAGATCGCTTCGGAGACCGACCGTCGCTCGGCGGCGCAATCGGTGGCCGAAGAAGCCGGCATTCCGGTGATTGCCGTGGCGTCGCTGGCGGACCTGCTTGATTTCGCCTCCGGCAACCCGGAACTTGTGGGTTACCGGCAGCCGCTGGAAGCCTACCGGGCCCAGTACGGCGTCCGTTCGACCCGCTGACCGACCCAGGGGAAAGGTCATGTCCCGAGTTCCTGCTGTCCTCTTCGCTGGCCTGCTGCTGGCCGTGCCGTTCACCGTACCGGCGCAGTCGCGCGACAGCGGCAGGACGGAAAAGAAGCTGTACTGCTGGAACGAGGGCAAGGAGCGGATCTGCAGTGATTCGCTGCCGGCCGACGCGGTCAACCATGCCCGCGAGGAGTTCAACGCGAAGAGTGGCCTGCGCAATGCGCAGGTCCAGCGCGCGTTGACCGACGAGGAGCGCGCCGCCGCCAGCACCGAAGCGGCGCAGCAGCAGCTGGACCTGATGGCCGCGCAGACCCGCCAGCGCACCGAGCAGGCGATGCTGACCACCTATGGCAGCGAGGACGACCTGCGCCGGGTGTTCGCCGAGCGCCGGGAAGTACTGGACAACAACCTGAAGACCGCCGAGTACAACGTCACCAGCCTGCGTGAATCGCTGGTGGCGCTGCTGGCGGCCGCGGGCGACCGTGAGCTGGCGGGAGCCAAGGTGGCGGACAAGCAGGCCGAGGCGATCCGCCAGCGGCATGTGCAACTGCAGTCGCAGCAGCGCCTGCAGGCCGGGTTCCTGCTGCAGCAGCAGGCGCTGAAGGCCGAGATCGAAAGCACCCTGCAGCGCTACCGCGAGCTGAAGGGGCTGGTGCCGGCAAGCCAGGCCCCGTGATTGGCCCGTGGAACCGGGCCCGGTTACGGGTTGGCCCACGGAATTTATGCACTCTTTACGCGTCGGCACGCTCCGGCGCGTAGTGCGTTTATGGGTGGCAGGACGACGATGACGGCCTGAGGTGGAGGGGTTCCACCAGGACGCTATTGCAATGTCCCCCTGGCTGTCGTTGTTGTGTGGCGTGCTGGTGCTGGTCGCCGCCGCCTATCTCCTTTATGTCGTGCTGCGGCCCGAGTCGTTCTGAGCGGAGCCTGCCATGACCGAGATGCTTGTGATTATTGCCGCCAGCCTGCTGCTGGCGTGGCCGCTGGGCCTGTACCTGGCGCGGGTGATGCGCGGTGCGCCGATGAAGGTCGACGTACTGTTCCACTGGATTGAAAAGCCGCTGTACAGGCTGTTCGGCGTCGATCCGTCGCGCTCGATGTCCTGGCGCGGCTATGTGCTGGCCTTCGTGCTGAGCAACGTGGTGGTGGCGGTGCTGACCCAGGCGGTGTTCATGACCCAGGCCTGGTTGCCGCTGAATCCGGACCAGATCCCGAACATGCGCTGGGACACCGCGCTGCACACGATGATCTCGTTCCTGACCAACACCAACCAGCAGCATTATTCGGGCCAGGCGCAGCTGTCCTACCTCTCGCAGATGACCGGCATCACCGGCCTGCAGGTGGTGACACCGATGATGGGCCTGGCGCTGGCGGTGGCGACGCTGCGCGCGTTGTTCTCGCGTGCGCCGCAGGCTGCGGCGGCCACCAGTACCGGCGATGACCGCCAGGTGGCGGTGGGCAACTACTACGTGGACGTGGTGCGCCTGTGCGTGCGCTTCCTGCTGCCGCTGTGCCTGCTGTGGACGCTGGTGCTGACCAGCCAGGGCGTGCCGTCGACGATGGCCGGTGGCCCGCAGGCCACGCCGATCGATGCCAGCGCGGGCATGACCGGACAGAAACTGCCGCTGGGCCCGGTGGCGGCGATGGTCGCGGCCAAGCAGCTCGGCGCCAACGGTGGCGGCTGGTACGGCCCGAACAGCAGCTTCCCGCTGGAGAACCCGACCCCACTATCGAACGCGCTGGAGATCGTTGGCATCCTGCTGGTGCCGATGGCGGTGATCTTCATGATCGGCGCGTTCACCGGCCGGCGTCGCTTCGGCGCGCTGGTGTTCAGCTGCATGCTGGGCATGTCGCTGCTGTCCACCGGCGCGATGATGTGGAGCGAAGGGCATAGCGCCAGCGCCGCCACCCCGCTGCTGATGGAAGGCAAGGAGGTGCGCTTCGGTGCCGATGGCACCGCGCTGTGGGCGGCGGTGACCACCCAGGTCTCCAATGGCTCGGTCAACGGCATGCACGATTCGCTGGCGCCGCTGAGTGGCGGCATCGCGATGGTCAACATGCTGGTCAGTGCGATCTGGGGTGGCATCGGCTGCGGCCTGCAGCAGTTCATCGTGTACCTGCTGCTGGGTGTGTTCCTGGCCGGATTGATGACCGGGCGCACGCCGGAACTGTTCGGCCGCAAGCTGGAGACGCCACAGGTACGCCTGCTGGCCCTGCTGGTGCTGCTGCAGCCGATCACCCTGCTGGTGTTCACCGCGATCACCCTGGCCGTGCCCGGGCTGGCCGGCACCTCCAACCCCGGCTTCCATGGCATCAGCCAGGTCTTCTACGAGTATGTCTCGGCCTACGCCAACAACGGTTCGGGCTTCGAAGGGCTGGGTGACGCCACGCTGTGGTGGAACCTGAGCTGCTCGCTGGTGCTGCTGCTGGGCCGCTTCCCGCTGCTGATCATCCCGCTGGTGGTGGCCGCACAGCTGGCTGCCAAGCGCCAGGCCCCGGAGTCTGCCGGCAGCCTGCAGATCGAAACCCCGACCTTCGCCCTGACCCTGGTCTCGGTGATCGTCATCCTGACCGTGCTGCAGTTCATGCCGGCGTTGGTACTCGGCCCGATCGCCGACCACCTGAGCCTGGGACTGCACTGAGGACGCCGCAATGAGTACCCACGCAAGTTCAACCCGTAGTTCCCTCACACCGCGCCCTGCCCTGCTGGATGCAGCAGGCCTGCGCCGTGCACTGGTCGAGGCGGTGCGCAAGCTGTCGCCGATGCATCTGGTGCGCAGCCCGGTGATGGCGGTGGTAATGGCCGGCACGATGGTTGCCGCGATCGTCACCCTGACCGGCAATGCGCCGCTGGGCTTCGGCCTGGCGGTGACCGCGATCCTGCTGGTGACCGTGCTGTTCGGCAATTTCGCCGAAGCGGTGGCCGAAGCACGTGGCCGTGGCCAGGCCGCCTCGCTGCGCCGTGCCCGCCAGGATCTGGTGGCACGCCGGCTGGCGGCGCCGCAGCCGGGTGCCGCAGAAGCCCAGGTGCCGGCCGCCGAACTGCGCCCGGGCGACCATGTGATCGTCAGTGCCGGTGAGCTGGTGCCGGCCGATGGCGAGATCGTACAGGGCCTGGCCACCATCAACGAAGCGGCGGTGACCGGCGAATCCGCCCCGGTGCTGCGCGAGGCCGGTACCGACCGCTCCGGCGTGATCGGCGGCACCAAGGTGCTGTCCGACCAGATCATCGTGCGTGTCACTGCCGAGCCGGGGCACAGCTTCCTGGACCGGATGATCGCGCTGGTGGAAGGCGCCAACCGGCAGAAGACCCCGAACGAGATCGCGCTGACCCTGCTGCTGGCGGCGATGACGCTGACCTTCCTGGTGGTGGTGGCGACGCTGCCGGCCATTGGTGCGGCGGTAGGCGTGCAGGTCGATCCGCTGCTGCTGATCGCGCTGCTGGTGTGCCTGATCCCGACCACCATCGGCGGCCTGCTGCCGGCCATCGGCATCGCCGGCATGAACCGTGCGCTGGCCGCGAACGTACTGGCCAAGTCGGGCAAGGCCGTGGAAGTGGCCGGCGACGTCGACGTGCTGCTGCTGGACAAGACCGGCACCATCACCTACGGCGACCGCCAGGCCAGCCACTTCCATCCGTTGGCCGGCATCGATGCCAGCCAGCTGCGTGAAGCGGCGCTGCTGTCCTCGCTGGCCGACCCGACCCCGGAAGGCAAGTCGATCGTGCGCCTGGCACGCGAACAGGGCTGCACCACCGCCGAACCGGACCATGCCGAGTACCTGGCGTTCAGTGCACAGACCCGCATGTCCGGCGTGGACCTGGAACATGGCCGGCAGATCCGCAAGGGCGCCGCCGATGCGATCCGCGCCCACGTGCAGGCGCTGGGCGGCAACGTGCCTGCGGAACTGGCCGGTCGCGTCGAGCAGGTGGCGCGCAATGGCGCCACCCCGCTGGTGGTGGCCGAGGGTCGCCACGTGCTGGGCGTGATCGAACTGTCGGACGTGGTCAAGCACGGCATGCGCGAGAAGTTCGCGCAGCTGCGGGCGATGGGCATCCGTACGGTGATGATCACCGGCGACAACCCGCTCACGGCTGCAGCCATTGCCGCCGAGGCTGGCGTCGACGATTACATCGCCGAGGCCCGCCCGGAGGACAAGCTGGCGCGCATCCGCCAGGAACAGGCCGGTGGCCGGCTGGTGGCAATGGTCGGTGACGGCACCAACGACGCCCCGGCACTGGCCCAGGCCGACATCGGCCTGGCGATGAACTCCGGCACACAGGCGGCGAAGGAGGCCGGCAACATGGTCGACCTCGATTCGGACCCGGCCAAGCTGCTGGCGGTGGTGGAAGTGGGCAAGCAGCAGCTGATCACCCGCGGCGCGCTGACCACCTTCTCGCTGGCCAACGACGTCTCCAAGTACTTCGCGATCCTGCCGGCGCTGTTCGCCGCGGCCGTTCCCACCATGGCCGCATTGAACGTGATGCAGCTGTCGAGCCCGCGCAACGCGGTGCTGGCGGCACTGATCTTCAACGCGCTGGTGATTCCCGCGCTGATCCCGCTCGCCCTGCGGGGCGTGCGCTTCCGCCCGGCCACCGCCACCGCGCTGCTGCGCCGGAACATGCTGGTGTACGGCCTCGGCGGTGTGCTGCTGCCGTTCGCGGCAATCAAGCTGATCGACCTTCTTCTTGTCCTGGTATTCGGCGCATGAACCGTTCTGTTTCCACCTCCACGTCCCTGTCCCGCGAAGCGAAGGCCGAGGCCCGCGTGGCCAGCCTGCAGGACGGCGCCAGCTGGCGCCCGGCCCTCGGCCTGGGCCTGGCCACCCTGCTGCTGGCCGGTGCGGTCTACGCCGGCATCGCTACCGGCTTTGCCGGCCTGGCGTATCCGACCCAGGCCGAGGGCAGCCTGCTGCGTGATGGCAGCGGCCAGGTGCGCGGCTCGGCCTGGCTGGCGCAGCCGTTCACCGGTGATGGCTACTTCCAGGCCCGGCCGTCGGCGGCCAATTACGATCCGATGGCGGCATCCGGTTCCAACCTGGCGCGCAGCAACCCGGCGCTGGCCGAGCGTGTTGCCGCCAGCACCGCCGCGGTGGCCGCGCGCGAAGGCGTTGCTCCGGCACAGGTGCCGGCGGATCTGGTCACCCAGTCCGCCGGCGGCCTCGATCCGCAGCTGTCGCCGGCGGCGGCACAGCTGCAGGTGGCACGCGTGGCACGTGCCCGCGGCCTGCCGGTGGAGCGCGTGCAGGCCTTGGTGCAGGCGCATACCGAAGGGCGCCAGTGGGGCCTGTTCGGCCAGCCGCGGGTGAACGTAGTGACGCTGAACTTCGCACTGGACCATGCGGCCAAGACGCCGTGATGCCGGCCTGTACCCGCTGCGCGCACAATGGTGGCCATGACAGCGGCCCCCATGACTGATGCACGTACCCGCCAGGCCGATGCCCTGGTCGAAGGCCTGCAACGCGAGGCCGGCGGCAAGCTGACGGTGTTCCTCGGCGCGGCGCCGGGCGTGGGCAAGACCTACACCATGCTGACCCGCGCGCAGGAACAGCTGCGCCGCGGCGTCGACCTGGTGGTGGGCCTGGTGGAAACCCATGGACGCACCGATACCCAGGCCCTGCTGGAGGGCCTGCCGCAGCTGTCGCTGAAGGAAGTGGCCTATCACGGCCACACCCTGCAGGAGATGGACCTGGATGCCGTGCTGGCGCGGCATCCGGCCCTCGTGCTGGTGGATGAACTGGCCCACCGCAACGCACCGGGCAGCCGCCACGAGCGGCGCTGGCAGGATGTGATGGAGCTGCTGGATGCCGGTATCGACGTCTGGACCACGGTCAACATCCAGCATCTGGAAAGCCTCAACGACGTGGTGATGCGCATCACCGGCGTGCGCGTCAGCGAGACCGTGCCGGACGGTGTGCTCGACCGCCTGCACGACATCGTGCTGGTCGATCTGCCGCCGCGCGAACTGATCGCTCGCCTGCAGCAGGGCAAGGTCTATGTGCCCGAACAGGCCGCGCAGGCACTGCAGGCGTTCTTCTCGCCGGCCAACCTGACCGCGCTGCGCGAACTGGCGATGCAGGAGGCGGCCGACCGCGTCGACAGCAGCCTGCGCGAAACCCGTGCCGCGCGTGGCGAAAGCAATCTGCCGCTGCGTCGCGGTGTGCTGGTAGCCATCGATGGGGGTGGCCAGAGCGAATACCTGGTGCGGGTGGCACGTCGCATCGCCGAGCGCCGCGACGCACCGTGGACGGTGGTGACCGTGCAGGGCCGTCGCCAGGACGAGGCGACCCGGCGCGAAATCGATGCTGCCTTCGCGCTGGCACGACGATTGGGCGGGGATGCCGAGCTGCTGCATGGATCGAGCATCGCCGATGCCCTGCTCGACCACGCCGCGCACAATGGGGTGTCGACCCTGGTGCTGGGCCGGACCCGCGAACGTCCGCTGGCACGGATGTTCAACCGCACCCTGACCCAGCAACTGATCCAGCGCGGCGCGCACTACGAGATCACCATCATCAGCACACCGCAGGCGCGTGCGCGCTCGCGCCGCGAGGGCCTGCTGCTGCCGATGCGCGGCATCAGCTACGAGCCTGCACAAGCCCTGATCGCCACCGCATTGGCCTGTGCGGTGGCGTGGCTGGCCGAACGCTGGGTCGGCATGGCCGACCTGTCGATGGTGTTCATCGTGGCAGTGGTGCTGGTGGCCGCACGCACTCGCGCCAGCGTGGCGGTGATGGCGGCGATCCTGTGCTTCCTCGCCTACAACTTCCTGTTCATCGCGCCGCGCTTCACCTTCGCCATCGGTGCGCGCCAGGGCGTGATCACCGTGTTTCTGTTCCTGGCCGCCGCACTGGTGGCCGGGCGCCTGGCCTCACGGCTGCGCATGCAGGTGATCGCGCTGCGTGCGGCCAACCGCCATGCGCGCGCACGCCAGCAGCTGGGCCGCCAGCTGGCCAGCGCCGCAGGCAACGGCGAGGTGGCGCAGGCGGGTCGGCACGCACTGGAACAAGCCATGGATGTGCCGGCGTGGCTGCGGATCGGCAGCGACACCGCCGCCGGTGGCCGCAGCCAGCCCGGCGATACCGACCTGGCCGCCGCCGACTGGGCACTGCGCCACGGCCAGCCCAGCGGGCGTTTCACCGACACCCTGGCGGGCGCGCAATGGTGGTTCCTGCCGCTGCTGGACGGCGAAGACCGTGCGATCGGCGTGGCCGGCCTGTACCTGCCCGGCGCACAAGCACGCCTGCTGCCCGAGCAGCGGCAGCTGGCCGAGGCGATGGTGGATGACATCGCCCAGGCTGCGCTGCGCACCCGGCTGGTGGCGGAACTGGAGCAGGCCCACGTCAGCAACGAGACCGAGCGGCTGCGTTCGGCCCTGCTCTCTTCGGTGTCGCACGACCTGCGCTCGCCGCTGGCGGCGATGATCGGGTCGGCCGACAGCCTGGCCAGCTACGGTGCGGCGATGGACACCGCCGATCGCCGTGCCTTGCTGGACACCATCCTGGTCGAAGGCGAGCGCCTGGACCGCTACATCCAGAACCTGCTGGACATGACCCGGCTCGGCCACGAAGGGCTGAAGATCAACCGCGACTGGATCGGCGTGGACGAGCTGATCGGCTCGGCGGCGCGGCGCCTGCAGCGCTACCAGCCCAAGGTGCGGCTGGAGCTGGACATCCCGGCAACGCTGGCGCCGATCTGGGTGCACCCGGCGCTGGTTGAACAGGCGGTGTTCAACGTGATGGAGAACGCGGCCAAATTCTCACCGCCCGATGCCGCCGTGCAGGTGCAGGCGCGCGAACTGGACGGACAGCTGCGCATCGATGTGATTGATGCCGGCCCCGGCATTCCCGATGACGAGCGCGCGCGCATCTTCGACATGTTCTACAGCGTCGAGCGCGGTGACCGAGGCCGCCACGGCACCGGCCTGGGCCTGACCATCTGCCAGGGCATGATCGGTGCGCATGGCGGCAGCGTGCAGGCACTGCCCGGACGCGACGGTCGCGGTACCCTGATCCGCATCACCCTGCCCCTGCTCAAGCCAGCCTCCCACGATGAGCCCGACCCCGATTGATGCCAGCGTGCCGGCCGCACGCGTGCTGGTGATCGATGATGAAACCCAGATCCGCCGGTTCCTGGACATCAGCCTGCGCGCGCAGGGCTACCAGGTGCGGCAGGCGGCGACCGGCCAGGAAGGCCTGCAGCTGGCTGCCAGCGAAGACATGGACCTGGTGATCCTGGACATCGGCCTGCCGGACATGGAAGGCCACGAGGTGCTCGAACAGCTGCGGCAATGGAGCCAGGTACCGGTGATCATGCTGACCGTGCGCGCCGGCGAAGCCGAGAAGGTGCGGGCGCTGGACACCGGCGCGAACGACTACGTGACCAAGCCGTTCGGCACGCAGGAACTGATGGCACGTGTGCGGGCGCTGCTGCGCACGCGCAGCGTGCCCAGTGACGGCACACCACCGGTGTTCGACGATGGCCATCTGCACGTGGACCTGGTGCGCCGTGAAGTGGCACTCGATGGCGAACCCGTGGCGCTGACCCGCAAGGAATACGCACTACTGTCGCTGCTGCTGCGCAACGCGGGGCGCGTGGTGACCCAGCCGCAGATCCTGCAGGAAATCTGGGGCCCGACCCACCAGCACGACACCCATTACCTCCGCATCCTGGTCGGCAAGCTGCGGCACAAGCTGGGCGATTCGGCACTGGATTCGCGCTACCTGTTCACCGAACCCGGCGTGGGGCTGCGGTTCAAGGGGTGAAAGCGTGCCGACCAACGGTCGACACCTACCAACAGCCGCCGGAATCTGTCAGAGGTGGGACGGTGTCGGAGTGCGGGGTGTCAGCCGCATGGGCCCGAGGCATGCCTCGGGCGGGTTGGGCAGGACGCCCAACCCCGGTCTTGCCGT
>NZ_JAUTXR010000102.1 GCF_030658505.1 Stenotrophomonas raiganjensis (SeqCode) | reverse complement strand
GAAGCAGCAGGGCAGCGGTGCGCATGGGGAATTCCTTGTATCGGATGGGGGAGCCGAGCGTGGGCTTGGCGCTACAGGTGGGTGGCGCCGGGCCCAGGCCGGCGCACGCCCAGATAAGGAGGCGGGCGGGATTTTAGTCGTGGGGGTCCGGGGGGGGGGGGTGGGCGCTCCGGGGGGGGGGCGCGGGGCCTGCCCCGCCCCACGCCATGATCAGTAGGCTGCCGTGATGATCTGCTTGGGGTACCGGTGCGCCTCCAGCTCGGCGACGAACGCGGCGCCGTAGTCGGCGTAGCTGATGCGGCTGTGGCCGCTGGCGTCGGCCAGGAAGGCCTTGTCTGCACGCGGTACTGGCCGCGCTCTTCGCCCGGGCCGATTTCGGCGGCCGGCGAGAAGAAGGTCCAGTCCAGGTCGTCCACCGCCTGCAGGCGATTGAAGGCTGCACGGTGGGCCAGCGCG
>NZ_JAUTXR010000101.1 GCF_030658505.1 Stenotrophomonas raiganjensis (SeqCode) | reverse complement strand
GCAGATGTTCCCGATCAACGCTCAGCAGATCGGGGCCGGGGAAGGAAGTTGAACGATGTCTTGCCACCCGCTCATTGTACCGCGACGGGGTGACGACGATTCCGGTAGTGCCGGCCGCAGGCCGGCAGTTCAAAAGCGTGCCAACCAAGGTTGGCACCCGCCCAGGCGGTGCCCGTTGGCACCCGGGTAGCGCCCGGCCCAGCCCCGCCGCCCCTGGCCACCGCGGTAAGCGTTAACGGCCGGGGGCCCCGGGGCAGGCCCCGGCGCTACCCGGGTGCCAACCGGCACCGCCTTGGCGGGTGCCAACCTTGGTTGGCACGCTTTTGATCTGCCGGCCAGCGGCCGGC
>NZ_JAUTXR010000100.1 GCF_030658505.1 Stenotrophomonas raiganjensis (SeqCode) | reverse complement strand
GGCCAATGTCGGCTCGGTCACGGCGCTTTCCAACAACGCTACGATCTGCAGCTATCCCCAGCTGGGCGCCACCGCTGCCGACCGCCGCCCTGGCCGAAGCGCAGCCGGAACTCGCCGCGATCGAACCGGCACTGGCCGATGCCAACGAAGAAGCCGCGCCGGAACCCACCCTCGCCGCCACCACCTCGGCCGTGGCCGCCCTCGCCCGTGCCGCAGTGGGCGCCACCGGCCGCACCCTGGACAGCGCTGACGAGATCGTGCTGGCCGGGCAGTTGCCCGGCGTCGGCAGCCAGCGGCTGATGGCCGATATGGAAGCCTGGGGATACACGTACCGGCTGGGGTCTACGAAAGCGTGGTTCGAGCCGGACGCCGAAGACGCGAAGGCGTGGTTGATCGAACGCGGAGTGCCGGTGGCATCAAGCATCCACGCAGGGCGTGGCTTTACTGTAGAGCCTCGCCCATGCGCGGCTGCTCTTCGCCGTTACGCGCGCGAATGCAACGCCAAAAGCAGCCGAGCATGGGCTCGGCTCTACACGATCAGCCCTGCCCTGCCAGCGCGCGCAGGGTGATGCCGACGATGTAGGCCAGGTAGGTGCCG
>NZ_JAUTXR010000099.1 GCF_030658505.1 Stenotrophomonas raiganjensis (SeqCode) | reverse complement strand
TTTCCCGCGCCACGGTGCGGAAGGCAAAGTAGAGCAAAAGCAAAGAGCCGGGCATTGCCCGGCTCTCTGCTTTTCAAGCTCTTCAAGCGCAATCCCTCTGGTGGACCTGCTACCGCGCCCGCAGAAAACTGTCTGGAGGATCCGCCAACGCATTTCATTCCGGCGCCAGCTGGTCCATCCGTATCCGGTTGGCAAACAGCGAGAACGCCAGCATGCCGGCCAGGCCGTTCGCCCGGCTCACCCAATGCGGCAGCCAGCGCGGTGGCTTCAGC
>NZ_JAUTXR010000096.1 GCF_030658505.1 Stenotrophomonas raiganjensis (SeqCode) | reverse complement strand
GAAGCCACCGCGCTGGCTGCCGCATTGGGTGAGCCGGGCGAACGGCCTGGCCGGCATGCTGGCGTTCTCGCTGTTTGCCAACCGGATACGGATGGACCAGCTGGCGCCGGAATGAAATGCGTTGGCGGATCCTCCAGCGCCCGCCTCCTCCAGACAGTTTTCTGCGGGCGCGGTAGCAGGTCCACCAGAGGGATTGCGCTTGAAGAGCTTGAAAAGCAGAGAGCCGGGCAATGCCCGGCTCTTTGCTTTTGCTCTACTTTGCCTTCCGCACCGTGGCGCGGGAAACCGTCGAGCAGGGTCGGATGGGCCGGCGCAGGACCGTTGGCGCCCTGGATGGCGCCATCGAGCCCCCCAGGATGGGTTCACGGCGTGTCCTGCGCCGGCCCATCCGGCCCTGCCCCGCGACGATAATCAAGACGCCGCGGGGCAACGCTTTCGACTTAGAACTCCGCCGCCACCGTCATGAACAGCTGCCGCGGCGCGCTGGCATGGATCGCATAGCGCGTACCCTTCGGATCGGTCGGTGCGAACGAACTCAGCTGGCCGGCATAGCGCTTGTTGGTCAGGTTCGTCGCGTTCAACGACACTCGCACGTTGCGCAGGCCCAGGCCCGGGCCGAAGTCGTAGCCCGCACCGGCGTCGAAGGTGGTCACGCCCGGTACCGACTGGTCGTTGGTGTAGGTGTAGTAGCGCTTGCCGGTGTACTTGGCACGCAGGCTGGCGAAGAAGCCATCGCGGTTCCAGCTGATTTCGCTGGAGGCCATGCGCTGCGGCGTATCCACCGTGATCTTGCCGGCCACCGGCACGATCGCGCCGCCCGAGGTGTAGTCATCCTCGTAGGTGGTCTTGTTCCAGGACAGCGCGTTGTACCACTGCAGGCCGTCGATCGGCTTGAGGATGAAGGTCAGCTCCGCACCGTGGCTCTTCACCGAACCGACGTTGATGAAGCGCGTCACGCACTCCGGACGCGTGCCGACTTCGATGCTGGAACACGGGTTCAGCGACAGCAGGCGGTTGTCGAACTTCACGTTGTACGCGGCGATCGAGGCCTGGTACTTCTCGCCGAAGGTACGGAAGCCGGCTTCCAGGCTCTTGGACTTCTCCGGCTCCAGGCCGGCGCTGGCCGCGAACGATTCCGGCGACACCTGCAACGGGCCACCGCTGCCGCCACCGACGAAGGCGGCGATGTTCTCGGCGTACGAGGCGAACAACTCGTTGTTGGCGTTGAGCTTGAAGCCCAGGCCCACCTGCGGCAGCAGCGACTTCTTGGCGGTCAGCGTGCCCGAGGCGATGCTGGTTTCCACGCCCGGCTGGGCGGTGGCGCGCATGCGGGTGTTCGGGCTCTTGATGCCGACATCAACGGTCAGGCGCTGGTCGAGGAAGCGCATGCGGTCCTGCACGTAGAACTGGCGCGTGCGGATGTCGAAGTCCTGGTTGAACAGCAGGCGGTCCGGGTTCTTCAGGTACAGGTCGTCCAGGAACGGGCCGCTGATGTAGTAGAAGTTGCGCGACACGTTATGGTCGTTCTGCTCGTACCACAGGCCAGCTTCCAGTTCGTGGATGCCCACCGTCCACGACAGCGCGGCGGTCAGGCCATCGCGGTTGATCGTGTAGTTGGTGCTGCGGATCGAGATCGGCAGCATCTTGTCGGTGCCCGGGTAGGACGGCTGGCCCGGTGCCCACCAGTGGCCCTGGCCACGGTTGTCATGGTGGTAAGCCAGCAGCTTCAGGCGGCCCTGTTCACCCAGACGCAGGTCGGCATCGACCGAATAGAGGTTGTCGTCGCGCAGTGCGCGGCTCTGGTAGTAGGCATCGTCGATGCTGTTGACGCCGCCGCTGAACTTGCAGCGTGCCTTGTTGTAGGTGCCCGGCGCGCAGTACGCGGCAGCGACGGCGCGATCCCAGTCCGGCGCATAGATGTTCCAGTCATAGCCCAGGCCACGTGCCAGCATGTCCTTGGACAGGTAGGCGTAGTTGGCCTGGCTGGCGCGCGAGGTCGCCACGAACGCACCGAAGCGATGGTCGCCGACATTCCACACCGCCTTGGCGTTGAACTGGCGGGTGGTCTGGTTCTGGTACGGGGCGGCCCACATGTCCTGGTCCTGGTGCACGCCGGATACATAGGCCGAGAAGCCGTTGATGTCGCCGGTATCCACGCGCAGGTAGCCGCGGCGCTGGCTGTCGTCGCCAACGGTGACGCTGGCGCGGCCGCCGAATTCGGTGGACGGGTCCATCGAGAAATACTGGATGGTGCCGCCCAGGTTGCTGGTCGAGGCCACGCCCAGCGAGCCGATGCCCTGCGACAGCTCGGCGCCGGCCAGGTTCTCGGCGATGATCGCGCGGGCGATGCTCAGGCCGTTGTAGTTGCCGTAGCTGTTGTCACCCAGCGGGATGCCGTCCAGCGTATAGCCGAGGCGGCTCTTGTCGAAGCCGCGCAGGCTGATGGTCTGCGATTCTTCGTTCGCGCCGAAGGCATCGTTGGACTGCACCGACACGCCCGGCAGGCGGTCGAGGATCTTCTGGCCGCTGGTGCCCGGCGGCAGCACCTGCTTGTCGACGGCGGTGATGCGCTGCACCTGGCGGGTCTCGCCCTGGCCGATCACGGAGACGGTGTCCAGCGTCTGCGCGCTCAGCGCGGCATCGGTGCTGGCGCCGGTATCGGCGGTGGTGGCGGCATGGGCGCTGGCGGCGGCGGAGAGCGCGATCGCCACGGCGATCGTCAGGTGTCGGGTCTGCATGGTGGTCCGTTGCATTGGGGGTGGTCACCGGCACGCGTGCGCGGTGCATGGCCACTATGCGAACGGAACATGAAACCTTCTTTACGAAAAACCAACGAACGATGCAGGGCACTGATTCGTGTCCTGCAACATGTTCGTCATGGTGGTGTGTCGGGGGGAATCAGAAGCGCTCCCCTGGCCAGCTCAACGTGAGCTGGTTCATGCAGTCGCGGTCATGTTCGGGGAACGAGAACCCGATCTGGATACCGTTTACCACCGTGCCGAACACCGTGGACTCGTCGAGGCTATGCCCTGATGGAACGGAAAGGACATTGAAGTCGGGGTAGCGACGACCCATCTGTTTTCGCGAGATGCAGGCACCGCCCAGCGATAGCGTGACGCCCTTGATGATTCGGCCGGACGCATCGGTGTAGATCTGGCCAGAAGGCCCTTTGATCCGCCCGGCGATCACGAAGGGTGCCAGACCGATGGTGGCGCTGTCGCCCCGGCCCCTTCTTGCTTCCGAACGCGAGCCGGGAGGAGCCAGCGGCGACAGCTGCGCGACAAGGTCAGAGCGCGCCAGCTGCAAGGACCAGCGTTCCACGAGCCGCCAGGTTGCACCCGCCTCTTCCGCAGTGGCAGTGGGTGGCGTGGCCGCCAGTGGTGGGCTGGCGACCACAAGAAGCGCAATCAGCAATGCACGCATGCCTACCTCCTTGATCCGCGATTCCGGCCGTTCGTCCATCGGGCTCAGCGAGCGTTGGCAGGTATAGCACCGGTTCTGCCGATGTATCGGGCAATGCGTCCCGAATATGCAGAAGCAAAAAAAGGGGCCGGATCCCCCTCGCAAGCGAAGGTTCACCGGCCCCGCGCACTCCGTGGGGGAGGCGGTCCACGCCTTGCGTGGAGACGGGCTCAACCCATGTACAGACCACCATTGACGGCGTAGTCGGCACCGGTCACATACGAGGCTTCATCCGACGCCAGCCATGCGCACAGGCCGGCCACTTCTTCCGGGCGACCCAGGCGGCGCACCGGTACCGAGGCCGCCAGCCGGTCCAGCACATCCGGCGGGAAGCTGCTGATCGCCTGGCTGGCGATGTAGCCCGGCGACAGCGTGTTGACGGTGACACCACGGGACGCCACTTCGGCAGCCAGCGCCCGGCTGAAACCATGCATCGCGGCCTTGGCGGTGGCGTAGTTCACCTGGCCGATCTGGCCCTTGTGGGCGCTGACCGAGCCGATGTTGATGATGCGCCCCCACCCGCGCGTGGCCATGCCGTCGACCACCTGCTTGGTCAGGTTGAACAGCGAATTGAGGTTGGAGGCGATCACCGCATTCCAGTCCTCCACCGTCATCTGCCGGAACAGCAGGTCGCGGCTGCCACCGGAGTTGTTGACCAGTACATCCACCTCACCGACTTCGGCGCGGACCTTGGCGAAGGCGGCGCTGGTCGAGGCCCAGTCGGTCGCGTTGCCTTCGGAGGCGATGAAGTCGAAGCCCTGTTCGCGCTGCTCGCGCAGCCAGTTGGCCTTGCGTGGCGAGTTCGGCGCGCAGCCGGCGACCACGGTGTGGCCGCTGCGGGCCAGGCTCTGGCAGATGGCAGTGCCGACACTGCCCATTCCACTGGTGACGTAGGCGATTCGAAGCGTCATTGCAGGAGGCTCCTTGGCAAAGGGTCAGGCGGCGAGGGGATACAGGCCGAACAGCAGGCTGCCGATCATCAGCAGCATCGAAATGGCGATGGCCCACTTCAGGGTGAACTTCTGGTGGTCGGCGAATTCGACTTTGGCCAGGCCCACCAGCAGGTAAGTGGAGGGCACCAGCGGGCTGAGCAGGTGCACTGGCTGGCCGGCCAGCGAGGCGCGCGCCATCTCCACCGGGGTGATGCCGTAGTTGCCCGCGGCCTCGGACAGGATCGGCAGCACGCCGAAGTAGAACGCGTCGTTGGACATGAAGAAGGTGAACGGCATCGATGCCACGGCGGTGATCACCGCCAGGTACGGGCCCCACGATTCCGGAATCACCGCCAGGAAGCTGTGCGACATCGCCTCGACCATGCCGGTGTTGTTGAGGATGCCGGTGAAGATGCCCGCGGCGAAGATCAGCGAGACAACCGACAGCACGTTGCCGGCGTGGTTGACCACGCGGCGGCGCTGTTCGGCCAGGTTCGGGTAGTTGATCACCAGGGCGATGGCGAAGCCGACCATGAACAGCACCGGCATCGGCAGCACGCCGATGATCAGCGCGGTCATCAGCGCTACGGTCAGGGCCAGGTTGACCCACAGCAGCTTCGGCCGTTTGATGTCTTCGGCGTCTTCCACGGTCGGCAGCGGGTTGCTGTCATCGGACACGCTGCTGTCCATCCAGCTGCCACCCTTGGGCAGGGTCACCACGCCAAGGCGGCGGCGCTCCTTCAGGCCCAGGTACCACGCCAGCAGCAGCACGCCGGCACAGGCGATCACCATCGACGGGATCAGCGGCACGAACACATCGGCCGGGTCCACGTGCAGCGCGGTGGCCGCGCGTGCGGTCGGGCCGCCCCACGGGGTCAGGTTCATCACGCCACCGGCGAGGATGGTCACGCAGGTCATGTTCAGCGCGTTCATGCCCAGCCGCTGGTACAGCGGCAGCATCGCCGAGACGGTGATCATGTAGGTGGTGGAACCATCGCCGTCGAGCGAGATCAGCATCGCCAGCACCGCGGTGCCGAGCACGATCTTCATCGGATCGCCCTTGACGAAGCGCAGGATCACCCGCACCAGCGGATCGAACAGGCCGGCATCGATCATCACGCCGAAGTAGAGGATGGCGAACATCAGCATCACGCCGGTGGGCGCGATCTTCTTGATGCCCTCCAGCATCATTTCGTCGATGCCGGCGCCGAAGCCACCGATCAGCGCGAACAGGATGGGGATGGTGATCAGGGCGACGAGCGGCGACAGGCGTTTGCTCATGATCAAGTACATGAACGTAATGACCATGCCAAAGCCGAGGATGCTCAGCATCATCTGCGGACTCCTTGCGAAAACAGGACGTGTGGGAGTGGAAGGGGGCCGGGCGGCGTGCCCGGGATGCCGGGCTTAGAAGTCGTACTGCAGGCGACCGGTGACCGCGCGCGTGCGGTCCACCGTGACCCCGGCCAAGCGGTCGCGGTTGCGGCTTTCGATAACGTTGAGCATGAAGCGCAGGTTGTCGCGCAGGTACCAGTTGCCGCCCAGCGTCCACGCTTCGGTGCTGCCACGGCGCAGGTCCGGCGCGCCATCGAGGTGCTGCGCACCCCACATCTGGTCGTAGCGCAGCGCCACTTCGAAGGCACCGGCCTTGTGGCGGATGTCCTTCACCCGAGCAAATCGACCGGTCTTGCGGTCGTAGGCGCGGCTTTCGCCGGTGACGAACCAGCTGAGCATGCCGTAGGCCGCCATCACGTCGCCACGCTGGGCGCCGTCATCGAAGGTGGCGCCACTGAATTCGCCCTGCCACGACAGCGGGCCGCGCACCTGCGCGTATTCCAGCGACCACTTGTTGACGTCGGTATCGCGGCCGGCGGAGAAGTCGACCAGGGTCAGGCGGCTGTTGTCGGACAGGTGGCCGGCCGGGCGCGGGCGGATCTTCAGGCCCGGAACGCCGTTCGCGCCCGGGTTGTCATAGGCCTCGCGGGCCAGCGACAGGCCCAGGTGCAGCACGTCGCCATCGGCGGGCGAGGGCGCCCAGGTGACACGGCCACCGGCAGCACGCCCCTTCACCTGCCAGGCGTCGATGCTTTCCAGGCTGTAGATGCTGGCGGCCCAGGTGAAGTCACCCGGATTGGCCTGCCACGACGCGCCCAGGCGGTACAGTGGCGCCAGCGTGGTGCCGGCATTGCCGCGCTCCAGGAAGCTGCCGTAGTTGGAGCTGGTGCGGTCATCCAGCGAGAAGTACTGCTTGAACTGGCCAACGGTGAGCTTGCCAGCCTTGCCGAAGCTGCGCGCCAGGTAGACGTCCTTGGCCTCGACGCGGTCGCCGGAGAAATCGGCCTCCAGCTTGTAGTCGACCACGAAGAACTTGCCGGACAGGTCAACCCAAGCACGACGGATTTCGGTGTCGTCCTTGTTCGGGGTACCGCGGTTGTCGTTGTCGAAGGTGGCGAAGTCCAGGTGCAGGCGGCCCCCCAGGGTAGCGGTGACCGGACGGTCGTCTTCGGCAGCGAAGGCCGGCGCCGACAGGGCAGCCAGCGCCATCATGGCGGCAGGACGCCGCCAGGCAAACGTGAATTCCACAAACCCTCCCAGGTGCGCGCCAGGCGCGCGGCAATCGTGGGCACCGGACGGTGCGCGGCCGCAGTCTGGGTCGGGCAAGCTGTCATCGTCCTGTCAACGGTTTGTGCGGTGCAGCGTAAAACCGGCCGCTGCGCTCACTGGGCCACGCCCGGCAAGCGCGGCGGCGGCATGCGGTAGCATTCGTTTCCCCTCCCACCCGTGTGCCCATGCGCCTGCTGCTGGTCGAAGACAACCCGGATCTGGCCGATGCGATCATCCGCCGCATGCGCCGCAGTGGGCATGCCGTGGACTGGCAGGCCGATGGCCTGGCGGCGGCCAGCGTGCTGCGCTACCAGAGCTTCGACCTGGTGGTGCTGGATATCGGCCTGCCCAAGCTCGATGGCCTGCGCGTGCTGGCCGGCATGCGCGAGCGCGGCGACAGCACGCCAGTGCTGATGCTGACCGCGCGCGATGGCATCGAAGACCGTGTGCAGGCGCTGGATGTCGGCGCCGACGACTACCTGGGCAAACCGTTCGATTTCCGCGAGTTCGAAGCGCGCTGCCGCGTGCTGCTGCGGCGTGCGCGTGGGCAGGCCAGCGAAGTGGTGCAGATCGGCGGCTTCCAGTTCGATAACGCCGCGCACCGGGTCAGCCTCGACGGTGAACCGATCGAACTGCCCAACCGCGAATATCGGTTGCTGGAAATCCTGGTCGGGCGCATTGGCCAGGTGGTTGGGAAGGACGAAATCGGCAACGGCCTGTTCGGCTTCGACGACGAAGCCGGCCCGAATGCCATCGAGCTGTATGTCGGTCGCCTGAGAAAGAAGCTGGCAGGCGCACCGCTGCGCATCACCACGGTGCGCGGCGTTGGCTACCTGCTGGAAGCCAGTGACGGCAGCGCCGACGCCGATGGCTGACGCGCGTACCGCGAATGCCGCACCGGGCTCGCTGCGGCGCACGTTGCTGCTCTATCTTGGCGCGTTGCTGGCGGTGTTCGCGGTGGCCCTGCTGTTTGCCGCGCGCGGCTATGGCCAGCGCGCCGCCAACCGTTCCTACGATCACCTGCTGGTGTCCTCGGCGTTGTCCATTGCCGATTCGGTGGCCCTGGTCGATGGCCAATGGCAGGTCGATCTGCCCTATGCCGCGCTGGACCTGCTGGCGATGGCTCCGGAGGACCGTGTGTTCTATCGGGTCGCCGACAGTCGCGGCAACCTGATCACCGGCTACGGCGACCTGCCGGCGCCACCGCGCCGGCCCGGCACGCAACCGCAGCTGTTTGATGCGGCGTACAGCGGCGAGACCGTGCGCTTCGTGGTGGTCGGCCGCAGTTTCGCCGCCGCGTCGGCGCAGGGCGAGGTGCAGGTGCAGGTCGGCCAGACCCGGCGTGCACGTGAAGCGGTTGCGCAGGACATGGTCAACCGTGCATTGCTGGCGATCGGTGTGCTGTCCGGGCTGCTGCTGGCGCTGGTGGCCTTTGGCGTGCATCGCGCGTTCCGGCCATTGGTGCGGGTGGAACGCGAGCTGTCGCGCCGCGAGCCGTCCGATCTGAAACCGCTGGATGCGCGCGTGCCGCGCGAGATGGACCAGATGGTGGCGGCGTTGAACCGCTTCATGGAACGACTGTCCAGCAGCAACGAGACGCTGCGCGCGTTCATGGCCGAGGCCGCGCACCAGATGCGCACGCCACTGGCCGCGCTGCGCGCGCAGGCACAGCTGGCGCTGGATGATGACGATCCGGAGGACATGCGGCGCAGCCTGCAGGCGATCGAGCGCAACGCCACGCATATGAGCCGATTGCTCAACCAGCTGCTCAGCGATGCCAGCGTGATCCATCGTTCGCACCTGCAGCGCTTTGCTGCGGTGGATCTGGCCGAGACCGTGCACCAGGCCCTGCATGAAGCGCTGCCGCAGGCCGGCCCGGCACCGCGCGTACAACTGGCGATGACCGCCGAGCCGGTACAGGTGCACGGTGATGCGCTGCTGCTGCGCGAGGCGATCAAGAACCTGGTCGACAACGCGCTCAAGTACGGCGGTGACGGCCCGTTGCAGATCGCGTTGACCGTGGACGGTGGACAGGCGGTGCTGACCATTGCCGATCACGGCGCAGGCATCGCCCCCGCCGATGCCGAGCGCGTATTCGAGCGCTTCGCCCGTGGCGAAGGCGCGCCCTCAGGTGGCGCCGGGCTGGGCCTGGCCATCGTCAAGCGGGTGATCGACAGTCATGGCGGGCGCATTGATCTGAGCAACCGCCCGCAGGGCGGGCTGATCGCCACCATCCGCCTGCCCCGGAGCAGCTCATGATCCGCCTGTTTGCCACGGCCATTGCCCTGCTGCTGGCCCTGCCGGTGTTGGCCGCGCCTGGCGACGTGCGCCGCTTTCCGGCGAAGGGGGCGGCCACGGCGCAGCTGCGCATCCACGGCACCACCGACATCGAAGTGTTCGCGGTGGTCATCGCCGACTACCAGCGCCTGCACCCCGGCACCGAGGTGGTGTACGAGGACATCATCACCCAGGACCTGTACGCGCGCTACCTGCACGACCGCGCCGGACCAGCGTCGCCGGACCTGCTGATCTCCAGTGGCATGGACCTGCAGACCAAGCTGGTCAACGATGGCCATGCGCTGCCGCACCGCTCGGCGCAGACCGCTGCGCTGCCGGCCTGGGCGCAGTGGCGCAACGAGGCATTCGGCATCAGCTACGAGCCGGTAGTGATGGTCTACAACACCCGCGCACTTTCGGCTGCGAAGGTCCCGCACACGCGTCGGCAACTTCTGGACAGGTTGCGCGCCGAAGGCGCACCCCTGCGGGGCAAGGTCGGCACCTATGACATCGAGCGCAGCAGTGTGGGCTACCTGCTGGCGACCCAGGACGCGCAGCGCGGCAGCATCGCGGGCGCGCTGCTGGGAGCGCTTGGCGACAACGAGGTGGTGCGCGAAGAGCGCACCGGCGTGCTGCTGGACCAGGTGGCCAACGGCCAATTGTCGCTGGTCTACAACGTGCTCGGCTCCTACGCACAGGCCCGCGTCGATGCCGGCGCGCCACTGGCCATCGTCGAGCCCGAGGACTACACGCTGGTGGTGCTGCGCACCGCAGTGATTCCGCGCACCGGTCCGCACCCGGAAGAAGCCCGGCGCTTCCTCGACTACCTGCTGTCGCCACGCGGCCAGCAGGTGCTGTCGCGCGAGGCGCGGCTGATGCCGATCGTGACCGGCAGCGCACGGGGCGAAGACGCACCGGGTCGTAGCCGTCGTCCGATCCAGCTGGGCCCGGGCCTGCTGGTCTACCTCGATGCGCTCAAGCGCCGCCAGTTCCTCGATGCCTGGCGCAGCAGCGTGGAGCCGGCGGGGCGCTGATGTGCTGGTAGCGCCGGGCCATGCCCGGCGGATGCGGTTTGCTGCCCGTACAATGTGGGCATGAGCGAATACACCATCCTGATCGCCGACGACCACCCGCTGCTGCGTTCGGCGGTGGTGCAGTCCCTGAGGCAGAGCCTGCCGTTGGCACAGGTGCGCGAGGTTGCCAGCGCCGACGCGCTGGCCGAGGCGCTGGATGCATACCCGGACGTGGACCTGGTGCTGCTCGACCTGACCATGCCTGGTGCGCACGGCTTTTCCGCGCTGCTGCACGTGCGCGGCTCGCATCCGGACATCCCGGTGGTGATCCTCTCGTCCAACGACCATCCCCGTGTGATCCGCCGCGCCCAGCAGTTCGGTGCCGCCGGGTTCATTCCGAAGTCGGCCCCGGCCGAGACCATCGGCGAGGCGGTGCAGGCGGTGCTCGATGGCGGCCTGTGGTTCCCGGCGATGGCCGCCGAACGCTCGGAGGCCGATGCGCTGCTGGCCAGCCGCCTGGCCCAGCTGACCCCGCAGCAGTTCCGCGTGCTGCTGTGCCTGGCCGATGGCCTGCTCAACAAGCAGATCGCCTATACGCTGGGGTTGGCCGAGAACACGGTGAAGGTGCACGTCACCGCGATCCTGAAGAAGCTCGAGTGCCATAGCCGAACGCAGGCCGCGGTGCTGGTGAAGGCGCTGGAGCCGGAAGGCGACGCCGGTGCCGGTGCCGGGCTGTAGTTCCAGCCAACGGCGTAGCCCCTCGTGGGTGGGTTGGGGGGCGTTGAAAGCAGAAGCTGCGAGTGGGCCGGTCGGGTTGGGTGGGTAGTGCGGGGTGTCCGCGGTATGGATGCCGCGGCCAAGCCCCCATGGACGGGTTCACGGCGTCCCCGCAGTACCCACCCACCCGGCCAGCCCTCAGTAGCCCGGCTTTCCGCGATCAACCAACACCCACGAGGGGCTGCGCCGTTGGCTGGAAACTATCCGCGATGGCGGATCAGCAACTGGCTCATCAGCGCACGCAGCGCCGGCGGCTTCACCGGCTTGGCCATCATCCCCCAGCCGCGCCCGGCGGCCATCTCACGCAATCCCGCATCGCGCTCGGCGGTCACCAGCACCACCGGCGGGCGTGCCTGCCACAGCTCCGCCAGCGTCTCGTACAGTACCGGCCCGTGGTGATCGCCCATGCGCACATCCAGCAGCACCAGCTCCGGCACCGTCCCGGTACTGGCCAGTTGCAGGGCGGCCTGCGGGCCATCGGCCAGCGCCACCTCGCAGCCCCAGCGTTCCAGCAGCGCGCGGCTGGCCGCGCACACGTGCGGATCGTCGTCGATCACCCACACCCGGCGCCCACGCAGCGGGTTGTCCGCAGCCGGTTCCTGCGCCAGTACCGGCGCAGGCGCGGTGGCCGGAATCGCGCTGGCTTCGCCGAACGGCACGCCTACCGCGAACACGCTGCCCTGGCCCAGCTGCGAGCGCAGCCGGATCGGATGGCCCAGCAGGCGGCCGATGCGGTCGACGATCGCCAGGCCGAGACCCGCGCCGCGCTGCTGGCCATCGTGCAGGCGGCGGAATTCCTCGAAGATCTCGCCCTGCAGTGCATCGGGAATGCCGGGACCCTGATCGTGCACTTCGATCCACAGCATGCCTTCACGGCGACGGCAGCCAAGCAGCACGCGGCCGCGCTCGCTGTAGCGCAGTGCATTGGACAGGAAATTCTGCAGGATGCGGCGCAGCAGCGCTTCGTCGCTGACCACCACGGCATGGGTATCGACCCAGTCCACCACCAGCCCGCGTGACTGCGCGGCGATGCCGAACTCGCGCGCCAGCGTCTGCAGTAGGGGGCCCAGCCGGAATGCCTGTACGCGGGTGGGCAGGCTGCCTGATTCCAGCCGCGCGATATCCAGCAGGCTGTTGAGGATCGCATCCTGCGCGGCCAGCGCGGCATCGATATGGTCGCTGGTCTGCTGCTGCGCCGGGTCGCTCAGCTTGCCGCGCAGCACCGAGACGAACATGCGCGCGGCATTCAGCGGCTGCAGCAGGTCGTGCACCGCCGAAGCCACGAAGCGGGTCTTGTAGCGGTTGGCCTGTTCGGCTTCGCGGCGTGCTTCGTCCAAGTCGTGGGTACGCTCGGCGATGCGGTGTTCCAGCGCATCGGCCAGCGAGCGCAGTTCACGCGCAGCGTTCTTGTAGCTGGTGATGTCGGCGTAGCTGGTAACGAAGCCGCCATCGGGCAGGGGATTGCCGCGGATCTCCAGCACCGTGCCATCGTCTTTTTCACTCTCGCGCATGTGCGGGCGGCCGCTGCGCAGGTGGTTCAGGCGCCGCTCGATGGCCTCGTCCACCGGGCCGGGACCGAGCAGGCCGCGGCGCGCGTTGAAGCGGAACAGTTCCTCGATCGGCCGGCCGACGCGCACCAGATCCACCGGAAAACGGAACAGTTCCAGGTAGCGCGAATTCCACGCGACCAGGCGCAGTTCGCGGTCGATCACCACCACGCCCTGCGGTAGATGTTCCAGGCTGCGGCTGAGGCCGCTGTCGGCATCGGTGGCGGCCTGCAGCAGGCCATCCTGTGCGGTGCGCAGTTCCTGTGCATGCTGCTTGAGCAGCGTCTCCAGTTCGCGGCGGCTGCGCAGGCGGTGCTTGGCCAGGCGCCGGCGCTGCTGCACGAACAGCACCAGGAAGCCCAGCGCCAGCCATGCGGCACCGCCGGTGAGGGCGGCCGCGCGACCAGCGGAGGTGGCCGCACCGGCATCGTGCAGCAGATGCAGGTTCCAGCCTTCGGCCGGCAGCGGCAGGCTCTGCCACAACATCGGCTGCGGCAGCGCGGGGTCGAGCAGGCGCACCATGCGGCCACCGTCAGCCAGTACATCCTCGGTGCGTGCGCGCAGTGGCTTCAGGGTGCGGTCGGCGTACTGGCGGGCGTCCAGCATTTCGCGGCGCTCATCGGCGCCCAGCGGGCGCAGCAGGCGGTAGCGCCAGTTGTCGCGGTTGGCCAGGAAGACCACGTCGTGGTCGTCGCTGGCCAGCACCACGTCCGGACTGCTCAGCCACTCCTGTTCCAGCGCTGAAAGCTCGACCTTGATCACCACGACGCCAAGCCGCTGTCCATCTTCCTCGATGGCCTGCGACAGGTAGTAGCCGGGGACGCCGGTGGTCATGCCGATGCCGTAGAAACGGCCGCGGCCGTGTGCCAGCGCCTGGCGGTAGTAGGGACGGTAACTGTAGTTCTCGCCGACGTTGGTGGTCGGCTGGTCCCAGTTGCTGGCGGCGACCGCCACGCCGTCGTGGCCGACCAGGGTCAGTGTCGAGGCGCGGGTGACTTCATTGGCGCGTTGCAGCTTGAGGTTCAGCCGCTGGCGTTCGGCGGGCGAGGGCGGCACGCGCAGTGCGTGCAGAAGATCCGGGTCAAGCGCCAGCACCTGGGGCAGCGTACCGAAGCGGTCGATGCGTTGCTGCAGGCCCTGGCCGTACAGCTGCAGCTGGCGCTGCACCTGGCTGCTCTCGCTGCCCAGCGCACGCCGCCAGGCATAGTGCCCTGCTGCTGCCGCGCACAGCACGGTGCCGCCGACCATCACCAGAAGGGTCAGCAACAGCATCCGGTGGCGGCTGAACCAATACATGGCGGCAGTCTACGCAGGGCCGGCGGGCGTGGCGTGCACGCCCGCCGGGGCCTGGCGTGGAAGGGGTCAGAAGTGCATCTGCGCGCGCAGTTCGAAGATCTCAGGCGTGCTGTGCACGCCACGGCGGCTGGCGTCGACCTTCACGTAGTTGGCCTGGAACTTGAAGTGGCTGGTGAGGTACCAGTTCGCACCCAGGGTCAGGTCGTGCTGGCGGCCACCAAGGATGCTGCCATCGTCCAGGTCCATGCGGCTGTAACGGGCCACCAGTTCCACCGCGCCGTAGTCGTGCGCCGGCTTGATGTTGGCCACGGCACCTGCGTTGTACGGGCGCGATTCGCCGGTCAGTACCCAGCTGGCCATCGCGTACTGGCCGCTGCCGGTGTAGTCGGGCTTGCCATCATGGCGGGTGACCGTGGCACGAAGGGCTTCGGCCTGCAGCGAGAACGGGCCGCGGATCCAGATGCCTTCCAGGCCGGTGCGGCGGATCTGGTCGGCAGTGACCAGTGCGCCGGAATCGACGTAGCGGATGTCGGTCAGGCCGGCTTCCGGGCGCGCACGCAGGCGGGCGCTGGCCTCGTGGTGCACGTCACGGCCATCGCTGTAGCCACGCGGATTTTCCTGCGAGTAGGCCAGGCCCAGGTGGATCACATCACCCGGTGCCTTCACCGGCGTCCATACCGCACGCACCGCCTGGGTGGTGCCGGGGTTGTCGCCCTGCAGGTCCTTGCCGCCATAGGCGCCGGCCTGCAGCAGGTACTGCGGACGTTCCAGCACCCACTCCACGCCGGTGCGACGGCCTTCATAGAAGGCCTGGACCGGCAGCGACGTCTCCAGGAAGCTGCCGGAACGCGACGCGGTGTTCGCGTCCAGGCCGACCGGGGTCTTCATGTAGCCGAAGCGGAAGCGGCCGATGTCGCGGCCGAACAAGGCCTTGCTCTCCAAGCGCACGAACACGTCCAGCCAGGTGTCGGCCTGGAAGTCGTAGTAGACCATCGCGTCGTAGACGCCCTTCTTCTTCAGCGTCGCACCAAACTCCTTGCGGCGCACGGCATCATCGTCCTCAAGGCCGCTGCCCGAGGAAAAATCGTTGTAGTCGTAAGCGATGTTGCCGGTGGCGGCCAGCTCGGTGCCGTCGCCGAAGGTGTACTTGGTCGGCCAGTTGTCGAAATCGGCAGCCGAGGCGAAGGCGGGAAGGGCGGCCAGCGACAGGGCCAGCAAGGTGGGAATCGGGCGCATGTTGGGTGCGGCTCTCTCAGATTGCGTGTGGACAGGACAACAACGGCCGCAAGGGCCGGAACTTTCGCAATGACGCGCCCGGCCGTTCAGCCTGGGCCACCAGCCTCCCCATGATCGGGCGGTGCGGCGCCAGTGTAGGCACCGTAGCCACCTGAACCGGGGGGCTAGTACCAATAGGTTATCTGCGCCGGCGTGCCCGGCGCGTACAAAGGCGTCCATTGGTCGCACCCCCTGCGCATGCAGCACAGGGCCTGCGAGCAGTTTCCACGGTAACGGTTCCCGTGCTGTCCCGGGGCCGTACGTGCCTGAAAACGCCCCTTCCGGAGTCCGCCATGCACATCCCGACCGCAGCCCCGGCGCCTGCAAAGCCGTTGCCGATCTATCGCCAGCTGTATTTCCAGGTGATCGTGGCGATCGTCCTGGGCGCCATTCTCGGCCACTACGAACCGCTGATCGGCGAGAAGATGAAGCCGCTTGGCGATGCCTTCATCAACCTGGTGAAGATGATCATCGCGCCGGTGATCTTCCTCACCATCGTCACCGGCATCGCCAGCATGACCCACCTGCGCACGGTCGGCCGCGTGTTCGCCAAGGCGATGGCGTACTTCCTGTTCTTCTCCACGCTGGCGCTGATTGTCGGCATGATCGTGGCGCACGTGGTGCAGCCCGGCGCCGGCATGAACATCAACCCGGCCGAGCTGGACCAGACCGCGGTGCACAGCTACGTCGAGAAGTCGCACGACCTGACCCTGGTCGGCTTCCTGATGGACATCATCCCGAAGACGCTGCTCAGTGCCTTCGTCGACGGCAACATCCTGCAGGTGCTGTTCGTCGCGGTGCTGTTCGGCATCGCGCTGGCGATGGTGGGCGAGAAGGGCAAGCCGGTGCTGAACTTCCTGGAGGCGCTGGTCGCCCCGGTGTTCAAGCTGGTGCACATCCTGATGAAGGCGGCCCCGATCGGTGCCTTCGGTGCGATCGCCTTCACCATCGGCAAGTACGGCGTGGGCTCGCTGATCAACCTGGCCTGGCTGGTCGGCTCGTTCTACCTCACCGCCTTCCTGTTCGTAGCAGTGATCCTCGGTGTGGTCTGCCGCCTGTGCGGCTTCTCGGTGTTCAAGCTGGCACGCTACCTGAAGGCCGAGCTGCTGCTGGTGCTGGGCACCTCCTCGTCGGAGTCGGCGCTGCCGTCACTGATGGAGAAGATGGAACGTGCTGGCTGCAGCAAGTCGGTGGTGGGCCTGGTAGTTCCGACCGGCTATTCGTTCAACCTGGACGGCACCAACATCTACATGACCCTGGCGGCACTGTTCATTGCCCAGGCCACCAACACCGAACTGACCCTGGGCCACCAGATCGCCCTGCTGCTGGTCGCCATGCTCAGCTCCAAGGGCGCGGCCGGTGTCACCGGCGCCGGTTTCATCACCCTGGCCGCCACCCTGGCCGTGGTGCCGGAAGTGCCGGTGGCGGGCATGGCACTGATCCTGGGCGTGGACCGCTTCATGAGCGAATGCCGCTCGCTGACCAACTTCATCGGCAATGCCGTGGCCACCGTGGTGGTCTCGCGCTGGGAAGGCGCGCTGGACCGCAACCGCCTGCAACTGGCGCTGGATGGCCGCGAAAGCGAACTGCCGCCGCCGGTCGATGCACTGCCCGAGGCGCTGCCGGCCAAGGGCTGACCCAGGTGTGTGGTACCGCGGGGCCGATCACGACAGTGGTACGGCCCCGCGGCGTTTCAGGGCGTCCCATGGCTGTCATCGGGGGCGCCGATGCTGGCATCCCGGTACCGTCGCATACGGCACGGAATTGTGCAGTCGCAGCATGCCTGCGACAGGATAGCGACAGGTCCAGACGCTCCAACGGGGGTATCATCCCCTGTCCCTTCTGCCCATTCATGTAACCCACATCGATGTCCAACGAAGATTTCAAACAGGCCGCCCTCGATTACCACCGGATGTCCCCGCCGGGAAAGATCAAGGTTTCCGCTACCAAGCCCATGCTGACCCAGCGCGACCTGTCGCTGGCGTATTCGCCGGGCGTGGCGTACGCCTGTGAAGCGATCAAGGCCGACCCGCAGCAGGCCAGCGAGCTGACCGCCCGCGGCAACCTGGTGGCGGTGATCTCCAACGGCACCGCGGTGCTGGGCCTGGGCAACATCGGCGCGCTGGCCGGCAAGCCGGTGATGGAAGGCAAGGGCGTGCTGTTCCAGAAGTTCGCCGGCATCGATGTGTTCGACATCGAAGTGGATGAAACCGACCCGGACAAGCTGGTCGACATCATCGCCTCGCTGGAGCCGACCTTCGGCGGCATCAACCTGGAAGACATCAAGGCGCCGGAGTGCTTCGTGGTCGAGCGCAAGCTGCGCGAGCGCATGAAGATTCCGGTGTTCCATGACGACCAGCACGGCACGGCGATCATCGTCGGTGCGGCCGTCCTCAACGCCATGGCGATCACCGGCAAGAAGATCGAGGACGTGAAGCTGGCGACCACGGGCATGGGCGCAGCCGGCATTTCCTGCGTGAACATGCTGGTGCAGCTGGGCCTGAAGCCGGAAAACATCCTGGCCTTTGACCGTGAGGGCGTGATCCACACCGGTCGTACCGACCTGGATCCGGAAAAGCAGCGCTATGCGCGCGACACCGACAAGCGCACCCTGGCCGAGATCGTCGACGGCGCGGACATCTTCCTGGGCCTGTCGGCACCGGGCATCCTGACTGCCGACATGGTCAAGACCATGGCGCCGGACCCGGTGATCTTCGCGCTGGCCAACCCGACCCCGGAAATCATGCCGGAGGTGGCGCGCGCCGCGCGTCCGGACGCGATCATCGGCACCGGCCGTTCGGACTACCCGAACCAGGTCAACAACGTGCTGTGCTTCCCGTACCTGTTCCGCGGTGCGCTGGACGTGGGCGCCACCGCGATCAACGAGGAAATGAAGATTGCCTGCGTGCGTGCCATCGCCGCGCTGGCCCGTCGTGCCGCCACCGACATGGGCTCGGCCTACGGTGGCGAGACGCCGAGCTTCGGCCGTGAATACCTGATCCCGCGTCCGTTCGACCGCCGCCTGCTGGTGGAGCTGTCGGCCGCCGTGGCCCAGGCCGCGATGGACTCGGGCGTGGCCTCGCGCCCGATCGAGGACATGGGCGCCTACCGTGACAAGCTGGCCCAGTTCGTCTACCGCACCAGCCTGATGATGAAGCCGGTCTACGACCGCGCGCGCAGCGACAAGCAGCGCGTGGTGTACGCCGAAGGCGAAGAGGAAGTAGTGCTGCAGGCGGTGCAGAACGTGGTCGACGACGGCCTGGCACACCCGATCCTGATCGGCCGCCCGGAAGTGATCGAATCGCGCATCGAACGCCTCGGCCTGCGCCTGAAGATCGGCGAGAACGTTGAAGTCACCAACATCAACGACGACCCGCGCTTCAACGAGTACTGGCAGTACTACCACGGCCTGACCGGCCGTCGTGGCGTGACCGTGGCCGCGGCGAAGAACCTGATGCGTTCGCGCCCGACCCTGATCGCCGCGGTGATGGTGGCCCGTGGCGAAGCCGACGCGATGCTGACCGGCATCGTCGGCCGCTTCCACAAGAAGCTGGGTTACGTGCGCAGCGTGCTGCCGCTGGAGCCGAAGGTCACCTCGACCTCGGCGATGACCGGCGTGATCAACCAGCAGGGCGTGTTCTTCTTCGTTGATACCCACGTGCAGGAAGACCCGACCGCCGAGCAGCTGTGCGAAGCGACCCTGCAGGCGGCCTACCGCATGAAGCTGTTCGGCATCGAGCCGAAGGTGGCGCTGCTGTCGCACTCCAACTTCGGCAGCCACGACTCCAAGGACGCGCTGAAGATGCGCCAGGTGCGCGAGCTGCTGCTCAAGCGCAACCCGCGTCTGAACGTGGACGGTGAAATGCAGGGCGACACCGCATGGGATGAAGCGCTGCGCCAGAAGCTGCTGCCGGGCTCGACCCTGCAGGGCCGTGCCAACCTGTTCGTGCTGCCGAACCTGGAAGCGGCCAACATCGCCTACAACCTGGTGCGTGTGTTCACCGACGGCGTGGCGATCGGCCCGATCCTGATGGGCGTGAACAAGCCGGTGCACATCCTGACCACCAGCGCGACCTCGCGCCGGATCCTGAACATGACCGCGATTGCCGCAGTTGATGCGCAGATCAGGAAGCAGCTGGAAGCGGAAAAGAAGGCGTAAGCCTTCTTCCCTGTTCGATCTGCAGAAACGCGCCCTCCGGGGCGCGTTTCTGTTTCCGCACAGCGGAAACGGGTAGTGCCGGCCGCTGGCCGGCAATCGCAAGGGTGTCCAGGCACACGACGGCAGCCGGCCAGCGGCCGGCTCTACCCCGGTCTGTGCCACACGCGCTACGCAGCCCGGTCATTTCCCTGCAACGCCGCTGCGGCCCAATACGCCCACGCGGCCCGGCCGTGGGAAGGGACCGGACCGGCCTTCCCACCCTGGGCCCGACCAACTTTCCATGGGCGAGGGTGTCATGCGCAATCGAGTGACGCGGCGGTATTTCCAGCAGTTGTTCGCGCTGTACGCCGGTTTCGTGCGGTCGCGCTGAAGCCGCCACCTGCCGCAGCGCGGCGGGCATCCCTGCCCACCGTGCATGCGGCCTACTGCACCACGCTGGGCGCCAGCAGTTCGATCTCGGCCAACGGCAGTCGTCCCGGTGCCGCCAAGCGCAGCCGGTATTCGCTGTAGCGGCCCGGCGTGGCAATACGGAACGGGCGGGTCTGGCGGGCGGATTCGAAATCCTCGCCGCTGCGCTGGTCGAGCGTGATCCAGGTGCCATCCCCCTTGCGCGCCTCCAGCGTCCATTCACCGCCGTGGATGCCGCCATCGCCGCTGGTCAGCGTGTACATCGTCGGCGTGCCATCGGCCATGCCGGTCAGTGCGATGGTTGCACCACCGCCCAGGCCCACGGTGGTGCCGGCATCGTCGTCGACCAGTGCTGGCAGGGCCCGGCCATCGGCCAGCGTTGCCTTCGCGTTGCTGCCGAGCAGATCGTGCAGCAGCTGCGGGCGTTGGCCAGGTGCGGTCAACGAGTGCGGCACATCGTCCACGCCGCTGCCCCAGCGCGAGGGGCGGGGGCCCATCACGAAGTCGAGCGTCGCGCCCTTGGCGATCAGGTCGTGCGGCACCCAGGTCTTCGTCCACGGCGTACCGTTGATCTTCAGCGACTGCACGTAGACGTTCTCGCGCGAGTTGTTGGCCGCGTTCACGGTCAGCACCGCACCGCCCTGCAGTTCCACCCGCGCGTGCTTGAACGCCGGCGAACCGATCACGTACTCCGGAGCACCCATGCGCAGCGGGTACAGGCCCAGCGACGCCAGCACGTACCATGCCGAGGTCTCGCCGTTGTCCTCATCGCCCGGGTAGCCCTGGCCGATCTCGCTGCCGACGTACAGCCGCGACAGGATCTCGCGCACATGCTGCTGGGTCTTCCACGGCTGCCCCGCGTACAGGTACATCCACGGGATGTGGTGTGCCGGCTGGTTGCTGTGCGCGTACATGCCCATGCGCACGTCGCGCGCTTCGGTCATCTCGTGGATGGTGCCGCCATAGGAGCCGGCCAATGCCGGGTCCGCGGTTTCCGGCGTGGCGAAGAAGGCATCCAGCTTGGCGGCCAGCTTGGCACGGCCACCGTACAGTGCGGCCAGGCCCTCGCCATCGTGGGCGGCGGTGAAGGCGAAGGTCCAGCCATTGGATTCGGTGTAGTCATGGCCCCACACGCGCGGGTCGTAGGCCTTGGCATCCACGCGCCAGCGGCCATCGGCCCTGCGGCCCTGGAAGAAACCGGCCGCCGGGTCGAACATCGTCGCGTAGCTGGCGGCGCGGTAGCGGAAGTAGTCGGCCTCGGTGCTGTAGCGTTCGCGTGCGGCCGGCGTGGTCGCACGCTTGGCCAGGGCGTCGGCCATGTTGGCGATGCCGAAATCGTTGAGCGCACCTTCCATCGTCCATGACATGCCCTCATGCACGTCCGCGCTGGCGTAGCCACGGAAGGTCGAGCGGTCCATGCCCTTGCGGCCGACATGGCGGTCAGGCGGTACCACGGTCGCGTTCTTCAGCGCTGCGCTGTAGGCCTCGGCCGGGTCGAAGCCGCCGATGCCCTTCAGCCACGCGTCGGCGAACGCCACGTCCGAGCTGGTTCCGACCATCAGGTCGGCATAGCCGGGTGACGACCAGCGTGCGATCCAGCCACCGGCACGGTACTGCTCGATGAAACCCTGCACCATCTGCCCGGCATCGTCGGGCGTGAACAGCGCATAGGCAGGCCAGGTGGTGCGGAAGGTGTCCCAGAAGCCGTTGTTGACGAACACCTTGCCATCGCGGACAGCAGCGAAACTGCGGCTGGCGCTGCCCTGGGTGTTGTCGTCGCTGGCACTGGCCTGGTTGGCATAGCGCCAGTCCGGTGCAGCGGCGCTGCCCACGTTCTCGTGGCCGGAATTGGGGTACAGGTACAGCCGGTACAGGCTGGAATACAACGTGGTCTTCTGGTCGTCGCTGGCATCGCCGATATCGAATCGGGCCAGGCGCGCATCCCATGCATCCTGCGCGCGGCCGGCCACGCTCTCCAGCGTATCGGCGGCGGCGATTTCCAGCGCCAGGTTGTGCCGCGCCTGCTCCACCGAGATCAGCGAAGTGGCGATGCGCATGGTCACCCGCCGCTCGCTGCCGGCATCGAACTTGATGTAGCCGGTCGGGCGGCCGGTGTCGATGCGGCCACTGCTGCGCCACGGCCTGTCGAAGCTGGCCACCACGTACATGCGGCTGGCACCGTTGGACAGGCCGCTGCGCGTGTCTGTGTAGCCGGAAAGTGTCTGCGTGGCGGCGTCCAGGGTGAGCCCGCCGCGTGCATCGACGTTGTCGAACAGCAGGTTGGCGTCACCGCCCTCCGGGAAATCAAAACGGAACAGTGCGGCATGGTCGGTCGGTGCGATGGCGGCGGCGACGCCGTTGTCGAAGCGCACGTCGTAGCGATAGGGACGTGCGCTTTCATGGCGACGGTCGAACGACAGCGCACGTTTGCGGCGGTCGGCCTCCGGCACACCACGGCTGGCCGAGGGCATCACCTGGAAGGTCTGGCGATCGCCCATCCACGGGCTGGGTTGGTGGCTCAGCGCGAGCGCCTGCAGCTGCGGACGGTTCTGTGCGTCGTTCTGCTCGTTCCAGCGGTACAGCCAGTTCAATGCGCCGGCATCGGTCACCGGGGTCCAGAAATTGAACCCGTGCGGCACTGCCGTGGCCGGGAAATTGTTGCCGCGCGAGAAGGTGCCGTTGGCCTGGGTGCCGCGGGTGGTCAGCACCCAGTCGGAGACGCGCTGTGGCGGCTGCCTCGGCACGGTGCCCAGGCGCACGTCATCAATCCAGCCGGAAACCGGCGCGCCGTCGGCACTGGCCACTTCCAGTTCGATGGCTACCACGCGGCGGCCCTTCAGCGCAGGCACATCGCCCAGTCGCACTGCCTTGCGTGCCCACTGCTGCGGGTACAGCGTCTTCGACTCGCCCTGCGCGCGCGCGCCGACGGCAACGCCGTGCTGGTCGCGCGCCGCCCCGGCCGAAACGCGGCTGCCATCGTCCAGCAGCAGGTCCAGCGAGACGTAGGTCGAGGCCACGGTGTCCTTGCCGACGATTTCCGGAAGCACCAGCCACGACAGCGTGGTATCGGCCTCGACCGGCACGTCGGTCCTGAACAGCTCGCGTCGCGCGCGGCCACCCTCGCTGCTGTAGCGCAGCGCATGCAGGCCGCTGTAGCCGGCATTGCGCTTGGCGGTGTAGGGCGCGGTCGGTCCCTTGCCGATCGTGACCTGCAGTGCGCCTGCGGCTTGCGCCGGGGCCGGTTCACCCGGTTCGAACGAGGTCTGCAGGCCCTGTGCCAGCACCGGCATCGCAGTGGTCGCGCAGGCCAGGGCCAGGGCGAGCGGAAGCAGGGCGCGGCGTGGATCGGACAGGGTCATGCAAGGGTCTCCCGGAAGGGCAGGCGGCGGGCAGAACCCGCATCGGCGGGCACCACGGACAGCATCGCTCCGCCCGCCATGCTGGCAGTGGAAGAGGCGATGCCGGTCCGGTGGGGGCGGGCCATGCGATCGGGTCGGATTGGGGTGGGTCGGGGTGCGACCCGGCCCGATCCTGCAACAGCGGCCGCAACCTTACAAGTGCCATTTAGTTCGATCCAAATGCGGGAAATATCGCTGTCGGCAGGTTTCCGGCGTGAACCTGTTGGATCGATTGGGAAATTTCCGCCCGCAACCGGCCTGGATCTGCCATGCGATGCCCGGCGCGAGGCCACCAGGTGAGCAACGGCCTGTTGCGGCGCAATGTCGGGGCGGCCCGGATGCTAGAATCACAGGCCTCGCAACCCGTTCATCGACATTCGCCATGAGCCATACCGCCACCGCGCCCGCCAACGCCGAGAAGCGCTACACCGTGCATCGCAGCGATCTTCCGTTGAGCTGCCCGACCCCGGAAATGGCGCTGTGGAACTCGCATCCGCGCGTCTACCTGCCGATCGAGGACGAACCCAACGGTGAAGCGCAGTGCCCGTACTGCGGTTCCGTGTTCGTGCTGGCCGACTAAGCGGCCGCCCCTTCGATGCGCCGATTGACCGTGGTGCAGTTGCTGCCGGCGCTGCACTCCGGCGGTGTCGAGCGCTCGACCCTGGAAATCGCTGCGGCCCTGGTCGCCGCCGGCCATCGCGCGCTGGTGGTCTCCGCCGGTGGCCGCCTGGTGCAGCCGTTGCTCGATAGCGGTGCCGAGCATCTCACGCTCGACATCGGTCGCAAGTCGCTGCTGACGCTGCGCCATCTGCCGACCCTGCGCCGCCTGTTCGCCGAAGTGGGCGCCGACATCGTGCATGCGCGTTCGCGGCTGCCGGCCTGGCTGGGCCTGTACGCGATCCGTGCCATGCCCGCCGCACAGCGCCCGCACTGGGTGACCACCGTGCACGGGTTGAACTCGCCCAGCCGCTACAGCGCGGTGATGACCAGCGGCGAGCGCGTGATCTGCGTGTCCAACAGCGTGCGCGACTACGTGCAGCGGCACTATCCGACCGTGCCAGAACAGAAGCTGCAGGTCATTCCTCGCGGCGTCGATGTCGGGCAGTTCCCGCGCGTGGCACGCGCCGACCGCCGGCCGCGCTTGGCGCTGGCCGCCGATTACCCCTGGTTGGCCCAGGTCGACGGCCCATTGCTGCTGCTTCCGGGGCGCGGCACTCGTCTGAAGGGCCATGCCCACGCGCTGCAGCTGCTGGCCGATGTCCGCGCCGCCGGCGTGCCGGCCCAGCTGTGGATGCTGGGTACCGATGAACCGGGCCGCGAAGCCTACGTGGCCGACCTGCGCCGGCAGGCTGCCGCGCTTGGCGTGGCCGGAGCCGTGCAGATCAGCACTCCCACCGCACGTATCGCCCAGGCCTACGCCGCCAGCGATCTGGTGCTGCAGCTGTCGGACAAGCCGGAAGCCTTCGGCCGCACCGTGGTCGAGGCGCTGTCGGTCGGCCGCCCGGTGCTGGGCTGGGACCACGGTGGCGTCGGCGAACTGCTGCAGCAGCTGCAGCCCAGTGGTGCCGTGCCGCTCGGCGACACCCGCGCACTCGGTGAACGGGCGCTGGCCCTGCTGGCGCAGCCGCCGTCGCTGCCGGGCCGTATCCCGTTTACCCTGCAGGCCATGCAGCGTGACACCCTCCGTCTCTATGCCGACCTTGCCGGCTGATTCCCTGGCCATCGCGCGCGACGACCGCGCCGGGCGCTGGGCGCCCTGGTGGGTGCTGGCGTACGTGGCGCTGTGGCCGTTGCCGGGCATCGCCGAGGCCGTGCTCGGGCTTGGCGCGCTCTATGCTGCCGCGCGCATGGTCATGCGCCGCCTGCAACGCCGCCCCCATCTGCTGAGCACGGCGGCCTGGGCATTGGCTTCGATCCTGTTCCTCGGCTACTGGTTGCCGCAGGCCTTCTCGGCGTTCGATGCGATCGACCCGGCGGCGTCGTGGACCAAGGCGGCGGCCGGCCTGCGCTACCTGCCTTTCATGTGGCTGGTGGCGATTGCGGTGGCTACACCGGAGCGGCGGCGGCTGACCTTCGGCGGGCTGGCGCTGATCACCGCTGCCTGGACGCTGGATGCGCTGGTGCAGGCTGTGGCCGGCACCAGTCCCTGGTTCTGGTCGCTCGAGCACCTGAAGCTTGCGGTGAGCGGACATGCACTGTGCCCGGCTGACGAGGCCGCGCTGGCTGACCGGCTCAGCGGTGCCCTCGGGCCGTGCAACCTGAAATTCGGCCAGGTGCTGGCCAGCCTGTCACCGTTCCTGCTGCTGCCGGTGGCACGCCGTTTCGGCAATCCGGGCTGGGTGCTGGCGGCGGCTGCGCTGGGCTGTGTGCTGTTGCTGGCCGGCTCGCGTGCTTCGTGGATCACCTTCGCGCTGGTGCTGGCCTACAGCGGAGGGCGCCAGTTCGGCTGGAAGCGTTTGGCGGTACTGGCGCTGGTCGCCGTGCTCGCGGCAGGGATGCTGACCGCGAGCGTGCCGCAGCTGCGCGAGCGCTTCGCACGTACGGCGATGGCCTGGGAGGGGGGCGACCGTGGCGTCGACGAAGCGCTGTCCGGGCGCGCGAGGATCTGGGAGGCTGCCGTCTGCATGATCGAAGAGCACCCGGTCAACGGTGTCGGCGCGCGTGGTTTCCGCGATGCCTACCCGGCCTGCGTGGCTGATGAAGACCCCGCCGTGTGGGGCAATGCGCCCGCACTTCACGCCCATCAGATCGTGCTGGAAATCCTGGCGGAAACCGGCGTGCTCGGCCTGCTGTTGTGGCTGGCGGCGGTGGCCCAGGCCTGGCGTGCGTGGCGCTATGCACCGGCCGTCGCCCGCGAGCGTGCGCGACCGGCGATGCTGGCGCTGGCGGTCACGGTGTTCCCGCTCAACACCCACCTGGCGTTCTATTCCGCATTCTGGGGTGGCCTGACCGTGCTGCTGGCGGCGCTGTTCGCCGGCAGCCTGCTGGCCCGCGAATCGGACGAAACTCCGCCAATGCAGTAGTTGCCAACCTTGGTTGGCTCCCTGCGACCGGCCCCGGTTCATCGGCGCCAACCAAGGCTGGCGACTACCACGAGCACGCCGGCCCTTCCACCGCATCCGGTTATTTGTAGAAATCACTCCGGCCGCCGGGCTGGCGCTTGAAACGGCGGTGGATCCAGAGGTACTGGTCGGGCGCCTCGCGCACCATCTCCTCGATGGCCTGGTTGACCCGCGTGGTGTCGGCTTCCACGTCTTCGCTGGGGAAATTCTCCAGCGGTGCGCCGATCTTCAGCACGTACTTCCCGCCTTCGCGGCGATGGAAGTACGGGATCACCGCGCAACCGGTCATCCGCGCCAGCTGGTGGGTGGCGGTGATGGTCGAGGCGGTATGGCCGAAGAACGGCACGAATACGGTGTCCTTGCCACGCATGTCCTGGTCCGGCGCATACCAGAGGAAGCCCCCCTTCTTCAGGTGGCGCACGGTGGCGCGGATGTCCTCGTTGGCGAACATCGCCTTGGCATAGCGCAGGCGGCCGAACTTCACCGCCCACTCGTACACCGGGTTCTTGTGCTTGCGGTACATGCCGGACAGGTCGACGTAGTCGCACAGCAGGCGGCCACACATTTCCAGGGTCATGAAGTGGCCGGAGACCAGCAGCACGCCGCGGCCTTCGGCCTGCATCTGCCGCAGGTGTTCCAGGCCTTCGATCTGTACGTGGGGCCGGATGCGATCGATGCTGCCCCACCAGGCGCGGATGCACTCGAACACGCCCACCCCGAGCGCATCGAAGCTGTCGCGCACCAGGCGCTGGCGCCACGCTTCGTCCTTCTCGGGGAAGCACAGCTGCAGGTTGACCTCGGCGGCGCGGCGGCGGCTGCCGAGCAGGCGCCAGGTGATCCAGCCGACGCCCCGGCCCAGCGCGCGCTGCAGCATCCACGGCAGGCGGGCGATGGCGAAGGCGCCGAACATGGCGGCGAACATCGGCCAGTTGCGCGGATCGCGCAGCGACGGGCGGACGGCGGTGGAGGCATCTGACATGGGGCCATTCTACCAAGGCGGCCGCGTGTCTTTCCCGGGGGGCTCCCGTATCCTTGCCGCATGCGTAAAGACCCTGTCGAATGGATCCTGCGCGGCCTGTACTCGGCTGTGCTCTACATCCTGCTGCCGATCACCGTGTACCACCTGGTCTGGCGCGGCTTCCGGGTTCGCGAGTATTTCCGGCGCTGGGACGAGCGCTACGCCTCCTATCCACAGCCGACCGGCCAGCCACGGGTGTGGCTGCATGCGGTGTCGGTGGGCGAGGTCAATGCCGCCGCACCGCTGGTGAACGCCCTCCGCGAGCAGCGCCCGGACATCCGCTGGGTGATCACCACCATCACGCCAACCGGTTCGGAGCGCGTGCGCGCGCTGTGGGGCGATGCGCTGGACCACGTTTACCTTCCGTACGACGTGCCGGGCAGCGTCAACCGCTTCCTCGGCCATTTCCGGCCCAGCCTGGCACTGATCCTGGAAACCGAGTTGTGGCCGAACATGCTGTTCGGCTGCCGTGACCGACGCATTCCGGTCTACATCCTCAATGCGCGCCTGTCGGCACGTTCGTTGCGCGGCTACCGGCTGCTGGCGGCGCTGATCCGGCGCGCCCTGCGCACCGTCACCTGCGTGGCCGCGCAGTCGCAGGATGATGCGGACCGCTTCGTGCAGCTTGGCGCCGCCCCGGAGCAGGTGCAGGCGCTGGGCAACCTGAAGTTCGACATCGCTACCCCCGAGGTGCAGGGCTTCGTCGAGCAGTTCCATGCCCGCGTGCCGGCCGGGCGCCCGGTGTGGATTGCAGCCAGTACCCACGATGGCGAAGAACAAGCGGTGATCGACCTGCACCGCCGCCTGCGCCAGCAGCACCCCGACCTGCTGCTGCTGTGGGCACCGCGGCATCCCGAGCGCTTCCCGAAGGTGGAGGCACTGGCACGGGAACAGGGCTGGAACGTGGCCACCCGGCGCGCGAAGCAGTGGCCCGAGGCCGGCACCGACGTGTTCGTCATCGATACCCTGGGTGAGCTGATGCCGTTCTACGCCTGCGCGCAGGTGGCATTTGTCGGCGGCAGCCTGCAGCCGATCGGTGGCCACAACCTGCTGGAACCGGCGGCAATGGGTACCGCTGCCGTGACCGGCCCGCACCTGCACAACTTTGCCGAGATCTCGCGTCGCATGCGCGAGGCCGGGGCGCTGCTGATCGGCGAGGACGTGCAGGCGGTCGGCGACCTGTTGCAGCACCTGCTCGACGATGTGCAGGCACGCGAGGACATGGCGCGCGCGGGTTGCACACTGGTGAGCAATGGCCGCGGCGCGCTGCAGCGCACGTTGGCGTTGGTTGCGCCGCATCTGCCACCGCCGCGCAGCTGAGGCGAGCGCCGGCAGTCGGCGGGTCGACTGACGTGATCGACTGCATCAATTCTACTTAGCGACCGGAATCCTGTCGCAGCAGGACCGGGTACGGGCCTTTCATCGTGTCTTCGATCACATCGCAGCGCCCCCGGTACGGTTTCTGATACCGCCCCTCGGCGCAGGCTGCCAGCCTGCTGTCGACCGCACTTGGGCGGATATCAAGGGGACTTGCGATGGACAGCGACAACGGCCGCGACCGGGATGCCCGCCTTGGCATGGGTCATGTTGCGGCGCAGGCACTGGCGCTGCTGCTGGGGGGCAGCGTGATCGCCCTGGTCGGCCAGCACACCGCCGCGCGGGCGGGACCGGCCATCGTACTGAGCCTGGTATTGGCCGCGTTGGGTACTGCGCCGGTGCTTTATTGCCTGCATGTCCTGAACCAGCAGCGACCGGCCGGCGGGGGCCTGCATGGCGTGCTGCAGGCCAGCTGGGGCAGGGCGGGAGCGGGCGTACTCAGCGGCGTGCTGCTGCTGGAACTGGTGGTGACCAGTGCGGGCGTGGCACAGTCCATCGCCAGCCACCTGCAGGTGCTGCTGGCCCGCTGCGGTATCGAGGCCGGAAACGGAATGCCGGTTCAGCTGCTGGCCGCCACCGGTCTGTGGCTGCTTGGCATGGTCGGGCTGCTGCCGCCACGTCACGTCGCATTGATTGTCTGTGCGCTGCTGACGGTGAAGATCGGCATTGGCCTGCTGCTGCTGGCACTGGCGGCCCGTTACGTGCACTACGCACTTTGGATTCCATGGTTGCCGGAAGCCACGGCGCCGTATCGCTACGGGCTGGGTGGGATACTGGCGGCGAGCGTGCCGCTGCTCGGCGTGTTCGCCAGCGTCGGCCTTGCGCTGGGATTTCCCGGCATGGGCCGGCAGGCGAGGGCACGACAGCCGCTGCTGCTGGCGGGGATGCTGCTGTTGGCCATGCTGCTGTTGATCGTACTTGCTGCGTTGCAGGCGGGCCTGGTCGAGTTTCCGGCATTGGCCAGCACGCGACCGTTGTCGGTGGCGCTGCAGCAGCACCCGCAGCTGCACTGGACGATGCCGTTGCTGCCGCTGGCGGGCGCGGCCGGGTTGGCGGCGCTGCTGCTGGTACTGATGATGTTGGCCGCGCGCCTGGCGACGCAGCTGCGGTCTGCGGCCGGCCCTGCAGCGCCCGGCTTCGGGGTGCGACTGACGTGGGTCGCGGTGGTCCTGTCGGCGGCACTGCTGGCGCTGCTGGCACCCATCGGTGCGCTGCCGGTGCTGCCGGGTCCGGCCACCCTGCTGGTGATGGCGGCCTTGTGCCTGGCCGTGCTTCACGTGCAGGTGCCACCCTCGCGCGTCCTGCCGGTGCTTGCGCCCATGGCCGCCGTACTGTGCCTGTTGGCCGCAGTGGAGCGGATGCGCGCCTGGCTTGGCTGACGGCCGTGCAAAGGCAACAAAAAAGCCACCCTCGCGGGTGGCTTCTTCGTTGCCGGCAGGGCGACGACTCAGTGCGTGGTCGTTGCCGGGTTGCCCGCGTCCTGGGTCAGCAGGCGGTTGACGTCCTGCAGCTCGGCCACGTCCAGCGCACCCAGCGACTGGCTCAGCAGCAGGCGGTTCTGCAGGAAGGTGTAGCGGGCCTGGGCGTAGTCCAGCTGCGCCGAGAACAGGATGCGCTGGTTCTGGATCACGTCCAGCACGGTGCGGGTACCGACTTCCAGGCCGACCTGCGAGGCGTCGTACGCGCTCTGCGCCGAGACCACCGCCAGGCGGCGGGCTTCCACTTCGCTGATGCCCTGCACCAGGGTCTGGTAGGCATTGCGGGTGTTGCGGTCGAGGGCACGCTTCTGCTGCTCGTAGCCGTCCTGGGCGATGTCACGCTGGGCCAGCGCCTGGCGCACGCCGGACTGGGTGGCACCGCCGGAGAAGATCGGCACGCTCAGGGTCAGGCCGATGCTGTTGGTGCGGGCGTCCGGCGACAGCGAGCCGGCGCCGGTGCTGTCACCCCAGGTCGCGCTCTTGCCCCAGCTGCCGCCCAGCGACAGGGTCGGGTAATGGCCGCCACGGGCGGCCTGCACGCCAGCCTCGGCGGCACTGACCTTCAGTTCCTGCGCCTTCAGCGCCGGATTCTGGGTGGTGGCCTGGTGTACCAGCTCATCGATGTTGCCACGGTTGGCTGGCACTTCCGGACGGAAGTCCGCCGGCAGGCCGCGCAGGTTGACCACCGGCTGGCCGGTCAGTTCGGTCAGGGCCTGGTAGTTATCGGCCAGGGTGTTCTGCGCAACGATGGTGTTGGCACGCGCCTGGTCGTACTGGGCGCGCGCTTCGTGCACGTCGGTGATCGGCGCCAGGCCCACTTCCAGGCGCTTGTCGGCGAAGTCGAACTGCTTCTTCGCGGCCGCTTCATTGGTCTGTGCCGCGTTCAGCGATTCGATCGCCACCAGCACGTTGAAGTAGGCCGCCGAGGTGCGCACGATCAGGCTGTCGTTGGCAGATTCGAGGGTGAAGTCCGCCGCCTTGCTCAGCTCACGCTGCGAGCGCAGGTTGTTGATCTGGGTCCAGTTGAACAGCGTCTGGCTGCCATCGATCGTGTACGTGCGGCGCTTGCTGGTGAACGAGCCGGAATTTGCGTCGGCGTTCGGCTCGCTGCGCGTGCGGTTCAGCGTGGCCTGGCCGTTGATCTGCGGCAGCAGGGCGGCGCGCGCCTGCACGGCACCTTCCTTGTCGACCAGCCGGGTCGATTCGGCGGCGGACAGCTGCGGATCGCCGTTGCGCGCCATTTCGTAGACCTGCAGCAGGTCGGCGGCATGGGCGGACAACGGCAGCAGGGCAGTGGCCAGCGCAACAGCGAGGGATCGGCGGATCATTGCGGCTTCCTTGGACTCAGAGGTGGAACTGGGGGGCCGGGGCGGCACCACGCAGGTAATCGATATCGGTCTCGAACAGGGACTCGGTGCTGCCGTCGGCCTTGACCAGCAGGGCCTCCATCGCCGGCGAGCGGCCGTGGATCACGAACAGGCGACCACCCGGACGCAGCCACGAGGCGAACTGTGACGGCACCACGTCGACCGCACCAGTGACACAGATCACGTCAAAGCGGCGTTCGGTCTGCCAGGACAGAGCATCTGCCACTTCCACGCGGACGTTGGTGCCCAGGCCGGAGGCGTCCAGGCGGGCGCGCGCGGCGGCGGCCAGCTCCGGGTCGATCTCCAGGCTCAGCACGTCGCGCGCCAGCGCGCCGATGCAGGCCGACAGGAAGCCGCTGCCGGTGCCGATTTCCAGCACTTCGTCACCCGGCTGCAGATCCAGTGCCTGCAGGGTACGGCCCTCGATGACCGGCTTCATCATCTTCTGGCCATGGCCGATCGGCAGTTCGACATCGGCGTAGGCCAGTGCCCGGTGCGCGTCGGCGACAAAGGCCTCGCGCGGCAGGCGGGCCAGGACGTCGAGCACCTTGATGTCCAGCACGTCCCAGGGACGGATCTGCTGTTCCACCATCAGTTCGCGGGCGTGGGCGTAATCAATCGTCATGAGGTTCAAATCCAGCGCAGTGGGCCGGCCATTTTACCGGTGCCGGAGGCCGGCGGCGCGCCCAGAGCATCAGCTGCAGGGTGGCCGGGGTCGCAGTGCCGGAAGTCATCGCGACCTCCGGTTCGTTCAGTTTTGGTTATTCAGCCGTTCCGGCCCCTCGCGGCGCATAGGCGCGCAGGAAGAAGTCGATGCTGGCGGTCACGTGGGCAAGAGGGTCGCACTCCACCGGTGAAAGTGGCATGCCGCACATCATATGCATGTGCACTTCGCCCTTGACCAAGGTCAGGAACTGCTCGCCAGCCAGCGAATAGTCGGTGATTTCCAACTCGCCGCGCTCGGCGCGTGCGCGCAGGAAGTCAGCCAGGGCCTCGCAGGTGCGTTCCGGTCCTGCCTTCCAGAACAGCTCGCGCAGGCGTTCGTCGGTCTCCGGCGCCATCATCATGCGCTGGATCGAGATCGCCGCGTCGGAGGTGATCAGTTCGAAGAAGGCCAGGCCGATGCCGATCAGCTGGTCGCGCAGCGGGCCGTCCGCGTCGGCCACGAACAGGGCATCGGGCAGCATTTCAATGCACTTTGACTGCACGGCCTCGGAGAACAAGGTCTCCTTGTCGCCGAAGTGGCTGTACACGGTCAGCTTCGAGACGCCGGCCTGGGCGGCGATGGCGTCCATGCTCACGCCGGTATAGCCCTGTTCGATGAACAGTGCCTTGGCTGCTTCAAGGATTGCCGCGCGCTTGCCGAGGTCCTTGGGGCGCCCGGGTCCGGCGGCCTTGGCAGCGGGCTTGGCCGACGGCTTGCGGGAAGTGTGGGAGCTCATCACGACAATACTAGACCAAGCGGTTCGATATTTATACTATACCGGCCGGTTTATTAAATTGGGCCGGCAGTCGCGGCTCCCCCTTGTTGCAACCCTGCGTTTTCAGGACGTTGACCGATGAAGATCGTGCGCTGGATGGGCGGTATGGTGTGGGTGGCTGCGCTGGCAGCCTGTTCGGGACAGGAACAGGCGCCGCAGGCGGCCGTGCCGGTACTGGTGGTTCACCCCGGCGAGCAGGCCGGACAGGCGCCCGCAGCGTTCCCGGGCACGGTACGTGCCCGCCAGGAAAGCCCGCTGTCGTTCCGCGTCGGCGGCAACCTGGTCAAGCGCCATGTCGATGCCGGCCAGCGGGTGAAGAAGGGCGACGTGCTGGCCGAACTGGACGTGGCCGACTTCGCGCTGCAGGCACGTGCCTCGCAGGCGCAGCTGGCGGCGGCCGAAGCCGATCTGGTGCGCGCGCGCGATGACCTCAAGCGTTACCAGCTGCTGGCCGACCAGCAGCTGGTCAGCCGCTCGCAGCTGGACCAGCAATCGGCCGCCTTCAAGGCCGCACAGGGCCAGGCCAATGCCGCTCGTGCCAACCTCGACGTGCTGCGCAACCAGGCCGACTACGCACAGTTGCGCGCACCGGCTGACGGCGTGATCGCCAGCCGCGAGGCCGAGGCCGGGCAGGTGGTGTCCGCCGGGCAGACCATCTTCAACCTGGCCGCCGACGGTGGCCGCGAAGTGCTGATCGACCTGCCCGAAGCCACCATCCGCGACTACGCGGTCGGCCAGCCGGTCGAGGTGGAGCTGTGGAACCGCCCTGGCCAGCGCCTGCCGGGCACGATCCGCGAGATCGCCGCCGCCGCCGACCCGCAGGCACGCACCTATGCAACCCGCGTCAGCCTGGCCGCCGATGCGCTGGCCGATGTCGAACTGGGCCAGAGCGCGCGCGTCTACAGCAGCGCCGGCCGCCACGGCACCCTGCAGCTGCCGCTCGGCGCGCTGCAGCGTGGTGCCAACGGTGCCGCCAGCGTGTGGGTGGTCGATCCGGCCAACAGCACGCTGAAGGCTGCGTCGGTCACTACCGGTGCGTACGGCAGCGAGACGGTACCGGTGCTGTCCGGCGTCGGTGCCGGTGACTGGGTGGTTGCCGCCGGTGGCCATCTGCTGCGCGCCGGCCAGCCGGTGATCGCGGTCGATCGGCAGAACCGCCCGGTGCTGAAGCCGGCCGCGCCGGCCGCTGCCACCAAGGCCAAGGAGTAAGCCGGTGCGCCGCTTCAATCTTTCCGAGTGGGCGCTGGCCAATCGCCCACTGGTGCTGTTTGCGATGCTCGCCTTCGCGCTGATCGGCGCATGGTCGTACAAGCATCTGGGCCAGTCCGAAGACCCGCCGTTCACCTTCAAGGCGATGGTGGTGCGCACGCTGTGGCCGGGCGCCACCGCCGAGCAGGTCTCGCGGCAGGTGACCGAGCCGATCGAGAAGGCGCTGATGAACACCGGCGAGTACGAGTTCATCCGCTCGTACTCGCGCCCGGGTGAATCGCAGGTCATCTTCATGGCCCGGGACAGCCTGCGTTCCAAGCAGATTCCGGACCTGTGGTACCAGGTCCGCAAGCGCGTGGGCGACATCCGCGCCACGCTGCCGCGCGAGATCGTCGGTCCGTTCTTCAACGATGAGTTCGGCGACACCTACGGCAACATCTATGCGTTGACCGGCAAGGGCTTCGACTACGCGGTGATGCGCGACTACGCCGACCGCATCCAGCTGGAACTGCAGCGCGTGCCCGACGTCGGCAAGATCGACCTGGTCGGCCTGCAGGACGAGAAAGTGTGGATCGAACTGTCCAACACCCGCCTGGCCACGCTGGGCGTGTCGATGCAGCAGGTGCAGCAGGCACTGGCCGACCAGAATGCGGTGACCGGCACCAGCTTCTTCGAGACCGCCACCGATCGCGTGCAGCTGCGCGTGACCGGCCAGTTCAACGACATCGAAGCGATCCGCCAGTTCCCGATCCGCGCCGGTGATCGCACCGTGCACCTGGGCGACATCGCCGAGGTCAAGCGTGGCTTCGCCGATCCGGCATCGCCGAAGATGCGCTTCATGGGCGAAGAGGCGATCGGCCTGGCGGTTGCCATGAAGGACGGCGGTGACATTCTCAAGCTCGGCGCCAACCTGGACGCCGAGTTCGAACGCCTGCAGAAGACCCTGCCGGCGGGGATGCAGCTGCGCAAGGTGTCCGACCAGCCGCAGTCGGTGGAGGAGTCGGTCGGCGAGTTCGTGCAGGTGCTGACCGAGGCGGTGGTGATCGTGCTGCTGGTCAGCTTCTTCTCGCTGGGCCTGCGTACCGGCCTGGTGGTGGGCGTGACCATCCCGCTGGTGCTGGCGATGACCTTCTTCGTCATGCATTACTTCGACATCGGCCTGCACAAGATCTCGCTGGGCGCACTGGTGCTGGCGCTGGGCCTGCTGGTGGACGATGCGATCATCGCGGTGGAGATGATGGCCACCAAGATGGAGCAGGGCTACGACCGCCTGCGCGCGGCCAGCTTCGCCTGGGAGTCGACCGCATTCCCGATGCTGACCGGTACCCTGATCACCGCGGCCGGCTTCCTGCCGATCGCCACGGCGGCCTCAAGCACCGGTGAGTACACCCGCTCGCTGTTCCAGGTGGTGACCATCGCGCTGGTGGTGTCATGGATCGCGGCGGTGCTGTTCATCCCGTACCTGGGCGACAAGATGCTGCCGGACCTGTTCAATCCGCAGCCGCCGAAGCCGGGCAGCCTGTCCGCGCGCTGGCATGCCAAGCGCCAGCAGTGGGCCGACCGCTACCCGGCGCTGGCCAACCTGATCGCGCCGCCGCAGCACGGGCACGACCATGATCCGTACCAGCGCCCGTTCTATCGCAGCTTCCGCCGCTTCCTCGATGGCTGCCTGCGCCACCGCTGGTGGGTGATCGCTGCGACCATCGCCCTGTTCGTGTTCTCGCTGATGATGTTCCGCTACGTGCCGCAGCAGTTCTTCCCGGATTCGACCCGGCCGGAACTGATGGTGGACATCGAGCTGGCCGAGGGCGCGTCGCTGCGCTCGACCCAGGCCCAGGCCGAGAAGCTGGAGAAGCTGCTGTCCAGCCGCGAGGGCATCGCCAACTACGTGTCCTACGTGGGCACCGGTTCGCCGCGCTTCTACCTGCCGCTGGACCAGCAGCTGCCGGCCACCAACTTCGCCCAGTTCGTGGTGCTGGCCAAGGACATCAAGTCGCGCGAGAGCACCCGCGACTGGCTGCTGCACGAGGTGATCCCGAAGTTCCCGGACGTGCAGATGCGCGTGACCCGCCTGGAGAACGGCCCGCCGGTCGGCTATCCGGTGCAGATGCGCATATCCGGCGAGCACATCGAGAAGGTGCAGGCGATCGCGCGCCAGGTCGAGGCCAAGGTGCGGGAGAACCCACACGTGATGAACGTCAACCTGGATTGGAGCGAGCCGAGCAAGGTGGTGCGGCTGGTGATCGACCAGGAGCGCGCCCGCGCGCTGGGCGTGAGCAGTGCCCAGGTCAGCCAGTTCCTGTCCAGTTCGCTGGCCGGGCAATCGGTGAGCGTGTACCGCGAAGGCAACCGCCAGATCGAGATGCTGCTGCGCGGCCCGGCCGATGAGCGCAACCAGCTGGAACTGCTGTCGAGCCTGTCGATGCCCACCGCCAACGGCGGCAGCATCACGCTATCGCAGGTGGCGACGATGGAGTACGGCTTCGAGGACGGCATCATCTGGCATCGCAACCGCCTGCCGACGGTGACCGTGCGCGCCGACATCAGCGACGGCATGCAGGCGCTGGACGTGGTGCACCAGATCCTGCCGACGCTGGACGGCATCCATGCCGAGCTGCCGAACGGCTACCTGCTGGAAACCGGCGGTACGGTGGAGGATTCGGCACGCGGCCAGAACTCGATCAAGGCCGGCATGCCGCTGTTCCTGGTGGTGGTGGCGACGCTGCTGATGCTGCAGCTGCGCAGTTTCTCGCGTGCGGCGATGGTGCTGGTGACTGCGCCGCTGGGCATCATCGGCGCGACCCTGTTCCTGCTGCTGTTCCGCGCGCCGTTCGGCTTCGTCGCGCTGCTGGGCACGATCGCACTGGCCGGCATGATCATGCGCAACTCGGTGATCCTGATCGACCAGATCCAGCAGGACATCGATGCCGGGCATGATCGCTGGCATTCGATCATCGACGCCACCGTGCGCCGCTTCCGCCCGATCGTGCTGACCGCGCTTGCCGCGGTGCTGGCGATGATTCCGCTGTCGCGCAGCGCGTTCTACGGCTCGATGGCAATCTCGATCATGGGGGGCCTGATCGTCGGCACGGTGCTGACCCTGGTGTTCCTGCCGGCGCTGTACGCAGCGTGGTTCCGGGTCAAGCCGGACGAATCCGGGGCATAACGCCCCGGGTTTTACGGCCACCGCCTCTGGCAGGTGCCAACCTTGGTTGGCACTGCGCTTTGCATCCACGCATGGCGCGGATTGATCTGCTCGCGGGATCTGCTTTCTGTAGAGCCGAGCCATGCTCGGCTGTTCTTCGCGCGATGATGGGAGGAGTCGAGCATGGCTCGACTCTACAGAAGCATCCACGCATGGCGTGGATCTGCCGATGTGGTAGGTGCCAACCTTGGTTGGCACGGATGCATCCCTCCACGCATGGCGTGGATCTACTGTAATTGCAGCCCCGCCCGCAGCACCGGCAGCAGCCATTCGATGAACGCCTGCACGCGCAGTGCGCGGTGTTGCCGATGCGGCTGCAGCAGGGTCACCGGTAACGGCTGCGCCACGTACTGTGGCATCACCTCCACCAGTGCACCAGACTGCAGTTCGGCCTGCACGTCGTAGCGCGGAATCTGCAGCAGCCCCAGCCCGGCCACGCAGCATGCGATCGATGCCTCTGCACTGTTCACCCGCACCCAGCCGGGCATCGGCAGCGTGCGCAGCTGGCCGCCATCCTGCCACTCCCACGGTTCCACCCGTGCCGTGGTCGGCGATGCATAGTTCACCGCACGATGCTGCTGCAGGTCGGCAGGCTGCTGCGGCACGCCGTGTTCACGCAGGTACGCCGGCGCGGCGACGTTGACGAAGTCGAGCTGGCCAAGTGTGCGCGCCACCAGGCTCGAATCGCCCAGCTGGCCGACACGCAACACCGCATCGCAACCGTCTTCGATCAGGTTCACCGCGCGGTCGGTCATGCCCAGATCCACTTCCACCTGCGGGTAGTGGGCGAAGAAGTGGGGCAGGGCCGGGGCGATGATGCGGCGGCCGATGCGGCTGGGCACGTCGATCTTCAGCAGGCCCATCGGCTGCGCGTCGTCCTGCCGGAAAAGGGTTTCGGCGTCTTCGACTTCGGCGATCAGGCGCAGGCAGCGCGCATGGAACACGTCGCCATCGTGGGTGGTGGAGACGCGACGGGTCGAGCGCTGAAGCAGGCGGGTGCCGAGACGCTGCTCCAGTTCGGCGATGGCGGCAGAGACGGTGGAGCGGGGCAGGCCGAGCTGGTCGGCGGCGCGGGTGAAGCTGGCGCACTCGACCACCCGGGTGAAGATGCGGAAGCGATCGATCCGGTCCATTGTTCGCTGGCTCTGGAAAGTTAAGTCAATGTGGCGGGCTTTATCCGCGTTTTCTGCACGATATCGTCGTCAGGGCAGGGCTGCCACCCCGGGCAGCCCCCTCCCGAGACCGAAGCCATGACCGACCATTCCCTCAAGGGCAAGACCGTGCTGATCGCCGGTGGCGCCAAGAATCTGGGTGGGCTGCTGGCCCGCGATTTCGCCGCACATGGCGCCAGGGCCATCGTCATCCACTACAACAGTACCGCCACCCAGGCCGATGCCGAAGCCACCGTCGCTGCGGTGCAGGCTGCCGGCAGCAAAGCCGTTGCCCTGCAGGGCGACCTGACGTCGGCCGCGGCGATGGAACGCTTGTTCGCTGACGCCGTGGCAGCGGTCGGCCGTCCCGACATCGCCATCAACACGGTCGGCAAGGTGTTGAAGAAGCCGCTGCTGGACATCAGCGAAGCGGAGTACGACGAGATGAGCGCGGTCAACGCCAAGGCTGCCTTCTTCTTCCTCAAGGAGGCTGGCCGCCATGTCAGCGATGGCGGCCGCATCTGCACCCTGGTCACCTCGTTGCTGGGCGCGTTCACGCCGTTCTATTCCAGCTATGCCGGCACCAAGGCGCCGGTCGAGCACTTCACCCGTGCGGCGTCGAAGGAGTTCGGCGAGCGCGGCATCTCGGTGACCGCGATCGGACCCGGTCCGATGGACACGCCGTTCTTCTACCCGGCCGAGAGTGCTGATGCGCAGGCGTATCACAAGACCGCGGCGGCGCTGTCGGCGTTCACCCGCACCGGCCTGACCGACATCGCCGACATCGTGCCGTGGATCCGCTTCCTGGTCACCGACGGTTGGTGGATGACTGGGCAGACCATCCTGGTCAATGGTGGGTACACCACCAAGTAAGGCAGCCACGCATGGCGTGGGTCTACAGTACAGCCACCCCATGGGTGGCTGCGCGCAATGTCCGAAGGAAAGGCCGCCACGCATGGCGTGGCGCTGACGGATCAGCTGAGCTTGGCCAACACCGCATCGGTGGCGGCGGCGGTGCTCACTGCGTGGCCCTTGGCCGCGAGGTCGGCAGTGAATACGCCGTCGTCCAGCACCGCATGCACGGCCGCCTCCACCGCCGCGGCCTCGGCTTCCAACCCCAGTGAATGGCGCAGCAGCATCGCGGCGCTGAAGATCGTCGCGTAGGGGTTGGCGATGCCCTTGCCGGCGATGTCCGGGGCCGAACCGTGGATGGGCTCGTAGATGCCGACCGCACCGGGTTCGCCCAGTGACGCCGACGGCAGCAGGCCCAGTGATCCGGCCAGCATCGAGGCTTCGTCGGTGAGGATGTCGCCGAACATGTTCTCGGTCACGATCACGTCGTACTCGCGGGGCTTGGCCAGCAGGTGCATGGCCATCGAATCGACAAGCTGGTGCTCCAGCACAACGTCCGGGAACTCCTCGCGGCCGATGCGCGCGGCCACGTCACGCCACAGGCGCGAGGTCTCCAGCACGTTGGCCTTGTCCACCGAGGTGACCTTGCCGCGACGCTGCTGCGCCAGGCGGAAGGCACTGCGCAGCACGCGCTCGATCTCGGCCACGGTGTAGCGGCACAGGTCGCTGGCGCTGTCGGCGTCGCGGGTTTTGTCGCCGAAGTAGATGCCGCCGGTGAGTTCACGCACCACCACGAAGTCCACGCCCTGCAGCAGCTCGGCCTTGATCGGCGAGGCGTGCAGCGCGGCTTCATGGGTGCGCACCGGGCGCAGGTTGGCATACAGGCCCAGCGCCTTGCGGATCGCCAGCAGGCCCTGTTCCGGGCGCACCTTGGCATTCGGGTCGGACCACTTCGGGCCACCGACCGCGCCAAGCAGCACCGCATTGGCGGCCTGGCAGGCAGCCAGCGTCGACGCAGGCAGCGGTTCGCCGTGGCGGTCGATGGCGATGCCACCGATATCGTGCTCGCTGAAAGTGAAGGTGTGGTTGAAGCGGTCGGCGACGGCCTTCAGGACGGCCACTGCCGCGGCGGCCACTTCCGGGCCGATGCCATCACCGGGCAGGACAACAATTTCAGCGTGCATGCTCACTCTCGTAACGTTCGATTTCAGGGACACGGCCCAACAGATACCCCAACTGGTCGACACCTTCCAGCAGGCAGGTCTGCGAGAAGCCATCCAGCGGGAAGGAATAGACGCGGCCGTCCGGCGTGCGCAGTTCGCGCGCGGCCACGTCGATGGTCAGCGCATCGTCCGGGCGCTGCATCAGCGCCTGCACGTCGGCCTCGTCCAGCACGATCGGCAGCAGGCCGTTCTTCAGCGAATTGCCGCGGAAGATGTCGGCGATCTCGCTGCTGACGATGGCGCGCAGGCCGAGGTCGGTCAGCGCCCACGGCGCATGCTCACGCGAGGAGCCGCAGCCGAAGTTGCGGCCGGCCAGCAGAATGCTGCGGCCAGCGTTGTGCGGCTGGTTGAAGGCGAAGTCGGCCACCGGTGAACCATCGGCCTGCCAGCGCCAGTCGTTGAACGCGTTGCGGCCCAGGCCGGCACGCTCGGTGGTGGACAGGAACCGTGCCGGGATGATCTGGTCGGTGTCGATGTTGGTCTGGCGCAGCACCACGCTGGCCGAGGTCAGGGTACGGAAACCGGCCATCACGCCACCTCCTGTGCGAACAGTTCGCGGGTATCGGCAACGTGCCCGTTCACCGCGGCCCACGCGGCGCTCATCGGCGAGGCCAGCAGCGTGCGCGAACCGGGGCCTTGGCGGCCCTCGAAATTGCGGTTGCTGGTGCTCACGGCCAGCTGGCCGGGGGCGACCAGATCGCCGTTCATCGCGATGCACATCGAGCAGCCCGGCTCGCGCCATTCGGCACCGGCCGCGCGCACGATCTCGTGGATGCCTTCGGCCTCGGCCTCGCGCTTGACGATCTCCGAGCCCGGTACCACCAGCATGCGCACGCGCTCGGCGACACGACGGCCACGCAGCACCTGTGCCACTTCGCGCATGTCGCTCAGGCGGCCATTGGTGCACGAACCGACGAACACCACGTCCACCGGCGTACCGGCCAGCGCCTTGCCCGCCTGGAAATGCATGTAGTCCAGGCCCTTCTGTGCGGCGGCATCGTTGGCGGCGGGAATCGGTGCATCCACCGCGATGGCGGTGCCCGGATGCGTGCCCCACGTCAGGGTCGGGCGGATGTCGGCGGCGTCGATGTGCACTTCGCTGTCAAAGCGCGCGCCGTCATCGCTGCGCAGCTGCTGCCAGCGCGCCACGGCAGCGTCGAAATCGGCGCCCTTCGGCCCGCGCGGGGTAGCAGCGACGAAGTCGAAGGTGACCTGATCCGGCGCCACCATGCCGGCACGCGCACCCGCCTCGATCGACATGTTGCACAGGGTCATGCGCTGTTCCATGTCCATCGCTTCGATGGTGCTGCCACGGAACTCGATGACGTGGCCGGTGCCGCCGTTGACGCCGATCACGCCGATGATGTGCAGGACCACGTCCTTGGCGCCGACGCCGGGCGCCAGCGGGCCATCGACGGTGATCGCGAAGGTCTTCGCCTTGCGCTGCAGCAGGCACTGCGTGGCCAGCACGTGGCCGACTTCACTGGTGCCGATGCCGAAGGCCAGCGAGCCGAATGCACCGTGGGTGGAGGTGTGGCTGTCACCGCAGACGATGGTCATGCCCGGCTGGGTGAAGCCCTGTTCCGGCGCAATGACATGGACGATGCCGCGGTTGTCCGAGGCCATGTCGAACAGTTCGATGCCGTGCTCGGCGCAGTTGCGTGCCAGGGTGGCGACCTGTGCTTCGGAGGCGGCACTGGCATAGGGCAGCGTGCCGTCGGCCGCAGCCGGCAGGGTCGGCGTGGAGTGGTCCATCGTCGCCTTGGTGCGGTCCGGCCGGCGCGGCGAGAGGCCGCGCTCGCGCAGCTCGGTGAACGCCTGCGGCGAGGTGACCTCGTGGATCAGGTGCAGGTCGATGTACAGCACGGCGGGCGCGCTGTCGGATTCGGGAACCACCACGTGGGCGTCCCACAGTTTGTCGTACAGGGTGCGGGGTGCGGAAGTCATGCGTATGCCTGGCAGAAGTACGAAATAGCGAACATCAGTAAAGAAAGCGGAACGGTCAAGTCAGCGGCGGCGGGCGAGCACGCGCAGGCGCACGTAGTCCGCCAGTGGCTGGTCGGCGGTATTGCGCGGCAGCTCGGCCAGTAGCGCGGTGGTGGCCTCGCGCACGGTGGCGCGTGCCTCGGCCGGCAGGTCGTCCAGCAGCGGTGCCGCGAATACCCGCAGCCAGCCGGCCACGCCGGTCGGCAGTGCGGTCGGGCGCGGCGTGCACTCGATCAGCTGCACCTGGAAGCCGTGCTGGCGCAGGCGGTCGGCGTAGGCATCGGCAGTGGGGAAGTACCACTGGAAGGCGCTGGCACCATGGCCGTGGGCCACGCGCGCGGCCTGCACCGCCGCGATGATCGTGGACACGTTGCCGTGGCCGCCGAACTCGGCGACGAAGCGGCCACCGGGGCGCAGGGCGCGGCGCACGCCTTCCAGCACGCGGTCCGGGTTGTCCATCCAGTGCAGCGCGGCATTGCTGAACACCGCGTCGAACTCGGCGTTGAAGGTCAGCGCGTGGCCATCCATCACCTGCGCGTCGACACCGCGCGCGCGGGCGGCATTGATCAGTTCTGGCGAAGCATCCACGCCGTGGATGCGTGCACCGCTCAGGGCCAGTTCGGTGCTGAGCACGCCATCGCCACAGCCCAGGTCGAGGATGTGCTCACCGGCGCGCGGATCGAGCAGGCGCGAGACCGCGCCGCCGAGCAGCGGCACGAAGCCGGCATCGATCGCATAGTCCTGGGCGTTCCACTGCTGGCCAGCGGCGCTGGTCGGGGTGGGGGTGTCGAAGGCGCTCATCTCGGGTTCCTCAGGCGGTGGCGGGGGTGGGAACGTCGGTGCTGCTGTGGGCGGCGGCCTGGCGCTGGCGCAGCAGGCGGTTGGCAACATCCAGCCAGGCCAGCGCGGAGGCTTCGATGATGTCCTTGCTGGTGCCGGTGCCGTCGTACTCCACGCCCTCGTGGCGCACGCTCAGGTTGGCTTCGCCGCGCGCATCGGCGCCGATGCCGACGCTGTGCACGTGGTAGCTGTCCAGCATCAGCTGCACGCCGGTGGCAGCCGACAGCGCGCCGAACAGTGCATCGACCGGGCCGTCGCCCTGCGCGGTCTCGGCCACGCGGTTGCCGTCCGGGTCGGACAGTTCGACCAGCGCGTTGGCACGGCTGCCGACATCGCTGATGGTCATCGAGGCGAGGCGGTAGCCCTGCGCGTTGGAGCCGCCCTGCATCAATGTCTGCAGGTCGGCATCGGTGACCACGCGCTGCTGCTCGCACAGGCCCTTGAACTGCTCGAATACCAGCTTCAGTTCGTCTTCGTCCAGCCAGAAGCCCAACGCGCGCAGGCGGGCTTCGACAGCGGCGCGGCCACTGTGGCGGCCCAGTACCATCTGCGAGTCTTCCCAGCCCACGTCTTCCGGGCGCATGATTTCGTAGGTGCCGCGATGGCGCAGCATGCCGTGCTGGTGGATGCCCGATTCGTGGGCGAAGGCATTGGCGCCAACGATGGCCTTGTTGCGTTGTACCGGCATGCCGACCAGGCGCTGCAGCAGCTGCGAGGTGCCGACGATGCGCGGCGTATTGATTGAACTGTCCTGCTCGTAGAAAGCCTGGCGTACCTTCAGCACCATCGCGATCTCTTCCAGCGAACAGTTGCCGGCGCGCTCGCCGATGCCGTTGACGGTGCACTCGACCTGGCGTGCACCGCCCTCGATGGCGGCCAGCGAGTTGGCTACGGCCAGGCCCAGGTCATTGTGGCAATGCGCGCTGAAGATGACGTTGGCGGCGTTCGGTACGTCCGCGACGCCAGCGATGACCTGTTGGAACATCGCGCGGATTTCTTCCGGCGTGGTGAAGCCCACGGTGTCGGGCAGGTTGATGGTGGTGGCGCCGGCAGCGATGGCCACGCGCGAGACTTCGATCAGGTAGTCCAGCTCGGTGCGGGTGGCGTCCTCGGCCGAGAATTCGACGTCGTCGATGTACGATCGGGCCAGCGATACGTGCTTGCGTACCGACTCCAGTACCTGCTCGCGGGTCATCCGCAGCTTGTGCTCGCGGTGCAGCGGGCTGGTCGACAGGAACACGTGCAGGCGCGGGTTGGCTGCGGCCTCCAGGGCACGTGCGGAGGTCTCGATGTCGGCCTGCAGGCAGCGCGACAGCACCGCCAGGCTCAGGCTCGGGCGGCGCAGTTCGCGGCCGATCAGCGCCATCGCCTCGCGGTCGGACTGCGAGCTGGCCGGGAAGCCGGTCTCGATGATGTCCACGCCCAGTTCGTCCAGCGCACGCGCCATCACCAGCTTCTGCGGCGGGCTCATGCTGCAGCCGGGGGACTGCTCGCCGTCACGCAGGGTGGTGTCGAAGATGCGGATGCGCGGGGTGGTAATTCGTTCGATGGTGGTCACAGGGAAATCTCCTCGACAGCGGGTGCGACGGCTTGCAGGGGGGAAGGGGAAGACGTAGGGGATGCAGGAGCGCTGGCCTTGGCCGGCGAGCGCGGGGTTTCGCTGCGCCGTCGCCGCGGTTTGCGTGGCGGGCGCGGACGGATGTCGGTGAGCAGGCCGGCCAGGACACCGGCATCGATGTTGCCGCCGGAGACCACCGCGCATTTGCGGCGGCCGGCGACGCGACGGCCGGCCGCCAGTGCCAACGCACCCGCGCCCTCGGCGATGATGTGTTCTTCCAGCGCCAGCCGGACCAGGGTTTCGCGCAGTTCGGCTTCGCGCACGATCACCACGTCGTCCAGCAGCGAGGTGCACAGGCGACGGGTCAGGAAGCCGGGAATCTTCACCCGCACGCCATCGGCCAGCGAGGCGACGGGGGCGATCTCGCGCGCGTCGCCGCGGATGACCCGCGCCATCGAATCGACGCCCTCCACCTGCGCGCCGACCACGCGTACGCCCTGTGATTTCAGCGCCAACGCAACGCCGGAGGCCAGCCCACCGCCACCGATCGGCACGATCACCACGTCCGGTGCGTGCGCGGCCAGCTCGATGCCGACCGTGCCCTGGCCGGCGATCACATCGACGTCGTCGAACGCGGACAGGAAGCGGTAGCCGTGGCGTTGTGCCAGTTCAACCGCGAAGGCATAGGCCTCGTCATAGCTGGTGCCGTGCTGGCGCACGGTCGCGCCCCAGTGGGCGACGCCGGCGATCTTGGTGGCGGGCGCGCCATGCGGCATCACGGTGATGGCCGGCACGTCCAGGCGGTAGGCGGCCCATGCCACGCCCTGGGCATGGTTGCCGGCCGAAGCGCAGATCACCGGCCGGGTGTCGCCGCGTTCGCGGCCGGCCAGCAGCGCGTTCAACGCGCCGCGCACCTTGTAGGAACCGGTGCGCTGCAGGTTCTCCAGCTTCAGCCAGGTGCCAAAGCGCTCGGCATGGTGCAGTGGGGTGGGCGGCAGGAAGCGGCGCAGACGGGCCTGCGCTGCCAGGACGTCGGCGACGCTTACGTCGCCGACATCGCTTTCCTGACTGGTGTCAGCGGCTGGCATGGGCCACCAGCGCGGTGCAGAAGACCGCCGCATGCGGGCACGGGCGGCGAAGAAGACGCCTCCGTACCGGCACCGTGGTCACTACGGTACGGGTGTTCATACGGATGCTCCTTCCACGGCGGTGACCTGCACGGACACGCAGTCGTAGATCTTCTCGATCTGCCGGCACAGCGTTTCCGCCGGGCGCTGGCCATCCACCACCAGCTGCAGGTGCCAGCGGCCATCGTCGGCGGCCACCGGCGCACCGCTGATCGCGCGCGGCGCGAAGCCGCGGCGTTCGGCCATGCCGATCACGCGCAGCAGCGCGCCTTCGGCCGGGTGCAGCACCAGGTCAAGCCGGTAGTGCATTGGGGGTCTCCTGGCGGGCGTGGGCAGGGTTGCTTTCCAGCATCGTGCTGTTGGCGGTGTTCGGCGGCACCAGCGGCCACACGTTGGCGCGCGCATCGATGGCTACGTGCAGCAGTGCCGGGCCGGGTTCGGCCAGCAGCGCGGCCAGGCCGCCCTCGACGTCGTCGCGCGCGTCGATGCGGGTGGCGGCAATGCCGAACACCTTGGCCAGGGCGACGAAGTCCGGGTTGTCGGACAGGTCGATCTCGCTGTAGCGCTCGGCGAAGAACAGCTCCTGCCACTGCCGCACCATGCCCAGCGAACTGTTGTCCAGCAGCACGATCTTCACCGGCAGGCGGCAGCGGGCGATGGTGGCCAGCTCCTGCACGTTCATCATGAAGCTGCCGTCGCCGGACACCAGCACCACGGTGCGGTCGGGGCAGGCAAACTGCGCGCCCATCGCGGCCGGCAGGCCGAAGCCCATGGTGCCCAGCGCGCCACTGGTCAGGTGGTTGCGCGGGTGGTTGAAGCGGCAGTGCTGCGCCACCCACATCTGGTGCTGGCCAACGTCGCAGGCGATCACCGCATCGGCGGGGGCCAGTTCGCTCAGGCGCTTCAGCATGGCCGGCGCGTAGATGTGCTGGCCCGGCGCGTCGTAGCGCGCAGCGAAACGATCGCGATGCTGTGCACAGCGCCTGCGCCATGCGTCCTGGTGAGCCTTTGGGGAGGGGAAGGCCGCACGCAGGGCGCGGATCGCATAGCCGACATTGCCGGGCACGGCAACATCGGCACTGCGCAGCTTGGAGATCTCGTAGGCGTCAGCGTCGATATGGACCACGCGGGCGAACGGCGCGAACTCGGCCAGCTTGCCGGTGGCGCGGTCATCGAAGCGGGCACCCAGCACCAGCAGCAGGTCGCTTTCCTGCACTGCCATGTTGGCCGCGCGGGTGCCGTGCATGCCCAGCATGCCCAGCGACTGCGGATGATGCGCCGGCAGCGCGCCCAGGCCGCGCAGGGTCATCACGGTGGGAATCGCACTGGCTTCGACGAAGTCGCGCAGGTCCTGCACGGCATCACCCAGCGCGATGCCGCCACCGGCGTAGACCACCGGCTTTTCGGCGGCCGCCAGCGCGGCGATGGCCTCGGCGATGGCCGCGTCGGCCGGTGCCGGCGGCGGTTCGATGCTGCTCGGGACGTGTGCCGGCAGGTGACTGGCATCGGCCAGCTGCACGTCCTTCGGCAGGTCGATCAGCACCGGGCCGGGGCGGCCTTCGCGGGCGATGCGGAATGCATCGGCGACCACGCGCGGCAGATCATCGACGCTGCGTACCAGCCAGCTGTGCTTGACGATCGGCATCGTCAGGCCGAACACATCCAGTTCCTGGAAGGCGTCGGTGCCCAGCAGCAGGGTGGCGACCTGGCCAGTGATGCAGACCATCGGCACCGAATCCAGCATCGCGTCGGCGATGCCGGTGACCAGGTTGGAGGCACCGGGGCCGGAGGTGGCCACGCAGACGCCTACCTGGTTGCTGGCGCGGGCAAAGCCGTTGGCGGCCAGCGCCGCTCCCTGCTCATGGCGCACCAGGATGTGCTTCAGCGACGAATCCACCAGCGCGTCGTAGAACGGCATGATGGTGCCGCCCGGATACCCGAACAACGTGCGGACGCCTTCGGCTTCCAGCGCCTGGGTCAGCCAGCGCGCGCCGTTGGGCGGCGCGCTGCGGTGTGTGGAAGAGTTCATGGGGGAACCTTGCAGAGCGGGTGGGGGAGGGCCGCGCGGTTACGCGGCCTGTCCTTGCAGCCAGACCATCTTGGCGCGCAGTTCCTTGCCTACCTTTTCGATCGGGTGCTCCAGGTCGGCCTGCTTGAACCTGTTGTAGTTCGGCAGGCCTGCTTCGTATTCGGCGACCCAGTTCTTGGTGAAGGTGCCGTCCTGGATGTCCTTCAGGACCTCCTTCATGCGTGCCTTGGTGCCGGCGTCGATCACCCGCGGGCCGCTGACGTAGTCTCCGTACTGCGCGGTTTCGGAGATGAATTCCAGCATGCGCGAGATGCCGCCTTCGTAGAACAGGTCGACGATCAGCTTCAGTTCGTGCAGCACTTCGTAGTAGGCGATCTCCGGCTGGTAACCGGCTTCGACCAGGGTCTCGAAACCGGCCTGCACCAGCGCCGACGCACCACCACACAGCACCGCCTGCTCGCCGAACAGATCGGTCTCGGTCTCTTCCTTGAAAGTGGTCTTGATCAGGTTGGCGCGGGCACCGCCGAGGCCGGCCGCATAGGCCTGGGCATGCTGCGCGGCCTTGCCGCTGACGTCCTGGTAGACCGCCCAGATGCACGGCACGCCACGGCCGATCTCGTACTCACGGCGCACCAGCGCACCCGGGCCCTTCGGCGCGACCAGCACGACGTCCAGATCGGCGCGCGGCTCGATCATGCCGTAGTGCACGTTCAGGCCGTGGGCGAACAGCAGGCACGCCCCCTGCTTCATGTTCGGCGCCAGCACATCGTTGTAGAGCTTCTTCTGCACCATGTCAGGGGTCAGCACGGCGACCAGGTCGGCGTCCTTCACCGCATCGGCGGGCGCGACCACGGTGAATCCATCGGCCTGGGCCTTGGCTTCGGTCGGGCCACCCGGACGCAGGCCTACCACCACGTCGAAGCCGGATTCGCGCAGGTTCAGTGCGTGGGCGCGGCCCTGGCTGCCGTAGCCGATGACGGCGATCTTGGTCTGGGGCAGGTCGTTGGTGCTCATGGGGGAGGTTCCTTGCGGTGGGAAGAAAAAAGAACGGCCGGTCGTCGAGGTGACGTACCGGCCGGTCAGGGGAAAGCGGTGGGGGAGGCGCCATGCGTCGCACAGGCACAGCCACCACGAGGTGTCGTGGTGGTGCTGGTCCAGGTTTTGAAGTTGGCGTTGTTCATGGTGGTTGCGTCTGAAACCAGGTCCTGAAATGAAAAAACCCGCACCGGGGCGGGTGCGGGTTTTGATGAGTTCCGGTGTATTTGCTGCTTACACGCTGGCTCGTCCCGCACCTGTTGGTTGGGTAATAAGTACGAGCACAAGAATCGAACGCAGCGAAGCGGCGCCGGTGTCGGCGGCCTCGATGTGGGTTCGCGGTGGCGTGTTGTGATGCAACATGTGATCGAGAGAAACACAGCCGTTTTGGCGATGTCAACCCTCGCGACGGAATTCGTGTCGGTTTCCGTTGCATCCAGCGGAATTGGCTGTGGCACAAGGATGGTTGCCGCTGAAAGTGTTTCGGTGAACCCGAATTCACTCTTTTCAGCGCGTGTTCTGCGCGGGAATGAGGGCGTCTCTACCGGTTCGGTCGCCGGGCCACGCCCGGCGGATTGCCCGCCTGGCCCATGACCTCTGCCCGATACCGCGTGAAGGCCGCAGCGGCGAAGATCGGGGAACCACCCTTCCACCGGAACCCGACCGTGTCCCGACGCCTTGCCCGCTCCCTGCTCGCCGCCGCCGTGCTGGCTGCCGTGCCCGCACTGTCCATCGCCGCCGACCGCATCACCGGCTACACCTTTGCCACCCGTTCGGAGGTGATCGCCCCGCATGCGATGGCGGCTACCTCGCAGCCGCTGGCCACCCAGATCGCGCTGGACGTGATGAAGGGCGGTGGCTCGGCGGTCGACGCGGCGATCGCGGCCAATGCCGCGCTCGGCCTGATGGAACCGACGGGCAATGGTATCGGTGGCGACCTGTTCGCCATCGTCTGGGACCCGAAGACGCAGAAGCTGTACGGCTACAACGGCTCGGGCCGCTCGCCGAAGTCGCTGACCCTGGCCGAGTTCCAGCGTCGTGGCCTGAAGGACATCCCCGCCACTGGCCCGTTGCCGGTGTCGGTACCCGGCGCGGTCGATGGCTGGTTCGCGCTGCACGACCGTTTCGGTCGCAAGCCGATGACCGACAACCTGGCCCCCGCCATCCGTTACGCCCGCGAAGGGCACCCGGTGGCCGAGGTGATCGCCTATTACTGGGACCGCTCGGTGCCCAAGCTGTCGCAGTACCCGGGTTTCAAGGAGCAGTTCACGATCAACGGCCACGCCCCGCGCAAGGGCGAGATGTGGAAGAACCCGAACCTGGCCAGCACCCTGCAGAAGATTGCCGACGGTGGCCGTGACGCGTTCTACAAGGGCGAGATCGCGCACACCATCGGCGATTATTTCAAGGCCAATGGCGGCTACCTGAGTTACCAGGACATGGCCGACCACCACGGAGAGTGGGTCGAACCGGTCAGCAGCAACTACCGTGGCTACGACGTCTGGGAACTGCCACCGAACAGCCAGGGCATCGCCGCGCTACAGATCCTCAACGTGCTGGAAGGCTACGATTTCTCGAAGATCCCGTTTGGTTCGCCGGAACACGTGCACCTGTTCGTCGAAGCGAAGAAGCTGGCCTTCGCCGACCGCGCGCGCTTCTACGCCGACATGGCGTTCCAGCCGGCGCCGGTGCAGAAGCTGATCTCCAAGGAGTATGCCGCGCAGCGCCGCGCCCTGATCTCGATGGACAAGGCGTTGAAGGAAGTGCAGCCGGGCACGCCGAAGCAGCTGGAAGAGGGCGACACGATCTACATGACCGTGGCCGACGCCGACGGCATGATGGTGTCGCTGATCCAGTCCAACTACCGCGGCATGGGCAGCGGCATGGCGCCGCCGGGGCTCGGCTTCATCCTGCAGGATCGTGGCGAGATGTTCGTGCTGCAGAAGAACCATCCCAATGGCTACGCACCGGGCAAGCGCCCGTTCCAGACCATCATCCCAGCCTTCATCACCAAGGGCGGCAAGCCGTATGCCAGCTTCGGCGTGATGGGCGGCGCGATGCAGCCGCAGGGCCATGCGCAGATCGTGATGAACCTGGTGGACTTCGGCATGAATCTGCAGGAGGCCGGCGATGCACCGCGCATCCAGCATGAAGGCTCGACCGAACCGACCGGCCAGGCCACGGCGATGACCGATGGCGGCGAAGTGAATCTGGAAACCGGGTTCCCGTACGAGACGGTGCGTACGCTGATGCGCAAGGGGCATCGCATCGTGTTCGCCGACGGCCCGTATGGTGGCTATCAGGCGATCATGCGCGATCCCGAGACCGGGGTGTACTACGGTGCTTCGGAGAGCCGCAAGGATGGGCAGGCGGCGGGGTATTGAGGTTTCCCGGCCAC
>NZ_JAUTXR010000015.1 GCF_030658505.1 Stenotrophomonas raiganjensis (SeqCode) | reverse complement strand
TACCACGTCACAGTGCAGCAGGCCGTAGATCGCCAGTGGTGGTGCATCCGCACGGTCGGCCAGTTCCCGGAACAGCCGCTGCGCGGCCTGGAACTTCAGCGGGAAGGCGCGCTTGCGTGGCCCCCTCGCCTCCTTTGGTTGGTTTGTTGGGGGGTCCGGGCGGGCCCCCCCCGCCTCCTCCCCACCGATAGCAGGCAGGCGCTGGAGGATCCGCCAACGCATTTCATTCCGGCGCCAGCTGGTCCATCCGTATCCGGTTGGCAAACAGCGAGAACGCCAGCATGCCGGCCAGGCCGTTCGCCCGGCTCACCCAATGCGGCAGCCAGCGCGGTGGCTTC
>NZ_JAUTXR010000091.1 GCF_030658505.1 Stenotrophomonas raiganjensis (SeqCode) | reverse complement strand
GCATCTGGCCGGTGACGGCCACGCCGGGCACGCGGTCGGCGCGCTGCACGCGGTCCGGGCCCCGCGCGCGTGCAACGTTGAGCACGGCCACGCGCCGGTCGCGGGTGGTCGGCAGCGACTGGTCGATCACCTGCGGCAGGGGCGGGGCGGATCCCCCCCCGTTTCCCGGCGGGGTTTGCCCCGCCGCTACCACCGTGACCCCCAAGGTGTCGCCATGAAATTCTCTTCTCTTGCTGTATCCCTGGCCGGCGTGCTCACGCTCGCCGGCTGCTCCACCCTGGTGCCGAAGAACACCGCCGTCGCTCCGGCGATTCCGGCGCAGTGGCCGACCGAGGCTGCACAGGGCCAGGTGGCCGATGTTGCCGCCGTCGGCTGGCGCGACTTCTTCACCGACCCGCGCCTGCAGCAGGTGATCGACCAGTCGCTGCAGAACAACCGCGACCTGCGCGTGGCCGTGCTCAACGTTGAACGCGCGCGTGGCCAGTACCGCGTGCAGCGCGCCGACCGCGTGCCCGGCGTGGCCGTCACCGGCCAGATGCAGCGTCAGGGCACCGACGCCGGTGTCACCGAGCAGTTCACTGCGGGCGTGGGCGTGGCCGAGTTCGAGCTGGATCTGTTCGGCCGCGTGCGCAACCTCAGCGAAGCAGCACTGCAGCAGTATTTCGCCGTAGCTGCCAACCGCCGCAACGCGCAGCTGAGCCTGGTGGCCGAGACCGCCACCGCGTGGCTGACCTACGGGGCCGACGCGCAGCGGCTGAAGATCGCCGATGCGACGCTGAAGACCTACGAGGATTCGCTGCGCCTGGCCGAGGCCCGCCACGAGCGCGGTGGCAGCTCGGCGCTGGAGCTGACCCAGACCCGCACGCTGGTTGAAACCGCGCGCACCGATGCCGCACGCCTGCGTGGCCAGCTGGCCCAGGACCGCAACGCGCTGGCGCTGCTGGCCGGTGGCCAGCTCGACCCGGCACTGCTGCCGGACAGCATCGAGCCCCAGCTGCTGGCGCTGGCACCGCCGCCGGCCGGCCTGCCCAGCGACGTGCTGCTGCAGCGCCCGGACATCATGGCGGCCGAGCATCAGTTGCTGGCCGCCAACGCCAACATCGGCGCCGCGCGTGCGGCGTTCTTCCCGAGCATCTCGCTGACCGGCAGCATCGGCAGCGGCTCGAATGAACTGTCCAACCTGTTCGACAGTGGCACCCGCGTGTGGAACTTCCTGCCGAAGATCACCCTGCCGATCTTCCAGGGCGGCAAGCTGCGCGCCAACCTGGCCATTGCCAACGCGGATCGGGACATCGCGCTGGCGCAGTACGAGAAGTCGATCCAGGTGGGCTTCCGCGAAACCGCCGATGCGCTGGCGTTGAATGTCAGCCTGGATGAGCAGGTGGGTTCACAACAGCGCCTGGTGGAGGCGGCCGAACAGGCCAACCGCCTGTCGCAGGCACGTTACGACGCAGGCCTGGACAGCTTCGTGACCCTGCTCGATGCGCGGCGTACCGCCTACAACGCGCAGCAGACCCAGTTGCAGGCGCAGTTGGCGCAGCAGGCCAACCGCATCACCCTGTACAAGGTGCTGGGTGGCGGCTGGCACGAGCGCAGCTGAGCAGCAATTCGATACCGGTAGCGCCGGGCCACGCCCGGCGGCTTTTCGTTCCTGCATGCCTGGCGTCTGGGCGGACCGCACTTCGTGCTCGCCGGGCATGGCCGGGCGCTACCGCATGGGCCAACGGCACCATGCAAACGGATATTCATCGAGATGCAGGGTCAACCCTGCTCGGATGGGGTTGCCCAGGATGTACAACGCATGGCGCCTCAAGGCTTCCGCTGCGTACCGCGTGATCGAAATAGCTCGGCTGCCACAAAGGCGTCTGTATGCCGAACTGCTGCCCCAGCAACCGGCTGCTGCGGGATGTCACCGCTCCCATCATGCGCGCCAGTGATCCGTCGCGCAGCTGCATCAGCCAATGCAGATGGTCAGGCATGACGACCCAAGCAAAGGACCGACTGAGGCCCATGCGTTCAACATACCTCAATGCATCCACAAGACACGTTGCACAACGTGGATCTTCAAAGACCGGGCGCCGGTGGCGTACGACCGTGATGAAGACGTAGTAGCCCCCGATACGGGAGTGGCGGCCACGTTCCAGGTGACGGCTGGACATGGCGCCAGTCTGCACTGATGGGATGTCCGCCGTTATCAGCCGACGGCGATGGCCCGTGTGGGATTCTTCCGGGTATCGCGCTCGCCGGGCATGGCCCGGCGCTACCGTCAGATCGCTTCATCGTCGCGCCGCGCTGCATGGCAGGCGCGCACCCGCGCGAGCGCGTCGCCAGCCTCACGGGCCATCTGCTCGTACTCGGCGCGGATCTCTTCCAGGCGCGCTTCGTCCAGTTCTTCCAGGTCCAACAGTTCGTTGTTGGCTTCGGCCGTCGCGCGGATCAGCTCGTCCAGCTTGATCTGCATCGCGGCGGTGTCCGCGTTCTGCGTGTGCTGGATCAGGAACACCATCAGGAAGGTGATGATGGTGGTGCCGGTGTTGATCACCAGCTGCCAGGTGTCGTTGAAACCGAATACCGGGCCGGTGATGCCCCAGATCACCACGATCGCCACCGCGCCCAGGAAGGTCCACGGCGAGCCGGTGGCGGCCGCAGCCTTCTTGGCGATCGTATTGAACAGGTTGCGTGCTTTCATCGTCGTCGTCCCACTCAGGTGACGAGGATGATCAGCAGTGGCGCGTGGAGACGCCGTGCAGCGGCAGTCAGGCGCGCATGCGTTGCAGTCGTGGCGCCTGCAGGCTGCGCACCGGACTGCTCTGGTAGACGTGCTGCCAGCACCGGTCCACGAACTCGCGGGCCTGTGCTTCGCTCAGCCGCGGCATGATCTGCAGGGCGTACTGGGTCTGGAACATCTCGTCACGTTCGGCTTCGCTGGCGCGCGGCTGGGTGATCAGCGAATCACAGGCGAACTTGATCCATGGCACGTAGGAGCCGAACGAGTTGTGCGGCAGTGCGCCCTCGGCATGTTGGCGGCGCCAGTGATCAAGCTCGGCGTCTACGTTGATGACCGGAGGAATGGTGGGGACTTCAGCGTGCATGACAATCCAGTTCGGTTGAGTGGAAAGGGAGTGGGGGTTCATCGGAGTGTGGCGTATCTGCCGGTGCATGCCGCGTCAGCGGGATGTGGAGCCGGTGTGGCGATTGCCGATCAGCTGTGCATGCTCGACCGCGCCCAGCTCTTCGGCCATGTCGGCCATCGCATTGCACAGGCGCTCCTGGTCGAGCGGATGGAAACGCACCAGTTCCAGCTGCAGGCCCTGGTAGGCGGTCCAGAAGCGGGCACCACGCTGGTGCAGCGCGTACTGCTGCTGCAGGCGCTCGCGGATGGCGTCGAGGGTCGGTTCGGGCGTAGGGCGTACGGCGTGCGCGCACATGGCTGGCTCCGCCGGGGAAAGGAGTCCCGGTAACCCCACCCTAGGCGCGGCAGCCAGGTGGGGTGTTACCGCAGCGTGTGCATGTTGCGCAGCTGACTGTGCACGGGTTCACGGCAATGGCCGCAAACGCTGCCGGCACTAGGGCGTGCCGGCACTGAAGCGTTCATTAAGCGGATTCAAAAGGACACTGCGTGGTGATCATTCACCGATATCTTCATTCCAGATCTCCGGATGCTGCGCAATGAAGCCACCCAACAGGTCAACACATTCCTGGTTATCGAGGTCGATGACGTTGACGCCGTTTTCGCGCAACCAGTCGATGCCGCCCTGGAAGGTGCGCGATTCGCCCACCACCACGGTGCCGATGTTGAACTGGCGCACCAGGCCCGAGCAGTACCAGCACGGTGCCAGGGTGGTCACCATGATGGTGTCCTGGTAACGGCGCTGGCGGCCGGCCTTGCGGAACGCATCGGTCTCGCCGTGCACCGACGGGTCGCCTTCCTGCACGCGGCGGTTGTGGCCGCAGCCAAGCAGGCGGCCGTCGTTGTGGTACAGCGCCGCGCCGATCGGCACGCCGCCCTCGGCCAAGCCTTGGCGGGCTTCGGCGATGGCGGTCTGCAGCAGGGCCTGGTAGTCGGGCGTGGTGATCATGCGGGGCTCCGGTAAGTCGTGGCCCGCCATGATACGGGCAGGGGGTGCCGCTGGCCCCCGGCGGTGCGATAATCGGGGCCATGAGCGAATCCCCCTACAAAGCCGGTACCACCCATTTCGGGTTCCGCGACGTCGCCGCCAAGGACAAGCAGAAGCTGGTCGGCCAGGTGTTCACCTCGGTTGCGCGCAACTACGACCTGATGAACGACCTGATGAGCCTGGGCGTGCACCGGGCGTGGAAGCGCTACTACGTGGCCACCGCGCAGGTGAAGCCGGGCGACCGCGTGCTCGACCTGGCGGGCGGCACCGGCGACATCGCCGCGCTGCTGAAGGAGCGCGTTGGTGCCGAGGGCTCGGTGGTGCTGGGCGACATCAACGCCGGCATGCTGTCGGTCGGCCGTGACCGCCTGACCAACCGTGGCCTGGTGCTTGGCCTGGACTACGTGCAGTGCAATGCCGAAGCCCTGCCGTTCCCGGACAACAGCTTCGACCTGGTCACCATCGCCTTCGGCCTGCGCAACGTCACCGACAAGGACGCCGGCCTGCGCGAGATGTACCGCGTGCTGAAGGTGGGCGGCCAGGCCCGCGTGCTGGAGTTCTCCGAAGTCACCGCGGACTGGTTCAAGCCGATCTACGACTTCCACTCGTTCAGGATCCTGCCGAAGCTGGGCAAGCTGTTCGCCAACGATTCGGACAGCTACCAGTACCTGGCCGAGAGCATCCGCAAGCACCCGCCGCAGGACGAACTGAAGGCGATGATGGGGCAGGCCGGTTTCGAGCGTTGCCACTACAAGAACCTCACCGGCGGCATCGTTTCGATCCACTCCGGCTACAAGCTGTAAGCCTTGCCGTGGTAGGTGCCAACCTTGGTTGGCACACCGCCGCACCGGGCGCTGACACATCCGTGCCAACCATGTAGATGCCGACCTTGGTCGGCATGGGCGCCCACCGCGCGCCCGGCAGGCCATTACCCCGCACCGCGCAACGCCTGCCGGGCCGGACGGAGGTACCATTGGGGTTTGATCCCCGTAACGGTCCCGATTCATGCGCAATCCGCTGATGCTCCTTCCGCTGGCCGTGGCTTTGGCCGCCGGCTGCTCCCAGGAGGCGGCCGCACCCGCCGCCGCCCCGACTGCCGCAAAGGCCCCCGCCGCCCCCGTGAACGCCGAGAACCGCAGCCACGATGAAAGCTCGTACGCCGAGCCGGACAAGGTCGCCATCAAGGACATCGCGCTGGACCTGAAGCTGGACTTCGACCAGAAGCAGATCGGCGGCACCGCCACCTACACCCTGGAATGGAAGCAGAAGGATGCCAGGCAGCTGGTGCTCGACACCCGCGAGCTGACCGTGTCCAAGGTCGAGGCCGTCGCCGCCGATGGCGCGCGCAGCCCGCTGAAATTCGAACTGGCCGCCGCTGACAAGGTGTTCGGCAGCAAGCTGACCATCGAGGCCCCGGAGCAGCCGGCCAAGGTGGAAGTGACCTACCACACCGCACCGACCGCCTCGGGCCTGCAGTGGCTGGCGCCGTCGATGACCGAGGGCAAGAAGCTGCCCTTCATGTTCAGCCAGTCGCAGGCCATCCATGCCCGTTCCTGGGTGCCGCTGCAGGACACCCCGAGCGTGCGCTTCACCTACAGCGCGCACGTGGTCTCGCGCCCGGACGTGATGGTGCTGATGAGCGCCGACAACGATCCGAAGGCCGCGCGTGACGGTGACTACACCTTCAAGATGCCGCAGCCGATTCCGTCCTACCTGCTGGCCATCGCCGCCGGCGACCTGGTGTTCGAGCCGATCTCCGGCCGCTCCGGCGTCTGGGCCGAGCCGACCATGGTCAACAAGGCCGCCAAGGAATTCGAAGACACCGAGAAGATGATCGGTGCCGCCGAGAAGCTGTACGGCGAATACCGCTGGGGCCGCTACGACATGCTGGTGCTGCCGCCGTCGTTCCCGTTCGGCGGCATGGAGAACCCGCGCCTGACCTTCGCCACCCCGACTGTGATCGTCGGCGACAAGTCGCTGGTCTCGCTGGTCGCCCACGAACTGGCGCACAGCTGGTCGGGCAACCTGGTGACCAACGCCAGCTGGAAGGACATCTGGCTCAATGAAGGCTTCACCACCTACGTCCAGGGCCGCATCACCGAAGCCCTGTACGGCAAGGAGATGGCCGAAATGGAGAAGCAGATCGACCAGACCGACCTGCTGGCCGAAGTGAAGGACATGAGCCCGGCCGACCAGGCACTGGCGCTGCCGCCGCTGAACGAGCGTGACCCCGACGAAGCCCTCAGCCAGGTCGCCTACGTCAAGGGTTCGTGGTTCCTGGAGTTTCTGGAACAGCGCTTCGGCCGCGAGACCTTCGATCCGTTCCTGCGTGGCTGGTTCGATGACCATGCCTTCCAGAGCGCGAACACCGACCAGTTCGTCGAGTACATGAAGAAGAACCTGCTGCCGAAGAATCCGTCGGCCGTGACCGAGGCCGAACTGAAGGCCTGGCTGGACGAGCCGGGCATTCCGGCGTTCGCGGCCAAGGCGCAGTCGCGCAACTTCAGCAGTGTCGATACCGCGCGCATCGCCTTCGCCAGCGCCGGCACCGTGCCGAGCAGCCAGGTCATCGCCGACTGGAGCACGCAGGAATGGGTGCGCTTCATCGATGGCCTGGGTGCGACCCAGCCGCTGGACAAGCTGGCCACGCTGGACAAGGCGTTCCACTTCACTGGCACCCCGAATGGCGAGATCGCCATGCGCTGGTACCCGCTGGCGATCCGCAGCGGTTACGAGCAGGCCAATGAAGGCGCAGCCGCGTTCATCGAGCGCGTCGGCCGTCGCAAGCTGATCATGCCGATCTACGCCGAACTGGTGAAGACGCCGAAGGGGCTGGAGCTGGCCAAGCAGGCCTTCGAAAAGGCCAAGCCGGGCTACCACCCGATCACCACCGCCTCGGTCCAGGACATGCTGGCCAAGGCCGAAGCCAAGTAATCGGTCGTGCCGGCTGCTGGCCGGCAACCGGTCACTGCTTCACCAGCAACGGCGGGGAAACCCGCCGTTGCTGTATCCGCTTTTCGCTGCCGATAGAATCGGGATGCACCCGCAAAGGACCTCCGCCATGAAACGACTGATCCTGCTCACCGCCTGCACCCTGGCGCTGGCCGCCTGCAGCAACCCCGAGGAAGAGCGCAAGGCGCAGGAAGCCGCCGCGGCTGCCGTGCAGGCGCAGAAGGAGGCCAAGGCCGAAGACGTGGCCAAGCAGTACGACATGGCCGTGGCCGCGCAGGACTGGGAACGCGCGCGCCTGCATGGCGCCTCGCTGCTGGACCAGTACAAGGACACTGCCGCCGCCGAGCGCATCGCCGCCGGCTTCGACGAGGTCAAGGCCAAGGGCGATGCCGCGCGCGACCTGCGCCGCATGCAGGCGCTGTGGCAGTACAACCAGATCCCGGTGGGCAACAAGGGCAATCAGGTTTCGGCGCAGATCTACAGCAAGGAACGGGTGGACGTGGATGGCAGCGGCACCAAGCCGGTGCAGCTGGTGTTCCGCGATCATCCGGAGTGGAAGCGGCATGCTTATCTGGTGCTGCAGGCCGGCGATTTCCGTTGCCCGCAGTGCACGGTGAAGGTGACCGTGGACGACGGCAAGCCGGTATCGATGGCCGCCTGGCGCCCGAAGACCGATGAAGCCATCGCCCTGTTCATCACCGACCAGAAGGCGCTGTGGAAACTGGCGCGCAAGGGCAAGTCGATCAGCATCGAGTTCCCGGTCAAGGCCGGCGGCACCCGCACGGCGGTGTTCGAAACCGGCGGCGTCGACGCCAGCCGCATGCCGCAGTGGTGGCAGTGATGGGTGCGGCGGGCCGCGCGATGCACGCGTTGTCCGCGATCCGGAACTGGGTGTTCGACATGGACGGCACGCTGACCGTCGCCGTGCATGATTTCGCCGCGATCCGCCGCGCGCTGCAGATCGCCGCGGAAGAAGACATCCTCGACCATATCGCGGCGTTGCCGGATGCACCGGCGCAGGCCAAGCGTGAGTGGTTGCTGGATCACGAGCGCGCGCTGGCCGAGGACGCGCTGCCAGCACCGGGTGCGGTGAAGCTGCTGCGCGCGCTGGCGGCCGACGGTTGCCGGCTGGGCATCCTGACCCGCAACGACCATGCGCTGGCGAAGCTGACGCTGGAGGCGATCGGGGTCGGGGCGTTGTTCGACGATACCGACATCATCGGCCGCGATGAGGCGGTGCCCAAGCCCTCGCCGGATGGCCTGCAGCAGCATCTTCGTCGCTGGGGGATCGGGGCTGCGGAGGTGGTGATGGTCGGTGACCACGCTTACGACCTGGAGTGCGGTCGCGCCGCGGGCGCCCATACCGTGCTGGTGAACCTGCCGGAGAACCCGTGGCCGGGCCGTGCCGACTGGCATTTCGCCGATTGCAGCGCGCTGTTGGCCGCCTGGCAGGCCGCATGACCGTGTAGAGCCGAGCCCACGCTCGGCTGCTCTGCGGTCAGAGCGTGCTGGCGCGCGCAAGCCGAGCATGGGCTCGGCTCTACAGAGAGCAGGCAACGTGTCGGTCGGAAGTTCCGGTAGTGCCGGCCGCTGGCCGGCAGTGTCGACCCAGGTCGACACCCACCAACAGCATTCCCAGCAGCGCATCGGGTGGAAAGCCCCCTTGTCGTTCAAGGGGGCGCGCCGAAGGCGCGGGGATAAGGCGGAATGCGCGGGCAGTTCGGCTTACGCGCCCAGCGCGTAACCGAACTGCTGCTTGAACTGCTCGTTGAACTCGTCGAAGGTGAAACGCTGGTTCTGGGTGCCCGGGTGCTCGACCTTCAGTGCGCCCATCAGGTTGCCCATGCGGCCGATGGTCAGCCAGTCGTAGCCCTTCTGGATGCCGTAGATCAGGCCGGCGCGGAAGGCATCGCCACAGCCGGTCGGGTCGACCACGCGGCGCTCGTGCGCCGGCGGAATGTCGTAGCTCTTTTCCGGGGTGTGGATGACCGCGCCCTTCGGGCCGCGGGTGGTGATGTAGGCCTTGACCCGGCTGACGATCTCCTTTTCGTCCCAGCCGGTGCGTTCCTGCAGCAGGTTCGACTCGTAGTCGTTGACCACCACGTAGTCGGCCTGCTCGATGAAGGCACGCAGCTCGGGGCCGTTGAACAGCGGCATGGCCTGGCCCGGATCGAAGATGAACGGAATGCCGTCTTCGTGGAATTCCTGCGCGTTCTGGATCATGCCCTCGCGGCCGTCCGGGCCGACCAGGCCCAGGGTCACGCCCGGCACGCCGCGCACGTGGTTCTCGTAGGAGCGCATCATCGCGCCCGGGTGGAAGGCGGTGATCTGGTTGTTGTCGTGGTCGGTGGTGATGAACGCCTGCGGGGTGAACAGCTCATCGATCACGCGCACGCGCGACAGGTCGATGCCCAGGCCGTCGAAGTACTCGCGGTACGGGCCGAAGTCCGAACCCACGGTGCCCATCGGGATCGGCTGGCCGCCGAGCAGGTGCAGGTTGTAGGCGATGTTGCCGGCGCAGCCGCCGAACTCGCGGCGCATGCGCGGCACCAGGAACGACACGTTCAGGATGTGCACCTTGTCCGGCAGGATGTGATTCTTGAACTGGTCCGGGAACACCATGATGGTGTCGAAGGCAAGAGAACCACAGATCAGAGCGGACATCGATGTAAGCCTATGCGGTGAATTTTGGGATGGGCCGGCCCGGTTCAGCGGGCAAGCAAACGGCGCCCTTGGGCGCCCGACGGCGCAAAGGTTACCCGCTGGTGCCGCTCAGGGCCAGAACCGGGTGAGACCGGATCAGGCCGAAAGCCTGTGAAGACGCGGGTTCAGCTAGTTTTTTCCTTGCTCGGCGGCAGGCGGGTTGCTAGGCTTGTCGGCCTCGATTTCTGCCCATTTTTTCGCCATCCCGCGGCGGGCACGACACCCCTCAGGACTCCTTCCTCAGATGTTCAAGAAACTCCGTGGCATGTTCTCCAATGACCTGTCCATCGACCTGGGCACGGCCAACACCCTCATCTACGTGCGCGGGCAGGGGATCGTGCTGAACGAGCCGTCGGTCGTGGCCGTGCGCCAGGACCGTGCCATCGGTGGCACCCGCTCGGTGGCAGCCGTGGGCGCCGAAGCCAAGCAGATGCTGGGTCGTACCCCGGGCCACATCACCACCATCCGCCCGATGAAGGACGGCGTCATTGCCGACTTCACCTACACCGAGGCGATGCTCAAGCACTTCATCAAGAAGGTGCACAAGTCGCGCGTGCTGCGCCCGAGCCCGCGCGTGCTGGTCTGCGTGCCGGCCGGCTCGACCCAGGTCGAGCGCCGCGCGATCAAGGAATCGGCCGAGGAAGCCGGTGCCCGTGACGTGTTCCTGATCGAAGAACCGATGGCCGCCGCGATCGGCGCCGGCATGCCGGTCACCGAAGCGCGTGGCTCGATGGTCATCGACATCGGCGGCGGCACCACCGAAGTGGCGGTGATCTCGCTCAACGGCATCGTCTATTCGGCCTCGGTCCGCATCGGTGGCGACCGCTTCGACGAGTCGATCACCAACTACGTGCGCCGCAACCACGGCATGCTGATCGGTGAAGCCACCGCCGAGCGCATCAAGGTCGAGCTGGGCTGCGCCTACCCGCAGGCGGAAGTGATCGAGATGGAAATCTCCGGCCGCAACCTCGCCGAGGGCGTGCCGAAGATGATCAAGATCAGCTCCAACGAGGTGCTCGAAGCCCTGCACGAACCGCTGTCGGGCATCGTCAGCGCGGTCAAGCTGGCGCTGGAACAGACGCCGCCGGAACTGTGCGCCGACGTCGCCGAGCGCGGCATCGTGCTGACCGGTGGTGGCGCCCTGCTGCGCGACCTGGACCGCCTGATCTCCGAGGAAACCGGCCTGCACGTGCAGGTGGCCGACGATCCGCTGACCTGCGTGGCCCGCGGTGGCGGTCGTGCGCTGGAGCTGGTGGACATGCACGGCAACGAGTTCTTTGCGCCGGAATAAGCCGTCCCGGCCGTTCCTGCCCGCCGCGCCCTTCCGGGGTGCGGCCCGCCGCGATGGCGGGCCGGCACCGGCGGGGCGCCCGCGTGTTTCCCTTCCGCCTCCTGCCAGTTGAATCGTTGCCGTGCCGCCCTACGCCGGTCCTCCCGTCGCCTCCCGATCCGGTGATGCCGCCAGCCCCCTGCGGTTGCTGGCTTATCTCGCATTGGCCATCACCCTGATCGTGCTTGACGACCAGGCCGGCTGGCTGGCGCGCCTGCGCGAGCAGGCCAACAGTCTGGTGCAGCCGGTGTGGGCACTGGCTGGCCTGCCCGGCAAGCTCGGCAACCAGGTCAAGGATTCCGCCGCCAGCCATACCCAGCTGGTGACCGAGAACCGGGAACTGCGCAACCAGCTGCTGCTGGCCAACGCGCGCCTGACCCGCCTGCAGACCGCTGCGCTGGACAACGCCCAGCTGCGCGAACTACTGAACGTGGCCGAGCGCAGTGGCCTGGATGTGCAGCTGGCACCGATCCTGGACATCGACCTGGATCCGGTGAAGCAGCGCCTGGTGCTCGACGCCGGCAGCCGCGAGGGCGTGCACGTCGGCCAGGCGGTGATCGACGCAGGTGGCCTGATGGGCCAGGTGATCAGCGTCACTGGCGGCACTTCCACCGTGCTGCTGCTGACCGACCCCGACCACGCGGTGCCGGTTACCGTGGCCCGCAATGGCGTGCGCCTGATCGTCTACGGCCGCGGCGACACGCTGGAGCTGCGCGACATTCCGCTCAGTGCCGGCGTGGAAGTGGGCGATGAGATCGTCACCTCCGGCCTCGGCGGGCGTTTCCCGGCCGGCTTCCCGGTCGGCACCATCACCGGCCTGCGCCCGGACGACACCCACGCCTTCCTGGTCGGCGAACTGAAGCCGGCGGCCCAGCTCGACCGTGGCCGTGACGTGCTGCTGCTGCGTCCCGGTGCGGCGATCCGCATTCCGCCGGAACTGCGCCTGCAGCTGAAAGAAACCACTCCGGGTGGCCCGGCCACCGGCGTCACCGTGCCTGCGGGAGCCGCGCCTGCTGCAGCCACGCCGGCCACCACCGCGCCGGCAACGCCTGCACCGGCTGTGGGCCGGTCACCCGCTCCGTCTGCGACGCCGACGGTGGCCCCCGCATCCTCCCTTGATCCTGCTGCTCCGGTAGTGCCGGCCGCTGGACGGCAACCGACCACGCCGGAGGCCCAGCGATGAGCCGCCTGCGCGACAACCCGTGGGTGCTGCCGGCCAGCCTGGTGGTGGCCCTGCTGCTCGGCCTGCTGCCGTTGCCGGCGCTGCTGCAGCCGCTGCGCCCGTACTGGCTGGCACTGGTGCTGGCCTACTGGGTGATCGAAGCGCCGGAGCGCGTCGGTCTGGGCATCGCCTTCGCCAGCGGCGTGGTGGCCGATCTGCTGTACGGAGGCGTGCTGGGCGAACAGTCGCTGCGGCTGGTGATGCTGGCTTTCATCCTGCAGCGTTTCCGTGCCCGCATCCGATTCTTCCCCATGTCGCAGCAGATGCTGGCGATCGGCGGCCTGTTGTTCAACGACCGCATCGTCAGCGCGCTGGTCCACATCGTGGTGGATGAGCCGACCCTGCCGTGGTCGTACTGGTGGGCACCCCTGCTGGGCATGGGCCTGTGGCCGCTGGTGTTCGTGCTGCTGGATGCGGTGCGCTTCGGCAAGCGCGGGCGCTGAGCCATGATCCCGCGACGCCAGGTCAAGAACCCGCACGCTGAAGCCGAGCAGTTCCGCCGCCGCGCGGCGCTGGGTTTCCTGGGCGTGCTGGTCTGCCTGCTGGGCCTGGGCGGCTGGTACTTCAAGCTGCAGGTGCTGGACCATGACGTCTACGCCACGCGCTCGGAAGCCAACCGCATCAAGCCGCGGCCGGTGGTACCCGGGCGCGGCATGATCTACGACCGCAACGGTCGCCTGCTGGCCGAAAACGTGCCGGCGTTCCGCCTGGACGTGACCCCGGACAAGGTCAAGGACATGGACGCCACCCTGGAAGGGCTGGCGAAGATCATCAGCATCAGCCCGGAAGAGCTGGAAGCATTCAACAAGTCGCGCAAGGCGCGCCGCAAGTTCCTGCCGGTCACGCTGAAGCTGCGCATGAGCGACGAGGAGATGGCGCGCTTCGCTGTCGATCGCTGGCGCTTCCCCGGCGTCGAGCTCGAGCCCTACCTGACCCGGCGCTACCCGTACGGCGATCTGTTCGCGCACATCATCGGCTACGTCGGCCGCGTTGATGACAAGGATCTGGAGATCCTGGGCGAAGGCAATGCCGCGCTGACCCATATCGGCAAGTCCGGCCTGGAGCGCTATTACGAGCAGCAGCTGCGCGGCAAGGTCGGCTACGAGCAGGTCGAGACCAACGTGCAGGGCCGTGCGATCCGCACCATCGGCCGCGTCGCCGCGCAGTCCGGCGCCGACCTGCGGCTGTCGATCGACGCCGACCTGCAGCGCGCGATGGTGGCCGCCTTCGGCGACCAGGAAGGCTCGGCAGTGGCGATGGACCCGCGTACCGGCGAGGTGCTGGCGATGGTCAGCCTGCCGTCCTACGACCCCAACCTGTTCGTCAACGGCATTTCCCACGCCGACTTCAAGGCGCTGAACGAGAACCCGTCGCGGCCGCAGTTCAACCGCCTGGTGCTCGGTGGTGTCGCTCCCGGTTCCACGCTGAAGCCGCTGATCGGCCTGGCCGGCCTGGACTCGGGCGTGCGCCGCCCGGAAGACAAGGTGCTGTCCACCGGCATGTTCTACCTGCCGGGAACTTCGCGCGGCTGGGGTGACGCCCACCGTGGCGGCCACGGCTGGACCGACCTGCGCAAGTCCATCGCCGAATCGGTCAACACCTATTACTACAAGCTGGCGCTGGACCTGGGCATCGAGCGCTTCGACCACTACATGGAGTACTACGGCTTCGGCCAGCCGACCGGCATCGACCTCACCGGCGAGATCGGCGGCATCCTGCCGTCGCCGGCCTACAAGCGGAAGAGCCGCAAGGAAGCCTGGTATCCCGGCGATACGGTCAACATCAGCATCGGCCAGGGTGACTGGAAGGTCACCCCGTTGCAGCTGGCGCGCGGCGTCAGCGGCCTGGCCGACGGCCAGCTGCGCACCCCGCACCTGGTGATCCAGCAGCGCGACGGCTTCGACAGCGACTGGACGGCGACGCCGCCCGGCGAGAGCAAGCCGGTCAGCCCCAACCCCAACAACGTGCAGGCCGTGCGCGAGGGCATGATGGCGACCATGCGGCCCGGCGGCAGCGGCTGGCGCGTGGCCGTCGGTGCGCCTTACGTGATGGCCGGCAAGACCGGTACCGCGCAGGTCATCAGCCGCAAGGGCACCGCTGCGGTCAACCCCAAGAGCCTGCCGATGCACCTGCGCCACCGCGCACTGTTCGTCGGTTTCGCGCCGGTTGAAAACCCGGTGATCGCGATCGCGGTGGCGGTGGAGGGCGGCGGCTACGGTGGCTCGGCCGCCGCGCCGATCGCCCGCAAGGTGTTCGACGCCTACCTGCTGGGCAAGATGCCTGAGGGCATGCAGCCGCTGGACAGCGAGCGTGGTACCACCGCCATCGGTGCCACCGCGTTCGACAACGAAGACGCCGGCGCACGCCAGGCCGGTGATCTGGCGGCCGCGCAGCTGGGCGAACACCTGGTGCAGGTGGGTGCCCCCGCCCCCGAACCGGCCCCTGCGCCGCAGCCGGGTACGCCGGCCGCTGCCGCACTGCCGGCCACGCCACGCCCGACGGTTGCGGAGCCCGCACGATGAGAGTGTTCCTGCGCTGGGCCGGCGACATGCTGCGCCGCTTCTTCAGCACGCTGGACTGGGTGTTGTGCCTGGCCCTGGGCGCGCTGATGGTGATCGGCCTGGCGACCCTGAAGAGTGCCGGTGGCGACGGCCTGGTGATGGCCCAGGGCGCGCGTTTCGCGGTGGGCATGGCCGCGCTGTGGGGCATCTCGCGGGTGCCGATCCTGCGTATCCGCTCGGCCACGCCGATGATCTACGCGATCTCGATGATCCCGCTGCTGGCGGTGTTCGTGCTGGGTACCGGTAAATATGGGCGGCAGTGGCTGGACCTGAAGTTCTTCTACCTGCAGCCGGCCGAGCTGTTGAAAGTGAGCCTGCCGATGATGGTGGCCTGGTACCTGCACCGGATGCCGTTGCCGCCGCGCTTCAATACCGTGCTCGTGGCCTTGATCATCATCGGCGTACCCACCGGCCTGGTGATGCTGCAGCCGGACTTCGGTACCGGCGTGCTGATCGCCGCCAGTGGCGTGTTCGTGCTGCTGCTGGCCGGCCTGCCGTGGTGGTGGGTCGGGTTGGGCGTGGGCGGCGCGGCCGCGGTCGCGCCGGTGGCCTGGTTCTGGTTGCTGCGGCCGTACCAGAAGGACCGCATCATGATGTTCCTGGACCCGGAGATGGACGCACTGGGCGCCGGTTGGAACATCATCCAGTCGAAGATCGCGATCGGTTCCGGCGGCTTCGATGGCAAGGGCTGGGGCGAGGGCTCGCAGTCGCACCTGAACTTCATTCCCGAGCAGACCACCGACTTCGCGTTCTCGGTGCTGAGCGAGGAGTTCGGCTGGATCGGCGTGGCCACCGTGCTGGCGCTGTACCTGGTGGTGATCGGGCGTTGCCTGTGGATCGCCAGCCAGTCGCGCGACTCCTACTCGCGCCTGCTGGCAGGGGCCACCGGCCTGGCGTTCTTCGTCTATGTGCTGGTGAACGGCGGGATGATTTCCGGCCTGCTGCCGGTGGTGGGCGTGCCGATGCCGCTGATCAGCTACGGCGGCACTTCGGCCGTATCGCTGCTGGCCGGCTTCGGGCTGGTGATGGCCGTGCGCAGCCACAACCCGGTGCACGGCGGTTACGGCTGACCCCACGGGACGACCCGGCGCCGGGCATGGCTGGGCTGCGGAGAGCGGAAGCACCGTGACAGCTTCGCGCAAGCGCGCGTTGCTACCGTGGCCAACGTGGACTGGAAACGAATGCTTGCTGCCTGCCGTGAGGCAGTGCGCACGATTGACCTGCCGTTGCTCATCGCGCTGTTGATCCTGATGGCCGCCGGCCTGGCGGTGCTGCACAGCGTGTCCGGCCCCGTGGCCGGGCAGGCGGCACGCTTTGCCGGTGGCCTGGGCGCGATGTGGTTGTTGTCGCGGGTGTCGCTGCTGCGCCTGCGCGCGTGGACACCAGCGTTGTACGCGTTGTCGATGCTGCCGCTGATGGCGGTGTACGTGATCGGCACCGGCAAGTACGGGCAGCGCTGGCTCAACCTGGGGGTGTTTTACCTGCAGCCTTCCGAGCTGCTCAAGCTCAGCCTGCCGCTGATGATGGCGTGGTACCTGCATCGGCAGTCGTTGCCCCCTTCGCCGCGCACGGTGCTGACGGCAGCGGTGCTGATCGGCGTGCCTGCAGTACTGATCCTGATGCAGCCCAATCTTGGCACCGCCACGCTGGTCACCGCCAGCGGCGTGTTCGCGCTGTTGCTGGCCGGATTGCACTGGGGCTGGGTCGCCATCGGCGCGACCGGATTGGCGGTGGCTGCACCGTTGGCGTGGTTCGGTCTGTTGCGGCAGTACCAGAAGGACAGAGTGCTGACGTTCCTTGACCCGGCGGCCGACCCGCTCGGCACAGGGTGGAACATCCTGCAGTCGCGCATCGCGATCGGTTCCGGTGGCTGGCAGGGGCGTGGCTGGGGGCAGGGCACCCAGGCCACGCTGGATTTCCTGCCCGAGTACACCACCGACTTCGCGTTCTCGGTACTGGCCGAGGAGTTCGGCTGGATCGGCGTGGCGACCGTGTTCGCGTTGTACCTGTTCGTGGTCGGGCGCTGCCTGTGGATCGCAGTGCATGCACGAGACACACATGCGCGGTTGCTGGCTGGCAGCCTCGGGTTGGCGTTCTTTGTCTACGTGCTGGTGAATGGCGGGATGATTTCCGGCCTGCTGCCGGTGGTGGGCATTCCAATGCCGCTGATCAGCTATGGCGGGACATCGGCGGTCTCGTTGTTGGCCGGCATCGGGTTGGTGATGGCGGTACGCGGGCACCGGCCCGTGCACGGGGGGTAGCGTTTCCAGCCAACGGCGCCGCCCCTCGTGGGTGGTTGGGTTGGTCGCCTAAAGCCGGATTGCTGAGGGCTGGCCGGGTGGGTGGGTAGTGCGGGGACGCCGTAAACCTGTGGTGGTCAAGTATTTTTGGACACTCCCAAAGGGAGTTCAGGCCACCTGCTCTTCACAGAGCGCAGGTGGCACAAGGCCGTTGGCACTGTGTAGCCGACGGTGGTTGTACCAGTCCACGAACTGCTCGATGTCTGCTGCCGCCTCCTGTCGAGTGGGGTATTTGGAGTAAAGCCATTCCCCTTTGAGGGTGGCAAAAACCCGCTCCACCACCGCGTTGTCCCAGCAGTTGCCCTTCCGGCTCATGCTCTGGGTG
>NZ_JAUTXR010000070.1 GCF_030658505.1 Stenotrophomonas raiganjensis (SeqCode) | reverse complement strand
ATGGATGGCGCCATCGAGCCCCCATGGGTGAGGGCGCTTTGCTTGCGAAGCACTGCTTCGCAAGCGCCCGAACGCATAGCCGCCAGCGGCTGGGCCGGACCGCGGAGCGGGGTTTACGGCGTGTCCTGCAAGCCCACACCGTCCCGCCAAACCCACAGAAAGCCAGAGCAGACGCTCCCGCAGTTGCAGTTGCAGTTGCAGTTGCTCCGGCCTCCGCGGGCGCCGGGCTGCAAGCCCGGCAACCGCCTCACGCCTCAACAGCAGCGCCCGCCGTTGCGTCCTCCGTAGCGCGCCTCCTGGCGCTCGCGGAAGAACGTCTTGTAGTCCATCGGCTCCTGGTCCGGATGCTTTTCCAGCATGTGCCGGACGTAGTTGTCGTAATCAGGAATGCCGCAGCACAGGCGTGCGGTCTGCACCAGGCGCCGCCAGATGCGGCGGTGCGCCTGGTACTGGCCGGCGGGAACCAGTTGCGTGCTCATCACAGGTCCACCATTTCATGCGGCTTCAGTGCCACGTACGGGGTCTCGCGGTCGCTGCGCTGCGGGTTGCGGCGTGCCGCCAGGATGGTCTTGATCGAATACACCAGCACTGCACCCACCACCAGCAGGAACAGCGCGGTCAGGCCGGTATTGACGTAGGCGTTGACCACGATCTGCTTCATCTGCGCGACCGACTTGGCCGGTGCGGTGATCGTATCGCTGGCGAGCGCGGCCTGGAACTTGTGTGCCTGGGCCAGGAAACCCTGTGCCGGGTTGCTGTCGAAGATCTTGATGAAACCGGCGTAGGTGGTGCAGATCAGCAGCCACACGGCCGGTACCGCGGTAACCCATGCATAGCGGTCACGCTTCATCTTGAACAGCACCACCGTGCCCAGCATCAGCGCGATACCGGCCAGCATCTGGTTGGAAATGCCGAACAGCGGCCACAGCGTCTGGATGCCCCCGAACGGATCGACCACGCCGGTGTAGAGCAGGTAGCCCCACAGCGCCACGCAGCCAGCCGTACCGATGATGTTGGCGGTCCACGACTCGGTTTTCTTCAGGGCCGGCACGAAGTTGCCCAGCAGGTCCTGCAGCATGAAGCGTCCGGCGCGGGTACCGGCGTCCACCGCGGTCAGGATGAACAGTGCTTCGAACAGGATCGCGAAGTGGTACCAGAACGCCATCATCGCGTCGCTGCTGCTGGGGATGGCCTGGTGCAGGATCTGCGCGATGCCCACCGCCAGTGTCGGCGCGCCACCGGCGCGGTGCAGGATGGTCGGCTCGCCAATTGCCGCCGCGGTCGCGGTCAGCTGCTCGGGCGTGATGGTGAAGCCCCAGGTGTTGGTGATGTAGTGCGCCGCCGACGCAGCATCGGCACCGATCACCGCCGCCGGGCTGTTCATCGCGAAGTAGATGCCCGGATCGATGATGGAGGCCGCGACCAGCGCCATCACCGCCACGAACGATTCCATCAGCATGCCGCCGTAGCCGATGTAGCGCATGTGCGCTTCATTGGCCAGCAGCTTCGGCGTGGTGCCGGAGGAAATCAGCGCATGGAATCCAGAGACCGCACCGCAGGCGATGGTGATGAACAGGAACGGGAACATGCCGCCCTTCCACACCGGGCCATCACCGCTGGCGGCGAACTGGGTCAGTGCCGGCATCTTCAGTTCCGGCATCACCACCAGGATGCCGATGGCCAGCGCGATGATGGTGCCGATCTTGAGGAAGGTCGACAGGTAATCGCGCGGGGCCAGCAGCAGCCACACCGGCAGCACCGAGGCGACGAAGCCATAGCCGATCAGCATCCAGGTGATCTGGGTGCCGGTGAAGGTGAAGGCGGGGCCCCAGACCGGATCGGCGGCGACCTTGCCGCCGTACCAGATCGCGGCCAGCAGCAGGATCAGGCCGACTACGGAGATCTCGCCGATCCTGCCGGGGCGGATGTAGCGCATGTACACGCCCATCAGGATCGCGATGGGCATCGTCGCGATCACCGTGAACATGCCCCAGGGACTCTCGGCCAGCGCCTTGACCACCACCATCGCCAGCACCGCCAGGATGATGATCATGATCAGGAACGCGCCGAACAGGGCGATGGTGCCGGGCACCTGGCCCATCTCCTCGCGCACCAGGTCACCCAGCGAGCGGCCATTGCGGCGGCTGGACAGGAACAGCACCATGAAGTCCTGCACCGCACCGGCCAGTACCACACCCACCACCAGCCACAGCAGGCCGGGCAGGTAGCCCATCTGCGCTGCCAGCACCGGGCCGACCAGCGGGCCGGCACCGGCAATGGCGGCGAAGTGGTGGCCGAACAGCACGTGCTTGTTGGTCGGCACGTAGTCCAGGCCATCGTTGTTGATCACCGCCGGGGTGGCCCGGGTCGGATCGAGCTGCATCACCTTGTTGGCGATGAACAGGCTGTAGAAGCGATAGGCAACGAGGTACAGCGATACCGCCGCGACGACGATCCACAGGGCATTGATGTGTTCGCCGCGGCGCAGCGCCACGGTGCCCAGACAGAACGCGCCGAGCAGAGCGAGTACCGCCCAGCCCAGTTTGGAAAACCCTTTCATGAGGTGCTCTCTCCCGGAAAGACAGTCAAAGAGTCCTGCTTGCCTTCGACAGGGTCAATTGGCACAGGACGAATCTGCGGTAGTACTTTGGTCGTACGCAGGGCACGCTGACATGCAGCGAACATCAGGGATGGAACAATCGGTTGCGGCGCCGTCCATTGGCGTGCAGTCGTGTGGCGTCCATCTTCAGTGGCATCCATCCAACAGGAGTCGCCATGAGCTTTCCCGAACCGGTCCGCGTGCTGCGTACCATCCGTGGCATGCCCACCTCCGACGGTGCCGGCGTGCGCCTGACCCGCGTCATCGGCGGCCCGGGGCTGCCCGACCTCGATCCGTTCCTGCTGCTCGATGAATTCGGCACCGACCGCGCCGAGGACTACATCGCCGGTTTCCCGGAGCATCCGCACCGCGGCTTTGAGACCGTGACCTACATGCTCGACGGGCGCATGCGGCATCGCGACAACCACGGCAACGAAGGCCTGCTGACGCCGGGCAGCGTGCAGTGGATGACCGCCGGCCGCGGCCTGGTGCATTCGGAAATGCCCGAGCAGGAAAGCGGGCAGATGCGCGGCTTCCAGCTGTGGGTGAACCTGCCGGCGAAGGAGAAGATGACGGATCCGAAGTACCAGGAATTCGCGCCCGAGCGGATTCCGGTGGTGCAGCCGGAGCCGGGGGTGACAGTGAAGGTGATTGCCGGCAGCGTGGATGGCACCCTCGGCCCGATCGTGCAGCCGGCGACCGATCCGCTCTATCTCGACATCACGCTGGCGCCTGATCGTGCCTGGACCTACACACTGCCGGAAGGGCACAACGCGTTTGCGTACGTGTTCGAAGGAGCGATGACCGTCGGTGAGCAGGACGCTGCGCGTGACGTGGCGCACCAGGAGCTGGCGGTGCTCGGGGGTGGCGAGCAGCTGCACCTCTCGGCCGGCAGCGAAGGCGCGCGGTTGATCCTGGTGGCGGGCCGTCCGCTGCGCGAGCCGGTGATGCGGCATGGCCCGTTCGTGATGAACACGCGGCAGGAACTGATGCAGGCCTTCGTCGATTTCCAGGAAGGCAAGTTCTGAGGTCGTGCCGGCCGCTGGCCGGCAACCTCTTCTGATCAGGATCGAAGGGTCTGCCAGCCAGTGGCAGGCACGACCTTCGGACCGGGTCGCATTGCGGGGATGCTGCCAGGCAGTCATCCCCGTCACCCTCAGCGCCCCGCCGCGACGGCCGACGGAGTCAGGCTCATGCCCTGCGCCAGCTGTTGCAGTGACCCCAGTTCCTGCGCGCTGTCCGGATACAGCGAAATCTGCGCGTAGCGCCCTTTGTCGAGCTTGACCACGCTGATCCGGCGCTCGGCATAGCCTGGCGGCTGCTGGCCACCGAGGTCGGGCTGGTACCAGTAGAGCGATTCACCGCCGAAGCTGCCTTTTTCCTGGCGCAGCGAGCGGTTCAGCGGAATGGACGGGTCACGCGCGCTGAGCATCAGGCTCAGTACTTCGCGGCCGTCGCCGGTGCTGGCGCGGCAGACCAGGAAATCGGCCTGCACCTGCTGCTGCCATTGCAGGCCGCTGCTGGCAGGCAGCGACGGACATTCGGTGGGAGCCTGCGCGGCGGCCTGGGCCGCAGCGAACAGCAGGCTGGACAACACTACAGGCGCGAACTTCATGCATCCCCCAAGGTGGTGTGTCGTTTGGCGCCGCCTGATGGACGGGCAGCGTTGGCATCCCATCCCCGGATGCCACCCCGGCCGGCATGTGCACGGACGGTCAACTCAACCTTAACGGAACGTGAGCGATCGCACAAATTGCGGTTACAAGCGCAACCATTGCGGCCGACCTTCGACCGCAATGGTCCGCACAGGCTTCAGCGGTCGTTGCCGATCCACTTGTAGATGATGCCGCCGATCGCGCCGCCCAGCAGCGGGGCGACCCAGAACAGCCACAGTTGGCTGACCGCACCGCTGCCGGCGAAGAAGGCCACGGCCGTGGAGCGGGCCGGGTTCACCGACGTGTTGGTGACCGGGATGCTGATCAGGTGGATCAGGGTCAGCGACAGGCCGATCGCCAGCGGCGCGAAGCCGGCCGGAGCCTTGCCGTGGGTGGAGCCCATGATCACGATCAGGAACACGGCGGTCAGTACCACTTCGCACAGGAAGGCCGCCGCCACGCTGTAGCCACCGGGCGACAGCGCGCCATAGCCGTTGCTGGCGAACGCGCCCGCCTGGCTGCCGTCGATGGCGAAGCCACTGGCGCCGGAGGCGATCTGCAGCAGGATGAAGCCCGCCAGCAGGCCGCCTGCCACCTGGGCGATGATGTACGGAATCAGGTCCTTGGTCGGGAAGCGACCACCCGCCCACAGGCCGACGCTGACCGCCGGATTGAAGTGCGCACCGGAGATATGGCCGAACGCATAGGCGCCGGTCACCACGGTCAGGCCGAAGGCGAGCGCCACGCCGAGGAATCCGATGCCCAGTGGATTGCCGTCGCCACCGAACTTGGCGGCCAGCACTGCGCTGCCGCAGCCACCCAGAACCAGCCAGAACGTACCGAGGAACTCGGCGGACAAGCGTTTACCCATGCTCATGTGTTGCACTCCTTTGACGGTCGAAAGTGTGATTTATGTCACATTTCAATGATCAGCGGGTGACTGTAGCGTCAACACCGGGTGCAGGGATACACCCTCGGATGTGTGCAACACGCGATGCTCAGTACTGCGGCAGCGGGATGAACTCCTTGTCGTCGCCGGGGATCGTGCCGAAACGACCGGCTTCCCAGTCGTGCTTGGCCTGCTCGATACGCTCCTTCGAACTGGACACGAAGTTCCACCATAGGTGGCGCGGGCCATCCAGCGGCTCGCCACCGAACAGCATCGCCTTCACCGGTGTCTTTGCGCGCAGGCGGCCGCGTGCGCCGGCTTCGGGGATGACCAGGTGCTGTGCGGGGATGTCCACGCCATCCAACTGCGCGTCGCCCTCAAGGATGTACAACGCGCGCTCGCGGTGGCCGTCGTCGATGTCGATTTCCGCGTCCGGGGCCAGATCGATCGCCACATTGAGCGTATCGGCGAACACTTTCACCGGCGATTCCTCGCCATAGGCGCGGCCAGCGATCACCCGCAGCCAGGCGCCGTTGCGGCGCTGCTCGGGCAGGGTGGCAGCGGCATGGTGGTAGAACGCCGGCTCGATCTCCTCGTGCGACTTCGGCAGCGCGACCCAGGTCTGCATGCCGTGGATCGGGTTGTCATGGTCGCGGTCCGGTTGCGGCGTGCGTTCGGAATGGGCGATGCCACGGCCGGCGGTCATCCAGTTGACGTCACCGGGGCGGATCACCTGATCCGAACCCAGCGTGTCGCGGTGGCCGATCGCGCCCGACCACAGGTAGGTGACGGTGGCCAGGCCGATATGCGGATGCGGGCGCACGTCGATGGCGGTGCCGGGGTGCATGAGTGCCGGGCCCATCTGGTCGACGAACACGAACGAACCGATGCTGCGTGCCTGCAGGGTGGGGACGGCGCGGCGGACTTCGAGGCCGCCGATGTCGTGCACGCGCGGGGCGATGATGGTGGTCATGCGGGCGTTCTCGCTGGCAGGGATCAGGTGGTCAGCATCGCATGCGGCTGTGACGGGGACATGCCCCGTATGGGTAACAGGTTGTTCCAGCCAACGGCGCAGCCCCTCGTGGCTGTGGGGTGGTCGCTGAAGGCAAAAGCAAAAGCAGAAGCCGCGCTTGGCCGGGCGGGTGGGTGGCGCTGGGGACGCTGCAAGTACGTCCATGTAAGCTCGATCGCCGCATCCATGCGGCTCACGCCCCTGCGCCACCCACCC
>NZ_JAUTXR010000060.1 GCF_030658505.1 Stenotrophomonas raiganjensis (SeqCode) | reverse complement strand
TGGTGGAATACATCCAGTACTACAACCAAGAGCGCATCAAACTGAAACTGAAAGGCCTGAGCCCGGTAAAGTATCGGGAGCAGGCCCAATCGGCCACCTGACCCCGTCCAAGTCTCGGGGGTCACTTCACCTTGGGGGCTTGGCCGTGGCATCCATGCCGCGGACACCCCTGCGCAACCCACTCGTGCGGCCTTGGACGGTTTCCGTGCGGTCCACCACGGAATCAGCGGAAAAAGCAGGGAGCGAAAAGCAGAAAAGCCGCGGCAATGCCGCGGCTTTTCCTGTGCAGCCGAGCCGGTGCCCGGCTGCCGGCAAGGCTTAGTGCTTGGCTTCTTCCTTGGCCGCGTTCGCCTTCGCGTCATTGGCGACGTCGCGGGCCTTGTCGGCCACCTTCTGCGCGGCGTTGGCGGTGGCGTCGCTGGCGTGCGCAGCGGCATCGGTCGCGGCGTCCTTGGCCTTGTCGGCGGCGTTGGCAGTGGCGTCTGCGGCCTTGTCCAGCGCCTGCTGGGTATCGGCGGCGGCCTGCTCGGAAGCGGCAGCGGTCTTGTCGGCGGCTTCGCGGGTGGCGGCAGCTGCCTTGTCCACGGCGTCACGGGCGGCAGCGCCTGCGCTGTCGGCGGCCTGCTGCGCGTCCTGCTTGGCCTGTTCGGCTTCCGGGCCCTTGCAGGCGGCCAGGGCCAGCAGCAGGGAGGCGGCCAGCAAGGTGGTGGTGATCGGACGAATCGTCATGGCGGTCTCCGGTACTGCAATGGATGGGGACGCCAGCCTATTCATGCCGTTGTGAAGACGGGGTCGCGATGCAGACACCCAGCCTTCGGCATCGACGCAAAGAAAAAGCCGCTGGCGAACCAGCGGCTTTTCCAGAACAGCGTGAAGAAAGAAGTTATTACTTCTTGGCTTCTTCAGCAGCGTCCTTGGCCTTCTCAGCGGTGCCTTCAGCAGCCTTGGCAGCGTCAGCAGCGGCGCCGGCAGCGGCGTCGGTGGCAGCAGCGCCAGCCTGGGCAGCAGCGTCAACCGAAGCGTCAGCAGCGGTGGCGGCGGTGTCAGCGGCCTGCTGGGCAGCGTCGGCGGTCTGGGCGCCGGCAGCGGCGGCCTGGTCGGCAGCAGCCTGGGCTTCGGTGGCGGCTTCGTTGGCCGAAGCAGCGGCGTCCTGGGCAGCTTCCTGCTTCGAGCAGGCGGCCAGGGCCAGAGCCAGGGACATCGCGACCAGCAGCTTGTTGATGCTCATTGTGTAAATCCTCGTCGTTAGAATTAGGCAACGCGCATGCTGCGCGCCGACAACATGATGACAAGCCAAGATTGGGTGTCAAGCGATCCCGCATTCATTTTTGCGAAATCATCGTTAAATCCATTTAAATCAATTCGATGGCGATAGCCGTTGCTTCGCCGCCACCGATGCACAGGGTAGCAATGCCGCGCTTGCCACCGCGGGTGCGCAGCGCGTTGATCAGGGTCACCACCAAGCGTGCGCCGGAGGCACCGATCGGATGGCCCAGGGCGCATGCACCGCCATTCACATTGAGCTTGTCGTGCGGGATGCCCAGTTCGCGCATCGGCGCCATCGCCACCACGGCGAAGGCTTCGTTGATCTCGAACAGGTCGACCTGGTCCAGCGACCAGCCGGTCTTTTCCAGCAGCTTCTGCAGCGCGCCGATCGGCGCCGTGGTGAACCATTCCGGTTCCTGCGAATGGGTCGTGTGGCCGACGATGCGGGCCAGCGGGGTGATACCGCGTGCGGCGGCGTCTTCCTCGGCCAGCAGGACGACTGCGGCGGCGCCATCGGAGATGCTGGAGGAACTGGCGGCGGTGACGCTGCCGTCCTTCTTGAAGGCCGGGCGCAGCGTCGGGATCTTGGCGATATCGGAACGGCCCGGCTGTTCGTCGGTGGCGACCTCGACCTCGCCCTTGCGGGTGGCGATCTTCACCGCGACGATTTCATCGGCGAACGCACCGTTGGCCTGCGCCGCCTGCGCGCGCTTGACCGATTCGATGGCGTAGGCGTCCTGTTCTTCGCGGCTGAACTGGTACTTGTCGACGGCGCATTCGGCGAATTCACCCATGGCCTTGCCGTCGTAGGCGTTGACCAGACCGTCGTGGGCCATGTGATCGACCGCCTGGAAGTTGCCGAAGCGATTGCCGGTGCGCGAATTCGGCAGCATGTGCGGAGCGTTGGACATCGATTCCATGCCGCCGGCGACCACGATGCTGGCCGAGCCGGCCTTGATCAGGTCATGGCCGAGCATGATGGTCTTCATGCCGGAACCGCACACCTTGTTCAGCGTGGTGGCGCCGGTCGACAGCGGGATGCCCGCAGCGATGGCGGCCTGGCGGGCGGGCGCCTGGCCGAGGTTGGCTGGCAGCACGCAGCCCATCAGGACTTCGGAAACGTCGCTGGCCGGGACACCCGACTGCTCCAGGGCGGCGGCGATGGCGGCCGCGCCGAGGGTGGGGGTCGGCACGCCGTTGAACTGGCCGAGGAAGGAGCCGATGGCGGTGCGCTTGGCGGCGGCGATGACGATGTTGGACATGGCAATCTCGTTGATGCGTAAGCAATGTTCGGAAAGGAGACCAGGGGCCGTTGGATGCGCCCCGGTTTCCCGGCAGACTGCGTGGGGGTCGGCCCAAGTATAGAGGGTCGGGGAGGGCCGCCGCTGGGCGCGGCCGCATGCCTGCCGGGATGTAAGGCAGGGCAACGTTCATGGGAAGGAATCGATGCAACGCACGATGATGGTGAGGTCTGCCCTGGGAACCGCGCTGGCGGTGGCGCTGACGGCCTGTGGTGGCGGTGGGGGCGGCAGCAATGTGCGCGTCGATCCGCCGCCGACCACGCCTCCGCCGCCGACCACGCCGCCTCCGACCACGCCACCGCCGGCCAAGCCGCAGCAGCCGGCCTTCGATGCGCATCTTTCAGTCACCAACGCGCGCGCCGCACAGGCCGCCGGCCTGACCGGGCAGGGCGTGCGCATCGGCATCGTCGATTCGGGCGTGCAGCGCAATGCGGTGGCCCTGAACGGGCGGGTGCTCGCCAACCTCAGTTACATCGATCCGGCCAAGAACAACCTGGGCGTCGACGACGTGGTCGGGCACGGCACCGCCGTGGCCAGCCTCGCTGCGGGTGCGGCGGTGGGCTCCTGGCCGGGCGGCATCGCGCCGGGCGCGCAGATCGTCTCGGCTCGGATCATTTCCGACAAGCCGCCGAGCGATGACGGCAGTGGTCAAGGCAATGCCTTCAGTGGCCCACTGGGCGTGGCCCAGGTCCACCAGGACCTGATCAACTACAACGTCAAGGTGATGAACAACTCGTGGGGCGGGCTGTACTGGACCGACCTGCCGACCACCGCGCAGGTAGCCGCCGAGTACCGGCCGTTCGTGATCAACCACGGTGGCCTGGTGGTGTTCGCGGCCGGCAATGATGACCGCAGCGAGCCAAGCAGCCTGGCCGCGCTGCCCAGCCAGCGGGGCGTGGCCGGCACGCTTCCGGCGGCCGATCTGGAGCGCGGCTGGCTGGTGGCCACGGCGGTCGATCCGTATGCGCCTGGTGCACTGGCCAGCTATGCCAATGCCTGTGGACAGGCGGCGCGCTACTGCCTGGCGGCGCCGGGCAGCGCGGTCTACCCGGATGCCAACGGCGGCAGCTACTACTGGAATTACGGCACGTCGTTCGCCGCGCCGCTGGTTTCCGGAGCGGCGGCCCTGGTCTGGCAGCGCTACCCGTACTTCAACAACGACCTGGTACGGCAGACCCTGCTGGGTACCGCCAAGGATATCGGCGCGCCCGGCGTTGATCCGGTGTTCGGCTATGGACTGCTCGACATCGGTCGCGCGATCAACGGCCCCGGACGCTTCGACTGGGGCGATGTGGTCGCCAACGTGGATGCCGCCTCGACCGGTTCGGCGTGGCGCAATGACATCGTCGGCAGCGGCGGCCTGGTCAAGCAGGGTGGAGGCACCCTGGTGCTGGCCGGCAACAACAGCTACAGCGGCGCCACCCGCATCGAACGCGGCATCCTGTCGTTGCAGAACGGCGGTGTGATCCGCTCCAACGTGACCATCCTCGGCCAGTCCGATCCGGACTCGACCGGCCTGCAGTTCAACGGTGGTACGCCCCGGGTGATCGGCAACGTGGTCAACGGCAGCAGTGTGTTCCTCACCACCGGCGCGACCACCGGCACCATCGAGGGCAACTACATCCAGCAGCCCGGTGCGCAGTTGATGATCGCGCTTGGCGCCAACGCGCTGCAGGTCACCGGCAATGCGACGATCGACGGTGGCGTGCGCGTGCATGGCTTCGTTTCCGACTACGTGCCACGGGACGGCACCCGCCAGGACCTTGTCCATGCGGCCGGCGGCCTGAGTGGCAGGTTCGCGACGGAGGCGTCCTCCAGCGGCATGCAGGGCCTGTCGCTGCTGCAGAGCAGCTACGGCTATGACAGCAACAATGCCTGGTTGAACGTGACCCAGGTCAGTGTCACTGCCGCAGCCAATGGCCTCGACGCCTCTGCGCAGGCCGCCGCGCAACGCCTGGACGGCGCTTTTGCTGTGCTTGACCACAATGTCGGCCTGCAGGGATCGGCATTCGGTGCGGCGGCTGGCGCCCTGCAATGGAACGACGGTGGCCAGCGGGCGCTCGCCGACAGCCTGCAGAGCCTGTCTGGCCAGGCGCATGCACGCGCCGAGGCGGCCACGTTCGACGGTATCGACATGTCCAGGCGCGCGATCGCCGAGCGCTTCGACCGCGTGCAGGCCACTCCACGCCTGCGGGGGGCCTGGCAGGGCTCACTGGGCGAGGCGGGGCAGGGCAGCTTCGCCGGCAACAGCGCCGACAGCCGCGGATGGATGGCGGGCCAGGACTTTCCGCTGGGCAGCAATGGCCTGATGGGCGTGGCCTTCGGCGAGACCCGCAGCAACGGCGGCAGCAGCTTCGGCGGGGATCGCGGGCGTGATCGCCAGGCACAGGCGCAGCTCTACGCCGGATGGAGCGTGGGGCGCGGCTATGCGCTGGCCCAGCTGGGCAGTGGCCAGTTCACCCGCGCGCTGGATCGCCAGTTGCTGCTGGGCGCGGGCGCGTATGGGGTGTCCGCGCGCTATGGCGGCCGCTTCAGTTCGGCCAGTATCGAAAGCGGCTACCGCTTCGGTCACGCCGGTGCGTCGCTGGCGCCGTATCTGGCGGCCAGCATCACCCGCGTGGACACCGATGCATTCAACGAACGGGGCGGTTTCGGCTTCGGCCTGCGCGGTGACGCCAATCGCGCGCAGCGAAGCCAGGTGCTGGCCGGCGTGCGCGGCGAGCGTGGCTGGGGGCGTTGGACCCTGCGCGGGCATGCCGAATGGCAGCAGCGGCTTGATGGAGCGGATGCGGACTGGCAGGCCAGCTTCGTCGGCGTGGAGGCCTGGGCTCCGCTGGCCGGCTGGAACGCGCCACGTGGCAGTGCGCTGATCGGTGTAGCGCTGGAATCGTGGTGGGGCCGCAGTGGCCGCCTGAGCGTGGGCTTCGACCAGCGCGTGGGGGGCGAGGGCGCGCGCCAGGCGGCGTTGCGCTACAGCGCCGGGTTCTGACGGTTCGGGGCGCGCCGGGCAGGCCCGGCGCGGTCTCTGCAGGTTCAGCCGCCGCGCAGGTTGCCCTGGCGCGGGGTGCTGCGACCCAGTGGCATCTTCAGCTTGCCGATCGACAGGATGCGGCTTTCGGCGATGCGATCGGCAGCACGCTGCGGCGCGATGTTCTCGCGCTGCGACAGCTCGAAGATGCGCGTGAGGTTGTGGTAGATGCTGCGGATCAGGCGCATCGCGCGTTCGCGGTTGTAGCCGTCGATTTCCAGCGACACGTTCATCACGCCACCGGCATTGACCGCATAGTCCGGCGCATACAGGATGCCGCGCGCATGCAGCTCGTCGCCGATTTCCAGGCTCGACAGCTGGTTGTTGGCGGTGCCGCAGATGATCTTCGCCTTGATCCGCGGCAGGGTGTCGGCGTTGATCGCCCCTTCCAGCGCGCATGGCGCGAACACGTCGGCGTTCACTTCGTGGATTTCGTCGGGCTTGACCGCTTCGGCGCCGAAATCGCTGACCGCGCGATCGACCAGGGCACTGTCCAGGTCGGTGACGTACAGCTTGGCGCCGCGGTCGCGCAGCAGCTTCACCAGTTCCATGCCGATGTGGCCCAGGCCCTGCACCGCGATGCTGGTCTTGCCCACTTCCTCGTGGCCGAACTTGAAGCGCATCGCCGCCATCAGCGCCTGCAGCGCACCGTAGGCGGTGAACGGTGCCGGGTCACCGGAGCCGCCGTGGACCTGGTGCACGCCGGTCACGAACTGGCTTTCCAGGTAGATGTTCTCCATGTCGTTGACGTCGGTGCCGACGTCTTCAGCGGTGATGTAGCGTCCGCCCAGCGAATCGACATAGCGTCCGAAGGCGCGGAACAGCACCTCGGTCTTGTCCACTTTCGGATCGCCGATGATCACCGCCTTGCCACCACCGACGTTGAGGCCGGCCAGCGCATTCTTGTAGGTCATCGTCCGGCTCAGCCGCAACACGTCGGCCAGCGCCTCGTCGGTGCTGGCGTAGGGGCGCATGCGCACGCCGCCCAGGGCCGGGCCCAGGGTGGTGTTGTGGATGGCGATGATCGCCTGCAGGCCGGCATCGTGGTTGTGGCAGAACACCACCTGTTCATGGCCGGTGGTGGCGAGGGTTTCGAATAGCATGGCGTCTCCGATGGCGCGAACAGCGGCGAACTGCAGCGAACGGCCAGTGAACGGTAGGGTCCCAAAACAAAAAAAGCGACGTCGTCAGTGCAGGGGGACGGGTCGCGCGGCGCCATTCTAGTCCATTCGCCGGGTCGCTGCCGTCGACATCGGCAGCCTTCTGGTTAAAGAAGATGAAAGTGCGGCCGATGCTGCGACGACGGCGGGTGGCCGGATTCGCGTGAAAAGGCAGGGCGGTCAGTGACGGCAAGGGCACCACAACAACAGGGCAGGCGGCGATGACGCCGGCCTGGTGGCGATCGCTGCGCGGCTGGCTGGCGCGTTCTACCGGGGCGGCACCGTCGCGCTTGGCGGCCGTATCGCGACAGGCCGTGGCTGCCGCGGCGGCCAGCCTGCAGGGCGAGGCACTGCCTGCCGGGGAGATCACCGCGCACCTGCAGCGCGGGCTGCATGCACTGGCGCTGTATCCACGGTTGGCTGGCGAGCCGGGCCCAATCCAGGATCCGGCGCTGGGTGAGGCGGTGGCGCGTGCACTGCAGGACCGCGACTGGGCTGCCCGGCACCTGCCGCGCCGTCCGCAGCTGTTGCCGCAGCTGATCCAGACCGTGAACGACGACGCGGCCTCGGCGCGGGTGATGGCCGCGATCATCGGCCAGGACCCGGTACTGACCGGCAACCTGCTGCGCATCGCCAACAGCCCGGCCTACAAGGTGCATGAGCGGCCGGTGGAAAGCCTGCAACGGGCGGTGACGCTGGTCGGCACCGAGGGCGTGCGCCAGATCATCAGTGCGGTACTGGTGCAGCCAGTGATGCAGGTGCAGTGCGAGGTGTTCCCGCAGTTCAGCACGATCATCTGGGAACATGCGCTGCTGGCCTCGCGCGCGGCCGCCGATCACGCACGCACGGTCACCTTCGGTGATGCTTTCGCTGCGCAGTGGCTGGGCCTGGTGCAGGGCCTGGGCGCGTCGCTGGTGATGCGCCAGCTGCTGCAGGAAGCGCAGGCACGCGGCGAAACCGTGGAACCAGCCCTCGCCCTGCAGCTGCTGCAGCAATGGTCGTTGCCGCTGGCGCAGCGCGTTGCGGCCGCGTGGGAGCTGCCAGAGCCGGTACATCAGGCCTTGGCGGTGGACGCCGACGTACCGCTGGCCGACAGCCTGCGCCTGGCCAGCGCTGCGGCCGCAGCGAGCCTGCTGTGCCGGCATGGCCATGCCAGCCAGAGCCGCATGCTGGCGCTGCTTGAGCAGCTGCCGTCGGCACCGCCGCATGCATTGCGCTGGATCTGGCGGCGCCTTCATGGGCGCAGCGTGGAAACTCTGGATGAGGTCACGCGGGACGAAGCGGGACCGGCCGCCTGAGCGCTACAGCTGCGATTCCACCGGCAGCCAGCTGATCACCCGCGCAGTCCAGCGCTTGCCAAGGCTGGCGCCGGGTTCGGCCTCTACCCAGTGCGGCGGGGGCTGCCGTTCCAGCCAGCGCAGCTGGTCGCCATGGCCCAGTGCCAGCCACCAGCTGTGTTCCGGGCTGGCCAGGCGCAGGTACTCGTCGCGCAGCTGCGCGCCCAGCACCGGATCATCGAACAGCACGCCCATTTCGGTGTTCAGATAGGCCGAGCGTGGGTCGAGGTTGAACGAGCCAACGAAGCCACGACGGCCATCGACCACGAACGCCTTGGTATGCAGGTTGGCGCCGCTGCTGCCGAACAGGCTTGTATCCGGTCGCCCGTGTGCCTTCAGTTCGTACAGCTGCACGCCCGCTTCCAGCAGCGGCACGCGGTAGCCCATGTAGCCGCCGTGCACGGCCGCTACGTCGTTGGCAGCTAGCGAGTTGGTGACCACGCCCACCTGCGCGCCGCGCGCGGCCAACGCCGCCAACGCCTCCACCCCATCGTTGCCGGGCACGAAATAGGGCGAGATCAGCAGCGCACTACGCTGCGTGCTGCGCAACTCGTCGCTGAGCGTGCTGACCAGCCAGCTGCGGCGATCATCGTCGCGGTGCTTCATCGGCGGATCGGAAGCGATGTGCACGTCCGGGCTCCAGTGCAGCGGTTCCGGGCTGGGCCGCTGCAGTGCGCGCGATTGGGCCACGCGCTGCAGGTAGGGCCGTGCCTTGGCATGCATCGCGTCCAGGTCTGACTGCCGTACCAGCTGCCGCAGCTGTTCATCGCTGTATGAGGCCAGCGCCGAAATCGGGATGGCCGCGCTGCTGTTCCAGTAGTCGTCGAAGATCCGGTTGGCGTGCTGCACGGCGGGGCCCGCCACCACCAGGTCCAGGTCCTGGAAGTTCACATCGTCGCGCGCGCTGAAGTATTCCTCGCCGATGTTGCGGCCACCGACAATCGCAATGCGGCCATCGGCGATCCAGCTCTTGTTGTGCATGCGGTGGTTCACGCTGAAGGCGCGTTGCACCAGCTCCAGCGTGCGGGCGATGCCGCTGCGGTTGCGGAACGGGTTGTACAGGCGGAGCTCGATGTTGGGGTGCGCATCGAGCGCCATCATCAGCGCGTCCTTGTCCTTGGCGTTCATGTCGTCGAGCAGCAGGCGCACGCGCACTCCGCGCTCGGCCGCGTCATACAGTGCCTTGGCCATCAGGTGGCCGATCAGGTCGTCGTGCCAGATGTAGTACTGCAGGTCGAGGCTGCGTCCTGCCTGCGCGGTGATCATCGCGCGTGCGGCGAAGGCATCCATGCCATCACTGAGGAAGGCCACGCCGGACTTGCCGGGATGGGCGTCCTGCAGCGGCTCGATCTCCCGGTCGATGCGGGTCTGTGCCGGTTGCAGCGGCAAGACGTGCGAGGGGGCGCCTTGCGCTTGCGGCGTGAGATGGTCGGCCAGCAGCAGCCCGGACAGGACCAGCAGCAACAGCGCGGCGAGGATGATTGCAGCGACGCGCAGCAGGCGTCGCCACGCGGGCGTGGGCAGGCTCATGTCCCGATGGTAGAGCCACGCCATGCGTGGAGGAATGCTTGGAGGATCGATCTGGGATCAGCGCCCCTTGCCTGCCGCAAGGGATCCGACCCCGGAGCCTCAGAAGCGCTCGTCGCTGCCCAGGTAGCGCCACTGGCCCGGCGGCAGCGGCCCCAGCGCCACGCGGCCAATGCGCAGCCGGCGCACCGCGGTCGCCTGCAGCCCGGCGGCCGTCACCGCTGCACGCAGGCCCTTGGCGGTGAGCCCCTTGCCGGCGAAGCGCAGCCGCTGTTCGCTCTGCCAGCTGACCTTGCCGCCGCCGGCCTCCTGCTGCAAACGCGCCATCAACCAAGGCCCGCGCTCCGGGCCGCCCTCGGCCACTTCGATCAGGTACTCCTGTTCGGTCCGGCCCAGGTTGCGCTGCAGATGGGCCAGCGTGGCGGGGTCCTGGCTGACCACCACCAGGCCGCTGTCGCTGGCCGGAAGTGCAGCGGCCAGCTGCAGGCCATGGAAATGCCGCTGCAGCGGGCGGACATCGCTGGCATCGAGTTCGCTGCGGCTGTCACTGCTGACCAGCGCGCACAGGGTTTCGGCGGCGACACCGGCGGGCTTGTGCAGCAGCATGCTGGCCCGTTCGGCCTTTTCATCGCTGGCCTGCTCGGCCACGACGATCACCGCGCTGTCATCGACCGGGCGCTGCGGCTGTTCCACCACCTCGCCATTGACCGTCACCCAGCCGCCCTCGATGTAGCGCCGCGCTTCGCCGCGCGGGATGCCGAGCAGGGCGGACAGGCGTTTGTCGAGACGGATCGGTTCCATGGCGGGCAGGTCGGGCGGGGGGCGCGCAGTGTAGCTGCTGCGGCCGGTCAGCGCTGGCCGCGGTTGGCCAGCTCGGTCAGGTACAGGCGGGTATCGAACTCCAGCTGCAGGTAGTCCGGCTCCATGTGCTGGCACAGCTGGTAGAAGGCCTTGTTGTGGTCGGCCTCCTTCAGGTGGGCCAGCTCGTGGACCACGATCATGCGCAGGAACGCCGCCGGTGCCTGGCGGAACACGGTGGCGATGCGGATCTCGCGGCTGGCCTTGAGGCGGCCGCCGTGAACACGGGAGATGGCGGTATGGGTGCCCAGCGCGTGCTTGATCACTTCCAGCGTGTTGTCGTAGCAGACCTTGTTGAGCGGCACCGACTTGCGCAGGTAGCGATCCTTCAGCTCCTGGGTGTAGTCGTACAGCTGGCGGTCGCTGCGCACCTCGTGTGGGTCGGGGTAGCGCTGCTGCAGCCAGGGGCCGAGCTTGCCCTGGGCCAGCAGTTCGCTGACCTGGGCGACCAGGGGTTCGGGGTAGCCGGTGAGGTACTTCAGGACTGCCATGCAGGGGCGGCGGGGCGTCGGTAGAATGGGGCATCCAAGATTACACGCGGTACGCATCGACCATGGCAAAGCCCAACGCGCTGCAGGAACAATTGCTCAAGGCCGGCCTGGCCAAGAAGTCGCAGGCCAGCGCCGCCGCGCGCGAGCAGGCCAAGGCCCGGCAGGGCAAGGCCGAATCGGCCTCGGCCGAAGTCCAGCGTGAGGCTGAACGTGCCCGCGCCGAGAAGGTCGAGCGCGACCGTGCGCTGGCCGCCGAGCGCAATGCCCAGGCCAGGCAGGCTGAACAGAAGGCGCAGGCGAAGCAGATCATCGCGGCCCATGCCGTGCCCCACAAGGGCGATGACGAGTACCGCTTCAGCGATGGCGCGGCGATCCGCACCCTGCTGATCGACCCCAAGCTGCGCAAGGCGCTGTCGGTGGGCGTGCTGGTCATCGTTGCCCACGGCGACGGTTACGCCCTGTTGCCGCGCGCCGCCGCCGAGAAGGTGCGTGAACGCGCCCCGGAGGCGATCATCGTCGATCACGGCCAGCCGGGCTCGACCGCCGAGATCTCCACCGGCAACGCCGAGGACGACGCCTACTACGCGCAGTTCCAGGTGCCGGACGACCTGGTCTGGTAAGCAAAAAGGGGACGGAGGGGATTAAGTCGCAATCTGCCTGATCGAACCCGTCAGCATTCCGCTCAGCTTGCTGAAGCCCCGCCGAGCATGGCTCGGCGCTACTGGACGGCGTTCCTTTTTGCCGGGGTGTATCGTCCCCATATCAGGCGGCACACCTGCGGAGGATGGCCATGGCCACCGGTTGGGCGGGAGACGGCGCGGTCCAGGACCAGATCGACGCCACCGTTGACGATGCGATCGCCCGCGCACGGCGCCAGCTGCGCGAGGGCCCCGGTCTGGAACACTGTGAGGAATGCGATGCGCCGATCCCGTTGGCGCGGCGCCGGGCCGTGCCCGGTGTTCGGCTGTGCGTGGCGTGCCAGCAGGCGCACGACGACGAAGCGCAGGCGCATGCCGGCTACAACCGGCGCGGCAGCAAGGACAGCCAGTTGAGGTAAAGGTTGTTCGGCAGGGCTGCGCCCTGCACCTGCTTGGAGCAACGGCAACGGCAAAAGCGTGCTATCCGTGGGATGGCGGGGTGGGTCCGATTGAGGGGGACGCTGCAAGTACGTCCATGTAAACTCGGTCGCCGCATCCATGCGGCTGACACCCCGCACTCCGACACCGCCCCACCTCCGACAGATTTCCGCGATCGGGTAGATCCCGCCGTGCGTGGATAAATTTCCATCGAAATCGAAAATTTCGATATCGGAATGATTTGAGCCGAGCATGGCTCGGCTCTACAGAAGAACGGACAGATCGCGGAAATCTGTCGAAGGCGGGGTGGGTCCGGGTGAGGGGGCGTGTGCCGCATGGATGCGGCGACCGAGTTTAAATGGACGTAAGTGCAGCGGCCCCCACAATAGGACCCACCCCGCCCGCCCACGGAGAGCACGCTCCAGGCCGCGAAGAAGGGCACCGCACCCACCGCCGCGAAGCCGGTGATCGCGGTCCTCAGTACTGAAGGCTTCGCGCCGAGCAGGCTGAGGATGCACAGCAGGGCGCTGAAATAGACCACGAAACTGTGATCCGGCGTGCGCCCATCACCATTTCAGGTGGCAGCGTGTAGTGCTCGGCAAAACGCCGGATCAGGCGACGGGCGAGCAGCCGGAGCAACCACGCGACCAGCAATACCAGCGCGATCTGCAGGGTGACGCCTGCATAG
>NZ_JAUTXR010000010.1 GCF_030658505.1 Stenotrophomonas raiganjensis (SeqCode) | reverse complement strand
GGCTAAACTAGAGCTTGACATTAGGGTTAGAGCCTTGAATGTACCTCCCTATACCTTAAAATAAATGTTTTCTTGTTAGAACTTCAAGGTTTAAACCCCAAGGACCAACCATGGGTCCTTGAAGAAAAACCTTAAGAGGCTGCCTGGCGTGACCCACAGAGGTGACTGACGCCTCGTGGGTCAGCCCATGCCCCGTGGGTGAGGGGTCGTGGGTCAGGTTCCCAAAAAGTTAAGTTGCAGATCATTACCCACTGATGACCAGCACACCCCATGAATCCACCCATGTCTTGTGGGCGTGGTCTCGTGGGTGAGGCAGAATGTTAACTTAGGCGGCTAAGTG
>NZ_JAUTXR010000008.1 GCF_030658505.1 Stenotrophomonas raiganjensis (SeqCode) | reverse complement strand
TGCACCGGGAGCCCCGGATTGACCGGGCGCTGCTGGCCCAGGTTGATCTGGTTCGTCGCATTCATCAGTCCCACCGGGGGAGCTGTGGCTCTCGCAAGATGGCCAGGGAGCTGACCAACGGCGGCCTACCCAGGGGGCGCTACCGCGCCCGGACGGTGATGCGCCGCGCCGGCGTCAGGGCGCGACAGCACCGGCGGCACAAGTACCACAGCCTGGGGCCGCAGGCACTGACGGCGCCCAACGTGTTGGAACGCCAATTCAACCCGGAGGGTCCCAACCAGGTCTGGGCAGGGGATATCACCTACAT
>NZ_JAUTXR010000048.1 GCF_030658505.1 Stenotrophomonas raiganjensis (SeqCode) | reverse complement strand
ATCATTTCCTCAGCCAGTCCAAGGGCCGCTACACGCCCAAACGCTGATTCCGCCGCCAGCCTGCGACGTCCCCGGACAGGCGCAGGGCCGGCAGCCCCACCCGCCCGCGAACCCACCCCGCCCGACTTCTGACGGTTTGCGGGGGCGATCAGCCACGTAGAAGAAAGAAGAAGAGCAAAAGCAGAACCGGGTGGCTGGCCGCTTTTTTGTAGAGCCGAGCCCAAGCACGGCTGCTCACAGATCAGATATCCAGTATTCGATACCGATGCAGAATCATCCACGCATGGCGTGGATCTACCGTGTCGACCAAGGTCGACACCTACCAACAGCCATCGAGATCTGTCAGAGGTGGGGCGGTGTGGGCAGGCAGGACCGTTGGCGCCATGGATGGCGCCATCGAGCCCCCAGGGATGGGTTTACGGCGTGTCCTGCCT
>NZ_JAUTXR010000044.1 GCF_030658505.1 Stenotrophomonas raiganjensis (SeqCode) | reverse complement strand
GGGCAGGACCGTTGGCGCCATGGATGGCGCCATCGAGCCCCCATGGAAGGGTTTACGGCGTGTCCTGCCCACCCCCACCCCCCCGCCCCACACACCAAAAACCAGAGCCCCATTGGCGGGTGCGGGTGCACAGGCGTGTAGCAGGTGCAGGGCGCCGCCCGGCCCCGGCTACCCGCCCGCGAACCCGCAACCCCCAACGCGGCTCGGGTTTGCTGTGCGTTGGGGGGGGCGGTGGGGGGGGCCAGGACACGCCGTAAACCCTTCCAGGGGGGCTCGATGGCGCCATCCATGGCGCCAACGGTCCTGCCC
>NZ_JAUTXR010000039.1 GCF_030658505.1 Stenotrophomonas raiganjensis (SeqCode) | reverse complement strand
CTGCGCAACGTGCGAGTGTCGTTGAACGCGACGAACCTGACCAACAAGCGCTATGCCGGCCCGCTGAGTTCGTTCGCACCGACCGATCCGATGGGTCCGCGCTATGCGATCCATGCCAGCGCGCCGCGGCAGCGGTTCATGACGGTGGCGGCGGAGTTCTAAGTCGAAAGCGTTGCCCCGCGGCGTCTTGATTATCGTCGCGGGGCAGGGCCGGATGGGCCGGCGCAGGCCACGCCGGGAACCCCTCCATGGGGGCTCGATGGCGCCATCCATGGCGCCAACGGTCCTGCGCCGGCCCATCCGACCCTGCTCGACGGTTTCCCGCGCCACGGTGCGGAAGGCAAAGTAGAGCAAAAGCAAAGAGCCGGGCATTGCCCGGCTCTCTGCTTTTCAAGCTCTTCAAGCGCAATCCC
>NZ_JAUTXR010000029.1 GCF_030658505.1 Stenotrophomonas raiganjensis (SeqCode) | reverse complement strand
GTGTCTAAGATGGCCATGTGAGACTTAGACTTCCGCTGTGTGTTTTTAAAGTTGTTTTAATGAAGCTTGAATGTTTGGATGTAAATAAGTTTTTAATTCCTCACTATTATCATTATTGAATGCAATGAATGACTATGTGGCTTGTATAAGACCCCTTCGGGGTCGAGTACGCCTTGTTACGACTTGGGGGTGCTCTCGGGTCGTGACATGCCATTAAGGAATATGCAGCAGAAAGGGAAAAAGAGAAGGTTCATCAGTTTCTTATGGGATTGAATGAGAAATTTAATGTTGTTCGATCTCAGATTTTAAATACTGAACCATTACCATC
>NZ_JAUTXR010000026.1 GCF_030658505.1 Stenotrophomonas raiganjensis (SeqCode) | reverse complement strand
CAGCGAGGCCACATACGGGGTCGCGACCGGCTTGCTGGCCGGAGCACTGGCCGCTTCAGCCGGCGCCGCCGGCTCTGCGCCTGCGGTAGACGGGGTCACCGGCACGCCCGCCGGTGGTGCTGGTGACCGCCGAGCGCGATGCGGGATTGCGTGAGATGGCCGCCGGGCGCGGCTGGGGGAAATGGCCAAGCCGGTGAAGCCGCCGGCGCTGCGTGCGCTGATGAGCCAGGTGCTGATCCGCCATCGCGGCTCGGTGCCAGCCAACGGCGCAGCGCCTCGTGGGTGGTGGTTGATCGCGGACAGCCGGGCTACTGAGGGCTGGCCGGGTGGGTGGGTACTGCGGGGACGCCGTGAGCCCGTCCTTGGGGGCTTGGCCGCGGCATCCATACCGCGGACACCCCGCACTACCCACCCAACCCGACCGGCCCACTCGCAGCTTCTGCTTTCAACGCCCCCCAACCCACCCACGAGGGGCTACGCCGTTGGCTGGAACTACAGCCCGG
>NZ_JAUTXR010000003.1 GCF_030658505.1 Stenotrophomonas raiganjensis (SeqCode) | reverse complement strand
GTGCGCCGCTGTTCGCACAGGGCAGCGTCAATGCCGCCTTCCACCGCGACCTGCAGCCGCGCCGGGGCTGCTTTTGGTCCCTGCGGCGAAGCGGGTTACACTGCCGGGCTCGCCAATCAGGCCTTGTGATTCCTCACCCTGCTGCAGAAACTCCGCGACAAGACCTCAGGCTGGATCGTCACTGTGAGCCTGGGGCTGCGGATGATGCCGTTCCGGTTCGTGATCGACAACAGCTCCCTCGGTGGCGTGGGCGCTCAGAACGTGGCCAAGGTTTCCGCGCCGCCAACCTGGTGGCGTTGTTTTCGTCCCGGTCCAGGCTGGTGGACCACAACAAAGCCACAATGCGGAGCGGTAGTTCAGCTGGTTAGAATGCTGGCCTGTCACGCCGGAGGTCGCGGGTTCGAGTCCCGTCCGCTCCGCCATTGCAGAATTCTTAAGTCCCTGTGAAAAAACTTTGAAAAAAGTGTTCATCGGGCTGGGTTTC
>NZ_JAUTXR010000056.1 GCF_030658505.1 Stenotrophomonas raiganjensis (SeqCode) | reverse complement strand
TCTCCCACGCCCAGGCATGGTGCGTGGAGCCCAGCATGTCGGCGCGCCGGAACATCGCCACCGAATCGTCATCGGCCGGGAACCGTTGGCGCTCTGCGGTGCCTGGCGGCGTGCTGTCGCCACCCTAGAGCGTGATCGCATCGGGGCTGCCGGCCTGGTGGCGGTGGGCGTGCTGCGCCTGCTGGGCGGTGGCTCCAGCCTCGAAACCAACATCGTGCAGACCGGCGCCTCGGCCGGCACGTCGATCGCCGCCGGCGTCATCTTCACCATCCCCGCGCTGGTGATCATGGGCTACTGGCCGGACGTCAAGTA
>NZ_JAUTXR010000054.1 GCF_030658505.1 Stenotrophomonas raiganjensis (SeqCode) | reverse complement strand
CTGCGCCTGCCGATGCGGCCGGACAACCGCAGCCTCAATCTTTCCAACACCGTTGCGGTGGTGATGTATGAAGCGTGGCGGCAGCATGGGTTTGCCGCCGATTGAATGCAGTTGCCGGCCAGCGGCCGGCACCACCGAAAGAAGAACGGGCGCCTGGGCGCCCGTACGTCTTACTTGAACTTGTAGACCACGTTCATCGTGGTCAGCGTATCGGTCTTGCGCTTGTCCTCGGCCACGTCACTGTTGTAACGCGCCTGCCAGCCGGCCTTCAGCGCCAGGTGCTCGTTCATGCTCACCGAGACACCGAAGTCGTTCTGGCCGAAGGTGTTGTACGAACCGGATTCGACCAGCAGGGTGTTGACCAGGTCGGTGTTGTCGGTCAGCGAGTACTTCAGGTCGAACAGGCCGCGACCGATCATGCCGGTACGGGTGCGGTCGTCCTCGGTGCTGTGGGTGCGGCGCACACCGGGGCCGATCTGCGCATCGAACGAGAAGCGCTCGGTGTTCCACAGGCGGGTGCCGTAACCCAGACCGAACGAGCTCTGGCGGTCGTAGGTGGCGAAGTCGTCGCGTTCGGTACGCACCGTGGCGGTCAGCTGGCGGTGCTCGCCCAGTTGCAGCGCGCTGCCGGCACTGCCGGTGTAGCGGTTGGCCGTGGTGTTGTTGCGGCGGGTGGTGCTGCCGTCGTCGTTGGTCTCGGTCACCTTGGAGCTGGAACGCAGGCCGAACAGGTCCATGCTGTGCACCCAGTCGCCGTCGGTGTAGCGCAGGCGCAGGCGGCCGTTGAAGCTTTCGGTGCTGCTGTTGCCGCGTGCCGAGGCGAAACCGAGCTCGCCGCCGCTGCCGCTCCACGGCGAGGACATCGCCGCCAGCTCGGAGGCGTCCTGCGCATGCGCAAGCGGCGCGCACAGCAGCAGGGGGATCAGCAGGGACACACGCAGGGACATCGAGGCTTCTCCGAAGCGGTTGACAGCCGGTGATGATACTGGAAGCGTGATGGCCGTCCGAATCGATCCAATGCGTGCTTCAGCGAACGTTGCCGCGATCGCCTATTCAGGGCAGATCGACACGCAATGCGGGGTCGTTGAAGCGCGAATAGCGCAGGCGCAGCTGGAAGCTGTGGCCATTGCTGCTGCCGCTGCGCACGATCTGCCGCGGCAGGCCCTGGGCATCCACCCAGTACTCCAGGCGTTCGCCCGGTTGGGCACCGCGCAGCCGGTAGTGGCGGGTTTCGACCCCATCCAGCGCTTGGCTGCCAAGGTCTTCGGCCTTCAGATCGGCGGGCAGGGCGTCGGCCGGCAACGGGTTGCGCCACTGCTCGAGCAGGCCCGGCGGGGTCGGAACCTGGCGGATCGCGCCGTCGGCCTGCAGGAACATGGTGTCGCCGATGATGGTCTGCGGCCCGGCCGGGGTCTGCACCCGGAAGCGGTCGGGCGCGACGAAGTCCATGGCGCTGCGCACCGGCTGCGGCGCGCCCAGCACCTCCAGCTCGGCATGGAAACTGCTCAGGGCCGAGAAGCGCTGGCTGGCGCCCAGCACCGCCTGCGCCGGATCCGCCGCAGGCACGGGTGCCCCGGTGCTGGCCGGCGCGGGCGCGCGATCACAGGCGGCCAGCAGCAGGCAGGCCAGCAGGGACAGGGCAGGCAACCGGCGCATCGGGCATTCCATTGGGGTGGGGGCGACCACGATAGCCCAAACGTCCCACACAAGACCCGCGACTCGGACATAATCGGGGGTATGGACCGATACGAACGCATCACCGCCCTGCATCGTCTGCTCAAGTCCGCGCGCTATCCGGTGACGGTGGCGACCCTGCAGGACAAGCTCGGTTGTTCCCGCGCCACCGTCTACCGCGACCTGGCCTTCCTGCGCGATGCGCTGATGGCACCGATCGAGGGAGACGGCGAGGCGGGCTTCCGCTACCAGGCCGACGAGAGCGACCGCTTCGAACTGCCCGGCCTGTGGCTGAGTTCGGAGGAACTGCACGCCCTGCTGGCCTCGCAGCACCTGCTGGCGCGGACTGGCGGCGGCGTGCTGTCGTCGGTGCTGGCACCGCTGCAGCAGCGTATCGAGAGCCTGCTGGCAGCGCAGGCCGGTGTCTCCAGCTGGCCGGTGGACCGCGTGCGGGTGATTCCGCACCGCGGCCGCAAGTTCGATGAGGGCAGCTTCCGCAGCGTCGCCTCGGCGGTGCTGGAGCGCCGCCAGCTGGCGTTCGAGTACCGCGCCCGTTCCACCGACGAGCCGACCAAGCGTACGGTCTCGCCGCAGCGCCTGACCCACTATCGCGACAACTGGTACCTGGATGCCTGGGACCATGACCGCGAGGCACTGCGCAGTTTTGCGGTGGACCGCATCCACAAGGCGCGGGTGGTCGACAGTACCGCCCGCGATGTCGCCGACAGCGAACTGGACGAGCAGCTGGGCGCCAGCTACGGCATCTTCTCCGGCGCACCGAAGGGCTGGGCGACGATCCTGTTCAGCGCCAAGGCCGCGCGCTGGGTGGCCGACGAGCACTGGCATTCCAAGCAGCAGGGCCGTTTCCTGGCCGATGGCCGCTATGAACTGAAGGTGCCGTACAGCGTCTCGCGCGAGTTGCTGATGGACGTGCTGCACTACGGCTCGGATGCCGAGATCATCGAACCGGTGATGCTGCGCGAGCAGGCCAAGGCGCTGCTCGAGCTCGCCCTGAGCAATTACGACAACTCCTGATACTCCTCCCGAGAACCCTTCCGCCCATGAAGAAGACCCTGTTGCTGCCCCTGCTCGCCGCTGCGCTGGCCCTGACCGCCTGCGGCAAGTCCGGCGAGCCCTCGCAGAAGCTGGTGGTGGCCGCCACGGCCGTGCCGCACGCCGAGATCCTTGAAGTGGTCAAGCCGATCCTCAAGCAGGAAGGCGTGGACCTGGACGTGCGCGTGTTCAACGACTACGTGCAGCCCAACGACCAGCTGGTGCAGAAGCAGGTGGATGCCAACTATTTCCAGACCGAGCCGTACCTGGATGCCTACAACCGCGATCGCAAGACCGATCTGGTGAAGGTGATCGGTGTCCACATCGAGCCGTTCGGTGCCTACTCGCGCAAGATCAAGTCGCTGGCCGAGCTGCGCGAAGGCGCCGACGTGGTGATCCCGAACGATCCGAGCAACAACAGCCGCGCGCTGATCCTGCTGCACAAGGCCGGCGTGATCGCGCTGAAGGACCCGGCCAATGCGCTGTCGACCCAGCGCGACATCATCGCCAACCCGAAGAACCTGAAGTTCCGCGAGCTGGACTCGGCGATGCTGCCGCGCGTGCTGGACCAGGTCGATCTGGCGTTGATCAATACCAATTACGCGCTGGATGCAGGCCTCAATCCAACCAAGGACGCACTGGCGATCGAGAGCAAGGATTCGCCGTACGTGAACTTCCTGGTCGCGCGCCCGGACAACAAGGATGACGCCCGCGTGCAGAAGCTGGCCAAGGCCCTGACCAGCCCGCAGGTGAAGGCCTTCATCGAGACCAAGTACAAGGGCGCGGTGCTGCCGGCGTTCTGACCGCGTGGTAGCGCCGGCCGCGGGCCGGCAATCTGCAAACACCCCCGGTGTGCCGGCCAGCGGCCGGCACTACCTTCAATCGACGTGGAAGGCGAGGGTGGCGGCAACCGCCTGCTGCCATCCGGCATACAGTTTCTCGCGCCGGGCCACTTCCATCCGTGGCTCGAAGCGGCGGTCCAGGCCCCATTGCGCAGCGATCTGCTCGCGGCTGGACCAGAACCCGACGGCCAGGCCGGCCAGATAGGCCGCACCGAGCGCCGTGGTTTCGGTCAACCGTGGCCGCAGCAGCGGCACGCCGAGGATGTCGGCCTGGAAGCCGGCCAGGAAGTCGTTGCCGATCGCGCCGCCATCGGCGCGCAGCTCGGTCAGCGCGATGCCCGCATCGGACTGCATTGCATCGAGCACATCGCGGGTCTGGTAGGCCATCGCCTCCAGTGCCGCGCGCACGAAGTGCGCCTTGCGCGTGCCACGGGTCAACCCGAACATCGCACCGCGCACATCGCTGCGCCAGTAGGGTGCCCCGAGGCCGACAAACGCCGGCACCAGGTAAGCACCTCCACTGTCGGGCACCTGTGCGGCCAGTGCCTGGCTGTCGCTGGCGCGTTCGATCATGCGCAGTCCATCGCGCAGCCACTGCACCACCGAGCCGGCGATGAAGATCGAGCCTTCCAGTGCGTATTCCACGCGCCCGTCCAGGCCCCAGGCAATGGTGGTCAGCAGGCCATTGCGCGACCGCACCGCCTGCGCGCCAGTGTGCATCAGCATGAAGCAACCGGTGCCATAGGTGTTCTTGACCATGCCGGGCTGGAAACAGGCCTGGCCGAACAACGCCGCCTGCTGGTCACCGGCGATGCCGGCGATCGGGATCGGGTGGTCGAAGAAGAACTGCGGCCGGGTGTGTGCATAGACGGAACTGGAGTCACGCACCTGCGCCAGCATCGCACGCGGGATGTCGAGCAGCGCCAGCAGGTCGTCATCCCAGTCCAGCGTGTGGATGTTGAACAGCAGCGTGCGCGCCGCATTGCTGTAGTCGGTCACATGCGCCTGGCCGCCGCTGAGGTTCCACACCAGCCAGCTGTCGATGGTGCCAAACAGCAGCTCGCCCCGTTCGGCGCGCTGCTGCGCACCTTCCACGTGGTCGAGGATCCAGCGCACCTTGGTCGCAGAGAAATAGGCATCGATCAGCAGGCCGGTCCGTTCACGGATCAGCGCTTCATGGCCTTCGGACTTCAGTCGTTCACAGATGGCGTGGCTCTGCCGCGACTGCCAGACGATCGCGTTGTGGATCGGCTGGCCGGTGGCACGGTCCCAGACCACGGTGGTTTCGCGCTGGTTGGTGATGCCCAGCGCGGCGATATGACGCGGGTCGATCTGCCCGCGGCTGAGCAGTTCGGTCAGCGTGGCATAGACGCTGGTGAGGATCTCGCGCGGGTCATGCTCGACCCAGCCGGGTTGCGGGAAGATCTGCGCGAACTCGCGCTGCGCGCTGCCGATGATGTCGCCGGCACGGTCGAACAGGATCGCGCGTGAACTGGTGGTGCCCTGGTCGATGGCCAGCACGTAGCGGGGCGTCATGCAGCGTCTCCGGTAGAACGGTCAGGGTAACTTACCTCTCTCTCTGTAGAGCCGAGCCACCTGCGCAGCGTCCAGCCGCAACCCCAGCTTGCTCCTTCGCCACAGCACGTCCTCGGCAGTGCGCGCCCACTCGTGCCGGTGCAGGAAGGCCACTTCGTGCGCATGCAGGCCGCCGCCAAAGTCCTCGCCAAGATCG
>NZ_JAUTXR010000014.1 GCF_030658505.1 Stenotrophomonas raiganjensis (SeqCode) | reverse complement strand
CGCACTTCGCTGGCGACCACGGCGAAACCGCGGCCCTGTTCGCCGGCACGTGCGGCTTCGACCGCGGCGTTCAGTGCCAGGATGTTGGTCTGGAACGCGATGCCGTCGATCACCGAGATGATCTCGGCGATCTTCTTCGATGAGGCCTCGATGGCCGACATGGTGGTAACCACCTGGCCGACCACGTTGCCACCCTGCGAAGCGACGCCCTGCGCGCCGATGGCGAGCTGATTGGCCTGGCGGGCGTGCTCGGCGTTCTGGCGCACGGTGGAGGTCAGTTCCTCCATCGAGGCGGCGGTTTCCTCCAGGTTGGCGGCCTGCTGTTCGGTACGGCGCGACAGGTCGCTGTTGCCCGAGGCGATCTCGCCGGC
>NZ_JAUTXR010000001.1 GCF_030658505.1 Stenotrophomonas raiganjensis (SeqCode) | reverse complement strand
TGGATGCCGCGGCCAAGCCCCCATGGACGGGTTGTGGTGGTCTAATCACCTTGGACACTCGAGAGGATCAATTTCGAGCATCGAGGTTGACCCAGGGCAAAACAGATCACTCATGGCAGGAGGGACGAGGCGGTTCGCCTTGTCGGTGTGGAGGGGCAGACAGTCAGGGACGTCTGCCAGCTGATGGATGTCGGCCCGACGGCGCTGAGGCGCTGGATCGAGCAATGGCGGCGACGGCCAGGTGCAGGGTCTGGAACAGTACGCGGGCACCGTGCTGCGCATCAGTGCCGACGAAGGCGTGGTGCTG
>NZ_JAUTXR010000110.1 GCF_030658505.1 Stenotrophomonas raiganjensis (SeqCode) | reverse complement strand
CCGCAGAGGCCAGCGCCAGAGCCGAAGCAACAGCCGGAGCAAAAGCTGGGTTCCTGGGGGATGGCGGGGTGGGGGGGGGGGTGGGGGGGGGGGGGGGCCACCCCCCCAGGGGGGGGGGGGCGGGCGGCGCGCCGCCGCGGCCCCCCCCCCTGGGAGGGGTTTCGGGCGCCCCCCCCCCCCGCCCCCACCCCGCCATCCCCCAGGAACCCAGCTTTTGCTCCGGCTGTTGCTTCGGCTCTGGCGCTGGCCTCTGCGGGCGCCGGGTCAACCCGGCCGATACCCTCCCAGTGCTAGGCTGTGGCTACCGACAACCACGGAGGCGGGATGGGGGCGATCGTGTTGTTGCCGCTGTGCGTGGACGATGCTGCACTGGATCGTTGCCTGGCTGCGCTGGA
>NZ_JAUTXR010000109.1 GCF_030658505.1 Stenotrophomonas raiganjensis (SeqCode) | reverse complement strand
CAGCAGCGGGACTCTGTCGAAGGCGGGGTGGGTCCGGTTGCGGGAGTGTCCGCGGCATGGATGCCGCGGCCAAGCCCCCAAGGAAGGGTCTACGGCGTCTCCCGCAACCGGACCCACCCCGCCGACCCACAGGAAACCGCTTTTGCTTCAGTTGTTGCTGTTGCTGTTGCTCCAGCCCGTAGCAGGTGCAGGGCTGCAAGCCCTGCCGACAACCCCCTAATCGTGACCGCTGTCGTCCAGGCTGATGATGCCGCGCCGCAACGCCTGGGTCACCGCATGCGTGCGATCACCCACGCCGAGCTTGTCCATCAGGCTCTTCATGTGCGCCTTCACCGTCTGCTCGGAAATCTGCATGCGCTCGCCGATGCGCTTGTTCGACAGCCCACTCGCAACGTGCCGCAGCACCTCGGTTTCACGCGGTGACAGCCGATCCTCGACGACATGCGCCGCAATGCTCGCCGCCACTGCCGGCGGAATCGGTGCACGCCGGCCACCGGCGACGATGCGGATGGTGTCGATCAGCTCGTGACGCAGCATGTCCTTCAGCAGGTAGGCGCTGGCACCGGCCTGCAGCGCGCGGACCGCGCGCACGTCACCGCGGTAAGTGGTCAGCACGATGATGCGCGCGCGCGGGTCCATTGCGCGGATCCGCACGATCGCTTCCACGCCATCCAGCCGTGGCATCTGCAGGTCCATCAGCACCACGTCGGGCTGCAGCCGCTGGTAGCACGCGATGGCTTCCTCGCCATCGGCGGCCTCACCGAGCAGGCGCAGATCGGGTTGTGCGCCCAGCAGGGCGGCCAGGCCGTCGCGCAGCAGTGGATGGTCGTCGACCACCAGCACGCCGATCGGGGCAGGGGACTCAGTCATGGTTTGCTTTACTCCAGGGCCAGCGCCAGCGCGATGGACGGCGGTGATACAGGCGCCGTGCCGGGACCGCCAACGCCACTTCGGTGCCCAGGCCGGGCCGGGTCCACAGCTGCAGTTCGGCGCCCAGTCGTTGCGCGCGTTCGCGCATGCCCTGAAGGCCCCAATGACCATGACCGGCGTTCTCGTCGGCGATGCCGACCCCATCATCGCGGACGTGCAGCAGGAAACAGCGCGTGCCATAGGACAGTTCCACTTCAATGGCACTGGCATTGGCATGGCGCAACGCGTTGCGGATGGCCTCGCGGCCGATCAGGAACACCTCCTCGGCCGCGTCCGCCTGCAGCGGTGGCGTCGCACCTTCCACGGTCAGGCGCAGGGGGTTGATGCCATGCCCGGCGTACTCGGCGTGCACATCGGCCAGTGCCGAGGCGAGGTCGCGGCCGGCGAAGGGACCGTCGCGCAATGCGTTGACGCGTTCGCGGCCCTCGGCCAGGTTGCGCTCGGCCAGCTGCATCGCCGATTCCAGCTGGCCGCGCACCGTGTGCGGGGTCTGCGGCGATTGGCTGATCGCGTGCAGGCGCAGGATCAGGCCCTGGCTGCCCTGCAGCAGGGTGTCGTGCAGGTCGCGGGCAATGCGTTCGCGTTCGCCATGGCGTTCCTGCAGGCGCGCGCGGAACAGGGCCGCCAGCTGCCCGCTGCGGATGCGCACCGCCATCACCAGCAGCGCGAGGATCGCGGCTGCGCACAGCAGCTTGAACCACACGGTCTGCATGAAGGTGGGCGCGATGCGGAAGCTGCGGCTGGCAGGCGTGGTGCTCCAGATGCCGTCTTCGTTGGCGGCCTCCACCTCGAACCGGTAGTTGCCGGGGGCGAGGTTGGTGTAGTACGCCCGCGTGCTGCTGCCGGCATCCTGCCAGCCGTCGTCAACGCCGGACAGGCGATAGCGGTAGCGGTTGCGCTCCGGACGTGCCAGCGACAGCGCCACGTAGTCGATCTGCAGCTGGCTGGTGCCGGCCGGCAGGCGCAGGCCGTCACGCAGGGGTTCGCGTGCGCTGCCGTACAGCACTTCGCCGATGCGTACGCTGGGCGCCATGGTGTTGATGTGCGAGCGCGTGGTATCCAGCCAGGCCAGGCCCTGGTTGGTGGCCAGCCACAGCAGTCCGTCATCGGCCAGCGCGGCGGTGGCGATCGGTCCGCTCTGCAGGGCGATGCCCGGCATGCCATCCACCGCATCGAACAGGCGTGGCGTCACCGGCTGCCCGGTACGCAGCGCCCGTCGCAGCTGATCGCTCCCCAGCCGGACCAGGCCACGACTGCCATTGAGCCACAGGTGACCGTGCGCATCGGCAACCATGCCGGTGATGCCTTCCAGCACGCCGGCCAGGTCGGTGTTGACCGGCATGAAGCGGCCATTGCCGATGCGGGCGGCCAGCCCGGCCTCACCGGCCACCAGCAACAGGTCCTGGTGGTGCAGCAGCGCGGTGACCGGGCCGACCGACAGCCCGTGGTTGGCATCGAAGGTTTCGATGCGGGTCGTGCCCATGCTGCGCAGCCGGCCGTCGGCATAGCCGAGCAGCAGCTGGCCATTGGCCTCCAGCGCCAGTGATGAGCAGGCCTGTTCGGGCAGGCGCGTTTCGCGCTGCCACTGGCCGTGCAGATAGTGAAGCACGCCACGTTCACCGGTGCAGACCCAGGCCTGGTCGTCATCGGCGAACAGCAGGGCATGCAGCGGTTGCCCGGTGAAGGGCTCGGGCAGCGGAATCAGCGTGGTGTGGCCGGCCACCGTGCGTGCCAGGTTGACCCAGTCGAACTGCCAGATCGGCGTGGGCGCCCGGCGCGCGGCCGCCTGCAGTTGTGCGGCGCTGCCTTCCAGCAGTGGCCGGCGCAGGTCGTACGGCTTGAGGTCCTCGCCGTAGCCGTACACACGCCCATCGCTGGCCCGCACCAACGAGCGATAGGGATCACTGGGGCCGACCGCCAGCGTGTTCACGCTGCGCACGCGGAAGCGGTTGAGGCCGAGATTGGTGCCGACCCAGAGATTGCCTTCGCGGTCGGCGATGATCGGCACGGCCGAGGTGGCGGTCAGCCCGTGCGGCGAATCGAAACGCTCCATGCGCACGGCGCGGCTGCCATCGAACGTGATCCGGGCGACACCGCCATGCGGGCTCATCGTGGCCCATAACGCGCCGTCGGCAGTGAACTGCAGGCGAGCGGCGACCAGGTCCGGCAGGCGCCGCGCTTCGCGCTCGCTGTCCGGCAGCAGGCCGTGCGCGTTGGCCAGTGGCGAGGTGCCGCGCACACGGTCGGCCAGCCAGACTTCGCCCTGCGGGCTCTCGGTCAGCGTCGCCATCTGGGATACGGCGATGCTGGTGTCCTCGAAATGCGGCTGGCCTGCAGGGCGCATCCAGATCCTGAGGTCGGCCAGTACCCAGAAGGTGCCGCGGCTGTCGTGCAGCACCCATTGCACGCGGTGTTCCGGCACCCCCGTGCCTGCGTGCAGCGGCTGCCAGCGCTGGCCATCGAACTCGCGCAGCCCTCCGTTGATGGCCGCCCACATCCGGCCGTCGCGGTCCTGGCTGAAGTGCGGGACCACGCCAACCGGCACGCCCTGGCTGCGGCCGTAGTTGTACAGTTGGCCACGTGCGAGTTGGCTGATGCCGGCCTGGAAGTAGCCGATCCACAGTGCGCCATCGGCGCTGTGTTCCAACGTGACCATGTTGGTGGACGGGTAGCGGGTGCCGGCCGGTGGCGCCTGCCGTTCGAAGCGGCGTCCATCGAAACGGTACAGGCCCGAACCGGTGGCCAGCCACAACAGGCCGTCACGGTCCTGGCTGATGTCCCAGATGTCACCGGGTGCACCCTGGCCGACCCGCCACGCGGTGTGCTCGTAGCCGGGCAACCCGCTGCTCACGGCCGGCCGCTGCACGGCGAGGGCGGGCAGGGCGGTCCACAGCAGCAGGCACGTCAGCAGCGCCGGCAGGCGGCGCAGTAACGGGAAGGGGCGGCCATGCATGGCGCGCATTCTGGCAGGTGCGGGGCAGTCCCGGGTGACCCGATCGGGGTAGGCGCCTGATGCCGTGGTCGGCTATCACGCCGACATGTCCTGCGGAGCCCAGCCATGCAGCGCCTGTTCGTGATGTTCCCCGACCGCGGGCCGGGCATCGGCCTGCTGTGGCTGCGGCTGTGCGTGGCCGCTGCACTATGCACGCCGGGCACGCACGCTGCGGGCTGGCTGTCGGCGCTGTGCCTGCTGGCGGTGGCGATGCTCGTGCTGGGCGTATTGACGCCGCTGGCGGTAGTGCCGGCAACACTGGGCCTGTATGCACAGGCGCTGCCGTGGCCACTGGTGGTGTTGCCGCTGGCCTTGCTGGCGCTGGGCCCGGGTGCCTATTCACTGGATGCGCGGCTGTTCGGTCGTCGCCGGCTCGGCCATCGGCCTCCCCCATTCGGGTAGGTACTGGCCTCGACCGACGGGGGTAGGGCATTGCACAGGGGCGACGCACCATGGGGCACCCCCTCGCGGCGTCCCGCATGGCCACCATCTCTCCGCATCCGCTCGCCGCATCACTGGCCCCGCAGCAGGCCGCCGCGCTGCAGCGCGCCCTGCGCTATGTCGATGAGCACCTGTCCCAGCCGCTGCGGGTGACCGAGCTGGCGACCGTCGCCTGCGTCAGCCGGTTCCATCTGGTGCGCCTGTTCCGCACCGGCACCGGTGCCAGCCCGCTGCGCTATGTCCGCCGCCGCCGCATCGAACGTGCGCGCCAGTTGCTGCCGGTCGCGCAGCTGCCGATGTCCTGCCTGGCCCAGCAGCTGGGCTTCTTCGACCAGAGCCATTTCGTCCGCAGCTTCCGCGCCGAGACCGGCTGCAGCCCCGGCCAGTATCTGGCCGGCGATGCGGCCCTGTTGCTTCCCCCTGATCGTGTTTCCAACGGAGTCCACCCATGAGCCTTGCCACCGCCACGCCCGCCCCGGCCCTGCTGTCGCCCACCGACCATGCCCTGGTGCTGATCGACTTCCAGTCACAGATGGCGTTCGCCACCCACACCATCGACATCTCCGCGCTGCGCAACAACGTGTCGCTGATCAGCAAGGGGGCCAAGGGCTTCAACGTGCCGGTGCTGCTGACCACCGTTGCCGAAGCGTCGTTCTCCGGCCCGATGTTCCCGGAACTGCCGGAGATCTTCCCGGGCCAGACGGTGTTCGACCGCACCTCGATGAACACCTGGGAAGACCAGCCGGTGATCGATGAGATCAACCGCATCGGCAAGCGCCGCCTGGTCATTGCCGGCCTGTGGACCAGCGTCTGCATCGTCGGCCCGGCGCTGTCGGCTTTGGCGCAGGGCTTCGAGATATACGTGATCACCGATGCCTGCGGTGATGTCAGCGATGAAGCCCACGAACGTGCCATCACACGCATGGTGCAGGCCGGTGCGGTGCCGATGACCAGCGTGCAGTACCTGCTCGAGCTGCAGCGTGACTGGGCACGCGGTGAAACCTACGACCTGACCACCGGCATTGCCCGCGACCACGCCGGTGGCTACGGCATCGGCATCCAGTACGCCAAGCGCATGTTCGGCGCGCAGGAAGGCGGGCACTGAGCATGCTGTCTGGCCACGGCCCCGACCTGGCGCTGCTGATGCTGCGCGTGGCAGCAGGGGGATTCCTGCTGCCGCACGCGCTGGGCAAGCTGTTCGGCTGGTTCGGTGGCCCGGGGCTTTCCGGCTTCGCCACCGAACTGCGCGGTTTCGGGCTGCCGGCTGTGGCTCCGTTGCCATTGCTGTTGGCTTTGCTGCAGGTGCTGTCCGGGCTGGCCGTGCTGCTGGGGTGGCAGACCCGCATCGCCGCGCTTGCGGCGGCCGCCTTCATCGGCTTCACCGGGCTGTTGGCCCTGCCCAAGGGCTGGTTCTGGATGCGCGGTGGCAGTGAGTACCCGTTGATGTGGACCACGGTGCTGCTGGCCCTCGCGCTGGCCGGGCCCGGCGCCTGGGCGCTGGACGGCCAACGCTTTCCGGGAGATTCCGCATGAGTCACGATCCCCTCAACCTCGGCCGCCGCAACGTGGTGCTGGCCAGCGGCGCTGCTGTTGCGCTCGGCTTGGCCGGTCGCGCCGGTGCTGCACTCGATTCCACTTCCAAGGAGCGCCGCATGAGCACGCTGGTCATCCGCAATGCCCGCATTACCACCCTCGACCCACAGCAGCCTCATGCGCAGGCGCTGGCTGTGCAGGAAGGCCGCATCGTCGCCGTCGGCAGCGACGAGGAGGTCATGCGTGGCTGGGGCAACGAAGCGACCCTGATCGATGCGCAGGGCCGGCGCCTTCTGCCCGGCCTCAACGACAGCCATACCCACCTCATCCGCGGTGGCCTGAACTACAACCTGGAACTGCGCTGGGACGGCCTGCGCTCGCTGGGCGACGCCCTCGACATGCTGAAGGCCCAGGTAGACCGTACTCCCGCGCCGCAATGGGTCCGCGTGGTCGGTGGCTTCACCGCTGCGCAGTTCAACGAGAAGCGCCTGCCGACGCTGCAGGAGCTCAACGACATCGCGCCGGATACGCCGGTGTTCCTGCTGCACCTGTATGACCGCGCGCTGCTCAACCGCGCCGCGCTGCGCGCCTGCGGCTACACCAAGGACACGCCGGATCCGCCGGGCGGGCAGATCGTGCGCGATTCGCTGGGCAACCCGACCGGGCTGCTGCTGGCCAAGCCCAACGCGCTGATCCTGTACGCCACGCTGGCCAAGGGACCGCGCCTGCCGATCGAGTACCAGGCGAACTCGACGCGCCACTTCATGCGCGAACTGAACCGGCTTGGCATCACCTCGGTGATCGACGCCGGCGGTGGCTTCCAGAACTATCCCGAGGATTACCAGGTCATCGAGCAGCTGCACCGCGATGACCAGCTGACGGTGCGCATTGCCTACAACCTGTTCACCCAGAACAAGGGCAGGGAAGTGGATGACTTCCGTGGCTGGAGCGAGATCCTGCAGCCGCGCCAGGGCGATGACCTGCTGCGCCACAACGGTGCCGGCGAGATGCTGGTGTTCTCCGCCGCCGACTTCGAACTGTTCAACGAGCCCCGCCCGGAACTGCCGCCGGAGCTGGAGCCCGAACTGCACGACGTGGTGAAGCTTCTGGTCGAGAAGCGCTGGCCGTTCCGCATCCACGCCACCTACGACGAGAGCATCACCCGCATCCTGGATGTGTACGAACAGGTCAACCGCGAGGTGCCGTTCGATGGCCTGCACTGGTTCATCGACCACGCCGAGACCATCACCCCGCGCAACATCGAGCGCATCCGCGCGCTGGGTGGGGGTATCGCCGTGCAGCACCGCATGGCCTACCAGGGCGAGGCCTTCGTCGAGCGCTACGGCGTACAGGCCGCGCGGCATACGCCGCCGGTCAAGCGCATGCTGGCCGAAGGCGTGCCGGTCGGTGCCGGTACCGATGCCACCCGCGTGGCCAGCTACAACCCGTGGGTGGCGTTGTCCTGGCTGGTGACCGGGTGCACCGTGGGCGGGCTGGCCCTGTATGGCGATGAGAACCTGCTCGAACGCGAGCAGGCGCTGCGCCTGTGGACCCAGGGCAGCGCCTGGTTCTCCGGCGACGAAGCGGTGAAGGGCACACTGAAGGCCGGCCAGCTGGCCGACTTCATCCTGCTCTCGGCCGACTTCTTCCGCGTGGATGACGCGCAGATCGCCGACATCACCAGCGTGTTGACCGTGGTCGGCGGCCGCATCGTGCATGCCGACGCCGACTATGCCGGGCTTGCGCCGCAGCTGCCGCCGGCGATGCCCAACTGGTCGCCGGTCAACCGGTTCGGCGGCTATCACGTCGGCGGTACCGCCACCGGGTTGGCCGCCGCGCATCGCCACCATCACGGTGTGGCCTGCAGTACGCATGGCGCGCACGGACATGCCGCGCAGCATGCAGCACCGACCAATGACCTGACCGCGTTCTGGGGCGCGATGGGATGCTCGTGCTTCGCGTTCTGAGCCTGGTGTTGCTGGCCACCGCGCCATCGCTGGCGCTGGCCTGCGAGGGTGGCCGCTGCAGCGACGTCGGTGACGGCCAATTGCAGCTGGATGCATCGCTGCGCGTGCGTGGGCTGTACTACGACCCGAGCCGGTTCGGCATTGGTGGTGGCGAGGATGGCTATGGCCTGCTGCGCGCGCTGGCCTCGGCCACCTATGTGGAAGAGACCTGGCAGGCGAAGCTGCAGCTGGGTGTGCATGGTGAAAGTGGCAAGGCCGGCGGCCCGGGCCGCACCGACCGCAGCGCGCTGGATGTGCAGCAGGCGTATTGGCGCTGGCAGCAGGGCGCGTTCCATCTGCAGCTGGGACGGCAGGAAGCCGGCTTTGGCAGCTCGCGGCTGCTGTCGGTGCGTGATGGGCCGAACATCCGCCTGGCCTTCGACGGTGCGCGTCTGGGCTGGAAAAGCCGCTTCGGCACGCTGGATCTGATGGCGCTGCGGCCGCTGGAGAACCGACCGGGGGCCTTCGACGACCGCGGCGAACACGGCGCCCACCTGTGGGGTGCCTATGCCACCACGGCACGTGGACAGGGTGCGGGACAGTGGGATATGTACCTGCTGGACTACCGCCGCGACGGCGCGCGCTTCGCCGCGGGTGTGGGTGCCGAACGTCGGCAGACCCTGGGCACGCGCTGGTTCGGCCAGGCCGGTGCACTGGACTGGAACAGTGAGCTGGTGGCGCAGGGCGGTGAACTGCGGACGACCGCCGGCACGCTCGATATCCGCGCCTGGACGCTGGCGACCGATACAGGGTGGCGCTGGACGGACCTGCCGCTGCAACCGCGGCTGGGGCTGAAGGCCGATATCGCCAGTGGCGATGGCAACCTGCATGACGGTCGCCTGGGAACCTTCAACGCCTTGTTTCCGAAGTCGGCCTATTTCAGCGAGGCCAGCCTGCTGGCCCCGGCCAACCTGATGGACATCCAGCCCACCCTGACCCTGCGCCTGCACGACGCGGTGACGACGGAGCTGGGCGTACAGATGGCGTGGAAGCATCGGCGCGCCGATGCCGTCTACACCACGCCGGCACCGCTGGTGGCGTTGCCGGGCAGCGCCGGCGGCGCGCGCCGCATCGGGAATCAGTACAAATCCGAAACCCGCTGGCAGGCCAGCGAACACTGGCAATGGCAGCTGCAGCTGGCCTGGGTCGATGCCGGTCCTGCACTGAAGCAGGCTGGAGGCCAGGACACGCTGTTCGCCTCGATCGTTGGAGCATGGCAATGGTGAACGCAACCGCGTCGCAACCCCCCGTACAGGCCGCAGGGGCCTGGTCCCCGCTGAAGATCCGGATGTTCCGTTCGATCTGGCTGGCGATCCTGGCCAGCAACATCGGTACCTGGGTCAATGACGTTGCCGCCGCCTGGGTGATGGCCGAACGCACGGGATCGCCGCTGATGGTGGCGCTGGTGCAGTCGGCCACCACGGTGCCGATCGTGCTGCTGGCGCTCGCTGCCGGCACGCTGGCCGACATCGTCGATCGCCGGAAGTACCTGTTGGTGACCCAGGGCTGGATGCTGCTGGTGGCCGCTGCGATGGCAGCGTTGACCGCGATGGACCTGCTGACCCCGCAGTTGCTGGTGCTGCTGACCTTCTGCATGGGCTGCGGTGCGGCGATGGCAATGCCCGCGCAGGCCGCCATCGTCTCTGAACTGGTGCCGCAGCCGATGCTGGCCTCGGCGGTGGCGCTGAACTCGATCGGCATCAATATCGCCCGTTCGATCGGCCCGGCCATCGGCGGCGTGATCGTCGCCCAGCTGGGCGCGGTCTGGGCGTTCGGCTTCAATGCCATCACCTTCGCCGCGATGCTGTTCGTGGTGTGGGGTTGGAAGCGCGACCCAAAGCAGTCGAGCTTGCCGCCGGAAGGCTTTGGTGCCGGATTGAAAGCGGGCCTGCGCTACGCGAGCCGTGCCGGACGGCTGCAGGCGGTGCTGATCAAGTCGGTCGGCTTCTTCTTCTTCGCCGCGGCAATGAACGCGCTGTTGCCCGTGGTGGTGCGTGGGCAGATGCAGGGTGGGGCGGGGCAGTACGGCATGCTGCTGGGCTGCATCGGGATCGGCGCAGTGGGCGGTGCGTTGCTGCTGCCGAAGCTGCGCGCGCAGCTGGACCGCGATCTGCTGGTGCTGCTGGCCACGCTGTCGCTGGGCTTGAGCCTGGTCGGGCTGGCGCTGACCCGCAGCTGGTATGTGCTGCCGCTGGTCATGCTGGTCAACGGCTTTGCCTGGATCACTGTGCTGTCGTCGCTGCAGATCGCCGCGCAGACCGCGGTGCCTGCGTGGGTGCGTGCACGTGCGCTGGCGCTGTACATCATGGTGTTCTCGGCGGGCATGGCGGCCGGTGGCCTGAGCTGGGGCGCGCTGGCGCAGCGCACCTCGCCGGAGCTGGCGCTGCTGGTGGCAGCGGCAGGCGCGGTGATCGGTGGACTGCTGGTCTGGCGGGTGCGCATCGCTGGCACCGAAGACCTCAACCTGCGACCTGCCGGGCACTGGCCGGCTCCGGAACTGTCGGTGCCGGTGTCGAACGATCGCGGCCCGGTGCTGGTCACCATCGAGTACCGCATCGACGCCGCAGATCGCACTGCATTCCAGGCACAGATGCGCGCGCTGGGCACGATCCGCCGCCGCGATGGCGCGGTGGTCTGGGGTGTTGTGGAGGACGTGGCCAGCCCGGGCATCCACCTGGAGTATTTCGTGACCCCGTCGTGGCTGGAGCATCTGCGCCAGCACGAACGCATCACTGCCGATGACAAGGCGATCCAGGAAGTGCTGCGCGGGCTGCATCGCGGTGAGCGTGCACCGGTGGTACGCCACTTCGTCGGGGGGCATGACCCGCTGCCCGCCTCCGTGCCACATCACCACACCGACATCTGACCCATCGCTGGTAGAGCCGGCCGCTGGTCGGCTGGGCAGGATCGCGATGGATTGATCGGGTTGCCGGCCAGCGGCCGGCACTACCGAAGGGGGCGGCGGCACCGTTGCGGCGCCGCCGCGGTGCCTCACTTGCGCGCGAACGCCAGCAGGTCGGCGTTGAACTGGTCGGCGTGGGTGACGGTCAGGCCGTGCGGCGCACCGGCGTACACCTTCAGTTCGGCATCCTTGATGATCTGCGAGGACAGCTTGGCCGAGGCATCGAACGGGACGATCTGATCGTCGTCGCCATGCACCACCAGCGCGGGCACATCGATCTTCTTCAGATCCTCGGTGTAGTCCACCTCCGAGAATTCGTGCACGCAGTCGTACTGGCCCTTGACGCCGCCGAGCATGCCCTGCAGCCAGAACGCATCGCGCATGCCCTGGGTAACCGCGTTGCCGTCGCGATTGGCACCGAAGAACGGCGTGGTCAGATCCTTGAAGAACTGCGAACGGTCGCCGCCGGTACCTTTGCGGATGCCGTCGAAGACCTCCAGCGGGGTGCCGGCCGGATTGGTGTCGGTCTTCAGCATCAGCGGCGGCACGGCGCCGACCAGCACCACCTTGGCCACGCGCGTGCTGCCGTGGCGGCCGATGTAGTGGGCCACTTCGCCGCCGCCGGTGGAGTGGCCGACCAGGATCGCGTCCTGCAGGTCCAGCGCGTCGATGACCGCGGCGAGGTCGTCGGCGTAGGTGTCCATGTTGTTGCCGTCCCAGGTCTGGCTGGAACGGCCGTGGCTGCGGCGGTCGTGGGCGATCACGCGGTAGCCGTTCTGGCCCATGAACAGCATCTGCGGGTCCCAGGCATCGGAGGACAGTGGCCAGCCGTGTGCGAACACGATCGGCTGGCCGTTGCCCCAATCCTTGTAGAAAATGCGGGCGCCATCGGCGACGGTGACGTAATTGCTCATTGCAGGTTCCTTGGAGGAAGGGAGGGAAGGTACTGGCAGCGGTGCCAGTGCCTTCGGCAGTACATCGCAGCGCACATCGGACGGCTTGCACGGCTGTGCTGGATTGCCCGGGCTGTGACGCATATCGCTCTGGCATGAAGCGGCCACCGCGGCGACGATGGCGGCAGCCTGGTCTAGGAGCCCGCGATGCCGAGAATGCGATGCAGCCCGCTGCTGGGCCTGCTGCTGGTGACGGCGGTGCACGCGCAGACCAATGTCTACAAGTGCGTGGATGGACCGCATGCGGTGTATCAGCAGACACCCTGCCAGGGACGGGCGGAGTGGCGCTGGGAGGTGCCGGTGGAGGCGTCCCTGTCGCGCGACCCGGCGCCCAGGGCAGTCAGGGCGGGCAGCACGGTGCCCGCGCCATCGCGCGCCATGCGTTCGGGCCGCGCACAGGCCGCGCTGATACCCATCAGCACCGATCCCACTGCCTGTGAGCGGGCGCGGCAACAGCGCGGAAACGTGCTGGCCAGGGCCAAGCGCCTGGACTTCGTGCAACGCCGCCAACTGGATGACGCGGTGTACGACGCCTGCCGCTGAATCCGGTAATGCTGGAAACGACAACGGCGCCCAAGGGCGCCGTTGTGGAAATACCGGGTGCTGGGCCTCAGCGACCGTCGCTGGCCGCCGCCGGTGCCGGCGAGGGCATGCTGTCCGGCTTGGGCAGGCTCAGCTCCGGGTTGCCCTGTTCGGCCTGCAGGATCTGGATGCGGCGCTGCAGGGCGTCCAGCTGGCTGTTGGTGCTCTGCACGTCGCTGCTCAGGCTGACCGCCTGCTGCTGGGCCTGCTGCAGGGCCGCGCTGACCTGGGCCGACTGCGCCTGCTGCTGTTCCATTTCCTGCTGCAGGGTGCGCAGGCGTTCCTCGTTGTAGGCGACCAGGCGCTCGGTGTAGCGCTTGCCGGCTTCCAGGCGGGTGGTGTCGATGTAGACCTGGGCCAGCTGCTCCGACTGCTGGGCAAAGGTGCGGTAGACACGCTCGGCGTTGTCCACGGCGTCGGTCTTGATTACCCGCCAGAAGTTCTTCTCCTGGAACAGGGCAACGTAGTAGGTCAGGGTATTGGCGTTGAACAGCAGGCTGGCGCCGTAGTTGCCGTTGTAGGTCGTGCGCAGCTCGGTCAGCTGGCGCGCATCCATCAGCTGCTTGAGCTCGTCTACCGTGTTGCGCACCACCGGTGCAGTACGCGTGGCCGGCTCTGCGGCGGCTTCGCGGTCAGCACGGGCAGCCATCGCCACCGGCGCCACCAGCATCATGGCCACGGCCAGCAGTGCCGCGCCGCGCGCGTGCCGGGCGAAGACCGCGCCCCCTGAAGTTTCTCGCATGTCTAGACCATCCACGGATGAGTGTGGGTTGAGTTGAAGGTGGTTCCCCGCCGCGAGTCTAGCATGGGCGCGGGCGCCGCCAAGGGCGCCCGTCACGGGTCAATAGACCAGCTGTGCGGCGCTGCACTGGATCGACTGCACGTTGACGTCGGTCCGCCCCAGTTCCAGGCCCAGTACGCTGGCCAGCAGGTTGGTCAGCAGGGTGCCGACGCTGTTGAGCACGGGGCGCAGCGCGGCCAGGATCGGCTTCAGCAGCGTGCACAGCAGGCCGCTGCAGCTCACGCTGCCGTCCGGGTTGGTGACGCCGGTTCCACCGGCGCCATCGAGGAAGCCGGCCGGCGCGGTCTGGATGTAGGAGGCCAGGTTGTTGCGCACGCAGCCGTTGTAGTCGATCAGGTTGCCGAGCAGGCTGTCGCAGCGGTTGATCAGCAGGCCGCCGACCAGCGAGCCCAGCAGGCCATCAAGCAGGCCCAGGCCCTGTCCGGTGACGGTCGTCTTGTAGCCGGTCCACACCGAGCCGTCTTCCCAGCAGGTGGTCAGGCCCAGCAGGCAGGGCTTGGGCACGCCGTTCTTCACCGTCCAGTTGCCCAACGGCGCGAGGTTGCGCGACGGATCGCCATCGCGCAGCAACGGGATGACCTGATCGACGTTGTAGCGCCCGCCCGTGGGAAATGCCGCCTGCAGGTAGCGGTCGGCCAGTGCCTTGGCGGTGTCGTTGGCGCTCATGCCCTGCTTGGGTGAGCTGAGCATGCCCGACAGCACGCGCAGCAGTTCATTGACCAGGTCCGATACGGCATTGCCCAGTGCCAGCGGGTTGATCCGGGTCGAGCCGGTCTCGCCGGCGGCCAGGGTCAGGTTCTGCGAGCTGGTCAGCGCCGGCAGGGTGATCCTGTCGTTGATCAAGGGTTGCCCGAGCAGCTTCAGCAGCTGCTCGTTCTGCAGGGTCGCATCACAGACATTGCTCTTGGAAAAGCGCTGCGTGGGATCGACGTTGCCGACACAGGCGCGCAGCACCGATGAATCGACCTGGATGGTGGCCTTGGGCGGACTGGCACCGCACTGGATGCTGGTCAGCGTGCCCATCGCGTTGGCGACATCGACATGCAGCGGCAGGTGCAGGCGCGTGCCGAGCAGATTCAGCAGCGGCCCCAGCGCGAACAGGTTGTTGCTGTCCACATCCACCATCAGCCGCACCTGCGCGTTGTACGCACGCGTGCCGACGCCGCCGATGGCGATCGAGGGTGGCTCGACCACGCCGGCCTGGATGTTGATGCCCAGCAGGTCCAGTCCCTTCACTGCCACACCGTTGCCATCGTTGGCGATGGAGATGGCGGTGCTGATCAGGTTGAGGACGTTGACCTTGGTTTCCAGTGCGCTGCCGACGGTGCCATCCGGCGATACGACTTCGGCGAACAGGCCGCCGCCGCCGGACTGGCTGCCGAGCACGATGTTGAGCTTGTTGATGTCCAGCTGGGTGGCGACCAGGTCGGACAGGGCGCGCAGCTGCACGCCCACGGTGGTATCGCGACCGACCACGGTAGCGGTGGCATCGACCAGCTGTGCCAGCGAGATCTTGTTGACCGACAGCAGCCGGTTGAAGTCGGCCACGCTGAGATTGGCACTGACCGGGATGTTCAACGCCTTGAGCAGGCCCGACGGAGTGATGTTGGCCTGGGCCAGGCCGTCATAGGAGAGCACGGTGGCATTGGTGACATCCAGGCCCACCAGGCGCAGGGTCGACAGCAGGACCGAGTCGCCGTTGGTGCGCAGCAGCTGCGAACCCACCGCGAACACGGCCGTGGGTTCCGAGCGGCGAGCCACGGCTTCCACGCTGACGGTGGGCAGGCGGGTGTTCTGGCCGAAGAACGGCAGCACGCTGCGTTGCGCGATCACCTGCACGGCATTGCGCGGATTGCTCGCATCCACGGTGGTGACGAAGCGGTTCGGCGTGCCGCGTGCAGCGCTCCAGTTGCCGCAGCGGATCTGCAGGGTGCCTGCGAACTTGTTCTGGGTGATCGCGCTTTGCCGCGCTGCGCTGTTGTCGCTGTTGTCCGAGGTGCACAGCTCCAGCCGCTGCGCACCGGCCAGTGCGGCCAGGTCAGCGACCTTCTGCGCGTCTCGCTTGGCCCAGAACAGATAGCCGATTTCGATCAGGCCCAGCATCGCCAGCAATGCCAGCATGACCAGCATCATGGTGATCGACATGCCGCCGCGCGGGCGGCTGAAACTGAACTGGCGTGGGCGTTTCATGGCCTACCTCAGCGTCCGGATGAGGACGATCCCTTGGACTTGGCGACATCGGTTTCAAAGAAGTCCGGGATCTCGTGTTCGAAGCTCTTCATGTAGCGGGCGTAGCCCAGCGTGGCCTGGTCGCCGAGCAGCGGCAGGTGCTGCCCGGCCTGCTGGCCCGATGCCTGCAGGCGGAACAGGCTGCGTGTGGTGTCGCCGATCTGGCTGCGCACTGGACGGACTGCAGGCGTGGCGGGCTCACCGGTAGCGACCGCTGCCGGCATCGCGGCCGCTGGCGGGGGCGTGGGCGTGGATAGATCCACCGTCGCCAGCGCCTCGGACTGCAGTGGTTGCGGGACCGGTGCGGGGCTGTTGCCGCCGAGCATCTGGCCGGTCAACGGCTGTTGCTGGGCCTGTGCGGCGCCCGCAATCAACAGGCAGGCGAGCACGGGCAACAGGCGTCGGGTCTGGAGCGTGGCGGTCATGGCGTGTTCCCGTCGGGGTGATCGGAGGAGCTGAAGCGTTCCAGCATCGAGGGTGGCAGGCGCTGCGGATCACGCTCGTCGCGGGCTTCGCGTCGCGGTTCGGCGGCCAGGCGTGTGCTGCCTGCAGCATTGCGGGCCACGGCACGGGGCGGCGTCTGGGCGGTAGTCGTAGCTGCGCTTGCAGCCTGGCGTTGCTGCAGGCGGGAACGGATCTGCGCGGCCTGCTGCTGGATGCTGCGCCGGGTATCCTCGTTGAGGCTCGCCTGCTCGGCCAGGCGTTCGGCGGTGGCGGTGTCGCCACGCAGTACCGCCCACAACGCCAGGTTCGCGGTCGCCTTGGCATTGCCCGGTGACAGTTCCAGGGCTTTCGCCAGCGGCTCGCGTGCCTGCTCGAACTGGCCCGCACGCAGGCGCGCGTAGCCCAGGTCTCCCAGGTAGCTGATGTTCAGCGGTTGCAGCTGTGCCGCGCGTGCCAGTGCCTGCTCACTGCCGGCATCGTCATCGCGGCGCGCGGCGATCAGGCCCAGCCCGTGCGCGGCCGCGGCAGCCTGCGGGCCGTTCGACAGATCGCGGTACAGGGCGGTCGCCGCGTCGGCCTGGCCGGTTTCGCGCAGGGCATCGGCCCGCAGCAGGCGCAGTGCCGGCGGGTCACCGTAGCGTTGGCGGAAGGCATCCACATGGGCCAGCGAGGCATACCAGGCGCCCTGCTGCTGCATGCGTTCGATCAGCTCCAGGTACGCATTGCGGCTGTCCTGCGGCGCCGGTTCAGGCGCGGCCAGGCTGGGCGCGCGCAGGTACTTCGGCGTGGTCGAGGCGCAGCCGCCGGCGACGGTGGCAAGGGCAAGCAGCAGGCAGGCGGTGCGCAGGGCAGGCATCAGGGTGATCCCATCTTGGACAGGGTGGTGGCCAGCGCGACCAGCGCCGGGCCGGCAAGGACCAGCATCAGCGCTGGCAGCAGGGTCAGCATCATCACCACGGTCATCTTCACCGAGAGCTTGCCGACCTTTTCCTTGAGGGTGTTGCGGCGTTGCTCGCGCAGCCGCACGCTGAACTGCCGCAGCGGTTCCTGCACCGCGCCGCCATGCGCGTGCACCTGCAGGATCAGCTGCATCAGGCTGGTGAGGTCATCGTCGGCATAGACTTCGCTCAGGCGGCGCAGTGACTGCGCGCGGGTGCGGCCGTGGGTATAGGCCACGTTGGCCTCCTGCAGTTCGCCGCCGAGCACCGGCAGCGCGTCGCGCAGCTTGTCACCCAGCGTCTGCAGGCTCTGGTCCATGCTGAAGCCCACGCCCTGCAGCAGGCGCAGCAGGTCGATCAGCAGCGGCAACTCGTTGTCGACCGCACGCCGGCGTCGCTTCACCCAGGAGGACAGGATGAATTTGGGCAGCAGCAGGCCTGCGGCGAGCGCGCCGATCACCACCATGATCCGGGCCAGGCCGGTCGCGTCGCTGAAGGCGAGTGCCAGGGCCAGCACCAGCGTCGCCAGCAACAGGCGCAGGCCGAGATAGATCGCTGTTCCCCGGCGGGTGTTCCATCCGGCCAGGTCCAGCAGCAGCCGGTCTTCATTGGCCAGCAGTGCCGCTTCCAGGCGGCCGCCACTCAGCGCACGCCCGAAGCGTTCCAGCCAGCCAAGGGAATCGCGGGGCGATGCCGCGTCGGTGTCACGCGCTTCGTCACGTGGCTGCAGGGCGGTCTTCAAGGTGGCCGATGTGCGGTGCTCGCGATGGCTGCGCACCCAGCCGCCGATGCCGAGCAGGGCAACGCCGGCTGCGAGCACCAGCAGCGAAAGGGCGAACCAGGCACTGGCGCTCATCGTGCACCTCCGTGGTGGATGGCGGTGGTCATAGCGACTTGGCCAGGCGATACAGCAGGAAGCCACCGACCAGCTCCAGCCCCAGCGCGATCAGCAGGATCTTGTGGCCAAGCGGATCACGCAGCACCGGCTGGAAGAAGTCCGGGCTGGCGATCGCCATCAGTACCGCGCAGGCCGGTGGCAGCAGGCCAAGGACCCACGCCGACATCCGGGTTTCCGATGTTGTGGCCGCCAGCTCCTGCTGGGCCTGTTCAAGATCGCGGATGAAATCGCCCATGCGTTGCAGGATCTGGTCGGAGCGGCCGCCAATGCGCACGCTCACGCCGATCACCACCGACAGGACCCGCAGCACGTCCATCCGGTAGGGTTGTGCTGCCAGGCCCAGGGCCCGGTCCAGGTCCATGCCGCTGCGCGCGTAGCGCACCGTGGTATCCAGCAGTCCGCGCAGCGGCGCGCTGGTCTGCATTGAAGAGACCTGGAAGGCAGCCTGCAGGCTGTTGCCGAGCGCGGTCAGGCGTACCAGGTTGTCGAGGAAGTCGGGCAGCTGGTGCAGCAGCTGCGCGCGCAGCTTCGAGGTGCGCCGCATCAGCCACAGCCAGCAGCCCAGCAGGTACAGCAACAGGGTCAGCGGGAACATCCAGGCGGTGCCGAGCCGCAGCGCCGCCATCACCGCGATCACCACGCCCGGTACCAGCAGCATGATCGGCAGCTTCCAGCCTGTCTGCAGGCCGGCACGCTGGAGCAGGCCGTCCAGTGGCAGTACGCGCCGTGCGCTGCTGGTGGTCCGCACCGGGTCATTGGCGGCGGCGACCGCGGGCCCCGCAGGCATGCCCCCCCCGGCACCGCCCCGCGCCAGCTGCTGCTCGGCATGCTGCATCGAGGCCTGGCGCTGTTCGCGGCTGCTGGCCGTGCCCCACAGCCATGCCGCCAGCGCCAGCAGCACCAGGATGATGCTCAACACGCCCAGCAGCATGCCCGTGCCCATGCTCAGAAGTCTCCGTACAGCGATTCGCGCAGCTGCTGGCGGAACGGCTCCAGCTTGTGCGAGTGTGGCTGGAAGCCCAGGCCGATCCAGCGATCGGTTTCCCTGCCGTTGCCGTCGATCTGCAGCTCGTGGCGGAACATTTCCTGGGTGGTTATCAGGTTGTCGCTGACGCCGGTGATCTCGGTGATCGAGACCAGCACGCGGCGGCCGCTGCCCAGGCGCGATATCTGCACGATGAAGTCGATTGCACTGGCGATCTGCCGGCGCAGGCTGTCCTCGCTGCCCTGGAAGCCGGCGAATCCGGCCAGCATCTCGATGCGGTACAGGCAATCACGCGGCGAGTTGGCGTGGATGGTGGCCATCGAGCCGTCGTGGCCGGTGTTCATCGCCTGCAGCATCTCCAGTACCTCGGCGCCACGTACTTCGCCGACCACGATGCGGTCGGGTCGCATGCGCAGGCTGTTGCGGACCAGGTCGCGGATGCTGACCGCACCGTGGCCTTCGGCGCCACCGATGCGGCTCTCCAAGCGCACCACGTGCGGATGGTTGAGTGATAGTTCGGCGGTGTCCTCGACGGTGATCACGCGCTCGTTGTGGGGCACGTAGCTGGCCAGTGCGTTGAGCAGCGAGGTCTTGCCGGAGCTGGTGCCACCGGATACCAGAATGTTGCAGCGGCCGAGCACCATCGCTTTCAGCAGCGCCTGCATCGGCGCGTCGAAGGTGCCCTTGGCCAGCAGTTCATCCGGCGTGAACGGGTCCTTGCGGAACTTGCGGATGGAGACCATCGGCCCGTCCACCGCCAGCGGCGAGATGATCGCATTGAGGCGGCCGCCGTTGGGCAGGCGCGCGTCGACCATCGGATTGGAATCGTCCAGGCGACGGCCCAGCGGCGCGAGGATCCGGCGCAGGATGCGCAGCAGGTGGGTATCGTCGGTGAAGCGCTGGGTGGCGCGCTTGAGCTGCCCGCCCTGCGAGACGTGCACGTCCTTGAAGCCGTTGATCAGGATGTCTTCGATGGTCGGGTCGTGCAGCAGGTCGTCCAGAGGCCCGAAGCCGGTCAGTTCCTTGACCAGGCCTTCAGCGACCACCTGCATTTCCTCTTCGTTGATCGGAATGCGCCATTCCTGGATGAAGCCCACGGTCTGCACCTGCACCCACCGGGCAATGGTGTCCGGGGCCCAGGAGTCGATGTCGATGCGCTCGTCTTCGATGCTGTTGAGCAGGTGCTCATGCGCGGCCGACAGCACCTTCTGGTACTGCTCGGTCTGCGCGAACGGCAGATGGCCCGGCGCAATGTCGGGCAACACCGGGCGGGTGGCGGCATGCGGGAACGGGGTTACCTTGTCTTCCATTGCGATCCACCCAGGGCAAGGGAGAGTCTTTCCCGCAGGCCATGCGCCTGGACCGGGCAGGCGGCCGGGTCCAGGCGCGGGACGAGCGGGGCGAGGGCACGCAGATAGGGGTCGCGCGGCGCGTCCTGCAGCAGCAGGTGGCCCTGGCTGGCGGCCAGGCGCACGCGCGAGCGTTCGGGCAGGGTGGCCAGCAGTGGCAGCTCGAAGCGGCGCGCGATCTGCTCTGGGCTCATGCCACTGCTGTCGTCGTGGCGGTTGATCACCAGTTGCAGCCGCTTCTCGCGCTCGCGCTGGCCGGCCAGGTGCTTCAGGGCCTGATCCAGCGACACGAGGGTGGCGATCGAGGCATCGGTGACCAGCCAGATCTCGTCAGCCTGGTCCAGCAGCAGGGGCGGCAGCTGCCGCAGCGGGCAGCCCCCTGCGTCGCACAGTACGCTGGCGAACACGCCGCGCAGGCGTTGCAGCAATGCGCCTGGATCGGAGGGCGGTACCGCGTCGCTGCCGCTGGCGCGGTCCAGCAGGACCAGCCCGGTATCGTGGCGCGCCATCGCGGTGCGGGCGAGGGTGGCATCGATGCGGCTGGCATTGCGCAGCGCATCTTCGTAGTGGAAGCGGCTGTCCAGGTTGAGGTACAGCGCCAGATCGCCCGATGGCTGCGCCAGTTCCATCAGCAGGCCATCCTGCTGCAGCGATTCGCCCTGGGCCAGTGCCCGTGTCTGCTGTGCCAGCACCGACAGGTGCGCGGCCAGCGTGCTGGTGCCGACGCCGGCACGTACGCCCAGCAGCACGATCAAGCGTGCCTTGTGCGCATGCTGTGCGGCGGCCGCCGGCCGCGGCGACAGCGCGCGGCGCAATGCCGCTTCGATGCCGACGTTGTCGCTGTCCAGGTCCAGGACATCGCGCAGGCCGACGCGCAGGGCCATGACCACGCCTTCCACCTGGCCGGCGCTGGTGGCACCGACAGCAACCAGCATCAGGTCCGGTTCGGTCTGCTGCAGCTGCTGTGCAAGCACGCTTGAAGCGGCCGCGTGCTCCGGGCGGAAATCGAGCAGCACCAGGCTCTGCGGTCCACGCTGCAGGTCCTGCGCCGAGGTCGGGGTGCTGCTGTCCTGCCAGTGCAGGGTCGTGGTCGGCGGCAGCTTGGCCGCCAGCCGGGGCAGCAGTTCGCGATCCATTCCGTACAGGACCAGATTCATCGGTGGTCCTTGCGGATGCAGTGGCTGGGCGGTGGCGTAGGGCATGGGCGTGGTATCGCAGGCATCATGGAATCAGCGTGAGAAACCGGGCACCGGGTCCTGGCTGATCGGGCCAAGCAGCCACGCGCCCCATTCGGGCAGGTGGGGCTTGGCCTCGCGCTCGCCAGGCAGCGGCAGCTCGGTGTTGCGTGCCAGCGGCTGCACCAGCCGTGGCGTGACGATGATCACCAGCTCCTTGTCCTGGCGCTTGTAATCAACGCTGCGGAAGAACGAGCCGATGATCGGCAGGTCACCCAGCAGGGGGATCTTGTCGACGTTGGAGACCGTATTCGAACTGACCAGGCCGCCGATCACGAAACTCTCGCCGTCGCCCAGTTCCACCGTGGTGTCGGCGCGGCGGGTCGTGATGGAGGGTATCTGCACCCCGTTGAGTGCGATGGAGTTGCTGTAGTCCAGATCGCTGGCTTCCGGCGCCACCTTCAGTGCGATGCGGTTGGGCGCCAGCACCGTCGGGGTTACGGTCAGGCCGATACCGAACGGCTTGTAGGTGATGGTGGTGGTGCCAAGGCCCTGGGGCTCGAGGATCGGCAGTTCGCCACCGGCGAGGAAGCTGGCGCTCTGGCCGGACAGGGCAACCAGGGTCGGTTCGGCCAGCACGCGTGCCATGCCGTTGCTCTGCAGCAGGTCGACGTCGGCGTTCCACAGGCCCTTGGTCGAGCCGAACACCAACCGGAAGGCCGACGAGATCGGAGACTCGGATTCGTTGCTGGAGTTGCCTTCCTTCATGCCGGGCAGGATGCCGGTGTTGCCGGGCAGCTGGCCGCCGGGCCGGGCGAAGCCGTAGGCGAAGCTGCCATTGCGGTTCTGGAAGCTGATGCCGATCTGCTTGAGCGCGGTCTTGTTGAACTCGACCACCTTGACCTCGACCTGGACCACGCCGCCACTGCTGACTGTCGAGGCATCGGCAAGCAGGCCGTCCTTGCCCAGCGCCATGGCGGCGGTCTTCTGTTCCTGCATGTGCGAGAGCACGCTGTCGGTGCTTCCCTGCAGCAGGCCCTGGTTGTCCTGCTGGGTGAACACCAGGCCGCTTGCGCCGGCATCGGCGGCACCCTGTACCGCGCTCTGCACGCGCACCTGCAGGCGCTGGGGCTCGGCCTGCCTGCGGTGCCACAGCAGCAGGGTGGTCGTACCGGGTGCCTTGCCGACCAGCAGGGCCTGACGCTGGCCGCGCAGCATCACGATGTCGGCCACGCCCGGGTCGGCAATCGCGACCCGTTCCAGATCGTTGGGCAACGTCCACGGGCGCTGCTCGCGCGCCTGCAGGACCAGATCGTCGGCGGCCACGCTTGTCGCCGGTGCCAGCAGCACCAGCAGCAGGGCCAGCCAGCACTGGCGGGGGGAACGGCGTGGACTGCGGCGACGTTGGGTCATGGATGCGCTCGATGCAGGTCAAAGGGAACCACGTGGGGCGGAACTGTCGCCGCGGATGATCTCGATACCTGACGCGCGCGGAGCACTGCGTCGTGGTGCCGGCGCACGCGCTGCAGTGTCCGGAGTGCTGCGCGCCGGCGTGTTGCCACGACCGGCCAGGCCATCGCCATCGATCCCCGCGAAGGCATGGTTCTCCGGGCGCTGCAGCGCGAGCTGCTGCTCCGCGTCCAGGCCGCGCAGCGGATCGATGACCCCGCGCGCCTGCGGGAACAGGGCGAGGTCGGGGAGGCCGGTATCGGCGGGATTGCGCAGGGCCAGGAACAGCTTGCCCTGCTGCGCGCCCAGCAGCAGCCGGTTGGCATCGGCCACCGGTACGGCCAGCACCGCACTGCGCGCCGGCTGCGGGGGCTCGTTGCCAGTGCCGTGGTTGCCGCCGTTGCCAGTGATGTCCGCGGCGCGCGGATCGTTGCGGTTGTCGCCTTCACTACTGGCGACGGTATCGCTGGCGGCCGGCGCGATGTCCTGCTGGCCATAGCTCAGTACTCTCAGCCGTGAGAGCAACAGGCGGGTCTGTGCAGCTTCGCCCGGACCGTTGGCGTTGGGCTGGGCGTTGCGCAGGTTGAGGAAGACGTCGACGAAATCCCCCGGCAGGATGCGGTTGCCGGCGCCCACCAGTTCATCCACCGGAACGGCCAGTGCACGCTCGCCCGGACGCAGCTGCAGCGAAAATCCCTGCGCGAGGCCGCTGGTGCTGATCGCGGTACCTTCGGCGATATCCTGCACCGGCACCTTGCCGATCACTGCGGAAACGCTGGAGGCGGCGCCAGCGACAGGTGCGTTGCGCCGCGCGAGGCGCACGCCATTGGCAGTGATCGGTTCGCCGGCCGGGAGGCGCGCAACGGCTTCGACCACGGTGATGGCCTGGGCTTCGCTGGGGGCAACCGCGGTGACCGTGGTGGGCGCCGCCGGCTTGCGCCCGATCATCAGGGCCACCAGGGCCAGCAGCACAGCCAGCCCGATCAGGGCGATGGCGGCGATGCGGGTCAACTTGAGCATGAACCGTCTCCTGTACCGATCGTCAGTTGCCGCTGCCAAGGTCGAGCTGGGCGACTGCGACGCTGCGGATGGGAGCCCGCATCACCCACTTGTAGAGCGTGGCGGTGCCGGGCAGGAAGGGATGGCTGGCGTAGTCGTAGCTGACCGTCACGGTCATGCACTGGGCGCTGGCCAGACCGGCGCAGGGGGCCTGTGCGGATACCGTGATGGCATTGCTGCCGCCGTTGCTGCAATCGACGGGCTGTCCGGAGAAGTTCAGCAGCCACTGCATTGAACTGCGGGCCGCAATGCAGGCTGCCGTGCGCCGTTCACTGGCCGTGCCGTAGCGCAGTGATGCGCGCGCCCCTTCGGCGGAGGCCGTCGCCAGGGTCTGCTGCGCCGCCATGATCATCACGCCGGAGAAGGTGAACAGCAGCAGCGGCAGCAGGCCCAGCATCAGCATCAGGGCGAACTCGATGCTGATCACGCCTCGTTGCAGCCGTGGACGTTGGATGTTCATGCCAGGCCTCCGTACGTACTGAAGAGGATCCAACCGATGGCGGCCAGTGCCAGGTAGGCGGCGTAGGGAATGCCGCGTCGTCCCTGCCGCGCGCTCTGCATGCCGCGAAGCGCCGGATGCGAATGCCAATGTGCATTGGCTCGGCTTACCTGGGCCTGCAGCCCGAGCGGCAGCATCCAGCGCAGCCGGCGCGAAGCCAGCACCAGCGCTGCATGTGCGCCGGCGGCCAGGCTGGCTGCGATCCAGATCGGCAGCAACGCCTGCCAGCCCAGCATCAGTCCCAGTACGCAGAAGAACTTGACATCGCCGGCGCCCATCCATCGCAACGCGTAGAACGGCAGCAGTGCCATCAGGCCCAGCGCCGCGCCGGCAACGTGGGGCAACCACGGCAGGCGCGGCGCGTTGAACTGGCCGGTGACAAGCAGCAGGACGGCAAGTGCGGATGTGGCCAGCAGCCAGGCATTGGGCACGCGGCGTGCGTACAGGTCACTGATGGTGATCCGCAGGCACAGGGCAATGGCCAACAACCCCAGCAGTGTCATCGTGCTCTCCCTCGTCCGTCACTGGACAGTCAGCAGACGCTCCCGACCCGGGATGGACCCGCAGTCCCCCCGCGCTTCAGGTGGTGCCTGACGCTTTGTTGGCGAGCTTGGTGAGATTTTCAAACAGCGTGCTGAAGAAAGTCTGGATCTGCGTGCTGCCCAGCGCGATCAGGACGCCAGCGATCACCGCAGCGAGCAGCCCATATTCGAGTGCGGTGACGCCATCTTCTTCCTTCAGGAACTTGCGGATCGATGCGTTCATGACGTTTGTCTCCCTCTACCTGTCTGCTACAGGACACCTGTTGGGCGGTGGCCCGGCTCCGCCGGGATCGTCCGTGGACCTCCGCTCGTCCTGGCGGAGGAGGCACGGCGGGACAGGCCCGCTGTGCTCAAGCAGGGTGATCGCTTCCAGGCGGGACGCCGTTCGCGCGATCGCGACCGCGCGGCGTGGGGCCGGTGGTCGTGGTATCGAGCGATATGTGCATGGCCATGCTGTCCCCCTGGGTGCGGCCGTCCTGACGACCGGATCACCGTGATATCGACTTTGCCTGAATGGCGGTTGGCTGCAACCGGAACCTATATGCAAATTCGGCAGAAACTCGCCTGCCCTTAAATCTTCAGTCCTTTTCTGTGACGGCAATCCGTTCCCATGCAAAACGATTCATCGACGTGTAGATAATGTGATTCCACTTTGTTGGCGCATGCGAAAACCGTGCCAGTGCCGCGGACATTTTCTTCACCTGTGTATCTGTTTTCTTCATTGCAGGCTTTCGGGTTTGCCGGGATGGATTATCGGGCATACTCGTATTCAAGCTCTCGTATTCTCCTGGGTGGCCGCGTGGCATCGGCCGCAGCCGCCCGGGCAGCAGCAGCGGTTCCTGGAATGGCGTGGCCCTGTCAGGCAGTGGGGGCTGCACCGTGTGGCGGATCAACGGGGGGACGACACTGTCATGGTCGATGGTGGTGGGGTAGGAGACAGCGACGACAGCGGCCTGCGGTCGATCGACCTGGCGACGCTGAGCGGCGTGCTTCGTGTGTGCGATGTCGAACTGCTTCTGCTCGATGGCAACGGCCCCCGGGCGGCCTTCGCTTCGCGCGTGCATGAAGAGGCCTTGTTCTGCAGCATCAGCTGCGGCTTCCATTGCCGTGGCCGATTCATGCTGCCGCCGGACTGGGCGATGCTGGGGTATCTGCACGCAACCGATGAAACGCTGAGCTGGTGCCACGGCGTGCCGCTTACCCCCGGCATGGCGTTGACGGTGATGCCCGAAGGCATCAGCGAGTTCACGCTCAGCCCGGGAACGCACATGACGTTGATGCTGGTGCCGGTGGCACGGGTGCAGCGCAAGCTGACCGAACTGAGCCTGCGCAGTACGCCTCCGGCAGGCCAGGCGCTGTCGTTGTTCAATCTGGCCAGCGAAACCATCCCGCTCGCGCAGCATTACCAGCAGCTGCACCTGCAGTTGGGGCAGGGTGCGAGCCTGCAGCCGGAAGAAACCGAGAGGCTGCTGCACGAACACGTGCAGGCCCTGCTCGGTGCCGGTGCTGCTGATCGGCCTGGATGCAGCCGCGCGCGGCGTACCCATTATCTGATCGCGCAGCGGGCGGAGAATTTCATGCGGCTCAACCTGCGCCGCAATATCTACATGAATGAAATCTGCGATGCCGCGGGCGTCAGCGAGCGTGGCCTGCGCTATGCCTTCGAGGATCTGTTCGGCACCTCGCCCAACCGCTACCTGTCGATGCTGCGCCTGTGTGCCGCCTGCCGCAGCCTGTCGATGGCCGATTCCAGCCGCCGCTCGGTGAAGGCCATCGCCCTCAGCTGCGGCCTGTGGGACCTGTCCCGCTTCGCCGACAACTACCGCAAGGTGTTCGGCGAACTTCCCCGCGACACGCTGATGCGTGCACCGGCGCAGATCGGCCAGCCGGCCTGAGCGAAGCGCCACAAGGGTTTCCAAGTCCTTTCTGCCGGAATTGCATATCCGCTTGCCGATATGGTTGCCGCTTCTGCATAACCGGCTGCCGAATCCGGCCGTGGATTTGCCGGAATGCGCGATTGCCGTGCCGGAATGAAGTGCGCGGCCACCGTTGCAGACGCTGAAATGTCAGTCACCTGCCTAGCGGCAAGTCCACTGACATTCCAGTTGTTCGCCTACGGGGGAAATGCTCATGAACCGCATCTACCGGCGTGTATGGAACCGCCAGCTCAATGCTCTGGTTGTGGCCTCGGAACTGGCCACCGGCGACAGCGGCGGCAGCGCCGCCCGCGATCCGCGCAGTGTCCTGCTGATGCCGACCGCACTGGCCCTGGCCCTGCTGTGTGCGCTGGCCAGTGGGCATGCAGGAGCATCCGAATCCAATCAGTCGCTGCGCGACCTGCAGGCGCTGGCGGCGAAGTACGCCCAGCCGATGCCGGTCAAGGTCGACGCTGAAGTGGCGCTGGCCGCCGCCGCGCGCCAGGCGCAGAGCACCCCGGCAATCAGTGCTGATGCGCGTGTCGGCCTGCAGCTGAGCACGAACGCGTTGCCTGTGGTGCGCGACGTGCTGCCGGCCACGGTGCAGGTGAAGCTGGGTGCGAACGCCGCGCCGAAGCAGGTCGCCGTTCCGGCGCTGGCGGCCGATGTCCGTGCCAATGTGGGGTTGGGTCACGCGGCTGCCAATGGCGCGAAGGTTGATGCATCGCTGGCGGCACAGGTTGCGCCGTCCGCACATGCGCCGCTCGCAGTCGCTGCGGATGCGCGGGCGAAAGCCCATGTCGGTGTCGCCGGCAGCCAGGTTGCTTCGATCGATGCCGGGGCCAAGGCGGCGGCCGCCATCAGAGGCGCATCCGCCGGTTCCGTGCCTGGCCTGAAGGCCTCGGTCGACGGCACGCTTGATTCGCAGTTGAAGGTGGCGGGCCACCGGATCGATGGCCAGGGCCAGGCCAGGGCAACGGCGGCGGTCACGTTGCCGGCCAAGGAAGAACTGCCGGGCGAGACCCACGATCGTGCGATCACCGCGGCCTTCGATGCCGGCGTGGCCGGCAAGGTACGCGTACAGGCACCGGACGGCCAGGAGGTGGTGGCCGACCGCAACCTCAAGCTCGCGGGCCAGGCCACTGTGGCGGCGCAGAACAGTGCGCTGGGTGTCGGTGGCCTGGTGGGCGGCGTCGTTGGCTCCGCTGGCAGTGCAGTCGGCGGCGCGCTGAACGGCACGGTGGGTACTGTCGGAAGTGCAGTCGGCGGTGCTTTGAATGGCACCGTTGGCACGGTTGGCGGCGCACTCAACGGCACCGTTGGCACGGTGGGCAGCGCGGTAGGTGGCGCACTGAACGGTACGGTCGGCAACGTCGGCGGCACGGTGGGCGGCGCGCTGAACGGAACCGTTGGTGCAGTCGGAAGCACCGTGGGCGGTACGCTCAACGGCGCGGTTGGCACTGTCGGTGCCGTCGGCGGCACCGTGGGTGGCGCACTGAACGGCACGGTGGGCGGCACGCTGAACGGAACCGTCGGCGCAGTCGGCGGCGCAGTGGGCGGCACGCTCAACAGCACGGTGGGCGCGGTGGGCGGCACCGTTGGCGGTGTGCTCAATGGCGCTACCGGCGGCAGCAGCGGGGGCCTGGGTGGCCTGCTGGGCAACACGCTTGGCAACGTCGGCAGCGCCGTGGGCAACCTGCTCAACGGCAATCTGAACGGCACCATCGGCAATCTCGGCAGTGCCGTAGGTGGCCTGGTCGGAGGCACGCTGAGCGGTCTCGGCCTGACCAAGCCCTCGGCGATTCCACCGACCAGCCCGAAGGCGCCGGCTCCGGCTGATCCGAATGCGGGCCTGATCATCGGCACCGGCGGTCTGGTCGGCAACGTCGGCCAGCTGATCGGGCCGACCACCACCAGCCTGTTCGGCGGCAACGGCTACCTGAGCAACGGCAATCTCAAGCTCAGCAACGCCAACGTGATGCAGACCTATTCGACGGTCAACGTGCTGGGCCTGCCGGTGGTGAACCTGTCGCCGGTCGGCAGCACGCTCAATGGCCTGGGCGGTGCCGTCACCGGCGGCAGCTCGCACCTGACGCTGATCGGTGGCGTCACCTCCGACAGCTACATCTACAACATCAACAACGGCAACCCCGGTGGCCTGCTGGGCCTGCTGCTGCCGAAGGATTCGCCTGCCTGGGCCGCCAAGTGCCTGGACATCGCCCTGGCTGACATCTCGTGCTGGGCGGTCAACGCCGCGCAGGACTACCAGGTGCTGATGGGCGACGGTGCGTTCGCCAACGGTTCGAAGGAAGTGGTGATCGGTGCCAACGCACGTCACGAGCTGCCGAAGGTTGATGCCAACGTTGCCTTCCCGGGTGATGGGGTCAACGACCCGAGCAACCCGACCGGTGTGCCGACCGCCGACTACGCTGCACGCATGGGCCATTCGGTGATCGTCGGCGACAGCGCGGTGGGCACGGCCAACGGCCAGACCCTGCTCGGTGCCGAATCGACCTCCAACCAGGCCAACTCGGTCGCCCTCGGCTACCGGTCGGCGGCGCTGCGCGGCGCGCAGGCCAGCTACAGCGCCTACGGACTCACCGCCCCGCAGGTCTCGGCCGGTGAAGTGTCGGTGGGCACTGCGGGTGGTGGCGAGCGCCAGATCACCAACGTGGCTGCCGGCAGCGTCAACACCGATGCGGTCAACGTGGCCCAGTTGAAGGGTGCGATCAGCCTGATCAACGGCGTGGCCGATGCCGCCGTCACCTACGACCTGGATGCTGGCGGCAATCCGAACTACCGTCGTGTCACGCTTGGCGCGGGCACCGGCACCACCACCATCGGCAACCTGGCCGGTGGCGCGATCACGGCGGGCAGCCTTGAAGCGGTCAACGGTGGCCAGCTGGCGGCGACCAATGCGGCCATTGCCAGCTTCTTCGGCGGGCGTGCAGCGTTCGATCCGGCCAGCGGTGCCTTCACCGCGCCGCTGTTCGAGATCAGCACCATCTCCACCAGTGGCGCCATCGCCAAGGGCCTGTACGACAACGCCACCGATGCCTTCGCTGCGGTCGACGGCTCGCTGGTCAACCTCAACACGCAGATCACCGATATCCGCAACGGCGGCACCAAGTACCTGCGGGTGAATTCGACCGGAACCGAGGCCGTGGCCAGCGGCACCGACTCGATCGCAGTCGGTACCAACGCACGCGCCACCGCCGCCAACAGCATCGCGGTGGGTGCCGGCAGCCTCGCTGACCGTGCCAATTCGGTCTCGATCGGCGCCGCCGGTGCCGAGCGCCAGGTGACCAACATGGCGGCCGGTACTGCTGCGACCGACGCGGTCAATGTCGGCCAGCTGCAGGCATCGGAACAGGGCGCGCTGCGCTACGACCTCAACGGCGATGGCAGCGTCAACTACGCCAGCGCTACGCTGGGGCAGGCCGGTACCGCCACCACGCTGCGCAACCTCGGCCCGGGCCAGGTCAGCGCCACCAGCAGCGAGGCCATCAACGGCGCCCAGCTGTTCGCCGCCAACCAGGCCGTGGCCACCCACCTCGGTGGTGGTGCTGCGGTCAATGCGAGCGGTGTACTGACCGCACCGACCTACTCGATCAACAACGTCGCCGCCAACGGCACCGTCACCAAGGGCAGTTACAACGACGTCGGTACCGCCTTCGATGCCGTCAGCAACTCGCTGGCCAACGTCGCTGACCAGACCGGCGAGATCGACAAGCTGGCCGTGAAGTACGACGTCGACGGCAGCGGCAACGTGCTCAACAGCGTGACACTGAAGGGGACCGGTACCGGCGCGGTGAAGATCACCAACGTCGCCGCCGGCAGCATCCAGGCCGGCAGCAGTGATGCCATCACTGGCGACCAGCTGTTCAGCACCAACAGCACCATCGCCAACTACTTCGGCGGCACCACCGCCTACGACGGCACCACCAACGTGTGGACCGCACCAAAGTTCAGCATCTCCAGCATCGCCACCGATGGCACCTTCACCAGCGGCGACTACAACAATGTCACTGCTGCTTTCACGGCAGTGGATGGCTCGCTGAAGGTGCTCAACCAGCGCATCACCAACGGCGGTGGTGGCAGTGCCTACCTGGCGGTGAACTCGACAGCGGCGGCTGCAACGGCGGCGGGCGCCGAAGCGGTGGCGGTCGGCCCGCAGGCGAGCGCTGCGGGCGCGAACAGCGTGGCGGTCGGCAACGGTGCCAGCGCCAGTGCAGGCAACAGCGTGGCCCTGGGTGCCGGTTCGGTCGCCAGCGTCGGTGCACAGAGCGGCTACACCGGTGCCTATGGCCAGACCGGCGCCAGCAACTCGGCAGGTGAGGTCTCGGTCGGCAGCACCGGCAGCGAGCGCAAGATCACTCACGTCGCCGATGGCTCCGACGATCACGATGCAACCAACGTCGGCCAGCTGAAGAATGGCGTGAACTACGCCATCGACCAGTCCAAGTCCTACACCGACCAGAAGATCCAGAACATCACCAACGTGGCTGGCAGCTTCCGTGCCAACAACACCAACAACCTGGCTGATCCGTCCGCCAGCGGTGCCAACTCGGCCGCCGGTGGCGCAGGCTCCACCGCAGCCGGTGCCAACTCCACCGCGCTGGGCAATGGTTCGCAGGCGCAGGCCGACAACTCGGTGGCCCTGGGTGCGGGTTCGGTGGCGAACCGGGCCAACACGGTCTCGGTCGGTGCCGCCGGTGCCGAACGCCAGGTGGTCAACGTGGCCGACGGTTCGCAGGCCACCGATGCGGTCAACGTGCGCCAGCTGCAGGCCTCGCAGCAGGGCACGATCCGCTACGACACCACCACCAACGGTGCCACCAACTACAACAGCGTTACCCTTGGCAGCACCAGCAGCGGCCCGACCACGGTGCGCAACGTTGCTGCCGGCACCGCCGGCACCGACGCGGTCAACGTCGACCAGTTGAAGTCGGGCATGGCGCAGACCCTGGACTGGTCGAAGGCCTACACCGACGAGCGCATGGGCGGCTTCGAGCGGGACCTGCGCAAGACCGACAATCGTGCCTCGGCCGGTATCGCTTCGGCGATGGCCACCGCGGCGCTGCCGCAGCCCAGTGAAGCTGGCCGCAGCATGGCCTCGATCGCGGCCGGCAGCTACAACGGTGAATCGGGCGTGGCGGTCGGTATCTCGGGCGTTTCCGAGGGTGGCCGCTGGATCTACAAGTTCAGTGGTTCCACCAACAGCCGCGGCGAGGCCGGTGTGGCCGTCGGTGCCGGCATCCAGTGGTGATCGCCGCCGCCGGGCCGCAGCCGCGGCCCGGCATCGCGGAACCGTCCATAGGGGGACTGACATGAAACAGCATTGCATCGCCCGCAGCGGCCAGATGACCGCCATGCTGGGCCTGATCCTGGGGATGGGCCTGCTGGCCGCCTGCCGCAGCCATGCGCCGGCCGCCGATGGCCCTGCCGAAGCTACGGCCGTGCACTTCCCCGAGGCCTCCAAGGCGTCGCTGAAGGAAGGCACCTATCCCGACGTCGCCGACCTGCGCCGCTTCGCGCCGGGCATGACCAAGCGCCAGCTGTACACGCTGCTGGGCACGCCGCATTTCAATGAAGGCATGTGGGGCGTGCGCGAGTGGAACTACCTGTTCAACTTCCGTACCGCACAGGGCGCGGAGTACTTCACCTGCCAGTTCCAGGTCCGCTTCGACGGCAAGGGCATCGCGCAGGGCGGCTATTGGAAGCCGGAGTCGTGTGCGGCCGTACTCGAACCGCCGCGGCCGCCGGCACCGCCGGCACCCGCACCGCTGCCGGAGCAGCCCTTGCGACTGTCGGCCGATGCGCTGTTCGGCTTCGACAGTGCCGTGCTCAGCGCCGAGGGCCAGCAGGCGGTGCAGGGCATCCTGGCACAGGTTCGCGAAGCTTCGCAGGTGCAGTCGATCCGGGTGACTGGATATACCGACCGTATCGGCAGTGCCAGCTACAACCAGTCCTTGTCGCAGCGCCGCGCCGAAGCGGTGCGCAGCGCGCTGGTGCAGGGCGGGGTGCCCGCCGCCAGCATCAGCGCCGAAGGGCGCGGCGCCGCCGAGCCGATCGTGCAGTGCGAGCAGCGCAATCGTCGCGAACTGATCGCCTGCCTGGCGCCGAACCGGCGCGTGCAGATCGCCGGAATGGCCCAGCCGCGCTGACCGACCTACGCCGGGGCCGCACCCCCGTATCCCGAGTCCCCCCTGACCGTCGGCAGGACATGGTTACGTCTCCCCCGTTGACCATGCCTGCCGGCGGCTCAGGTTTTCCACGGTGCCTGCGATGAACGCCCAATTCCTGCCACTTTCCATGAAGACGGAAACCACACTGAGTGTGTATGGACAGCTCGGCAATCATGCCGTGGTGCGCATACCCGGGCGGCGCCTGCCGGGTCTGATCCTGCAGGCCGACACCGTGGCCGGGTTCCTGGCCCAGCTGCAGGAAGCCCAGGCTTGCCTGCGCAGCGGCCGCGCACAGCGCACCGATGCCGAGCTGGACATGCTGATCGACGTGCTGCAGCAGTGGTACGCACTGATCGAATCGCGCTTGGCCGACGCCGGCGAGGCGCTCTAGCAGAAAAAGGGACGGAGGGGATTAAGTCGTCTCCGGCACAACCGGGGCATGTGCGACTTGATCCCCTCCGTCCGCATTTTTCAGGCGCGGGCGCGGACCCGCCAGCAGGCTGCGTCCACACGTACGCGGTCGCCCGCGATGAACGGTGCGAATGCGGATAGCGCCCTGGCCAGCAGGGGTTCGGCGCGTTCCTTCGGCATCGATCGCAGGGCGAGTCCCAACGGGCCCAGCTGGCCGATGTAGGCTGGCAGGTCCTTGCGTGCGATCGAGCACGGCAGGTCCACTGCGGTGACCTCCACGTCGTGCCAGCCTGCCAGCCGCAGCAGGTGCCGTACGCGTTCGCCATCGGCGAAGGCGAACTGCCCCGGCATGCCGGGCACCCGCGGCGGCAGTTCCAGTGCATCGCCGATGGCGCGCTCGGCGGTGGTCATGAACGGATTCTCCTCGGCGCCGCGCCACGCAATGAAGCGAAGCCCGGCGCCGGGGCGCGCTGCGCGATGCAGGTTGGCGAAGGCGGCCCCGGTATCCTCGAAGAACATCACCCCCAGCCGCGACTGGATCCAATCGAAGTGCACAGGGGGCAGTGGATGCCGCTGCGCGTCCGCCACGATGAAGTCCGCGTGCAGCCCCGCCGCCTCGGCGCGCTGGCGCGCCAGCGCCAGCATCGGTGCAGAGATGTCCAGGCCGGTGCTGTGCGCCGCTGGGCGCGCCGTCGCCGATGCCAGCAGGCTGGCGCCGGTGCCACAGCCAACATCCAGCAGTTGCGTGACGGTATCCGGAAGTTCGGCCACCAGCAGGTCGGCCATCGGCTGGAACAGGCCATCAAGGATGGCCTGCTGGGCGACCCAGGCGTGGCCGCTGCTGCCATTCCAGAGCGCGTTCTGGTCAACGGGGGATGTGTGGGGCATGACCTTGTCCTGCTGCGAAGTTGCCCATAGGTTGATGCTTGAAGGCGACTTGAGGTCAAGCTCGTGCGTGAACTGGATATCGGCGAAGTGGTGAAGCGCAGTGGCGTGCCGGCCTCGACCCTGCGTTACTACGAACAGCTGGGGTTGCTGCAGGTGCTGGGCCGTCGCGGCCTGCGCCGGCAGTATGACGAGCAGGTGCTGGAACGGCTGGCGCTGATCGGTCTCGGCCAGGCGGCCGGGATGTCGCTGCAGCAGATCGCGTTGTCATTGCCCCGGAGAGGAAGCATTACCCTGGACCGCGATGCCTTGTTGGCGCAGGCCGAGGTGCTGCAGCGGCAGATCACCCAGCTGCAGCGGGTGCGACGGCATCTGCAGCGTGCGGCGGCGTGCCCGCAGGCAGAGGATGCCCGGAAGTGCGCTTCGTTCCGGAAACTGCTGCGTGCGCAGCAGCGCATGGGAGGGTGAGGGAAGAGCATCCACGCCATGCGTGGATGAATCAGTCCCGGGTACTGACTTCCCAGGTGGCGTGCAGTACGCCCGGCACGTGCTCCATCCGCGCCAGCACCACGTCCAGCTCGTCGGCACTGACCGCAGTACTGACCAGCACGGCGATCACGTCGGTGGGCGCATCGGCATGCTCGACCACCTGCACGTCACCGACCGGATACTGCGCCGCTTCCAGCGCATCGACCAGGCGCTCGCGCACCCGCGGCACGGCTTCGGCATCCACGCTCAGGCGCACTTCGTAGGTGGCTTCGGTCGCCGCCTCGTTGATCGGGATGCGGTTGATCGCATTCACCAGCGGCCGCAGCAGGGTGTTGCCGGCGATGATCAGCACGGTCAGCAGTACGCCCTCGGCCAGCATGTCGGCACCGGTGCAGCTGCCCACGGCCGCCGAGCACCACAACGTGGCGGCGGTGTTGAGGCCACGCACGTTCATGCCTTCCTTCATGATCACGCCGGCGCCGAGGAAACCGACGCCGGAGACCACGTAGGAAATCACCCGCACCGCCTCGGCGCTGCCGGCGATGCGCATGCCCAGGTCGACGAAGGCGGCGGCACCCACCGCAACCAGTACGTTGGTGCGCAGGCCGGCGGTGCGCTGCCGGTACTGGCGCTCGGCTCCGATCAGTGTGCCCAGCACGAAGGCGGCCAGCAGACTGACCACGGTGTCGGCGAAGGGGCCGGCCTGGAAGGTTTCAATGAAGCGCATGGCCGGAGTCTACCTCGGCCATGTGACGGTGGAACCACGCCCTGCATGGAGATCCGGATGTGCCAAAAACGACCAAATCCCCTCCGTCCGCTTTTTCGGGGTCAGTCGGTGTCCTCGACCCGCTCGCCCATCAGCTCGCGTTGGCGCTTGTCCAGTTCTTCGGCGTAGCGCTTGCGCACGAAAGCTTCGGAGACGACGCCCAGCACCTGGCCGTCGGCGGCGACCACGGCCAGTTCGTCGGCCTGGGTCTGGTCGAAGCGCTGCATCACGCTGACCACGTCGGCGGCCGGCGACAGAGATATGTCCCGGTTCTCGGCAAGCTCGCCGATCATGGTCTCCGGCTTCACCCCATCACCGTAGACGCGCGGGATCTGTACGATGCCGGCATAATGGCCTTCGCTGTCGATCAGGATCACCCGGCTGCCCGAGCCCAGCGGAAAGCGTTGGCGGAAGGCGGCAGCATCGATATCGGCCGGAGCGGTGGCAACCCCCTTGCGCATCAGCCGGCCAGCATTGAGGTTCTGCACCCAGCCCACGTCGCGGGCACTCCTGATGGTTTCACCGCGCAGATGCATGCGCCAGGTCGAGAACGAATAGCCGAACCACTGCCGCACCAGCGTGCTGGAGACCAGCACCGCGCTCATCACCACGCTGGTCAGCAGGAAGTCATGGGTGCCCTCCAGCACCAGCATGGCCATCGTCATCGGCGCACCTACCACCGCAGCAGCCAATGCCGCCATGCCCGCCAGCGCGGCCGATGTGGCATCGATCACCGGCACACCGGTGGCCAGCGCCAGCAGGCCGGCAAACAGCGCACCGACCAGGGTGCCCATGAACAGTGAGGCGAAGAACAGGCCGCCGCGGAAGCCGAAGCCCAGCGAGATACCCGAGGCCAGGCACTTCAGGGTCAGCAGGCCACCGATCCAGACCAGCGGCAGATGCGTGGTCAGGTCCAGGTGCAGCGCGCCGTGTCCGGACGACAGTACCTGCGGGCTGGCCAGTGCCAGTGGAATCAGCAGCAGGCCACCGACCACCGGCCGCCCCCAGGCAGGCAGCGGGCTGCGCTTGACCGTGCCTTCAATCGAGGCGATCAGGCGCATGATGACGATACCGACCATCGCGCAGCAGCAGCCGAGCAGGCCGTAGATGGCATAGTCGGCGGCACGCACGTCGATGGTCGCGGCGGCGGGCAGCAGGTAGGCCTCGATCCCAGCCTGGTCGGCCACGAAGGCGCCAGCCAGGGCGGCTACCGCCACCGGCGCCAGTGCAGCCGGGGTATAGGCGCCGATCACGATCTCGAAGGCATAGAACGCACCCGCCAACGGTGCCCCGAACGCGGCGGCGATGGCACCGGCGGCACCGGCGCCGACCAGGATGCGCACGTCGTTGCGGCGCAGGCGCATCACCCGACCCAACTGCGAGCCGCTGCCGGCGCCCATCTGCGTGTATGAGGCTTCCAGCCCGACCGAGGCGCCGCAGCCGTTGGACAACAGGGTCTGGGTCAGCACGATCAGGTTGTCGCGCATCGACATGCGGCCGCCGTGCAGGGCGTTGGCTTCCACCGCATCCAGCAGGGGACGTTTGAGCCGGGTCGCGGCCAGGCTGACCAGGCCAACCAGCAGGCCACCCAGTGGCAGCACCAGCAACGCGGTCCAGGTCAGCGAGGGCAGGGAGCTCAGGCGCATGCCGTCGTCCAGCCCGTACAGGGTGCCCTGCAACCAGCGTGCGATACCCGACTGCAGCAGGGTCAGGTAGCCGGCGATCAGGCCGACCAGCAGGGCAAGCGCAATGAACCACAGGTCACTGCCACGCAGCCGCAGGCGCAGGCCCTGGAAGGCCAGATGCAGGCGCGATGGCGAAACGGGCAATGACATGGTGGCGGCATGATACGCCGCCACCGTGATCGCCGCCGTCACTGCATCGGGCGGCTACGGCTTCAGAAGCGGTAGCGGCCCTGCACGTAGAACGTGCGCGGTGCGGCCACCATGCGGCCGGCGTTGCCATCGACGTTGCGGGTGTACCAGCGCTTGTCGGCCAGGTTGTTCACGCCCAGCGCGAGTTCGCTGTCACCCAGGCCCGGTACCTGCCAGGCCACCTGCGCGTTCCACAGCCGCACGCCCGGCACGCGGCCCACGCGCGCATCGGCAGTCTCGTCCCAGGTGTTGGCGGCATCGGAGAACTGGCCGCTCTGGTGGGTGCTGGAGACATTGAAGGTCCAGCCGGCCAGCGCGTAGCGGGCGCCGACGCTGTCGGTGTCGCGCGCGTAGAACGGCACGTCCAGGCCACGGTTGTCGCCGGACTGCTGGATCGCCTTGGTCCAGGTGTAGTTGGCGTACAGCTCCAGCCCGGCCAGCGCACTGTCCTCGGCGAAGTGGTACTCCAGCGCGCTTTCCACACCCTTGTGGTCGGTGGCACCGATGTTCTGGAAGGTCGGTGGGGTGATCCCAGGCACCTGCAGGATCTGGTTGTCGAAGCGCATCTTGAACACGGTCACTTCCGCGAGCAGTGCACCGTCCTGCCAGCGCGCGCCCAGTTCAGCGGTCCTTGCCACCTCCGGGTTCAGCGGATTGCGGGCGCTCTGCGAATTCAGCTGGATGTTCTGCACCGGCCCGAACGAGGTGGTGTAGTTGCCGAATACGGTCAGCTGCGGGGTCAGCAGGTAGGCGATGTTGATCGAGGGCAGCGCCTTGTCGTTGCGGCTGCTGAAGGTCGCCGTGCCCCCGGCCTGGCGGCGGTCCATGTCGATCCATTCCATGCGCACGCCCGGGGTGATCCGCCACTGGCCGATCGCGATGCGGTCATCGATGTAGAAGGAGTGCGCGTCGGTGGCGTTGTCGAAGCGGGTGGTCGCGCCGGCCACGCCGGTGCGACGGGTGACGGTGTAGCTGCGGTCGTTGCCACGCTCGCGCAGGAAGCGGTAACCGGCGGTGACGTCATGCACCGTGCTGCCCCAGTGCAGGCGCTGGGTATAGCGCGGCTCGATGCCCAGCACGCGGTAGTCGCGCGGTTGCACGGTCAGCTGGGTGTTGGCGGCGTTGATCAGCGAGCTGGCGCGGCTGCTCTCGTTGTAATAGGCCAGCACCTCGAATTCACTGTTGGCCGACAACGTGTTGGTGTAGCCCAGGTCGATGCCGGTGCGATGGCCCTTCCAGAAGTCGGTCGGGCGGGTGTTCTGGAACGGATCGGCCTCGTATTGCGCACGGGTCAAGCCGCCTGGGGTCAACGAGCGCACATCGTAGTAGGACAGCTTGGCACGCAGTTCCTGCTGTTCGTCGATGGCGTAGGCGAACTTCAGCGCGAGATCGTTGAAACGGTCGCCGCTGCCCTGGCGCCAGCCGCGGCCGTCCTGGCCGGAGTAGAGCAGGGCGGCGCCCAGCCCGTTGCCAGCGGTACCGCCGAGGAAGGCGTTGTACTGGGTGCTGTCACCGCTGCCATGATCGTAGGCGGTATGGCGCACGCCCGCTTCGCCGTGCAGGCCGGCCTCGGTGGGAATGGCGCGTGTGCTGAAGTTGATGATGCCGCCCACGTTCTGCGGCCCGTAGCGCACCGCGCCGCCGCCGCGCACCACGTCGATCGACTCGATGTTGGACAGGCTGGTCGGTGCGAACGACAGCTGCGGCTGGCCATACGGCGCCACCGCCAGCGGCACGCCATCGAGCAGCACGGTCGAGCGCGGCGAGTAGCGGCCGGTCAGGCCGCGCACGCCGATGTTCAGCGACACCGAACTGCCGGCGGTGCCGGAGTTGTCGGTGACCTGCACGCCGGGGATGCGGCGCATGGCATCGCCGATGCTGGCCGCGCCACTGGCCTCGATGCGCTGGCGGTCGACCACGGTGCGCGCGCCGGCGAAGCTCTTCACGCTGTCATGCAGGCCGGTGCCCAGCCAGCTGCCGGAGACCTGGATGCTGTCCAGTGTGGTGGTGCTGTCCTGGGCAAGGGCGCTGGCAGCGGGAAGCAGGCACAGGGTGAGGGCGGCAGCCAGCGGCAAGCGGGCCGGTTGCAGGGCAGGGATGGGCATTGGAGCGGGCTGTGGAAGGTTGTAAATGAGAATTATTGCTGATTCCATTCGCCAATGGAATGCGCCTCCGATTCATGCCGATGCCCTGATGGTAGAGTGGGGGATTGCTTCCTGACCCGCTGAGATCCGCCATGTCCCAAGTCGCTTTCTACCCCGTCGGAACCCCTGGCCAGCCGTGGGGAGCGGCGGAGCGGGAGGCGTGGCGTGGCCGCCAGCAGCGCCTGCGTCGCTATGACGAAGAGGTGCTGCCGCGTATCGAGGCGCTGGCCCCGCGCTTCGACAAGGTGGCCTATGGCCAGCTCGACTATGCCGGCGAGACCTACACCCTGTTTGCCCTGCGCAGCCGCGACTGGAATCCGGCATTGCCGGCGGCGCTGGTCACCGGCGGCGTGCATGGCTATGAAACCAGCGGCGTGATGGGCGCGCTGGAGTTCCTCGAAAAGCACGCCGCCGACTATGCCGGCAAGGCCAACCTGCTGGTGGCGCCGTGCGTGAACCCGTGGGGCTTCGAGCGCATCAACCGCTGGAACTTCGATGCGATCGATCCGAACCGCAACTTCCGCGCCGACGGCCCGGCCCGTGAATCGACCGCCGTCATCGAACTGATCGCGCCGTACAGGGGCCAGTTCGTGCTGCACATCGACCTGCACGAGACCACCGACAGCGACGAGAGCGAGTTCCGCCCGGCGCTCGCCGCACGTGATGGCAAGCCATTCGAGCCGGGCCTGATCCCGGATGGTTTCTATCTGGTGGACGACAGCGAGAACCCGCAGCCGGCCTTCCAGCAGGCGGTGATCGCGGCAGTGGAGAAGGTCACCCATATTGCGCCGGCCGACGACAAGAACGAGATCATCGGTTCGCCGGTCGTGGCGCACGGCGTGATCGAGTACCCGCTGGTGAAGCTTGGCCTGTGTGCCGGCATCACCGGTGCGACGTACACCACCACCACCGAGGTCTACCCGGACAGCCCGCGCGCCACGCCGCAGCAGTGCAATGACGCGCAGGTGGCGGCGGTGTGCTCGGCGCTGGACTACGCGCTCGCCCATCGCTGACCGGTCGTGCCGGCCGCTGGCCGGCAGGACCTTGCCCGAATGCGCTGACCGAGCCTGGCACTTCCGGTAGGGACTGTCCGCTCGCTGAATGGAATGCGGTCGCGCAGCGATCTGCAAGTTCTTTCATTCTATTCATCTTCGTTGCTGTCGATCATGCAGCCCTCTCCGACAGCAAGTGGCGAAAATGAACAATGCGCGCCGGTCTGTGGTGCGACGTTGCGGCCAACTGACCCGCAACGCCGCCCGTGCTTCATATGGGCTCCGTGAACGCCTGATCGAGGCGACCTCGCATTCGGCGGTGATGGATGACGTCACCGATGGTGGCGGCCTCAGCCCCCGCTACGCCTTCATGGCAGTGATGTCCTGCGGCATCGCGATTCTCGGCCTGTTGCAGTCGTCGGCGGCGGTGGTCATCGGTGCGATGCTGATATCGCCGCTGATGGGCCCGATCGTCCAGCTGGGCTTCTCGCTCAGCGTGGTCGATTTCCGCATGATGGGGCGCTCCCTGTCCGCCCTTGTGTGCGGGGTAGCGCTGGCACTCGGCACGGCAATGCTGATTGTGTGGCTGTCGCCGTTGCGGGTGGCCACGAGTGAAATCCTGGCACGGACCCAGCCGACCCTGTTCGATCTTCTGGTGGCGGTCTTTTCGGGTCTCGCAGGTGGCTACGCGGTCATCACCCGGAAAGGGGAGGCCATCGTTGGCGTGGCGATCGCCACTGCGCTGATGCCGCCGCTGGCGGTCGTCGCCTATGGGCTGGCAACGGGAGAACTGCAGATCGCCAAGGGTGCGGGCTTCCTGTTCATGACCAATCTGCTGGCCATTGCCTTCAGTGTCACCGTCATTGCGCGCTGGTACGGGTTTGGATCGCGCAAGCGCACCGGCCATGCGATGTGGCAGGGCGCGGTGATCGTGGGCACGTTCGCGATGCTGGCGGTGCCGCTGGGCGTCGCACTGCGTGACATCGGTCGCCAGGCCTGGAATGAAACGCAGGTGCGCTCGGTCGTGCAGGGCTATCTTGACGGCCAGGGCGGGAGCATCCAGCAGCTGGAGGTGAAGCGCAGCGCGAGCGGACTGCAGGTGGATCTGGTCGCGATGGTGCCCGATTTCCATCCGGACGCGCAGGCGGTACTGCAGTCCCTGCTGGCGCAGCGGCTGCCGGTGACGCCGCGATTGCGGGTAAGGCAGACGCTGGAGGCGAGCGATGCCGGGCGGCATGATCGTGCCGACCTGGCCGGGCTGAGGGTTGCCGTTGGTGCGTTGTCCGATCAGGTGCAGCAGATGCGCTCGATCTCAGCGTTGCATGTGCGCGAGCGGGCCCGGGGTGTACTGGGTGACCGGCTCGTAGCACTTGAAGTGAACGCAGAACAGCTGTGGGTATCGGCTACGCTTCTTGAGCGGGCTGGAGAGGACGAGGCGCCACTGGCGCTGTTGCAGGACGCGCTGGCGGACGCACTGCCGGGATGGAGAACCGTCGTGCGCGCCGCCCCCGCGCCGGCAGAGACCAGCACGGGTGACAGTGGGGTTGCGACGGAGTAGCAGGTCGTGGCGGGAGCACCGGCACAACCTCACCCCAGCGCCTCGGCCCACCAGAGGGCTGCCGGCCCCGGCGGCGCGTCGCGGCGCCACAGCAGGTCGCTGTGGATGCGCCGTGGCCAGCCGGGCAGTACCAGTTCCACCAGCCGCCCGCGGTCATAGCGCTGCACCAGCGCCCGCGGCAGTTCGGCCCAGCCGAGACCGTCCTCGGCCATTTCCATCACCATCAGGTAGTCGGTGGCGGTCCAGGCCAGGCCGGTGACCACGCGTGCCTGGTCGACTTCGGCGCTCAAGCGTACCTGCCGGTGCCGCGCCAGCTGAGCGGCCGCGCGACGGCCGGCGCTGGCCAGCGGATGCTCGCGCGCCACGTACACCGACAGTTCGCTGTGATGGGCCAACGGCCGGGCCATCAGGCCATCCGGATAGCCGTCCTGTTGCGGCAGCAGGCCCAGCGCGGCGCGGCCGCTGCCGACCAGCTCCAGCACGTCATCGCCTTCGGCATCCAGCCATTCCAGTTCGATCTCCGGGAATGCTTCGGCAAAGCGCTGCAGCACGCGCTGCTCCGGATCGAGCTGGTACACGTCGGAGAACACCACGGTCAGCCGCGCTTCGACCGGCGCGGCCAGGCGCACACTCAACTGCTGCAGGCGGGCATCGGCGGCGAGGATTTCCTGGGCATGGCCGAGTACCTGGCGCCCGGCCTCGGTCAACTGCGGGTAGCGCCCGCTGCGGTTGAACAGGCTCACCCCGAGGTCGGCCTCCAGATGGGCAATGGCGGTACTGACCGTTGACTGGGTCTTGCGCAGGCGGCGCGCCGCTGCGGAGAACGAGCCCAGTGCCGCAGCTTCCACGAAGGCCTGCAGGGACTCAGGGGAATAAGGCATTGATCCATCGCTCCTATCGATGGGATCCATTTTGATACCAACGTAAAAGGCGATGATACTGGCCGCCGTCGCCCCTGTCTGCGGGGCGTTCCGGACCCTCCACGCATGCCGTGGATCTATTGATGAGGCGGTGCGGTCCCCGTCCTGCAAGGAGTTTCACATGTCCCGTACTGTTTCCGCCCGCGGCGCGCTGGTCGCGTGGGCCTGCCTGACCGTGGCGATCGTCGCCGAAGTGGTCGGCACCTCGTTCATGGCCCATGCCGCCCGCGATGGCGGCTGGAGCGGCTACCTGATCATGGCCGGCGCGCTGGCGCTGTCCTACTTCTTCCTCGCGCAGTCGGTGCGCCGCATCGCCGTCGGCGTGGCCTACGCCGTGTGGGAAGGCCTCGGCCTCACCCTGTTGACCGTGGTCGGCCTCACCGTCTTCGGTGAAAGCCTGTCGCTGCAGCAGCTGGCCGGCCTGGTGCTGGCGGTGGTGGGCATCGTCTGTGTCACCCTCGGGGAGGCACACTGATGAACACCCTGGCCCTGTTTTTCGTGATCTGCTCGGCGCTGATCGACGTCGCCGCCAACATGATGGTGGCCAAGTCCGAAGGCTTCCGCCGCTGGCGCTGGGGCGTCGGCGCGATCGTCATGGTCTGGATCGCCTTCGCCCTGCTCGGCCAGGCAGTGCGCTACATGGACCTGGCCACCGCCTATGCGATGTGGGGGGCGATCGGCGTGATCGGTACCGCCACCTGCGGCCGCCTGTTGTTCGGCAACCGCCTGCGCCCGATCGGCTGGATCGGTATCGGTCTGGTCACTGTTGCGGTGCTGCTGCTGAGTACTGCGAAGTAACGTGTCGCCGTGCCAACCAAGGTTGGCACCTACCAGTGCTGAGCCGCCGCAAGCAAGCGCCCCGGGAATGATCTTCCCGGGGCGTTGCTGTTTCTGCAGCGGTCAGAAGCGTGCGGTGAAGTTCAATCGCGTGGTACGGCCCGGGCCGGGCATCAGGCTCATCGCCAGCGTGTCCATGTAGTAGGTGTTGCGCAGGTTGCTGACCACCAGTTCCACTTCGGCCTTCGGGGTGAACTGCCAGCGCGCATAGAAGTCATAGATCGCGGTCGGCAGGTAGATGTTCTGCAGACCGGTCGAGCCGGTGGTACTCCAGGGCTTGTCCAGTTCGTGGGTGGGCCCGCTGTTGTAGGTGCGGCGGATGCCGGTATCCAGCCGCTTGTCGAACAGGCGGAAGCCCAGCGTGCTGTGGATCGAGTGCTTCGGCGGGTTCTGCGCGTTGACGAACGAGGTGCCAAAGCCGCCGTCCACGCAGTCCGGCGTGGTGTCCAGCTTGCTCCATTTCGCATACGGGTCTTCGCGCAGGCGCTTGGCGGTGGCCGCGTCGCAGGTGCGCGCGCGCTGGTAGTAGCTGGCCGACAGATCCAGGTAGGCGATGCCGGCGTCATAGCCGGACTGCAGCTCGTAGCCCGACACTGTGTAGTTGTCGACGTTGTCCACGTAGAAGGCCCAGTTGCTGGAGTCGAAGCGGCGGGTGATCGCGTTGTCGATATCGTTCTTGAACCAGGCCAGCTTGAACGCCAGGCGGTCGCCGTCGCGCCACAGGTCCTGCTTGAGCAGGCTGAAGCCGATGTCCCAGGAGCGGTTCTTTTCCGGCTTCAGGCCGGCCACCGGCGCCGAGGTGCTGTTGCCCAGCGTCGATTCGAACAGGCTGGGCATTTTCCAGCCCTGCGCGTACTTCACGTAGAAGAACGTGTCTGCGTCGAGGTTGAAGCGCGCCTCGGCATACGGCGCGAATCCGTGGCCCGAGCGCCGGATCGCCGGCTTGTAGCCCCAGGCGGTAGGAATCTGCTTGGTGTAGAAACCATTGGCGCCGCGCGGGTCGGGAATGAAGCCGTCGAAGTCGTAGCTCTGGCCCAGCGTGCTGTCGCCGTAGGGCGTGGCCCGCAGCGAGTCGTAGGTGTAGTTGCCCTGTGCATCCGGGTACCACTCCTTGTACCAGCCCGGCAGCAACTGGCCGCCCTTGCTGAGGCGCGCGAAGGTGTAGCGCAGGTCGCGCGATTCACTGACGAAGGCGACGCGGTTGCGGTCACGGGTACGGTAGTCGATGAAGCGGCCACCCGCGGTCAGCGACAGCCAGTCCCACGGCCGCCATTGCAGTGATGCCACCGCGCTGGCCTCGCGGCGCGTGCCCGAGCGCAGGTAGCGGTTGTTGTTGTAGTCCACCGGCAGCACCGGCGAGTTCGGTGCAGTGTCTTCGTGCTGGAAGGACGCGCCATAGCGCAGCGTCCAGTCGCCCAGGTCATTGCTGAAGCGCGTGGTGTTGCTGCTGTCCACGCCCCAGCGCCGGGTCTTCACGTCCGACTGCAGGCCCGGGCCATAGGTTTCGCCCAGCGTGTCCGGCATCTGGTCGTTGGGTACGTCCTTGAACAGCGGTGTATTGGCGATGTTGCTGTTGAACATGCGGCTGGTGGCGGTGGTGAACCACAGCGTGCTGCTCAGGTCCAGCCACGGGTGTGCCGCGGGCCGGTAGCGGTGGCGCAGCGAGGTGGCATTGAGCCGCATTTTCCCGGGTTCGAACTGGAACATGGTGTTGGCCTTGTCCACGTAGGTCACCCATTCGTTGGACTCGCCGACGCGGCCGATCGCCGACGGCATGATCTCGCCGAAACTCGAATTGAAGTAGCGGTGGCTCAGCTCCAGGCGCTGGTCGGGGCTGGGCGTCCAGGTGAACTTCAGCAGTGCCGATTCATTGTCGGTATGCGTGTTGAGTACCTCATCGCCGGGGTGGTACATGTCCGACACCGCCTGGCTGGACATGCCGGTACCGCCACTGGAAAGGTGCTGGCCGTCGTAGCGGTGGGCGCCCTTGCTGCCGGCGAAGTAGTTGCCCTGGCGCCGCCGCGCATAGGCGGCCACCAGCTGCCAGTCGGCACCGCGCTGGGCGAAGGCCACGCTGCCGTTCCAGTCGCGCGGATCGCGCAGGCTGTTGCGGTTGTCGCTGCCGCGCGCGATCTGCTTGAAGGTGCGGGTGCGGTCGATGCTGTTGTCGGCCATACCACCGCGCACACGCAGCCCCCAGGCCTGGTTGTCGTCGAGGACGTCATCGACGTTCAGCGTTTCCATGTAGACCACACCACCGATCGCGCTGGCGGCGTTGGCGGCCAGGCTCGGCCCCTTCTCGATGCTGACCGCGCTGATCAGGTCCGGGTCGAGGTAGCTGCGCTGCTGCACGCCGGCATAGCCGCGGTACACGTCGATGGCCTGTTGGCCACCGTCGATGATCACCGGCACGCGGGCCTGGCCCTGCAGGCCACGGATGTTGACGTCCAGTGCGCCGCCATTGCGCACATCTCCGGTGTGCACGCCGACCGCGCCGGCCAGCACATCGCCGATCGACTGGCCGCGGAACCGCTCCAGCTGCTGGCGGTCCAGGTGCACGCGCGAGCCGCTGTCGCGGTAGACCGCATCGGCATCGGCCAGGCCCCACGGCGAAGCACCTTCGCTGGCCTGGCCGGCCACGCGCAGCGTGCCGATCTGGCGCACGCCGGCTTCAGCGTCGGGTGCCGCCTGCAGCACCACGCCATTGGCATCACGCTGGAAGGTCAGGCCGGTACCGGCCAGCAGCTGCGCCAATGCCGCGTCGGTATCGAGCGTGGCCTGCACGCCATTGCTGTGGCGGCTACGGGTCAGGCGTGCATCAGCGGCGATGGACAGCCCCGATTGCTGGCCGAACGCGGTCAGGGCCTGGTCGAGCGGGCCGGCGGCGATCTGCCAGCGGACCGCAGCGGTAGACGCCTGTGCGTGGGCAGCGGCCGGCAGCAGGGCGGGCGTGGCCAGGGCCAGGCACAGGGCAATGGCCAGAGGGCGAGGGGAGGGGCAAGGCAGTTTCATGGAGGCGGCAACATCCGCAATGGGTTCCCCTGTACTGCCCGGTGAGCGCGAAAAAGGGGAACCGCGTTTTCAGAGCGGGCGCACGACGGTCCACCACGGCCAGCGCTGCTCGAGCCGCAACGGCAGGGCGCGCGCCAGCAACCGCAAGGCCTGTGCACTGTCCAGTCGTGGCAGCACCGCAGTGACTTTCAGCGCCGCAACGGCCGGATCGCAACCGAGGTAGCCGCGATGATGGCGTGCCAGTTCATCGATGACCCGGATCAACGCTGCATCCCGTACCTGGAGGCGACCGTTGTTCCAGTCACCGCGCAGTGGATCGGCCTCGACCGCCACCAGGCCGCCCATCGGGCTGATCCGCGCACCGCTGCCTGCAGGCACATCGCGGGAGGGGCCAAAGAGCGGCAGGCATCGCACCACGCCCTCGAACACATCCAGGCGGCTGTCCTGTGCCTGGCGGCCGACCGCGAAGCGGGTGCCGATCGGCTGCAGGCGTGCGCCCGGCACATGCACGGTCAAGGGCTGGCCGACGAACGCCGGATGGTGACCGGTCTGCAGCAGCAGTTCGCCGCGCAGCAGATGCAGGGCACGGCGACCGTTGCCGATGTCGATCGTGACTTCGCTGTCGGCGTTGAGCCACAGTTGGCTGCCATCGAGGAGCGTCCAGTGCCCGGTATGGCCGGCAGCAGTGCGCTGTGTCTGCAGGGCGCGTTGCGCCTGCAGTCCATGCAGGCCCAGCAGTGATACCGCACCGATGCCCAGTGCGCCACCGAGGGCGCGTAGTGCCTGCCGGCGGCGGCGGCCTGCGGCACCGAGCGCCGTGGCAGCGGCCGGTGCCGACAGCGGAGCAAAGGATTGCCAGACCGCCTCGACGCGGTGCCACGCGTTGGCATGCGTGGCATCGGCGTGCAGCCAGGCCTGCCAGTGCTGCCGGTCTTCGTCGCTCCAGCCTTGCTGGCGCAGCGCGAACCATTCGGCGGCCTGCTCCAGCGCCGGGCCGGTCAGTGCGGTGCTCATGCCTTGGCGTCGCCGGACAGGCGCAGGCAATGCAGCATCGCCTGCGCCATGTACTTCTTGACCATGCGTTCGGACACGCCCAGCTGTTGGCCGATCTCCGCATAGCCCAGGCCGGACAACCGTGCCAGCAGGAAGGCGCGTCGCGGGCGCTCGGCCAGGCCGGACAGCATGTCGGCGACGGCATGCAGCAGCTGCAGTGCCTGTGTGCGCTCCTCCGCAGACGGGTGCACCGACTCCGGTTGCGCAGCCAGTGCGGCCAGGTAGGCGCGCTCCAGGTCCGCGCGCTGCCAGTGGTTGACCAGCAGCGCATGCGCGATGGTGCTGAGGTAGGCGCGTGGCAGGCGTAGCTCGGAGGGATCGACACGACGGCTGAGCAGGCGCAGGAACGTATCCTGGGTCAGGTCGGCGGCGCAGTCGGCGTTGTGGGTGCGGCGGCGCAGCCAGCCCAGCAGCCAGCCATGGTGTTCGCGGTAGAACCCCGCCAGCGCGGTGCTGGAGGCGGCGGGCACGGCCATCGGCATCGATCATTAATGAGAATGATTCCCATTATAGGGTGGTCGAGCGGCGCACGACAAACCCTGCGCACGCAGCAGCAGGCCGGAGGCGTGCATTTGCGATGCCCGCCCCGCTCGTCGACACTGCGGTTTTCCACAAGGAGTGCCCGCATGTTCAGCCACATCACCGTTGGAACGAACGATATGGACGTCGCGCATCGCTTCTACGATGCCCTGTTCACCGCATTGGGCGCCCGTCCGGGGGTCTTCGATGACAAGGGGCGACTGGTGTACTTCAAGGATGGCCGCATGTTCATCGTCACTGCTCCGATCGATGGGCAGCCGGCGTGCCATGCCAACGGCGGCACGATTGGTTTCACCCTCGACAGCGCCGAGGCGGTGCGTGGCTGGCAGGATGCGGGCGTGGCCCATGGTGGCACCGCCATCGAAGACCCGGCCGGCATCCGCAACATGGCCGGGCGCCAGCTGTTCCTGGCCTATCTGCGTGACCCGGATGGCAACAAGCTGTGTGCGGTGCATGTAATGTCGTGATCGGACAGGATGCGCGTGGCCGCGCCGCAGGCGGTGCGCGCGGCCCGCGCCAGCAAAGGTGCGTTGCAGCGCGCGCGTGATACCACGGAATGAGCGGACGGGCCTGCGACCGCAGGCCGCAACTTCATGCTCTGTCCACTGCGGTTCAGCCAGAATTGGTCGGCTAACCCCTTGATCTACCGGAGAACGCCGCCCCATGGAAGTATTGGAGCCGCAACAATCCCCGGTGCGCACCCTTCGGCCTGTGTTCGCCTTCGCGGCGATCGTTGTCGTGGCGTTCGCGCTGTTCGTCAGCCTGTTCCCGCTCGGCGCGGGCCGCCTTCTGCTCAAGGCACAGGACTGGGCCGCCCTCAACGTCGGCTGGTACTACCTCCTGGCCATGACCCTGTACCTGGTGTTCGTGGTCGGCGTGGCATTGTCCAAGTACGGCGGCATTAAGCTGGGTGCTGACCATGACGAGCCGGAGTTCAGTTACCTCTCGTGGGCCGGCATGCTGTTCGCCGCCGGCATCAGCATCACCCTGTTCTTCTTCTGCGTCTCCGAACCGCTGACCCACTACCTGCAGCCGCCGCAGGGCGATCCAGCTGCAGGCGAGGCTGGCGCGCGCCAGGCCATGCAGCTGCTGTTCCTGCACTGGGGCCTGCACGGCTGGGGCGTGTTCGCGCTGGCGGCGATGGCGATGGCCTACTTCGCCTATCGCCACAACCTGCCACTGGCCCTGCGCTCGGCGCTGTACCCGCTGATCGGCAAGCGCATCAACGGCCCGATCGGCTACACCGTAGACGCGCTGGGCATCGTCGCCACCGTGTTCGGCATTGGTGCCGACATGGGCTTCGGGGTGCTGCACCTGAATGCCGGCCTTGCGCACCTGTTCAACATCCCGCATTCCAACCTGGTGCAGATCATCCTGGTGGTCAGCATGATGGGCGCGGCGGTGGCCGTGGCCGTCTCCGGCGTGGAGAAGGGCGTGCGCTGGATGGCCAACATCAACATGCTGCTGGCGATCGCGCTGGTGCTGTTCATGCTGTTTGCCGGGCCGACGCAGTACCTGTTCAGCACGCTGATGCAGAACCTGGGCGACTACCTGGGCAGCGTGGTCGGCAAGAGTTTTGATGTGTACGCCTATGGCGGCCGACCGGAATGGCTGGGCGGCTGGACGGTGTTCTACTGGGCATGGTGGATCGGCTGGGCGCCGTTCGTCGGCCTGTTCATCGCGCGCATCTCACGTGGCCGCACCATCCGCGAATTCGTGTTCGGCGTGCTGCTGATCCCGCTGGGCTTCACCCTGGCCTGGCTGTCGATCTTCGGCAACAGCGCGCTGGACCAGGTCCTGCACCACGGCCAGCAGCAGTTGGCACAGCTGGCGGTGGATGATCCACCGACGGTGCTGTATGCATTGTTGGATGGCTACCCGTGGAGCCGCACGGTGATCGCGGTGACGGTGCTGGTCAGCTTCATCTTCTTTGTGACCTCGGCCGACTCGGGGGCGGTGGTGTTGTCCACGCTGTCCTCGCATGGCGGTGCACCGGAGGATGATGGTCCGCGTTGGCTGCGTGTGTTCTGGGGCACGGTGATCGCCGTGCTGACCGCCGGGCTGCTGCTGGCTGGGAGCATCGATGCGCTGAAATCGGCGGTGGTGCTGGCCTCGCTGCCGTTCTCGGCGATCCTGCTGCTGATGATGTGGGGCCTGACCCGCGCCTTCAGTGACGAGTCGCACCGCAAGCGCGCGCTGCAGTACCGGCCCTCGCCGCTGATCGGCGACGATCGCCATCACCAGGGCTGGCGCCAGCGCCTGAGCCAGGCCATGCACTTCCCGGTGCGCGACCAGGTCTACCGCTTCATGGACGATACGGTGAAGCCGGCGATGGAAGCGGTGGCCGAACAGCTGCGCGGGCAGGGTTGGGATGTATCCACCCGCTTCGAGGCCGGCGACATGGAGCTGACGGTCAATCACGGCGAGCAGCAGGACTTCCTGTACCGGGTGATCCTGAGCGGCTACCTGACCCCGTCGTTCGCCGCCCAGCAGCTGCGCAACCAGCGCTACTACCGCGCTGAAGTGCATCTGTTCGAAGGCAGCCAGGACTACGACCTGGTGGGCTACAGCCGCAAGCAGATCATCAACGACATCATCAGCCAGTACGAACGGCACCTGCAGTTCCTGCACCTGAGCCGGTGATGCGGTGGGTGCGGACCGTTGGTCCGCACACCCCTGTAGAGCCGAGCCCACGCTCGGCTGCGTGATGCCGGAAGAGCAGCCGAGCGTGGCTCGGCTCTACAGCGACCATCAGAACCGGTAGCGCGCCCCCAACGAGACGAACTGCCCGCGCAGGTTGTACTGGCTGATGTCGAAACCATTGGATCCGCCGGCCGGATCGAACGGCGGCTCCTTGTCGGTCAGGTTCAGCACCGACAGCGACAGCGTGGTATTCGGAATGCCTTCGTACGCCACGTACAGGTCCAGCTGGTGATACGGCTTGATGCGGTCGCGCAGGCCCGGGTTGCTGGTCGCAGTCGCCACGCGCTGGTCGTAGCCGCTCACGTACTGCAGGCTCAGCGTGCTGCTCCAGTCGCCGACCGCCCAGTTCAGCGAGGTGGTGCCGCGGGTGCGCGGCAGTGCGCCGTGGCGGTTGTTGCCGGCGCCGTCATACGGTGCCTGGCCGGCCACCAGCGGCTGCTTGAAGCTGAGCAGGTGGGTCCAGCTGCCGGCCACGGTGAAGTTGCCCCAGCCGTCGGTGCGGAAGGTACGGCTGGCGTCCAGGTCCAGGCCCGAGGTGGTCAACTCGCCCTGGTTGGCATACTGGTTGGTGATGAACTGGATGCGTCCCTGCGCATCACGTTGCACCCGGCCCGGGAACAGCGTCGGATTGTCGACGATGAACTGCGCGCTGTCCGGCTTGACCAGGTTGTCCTGCTCGATGCGGTACCAGTCCAGGCCGATGCTGGTATCGGCATCCGGCGACCACACCGCGCCCACGTTGAAGTTGCGCGAGCGCTCGGCCTTCAGGTCGGGGTTGCCGGTACGGATGTTGGTGACGCCACGGCTGCCGCCGGGTTGCAGCGGATCCAGCGGATCGATCACCGAGCCGTAGCTGACGGTCTGGCCCGGCGCGATTTCCGGCAGCGACGGTGCACGGAAGCCGCGCGAGAACGAGCCGCGCAGCAGCAGGCTGTCCAGCGGCTGCCAGCGCAGCGCCACCTTCGGCGAGAATGCCTTGCCGAAGTCGTCGTAGTGGTCGCCACGGCCGGCCACCTGCAGTTCCAGGGTGCGGTGCAGCGGCACGCTCAGCTCGGCGTAGGCAGCACTGACCTGGCGCTCGCCGTTGACCACGTTGATGGCCGGGCGCAGTTCGGTGCCCGACAGCACCTGCGCGCTGGTGCGCGCGTCCAGCGATTCCTTGCGGAACTCGGCACCCCAGGCGAAGCCCACCGCACCGGCCGGCAGCTCCCACAGCGAGGTCGAGGCCTTCAGGTTCAGCGCGTGCAGCTTGTACCAGCCTGGCCGCTTGGTCTGCAGGCGCAGTGCATCCAGCGCGCCCGGCGTGGCGGACGGGTTGAGGAAGTTGTAGCTGCCGTCGCGGAGGATCTGCTCGAACGCATAGCGGTTGACGAAGTTGTCGACGTATTCGCGCTGCGCGCTCTGCGAGGTCAGCGCCGCCACTTCCCAGTCCCAGCGCTCGCCACTGCCGCGCACGCCGGCCAGGGCACGGTAGAACACCTGGGTGTTGTCCTTCAGGCGCGGGCCGAGATCGAAGAAGGTGTACTCGAACGGCAGCGGCGTGCTGCCCGGGTTGTTCGGGTGGCCGACCGGCAGCACCGCCGGCACGTCAATGAGCGTGCCGGTGGCCGGGTTGTACGCGCGCAGGCCGGGGCCGACGGTCAGCGGTGCACTGAAGATCTGGTCGGCCTTGTTGTGGCTGTACAGCACGTCGGCGAACGCCTCGATGCTGTCGTTGAAGCGGTAGGTGGCGCTCAACGATGCCTGCAGGCGCTCCGCGCCAGGCTGCAGGGTCTTGAACGGCTGCGCGTTGAAGGCGCAGGCCTGGCCGGGCAGGGTGCTGCCGAAGTCGCTGTACGGGCGCAGCTGGCTGCCCTCGGGGCAGTTGGCGAACGGCTGCGGCGCGCGCGGGTTGGACAGCCAGTTGCCACCGGCGGTGGACCAACCGGCCAGGCGGCCACCGGGCTTGTCGCGGAAATCGCCACTGCGGGTGTAGGCGCGCTGGTCGGCATCCAGGCGGTCGCGCTTGAGCAGGTCCAACCCGAACAGCACGTTCCAGCCCTGCTGTTCCAGGTCGCCGAAGCCGGCCAGCAGGTTGGCCTTGCGTTCGTTCAAGCCACCCTGGGTGGCAGTACCGAAGCCGCCACCGACCTCCACGCCCTGGAAGTTCCTGCGCAGGATGATGTTGATGACGCCTGCGATGGCATCGGAACCGTACACCGCCGAGGCACCATCCTTGAGTACTTCAATGCGCTCGACCGCGCTGATCGGCAGTGCGTTGAGGTCGACGAAGGTGTCCTGGGTGTTGAGCGCGAAGCCGAAGTTGGATACGCGGTAGCCATTGACCAGCACCAGCGTGTTCTTCGGCGACAGGCCACGCAGGCCAATCGACGCCGAACCCGCGGCGAAGCTGCCGGTGTACTGCTCGTCGAAGCTGTTGCCGGCATTGGCCGACAGATTGCGCAACACGTCGGTGAGGGTCGAACGCCCGGTCTGTTCGATCTGTTCGCGGCTGACGATCTGCACCGGGTTCGGCCCGGCGGTATCGCTGCGCTTGATGTTGGAGCCGGTCACCAGCACGGCGCCGAGGGTGGTGCTGTCCTTGCCGGTGTCGGCGGTTTCAGCGGCGCCGGCAGCGCCGGCAGTGAGGCCCAGCGCGATCGCGCCGGCAAGCAGGTTCAGGGTGGTGCGGTACATGGAAGCGACAACGCCGAACGGGGGAGGAGCCGTCAGTACCGCATGCGACCGCACGCGCCATCCAATGACGAAAGCGCATTCAGTTATACATCACAGGTTCTTAACGAACCGGCTCGGTGGGTGCGGACCGTTGGTCCGCACACCCCCTGCAGGGTCAGCGCCCTTTCCTTGTGGAAAGGGATCTGACCCGGAGACCATCAAGGCCGCAGCAGCACCTTGCCGTTGCGGCCCGACCCCGCGCCGGCCTTCGACGCCTGCGCGATGTCGTCCAATGCGAAGACCTGCTCCACCGGCAGGGTCAGCTCGCCGCCAGCGGCTCGCGCCAGCAGTTCGCCGACCAGCCGGCGCTTGTCCTCCACCGCCATTGCCTGGCTGACCTTGCTGCCCCAGAAGCCCTTCACCGTGGCCTCCTTGTAGATCAGGCCTCCGGCAGGAATGCGCATGGGTTCGCCACTCATCACGCCGAACGAGACCAGGGTTCCGTGGTGGCCGAGCAGATCGACCAGGTCGGCGCTGGCTTCACCGCCGATGGAATCGACCGCAGCGGCGGCCTGTGCTTCGCCGGTCGCTTCGCGCACGCGGTCCTTCCAGCCGTCCACCGAGGTGTCGAACACATGATCGATGCCCAGCGCCTGCAACTGCGCCACGGCCGCGGCGTTGCGCACCAGGTTGGCCACGTACACGCCGCGTGCCTTTGCCAGCATCGCCAGCGACTTGCCGACCGCGCCGTTGGCGGTGTTCTGCACGATCCACTGGCCCGGCTCGACGCGCAGGAATTCCAGCAGCATCAGCGCGCTCAGCGGCATCGCGATCAGCTGTGCGGCCATCTCGTCGGGGATCGCCTCCGGCATCGGAATCACCATGCGTGCCGGTGCAATGAATGCCTCGGCCCAGGTGCCGTGCACCGAGGCAGCGGCGACGCGCTGGCCGATCTGCAGGCCGTCGACACCGTCGCCAAGGGCATCGATCACTCCCAGCGCTTCACTGCCCCCGATCGCCGGCAGTGTCGGCTTGTAGCCGTACAGGCCTCGCACGGTCAGCAGGTCGTGATTGTGGATGGACGCCAGCACGGTGCGGATCCGCACCTCGCCGGGGCCGGGCTCGGGCAGGGGCGTCTCGGCGATGGCGAGGACGTCGGCCGGATCGCCGAAGGAGGGGTACTGGGCAGCGCGCATGGCGGTGTTCCGGGGAAAGTGGATGTTGTACCGAACTGGGGATGCGCGCGCGGTCGACAAGGCGATGCAGGTGCAACACGGCATCCTGCGACTGATCGTCGCGACAGGTGTTGATTACCGCATCTTGTGTTGACGGTTCGGGATATCCCCACTATGTTGTGGCCGTCACTCCCGGTCAGCCGCCGCCGCCGGACATGCAGCAAACGTCCCGCGGCCCGCCCCTGAAGGCTTGCCGTGTCGACGCGGCCGCCATCGTGCGGACCCAGATCGCCCCCACGGCCCGGATACCGGCCGCAGGCGCAGGCAATTTTGCCGACGACCTGGTGTTCCCGCGCTTTGGCATCCCACCCCGATCGCCCCGTGCGCCGGTATCGCGTGCAGGGCCGCCACGGCATCGACCGCCAACGCGCGTGCGAGCCTGGAGTTCCACCACCATGACCGACAGTACCTTCCGCGTGGCCGATCTGGCCGGCGCTGGCGACGCCTTGCGCGCTGGTGGCGAGCGCGTGCCGACCTGGATCACCAAGGAGGCCGGCAACCGCCGCCTGCCGTTCGACGCCGAGCGCCTGCAACGCAGCATCGACACCGTGCATGCCGAGTTCCCGCAGTTGGATGTCAGCGACTACCGCCGCGTGGTGCAGGCGATGGTCGAGCGCAAGCCCAGCCTCAGTGCCGATGACCTGGTCGACCTGCTGATCCGCGAGGCCGAGTCGCGCGTGGACCTGGTCGCGCCGGAGTGGGAACAGTTCGCCGCCCGCATCTACCTGCGCCGCCTGTACAAGCGCGCCAGCCGCAACCGCTTCTACGATGTCAGCCTGAAGTACGGCTCCTACGTGGGCCTGCAGGAAAGCCTGGCCGACCGCGGCATCTACAGCAACGACATCCTGCGCTGCTATTCCAAGGAAGAACTGCAGCAGGCCGGCGAGATGATCGACCCGGAGCGCGATCGCCTGTTCGCCTACAACGGCCTGTACCTGCTGGCCACGCGCTACCTGGCCAGCGATCGCAGCCGCGAGGTCTACGAACTGCCGCAGGAACGCTGGCTGACCATCGCGCTGTACCTGATGCAGGAAGAGAAGCCACGAGAACGCCGCATGCAGCTGGTCGGCGAGGCGTACTGGGCGCTGTCCAACCTGTACATGACGGTGGCCACGCCAACCCTCGCCAACGCCGGCAAGTTGGGCGGCCAACTGTCCAGCTGCTTCATCGACACGGTGGATGACAGCCTGCAGGGCATCTATGACTCCAATACCGATATCGCCCGTGTTTCCAAGCATGGCGGCGGCGTGGGTGCCTACCTGGGCTATGTGCGCAGCAGCGGTGCGCCGATCCGCGGGGTGCCGAATTCGTCCGGCGGCGTGGTGCCGTGGATCAAGCAGCTCAACAACACCGCTGTGTCAGTGGACCAGCTCGGCCAGCGCAAGGGCGCGGTGGCGGTGTACCTGGACATCTGGCACCGCGATATCGAAGCCTTCCTCGATCTGCGCCTGAACAACGGCGACCAGCGCCTGCGTGCGCACGATGTGTTCACCTCGGTGTGCGTGCCCGATCTGTTCATGGAAGCGGTCGAACGCCGCGCCGACTGGTACCTGTTCGATCCGCACGAAGTGAAGAGCGCCAAAGGCTGGTACCTGCAGGACTTCTACGATGAAAAGCGCGGCGCGGGCAGCTTCCGCGACCGCTACGCCGAGCTGGTGGCCGATGAGCGCATCAGCCGGCGCACGGTGAAGGCCATCGATCTGTTCAAGCGGATCATGCTCAGCCAGCTGGAAACCGGCAATCCGTTCCTGTTCTACCGCGACGAGGTCAATCGCAGGAATCCGAACAAGCACGCGGGCATGGTCTATTCCAGCAACCTGTGCACCGAGATCCTGCAGAACATGAGCCCGACGCGGATGATCCAGGAGATCGTCAGCGGTGACCAGATCGTCACCACACGCCGTGCCGGTGACTTCGTGGTCTGCAACCTGTCCTCGATCAACCTCGGCCGCGCGATCAGCGCGCCGGATGACCTGCTGGCCACCGATGTGCTGGAGCGCCTGATCCCGATCCAGGTGCGCATGCTCGACAACGTGATCGACCTCAACGCGCTGCCGGTGCCGCAGGCCACGATCACCAACCGCAAGTACCGCGCCATCGGCCTGGGCACGTTCGGTTGGCACCACCTGCTGGCGCAGCAGGCGATCCATTGGGAATCACCGGATGCCGAGGCGTTGGCCGACCGGCTCTACGAACGCATCAATTTCCTGACCATCCAGGCCAGCGCGCAGCTGGCGAAGGAGAAGGGCAGCTACCCGATGTTCGCGGGTAGTGACTGGCACAACGGGCGTTACTTCCGTGACCGCGACTACAGTGGCGCCGCGTGGGACAGCCTGGCCCACGAAGTGGCCACGCACGGCCTGCGCAACGGCTGGCTGCTGGCGGTGGCGCCGAATATGAGCACCGCGCAGATTGCAGGCTCCACGGCCTCGATCGACCCGATCTACAGCGCGTTCTACTACGAGGAAAAGAAGGACTTCCGGCGGCCGGTGGCGGCGCCGGGCCTGTCGCTGGAAACCTGGCCGTACTACGAGAAGGGTGCCTACAAGGTCGACCAGTTCGCCAGCGTGCGCCAGAACGCGCGCCGCCAGCGCCATGTCGACCAGTCGATCAGCTTCAACCTGTACGTGCCCAGCACCATCCGCGCCAGCACCTTGCTGGAGCTGCACCTGAGCGCCTGGCGCGAGGGCCTGAAGACCACCTACTACGTGCGCTCCAACGACATCGACATCAGCGAATGCGAGTGGTGCTCCAGCTGATCAATGGTAGTGCCGGCCGCTGGCCGGCAACACGATAGAAAGAGAACGAAGGCAGAAACCCATGGCAACCCCCCTCGACCGCATCAAGATCCTCGAACCGCGCCATCCCAACCGCAGCACCGGCATCATCAACGGCCGCACCAGCGGCATCCTCAACTGGAACGACATCCCGTACCCGTCGTTCTATCGGGCCTACAAGGAGCTGTCGACCAACTTCTGGATTCCCGACGAGGTCGACATGAAGCTGGATGCCCGCCAGTACGGCGAGCTCAACGCGCGCGAGAAGAACGCCTACGACTCGATCATCGGCCTGCTCGCCACGCTCGATTCACCGCAGACGCGCTTCATCTACAACGTGGCCGAGTACATCACCGACCCGGCCGCGCACGCCAATGCGGCGATCATCGGGCAGCAGGAAGTGATCCACAACGAGAGCTACAGTTACGTGCTGGCCTCGATCACCGACCTGCCGAACCAGAACCGCATCTTCGAGATCGCCCGTACTCACCCGACCATCATCAAGCGCAATGCGCCGATCATGGGGGCGTATGACGATTTCATGCGCGAGAAGACCGCCGAGACCCTGCTGAAGTCGTTGATCCAGTCCTCGATCCTGGAGGGCATCAATTTCTATTCCGGGTTCGCGTACTTCTACAACATGGTGCGGCAGAACCGCATGAACGGCACCGGCAAGATCATCAGCTTCATCAACCGTGACGAGCTGGCGCACACGAAGTTCATCAGCGAGCTGATCCGCGCCATCATCGGCGAGAACCCGGAGCTGCAGACCAACGAGTTGACTGCCTATGTGCACCAATCGTTCGAGCATGCCATCGAGCTGGAGACGCAGTGGTCGTCGGAGGTGCTGGATGGCATCGACGGCATCGATGTGGACGAGATGGTGCGCTACGTGAAGTACCGCGCCAACAAGATGGCCGGCATGCTCGGCATCGAGCGCCTGTACAGCGACACCGCCGACAACGTGATGCCGTGGATCAAGGCCTACGCCGACAACTTCACCGAAACCAAGACCGACTTCTTCGAGATGCGCAATGCAAGTTACAAGAAGACCAACGTCGACAACGGCTTCGACGACCTCTGAGCCCAGCGCCGCGCTGAGCATCCTGGTGGTGGTCGCCTCCTTGAGCGGCAACACCCGCGAACTCGGCCGGCAGATCGTCGAGCGCTGCCGCGCCGCCGGCCATGCGGTGCACTGGCAGGAGGCGGACGACCTGCGCCAGGCGCCGCCACTGGCGGCCGATGAGGCCGACCTGGTGCTGCTGGGCTGCTGGACTGACAACGGCGGCCGCACGCCGTCGGAGATGAAGGCGTGGGTGGCCGGTATTGCCGAACGCGGCGAGCGGCCGCGGCAGCTGGCGGTGTTCGGCACCGGCGAGACGCAGTGGGGGCAGGAGTACTACTGCGGCGCCGTGCACCGGCTGATCCGCTACTTCCACAGCGACTACCCGCCGCTGGAGATCGAACAGATGCCGCATGGCGTTCGCCACGCCGAGGCCATCAATGCGTGGACCGATGCGGTCCTGGCCCACTACTGGAGCAACACCGATGCAGATCATCGACGCCACCACGCCTGAGCAGTTCCAGCGGCTGCTGGCCGAACACCCGCGGGTGCTGGTGGATTTCCACAAGGACCAGTGCCCCGGCTGCCGGATGCTGGAGATGTCGCTGCATCGCGTGGCCAACAGCGTGGCGGGGCAGGGCACCACCCTGTTGCGCGTGCAGTTGGAGGTGCTGGGCGAGGCGTTCTTCAGGCAGCTGGGCCTGCGCCAGACGCCTACGCTGGCGTTGTTCCGTGACGGCGACGAACGCACGCGCCTTGCCGGGTTCCAGTCGCCGCAGCAGATCGAGGCCGCGATCGCGCTGCATTTGTAGAGCCGAGCCATGCTCGGCTGCTGTTCGTGCCGGGTGCGATGAGTCGAGCATGGCTCGACTCTACAGCGGCGTCCCTGGCATTTCGCGCTATCCGCCGCTGAAGGTATCCACCAGCAGCTTCACGTTCAACACCACGATCACCAGCGCGATCACCCAGGCCATCGCGCCCAGCCAACGCGGCGCCACCAGTGCGCCCATCGTCACCTTGTCGGTCACGATCCGCACCAGCGGGATGATCGCGAACGGCAGCTGCATCGACAGCACCACCTGGCTCAGTACCAGCAGCTTCACCGCGCCCTGGTCCCCGAACAGCATGATCACCACCACCACGGGGATGATCGCCAGCGCACGGGTGATCAGCCGTCGCAGCCACGGCGGCAGGCGCAGGTGCAGGAAACCTTCCATCACGATCTGGCCGGCCAGGGTGGCGGTCACTGTCGAATTCAGGCCCGAGGCCAGCAGCGCCACCGCGAACAACGTCGCCGCCGCGCCCACGCCCAGCATCGGCGCCAGCAGCTGGTGGGCCTGTTCGATGTCTTCCACATCGAATCGGCCATTGGCATGGAACACGGCTGCCGCCAGGATCAGGATGCTGGCGTTGATGAACAGTGCCAGGGTCAGCGCAAGGGTGCTGTCGGTCACTGCCCAGCGCAGGGCGCTGCGGCGACCTTCATCGGTGCGCGGGTAGGCGCGGGTCTGCACGATGGACGAATGCAGATAGAGGTTGTGCGGCATCACTGTCGCACCAATGATGCCGATGGCGATGTACAGCGCGTGTGGATCGGTCACCACCTGTGCTCGCGGAATGAAGCCGCCCAGCACCGCCATCACCGGCGGCGCCGCCATCGCGATCTGCACCATGAAGCAGGCAAAGATCACCATCAGCAGCGCGATCACGAACGCTTCCAGTGCGCGGAAGCCGCGGTTCATCAGCAGCAGCACCAGCAGGGTATCCAGCGCGGTGATGACCGCACCCCAGAGCAGGGGCAGATCGAACAGCAGCTTCAATGCGATGGCGGTGCCGATCACTTCGGCCAGGTCGCAGGCGATGATCGCCGCCTCGCACAGCGCCCAAAGTGCCAGGTTCACCGGCTTCGGGTAGCGGGCGCGGCAGGCCTGCGCGAGGTCCATGCCGGTGGCGATGCCGAGCCGTGCCGACAGCGCCTGCAGGATCACCGCCATCAGGTTGGAGATGAGGATGACCGACAGCAGCAGGTAGCCGAAGCGCGAACCGCCGGCGAGGTCGGTGGCCCAGTTGCCCGGGTCCATGTAGCCGACCGAGATCATGTAGCCCGGGCCGAGGAAGGCCAGCAGGCGGAACCACCAGTGGCCCTTGTCGGGCACCGCCACCGAGGCGTTGAGCGCGCCCAGGCTGGCCGGGGTGGGGGCCGAAGGGTCGCGGGGCGCCAGGGTGTTCATGGGTCCGAATATAGCTCCTGCTATAGTCATTAGCAATGTGAAACAATCGTCTTTATCGCGTTACTGGTCCAGAATTCAGGTTCAACACCGGATCACCCCGGAAGGACAGGCGCAGGCGTGGGCAAGACCGACGATTCGACATCGCTGAAAAGCACCCCCTTGATCGAGGCCGAGCGCCAGGTCGAGAGCTTCCGGCAAGTGCGCGAGGCGCACCGGATGGAGCTGGTGGAGGACTATGTCGAGCTGATCTCGGACCTGCTGGCCGATGGCGGCGAGGCCCGCCAGGTCGATATCGCCACCCGCCTGGGCGTGGCCCAGCCCACGGTGGCGAAGATGCTGCGGCGGTTGGCTCGTGATGGCTGGGTGGTGCAGCGCCCGTATCGTGGCGTGTTCCTGACCCCGGAAGGCGAGGCGCTGGCCCATGCCAGCCGCCAGCGTCACCAGACCGTGGAGCGTTTCCTGCTGGCACTGGGCGTGGACGCGGATACCGCGCGGCGTGATGCCGAGGGCATCGAGCACCATGTCAGCGAACAGACGCTGGCATTGTTCGAAGCGTTCGTGCGCAAGGCCGAGGGCGGGGCGCCGTAGCGGTAGCGCCGGGCGATGCCCGGCGGGCGCGTCGCCGCCTTCATGGCTTTCGCCGGGCATGGACCGGCGCTACCGCGATTGGATGCCGGCGTTGGGACAACGGGCCTGCTGCTGCGCACACGCCTGCTTCGCCCATTCCTTCAACACCGGCTGCAGGCCTTCATAGCGCCGGCCTTGCCAGCCATTGGCCAGCACCGTGCCGTCGGCATCGATCAGCACCAGGTTCGGCGGTGCCAATCCGGCCAATGCCTGTAGCGTGGGCATGCGCGCGGCGCGGCGGGGGTCCAGCACCGGCCATGGCATGTCCTGCGCGTGCATGTAGCGGCGCAGCGCGCTCTCGCTCTCATCCAGGCTGACGTACACCACTTCGGTATCGGCGCCGGCCTCGCGCAGCGCATCACGCACGCTGCGCAGGGTGGGTACGAAAGCATGGCAGGGCGCGCACCAGTCGGCGCCGAAGTACAACGCCACCAGCTTGGGTGGCGATGGCCACTGCATCGGCCGCAGCGAGCGCTGTTCCGGCCGCATCAGCGAGGTCGAGACCTGCGCATGCAGGTCCGCAGCCATCGCCGGTGCGGCCAGCAGCACGGCACAGGCCAGCAACAACGCTCGTAGTGGATCAGAACGCATAGCGCAGGTTGACGTACCACGAGCGCGCGAAACGCGGCCCATAGACATAGTCGCTGTCGCGCAGCGCGCCGACTTCCAGATCCTTCTGGCGCTGATCGAACACGTTCTTGACGCCTGCGGCCACCGACACTTCCTGCTGCGCCTGCGCGCCCAGGTGACGATGCCAGCGCGCACCCAGGTCGGTCACCAGGAATGAACGCGTGCGGTGCAGTTCGCCCAACCGGTTGTTCAGCACCGACATCGGGCCGGTGTGGCGCAGCGCGACGAAGGTCTCCCACGGCTCGGCCGGCATCCAGCTTAGCTGGGCAAGGCCGGTCCAGCGCGGGGTCTTCAGGTAATCGCGGCTTTCGATGACGGTGTCGCCACCATCGCCGGTATCGTCGAAGATGCGCTGTGGTTCGCGGAAGCGCGAGCGGTACCACGAAGCCCCGGCAGTCAGGCGCCATTGCGGCGATGGCTGCCAACCCAGGTTGGTTTCCGCGCCCAGCACGTTGGAGCCGGACGCGTTGTATCGCAGCTGGCTCAACTGTCCATCATCACCGCGCTGGATCTCGCCCAGTGCGAAGGTGTCGCGGATGCGCGCATACGAGGCGGTGGCATCCCAGCTCCACACCGGATTGGCCGGGTCCGATCGCCAGTCGAAGCCGAACAGGGTGGTCAACGCACGCTCTTCCTTCAGGCCGTCGGTGTTGCGCACGCGCACCTGTTCGCCACCCAGCGTATCGACATGCACATCCTCGACGAAGATCTCCGGGGCGCGGAAGCCGGTGGCGATACCGGCCCGCCACTTAAGGTTCGGCGTGGCCTGCCAGGCCAGCGCGATGCGCGGCGAGAACACTGCGCTGTCCAGTTCCGAGCTCTTGTCCACGCGCGCACCCAGTACCAGGTCGACGCTGTCGCGCAGGCTCCACTCGTCCTGGATGAAGGCGCCCAGGTTGTGGAAGGTCGCATCCTCCAGCACGGCAATACGCTGCCCGTCACCGGTGCGGTTGTCGTCGCGCAGCGCCTCGTGCTTGTACTGCACGCCGAAGGCCAGCGCGTGCGCGCCCAACCGCCAGTTCAACTGGCTGTCGATGTAGTGCAGCGGGTTGTGGGTGCGGCCGTACTGGCGCCACGAACGCGAGGCTGCGCTGCCGGCGACGTTGGGGTCCAGCTGCGACGGGTCATAGCCGGGTGCTGAGGGATCGGTGACGACGTCGCCCAGGCCGCCATAGAAACTGTCGCGGTCGATGTCGGCGAAGGCGTAGGCCAGGCGGAAATCGACGTCGGCATTGATCTCCTGGTCCCACGACACGCTGCCTCGCCGGTATTTCGTATCCAGCGATTCGGCGATGTTGGCCAGGTATTCCGGCTGCTCCAGTCGGTTGCCGCCACGCCGGATTTCATCGGTCACCTGCAGGTCCAGGCGCAGCCGCGTGCCCGGCGTGGGCGCGTACCAGGCCTGCAGTCCGCCGACCTTGAGGTTCTTGCGGGTGATCTCGGTATAGCCGTCACCGTTGTAGTCGATGCCACTGTTCCAGTTGCGCTGGGCGATCACTGAAAGCCCGGCGTCGGCGTCCTTCGCCACCAGGTCCAGCCGCACGTCGGTGTTCTTCTGCGGCGTGCCTTTCAGGACATCCACGCCGGCCTGCACATGGCCACCGCTGCGCGCCGGCAGCGGCGGAATCAGGTTGATCACACCGGCAACCGCACCCGGGCCGTACAGCGCCGAGCCACCGCCCTTGACCACTTCGATGCGGTCGACGAACCCGGCCGGGATCTGTTCCAGGCCGTACACGCTGCCCAGCGTGGACAGCAGCGGGATACCGTCGAACAACAGCTGGTTGTAGGCACCGGGCAGGCCCAGCAACTGTACTTCGCTGGTGTTGCAGTTCTGGCAGTTGCTTTCCACGCGCAGGCCGTTGATCAGCTCGGCGGCACGCGAGAAGTCGGTGGCCGCGCGCAGCGCGATGTCTTCCTTGCGCAGCACTTCGGTGCGGATCGGGACATCGGACAGCAGGCGTTCGCTGCGTGTGGCGGTGCTGACCTTCACCTGCACGCGGTCCAGCTCGGTCGGCTTCGGTGTGGCGGCCAGTGCGGGCAGCGGCAGGGTCAGGGCGATGGCGGCGGCCAGGGGCAGCCGATGGAAGAGGGGTGTGGCAACGGGCATGAAGGCGTCGTCCTTGGGAGAGGAAAGGCGGCGAGGGCGACCTGGCTGACGCATATGAAAGCAGAGGGTTATAGATATAGCAACGGCTATATAAATAAGTCCGTGCAATCACGAAGCCGAAAGCGGGATCAGAACATCGCGGACGACAGTGTTATAACATTACAAATAAGCGCCAGAACCCTGCCGGATGTCATGCCCGGCAGGGTTCGATGGAGCATCGAGGAACGCCGCCCCGGGTGGGGCCCAGGGCGGCGAGGGGCCTTACCAGGCGGCGCGCAGACCCACCTGGGCACCGTGGTTGCGGTAGCCGCTGTCGCCACGCTGCACGCGCAGGTCACCCCATGCGCTCCAGCGCTGGCCCAGCTGCAGCTGGGCACCGGCCTGCACTTCGTAGCGGTTCTCCGGCGTCTTCGCGCTCAACGACTCGCTGTTGAAGCGCATCGACTCATCGCGCTGGCCACGCAGCCAGTTCGCTGCCAGGAACGGCTGCACGCGGTTGCCCTGCAGGGTGCCCTGGCCAAACAGGCGCACGCCGAGGCGGCTGTTGAGGCCACCGCCACGACCATCCTCGACCGTGGTGCCATTGGCCTCGACCAGGCTGTCGCCGTCGTAGTCGGTCCAGGTCAGCTGCGCCTGCGGCTGCAGGTACAGCGTGCTGGCCTCGCTGCTGCGGATGGCCCAGGCATAGCCGGCTTCCAGCGACGCGCTGCGGGTCCTGGAGTCGTAAGTCTCACGGGCAATGCCTTCGCCCTGCACCTCGTTGTCGAAGCGCGCCGCCTGCAGCCAGCCGTCCACATACAGGCCGGCACTGCTCTGTGCATCCTGCACCCAGCCCAGGTAGACACCGGCCGACTTGCCCTTGACCTTGCCGCGGGTGCCATAGCCGCTCAGCGTCGACACCGCCTGCGTGGTCGCCTCGCCGCTGCCGAGCATCACGCCGACCTGGCCGCGGCCATCGCCCCAGCGCCAGACATCACTGCCCAGTTGCAGGGTGTTGATGTGGGTGCGGGCATCGACCTGGCCGGCCACGTTCGCCTGCAGCTGGTCACGCCCGGCGCGCACCCAGGTACCGATGCGGGCGCGGTCGAAACCGGGCTCGCCACGGTCGTGGCGACGCAGCTGGAACATCTGCACGGCCGCGGCCTGGTTGGCCAGGTACGCTCCGGGCTCCGGACGCAGCACGGGGACCGGGTCGACCGGCACTTCCGGGTCCACCGGATCAACCGGGTCGGTCGGGTCGGTCGGATCCACAGGCTTGCACTCCGGCAGCGCCGGATTGATGTCGCACGGATCGCCGGTGTAGGCCGAGGTCAGGTACCAGTTGCCGTTGGTCGCGCCGGGTGTGCCCTTGCGCAGGAAATACTCGTACATGCCACCGATGGCGCGGCCCTGCAGTGCGAGGCGGCCATTGCTGGCACCGTCCACCTGCACCAGCGGAATGCCGTTGACGGTCTGTGCGCCAGCGCCGGCAATGTTGTTGACGGTGACCTGGGTGGTGCCGCTGGTATCACCGGTCACGTGCATGCGCGAGCTTGCTGCGTCGTCGCCGGCCAGCACCGTGTTGAAGTGCAGGGTGCCGCCGTTGCCGGCGTAGTTGCCGTTGACGGTCAGCTGCGGATACGCCGCCGTACCCGCAGCACCGAGGAAGATGTCGCTGCCCGCACCCAGGGTGAGGTTGCCGGTGTTGCTGTCGCCGGACAGCGTCCAGCGGCCGCCCTGATCGACGGTGACATCGGCCGGGCCGAGGATGCGGCCGGTGAGGTCGAGGCCGTCAAGGAAGCGCAGCGCGCCGGTGGCGGTATCGGCGATGGTGATATCGCCCTTGAGCGTGGAGGTGCGGGCGGTGATGTCATAGGCAGCATCGCTACCGATCTCAATGATATTCCCATTGCCTCCGACCAGAACGGCATTGTTCTGCAGGGCGACTCGCATGACTTCAGGGTGCGTCCCAGCAGCAAGCGACAATGCGGCTCCGGCTCGCCCTTCCAGCCGCGAATCATCTACGAGCAATCCCCAGTAGGAGCTGTCGGGAGACTCGGCAGCGAGCACGGTGGAATAGCTCATCCTGATGCCATTTTCTTCGCCAATGGCGCTGATCCACTCCGAAGGTTGACCGCAGCAGCACCAATTCGAATGGCAATCATGTCGCTGGTCAATTGTGTCCTGCTGGCATTCAAGGTGCCGCCGGCGTTTGCATTGAGTGCGAAAGAATGCCCGCTGATCTGGCTTTCGTTTGCTGTGATTGAAGCGCGGGGGCGCTCGGGGGAATGTCGTTGCGAAGAGAGCGTCATGCCGCCGAGAACTGTTGAGTTATCAAGGATGGCATTGCTGTTTGCAACCTGGCTCGGGCTTGTTGAGGCGTTGTTGAGCGTTGCGCCGTACAGTTGGATGCTTGACGGCTGACCACCTGCAGTTGAAGCCGAACTGATCCTGCCTACGTTCGCGTCGCGAACAATGAGCGTTCCACCAGCCAACGATACTTGGGTGCCTTCGCGAGGGCTGCCCGGCGTGATCACGAGCGTCTGCCCCGGGCCGATCGACTGGGCCTGCGCCCACGACGCTCCACCGGCCAGAATCAATGCGGTGGCAATAATCTGGCTCAGCCGTGATCGGACAAAAGTGGAAGCAATCTTCGGTGTGAACTGCATCATGCGCATGGATGTGTCTCCTTGGAACGTTGGGTGGGACCTGCATCCGCAGGGCCGGAGGCGGCACTGTGCGGATCGGGTCTTGCCTGGGCCATGCAATTAATCTGAAACGCCTGCAGCGACACCGATTGGGTTCAAACGCCGTTCACTGACGTATTCAGCTGAATGGGTCGCCGTGCTGGAATAGTGCACGGCAGGTGAGGGCGTCATGAAGATCGTGTCGGAACCACGCGAAACCCTATTCACATATGTAGATATGTGACGGGTGATCCAGTTCATGCAGGCGCTCGGGCGTCCGTCGCTGCGCTGCGACAATCGAGGTGAAGACCCACTGGGGAGCGCAGCGTCTGCCGCCAGGGCCGGACGCCATCGATCCGGCAATCGGGCAGGAATCAGCCGCGGCGGAACGCGGCGGGGGTGCGGGCGCCGACGATGATCATGCGGATCATCGTGGAGATCTGTTCGACCAGCTCCGGATCCTTCTCCGGCGGCAGATCCATGGCGGTGGCACCCATCGCGAACACCAGCCGGGTGATGGCCTTGGCCACCAGTTCCGGCGCATGCAGTACGGCGCCATCCAGTGCGGCCAGGCGCACCAGATCGTGCTGCAGCTCTTCCTCGAAGTAGTGCAGCTCGCGTTCGACCGCGTGCTTGAAGTCGTCCGAGCCGACTGCGCCCTCGCGCAGCAGCACGTGCAGCAGCTTGTCGTCGGCGCGCAGCTGTTCCATGAAGGTCTCCACCGAGACCCGCACCACGCTGGTGGCGGTGGAGGTGGCGCGTTGGCGGGCCTCGCCGATGATGGTGCGCAGCGAGCGGCCGGCCGCATCGATCAGCGCCACGGCCAGTTCGTCCATGTCGCGGAACTGCCGGTAGAAGCTGTTCGGCGCGATGCCGGCCTCGCGTGCCACTTCGCGCAGGCTGAGCGTGGACAGGCTGCGGTGCGGCCCGATCAGCTTCAGGGCGGCGGCCAGCAGATCTTCGCGGCTCACCGTACGGCGGGCCGGGCTGTTGGCATCTTCGGGCGTCGACAAGGCGGTGGCGGCGGCCATGGGGGTTCCGGTGGGGCGAGGCTGAATCATACCCAATCCGGTTCAATATACACATGTATACACAGGTGTATGTGCGCCCGTATAGTGCGCCCATGAGCGCTGCCGTCCGTCCGTCCCTGTTCTCTCCGTACCGCTGGCTGTCGCCGTCGCTGTTCGACTTCTGGGCGGGCCAGCTCAATCCCCTGTGGACCCTGCGCGAGCCGATGGCCCGCCTGGTCCGGCGCGAGCCGGCCGGGGAGGGCGCGGCGACCCTGGTCCTGCGCACCAACCGGCACTGGGCCGGCATGCGTGCCGGCCAGCACGTCACCCTCGGCGTCGAGATTGAAGGGCGCCTGTGGCAGCGCAGCTACAGCCCGACCGCATTGGGGCCGCACGAGCTGGCGATCACCGTCAAGGCGGTCGATGGCGGGCGGGTCAGCCAGCACTTGGTGAACCATGCGCAGCCGGGCGAGCTGTTCCGTCTCGATGCCGCCTTCGGCGAATTCCATATGCCGGCCGCGGCGCCGGTGCTGCTGCTGGCGGCCGGCAGTGGCATCACGCCGATGCGCAGCCTGTTGCGCGACGCCTGCCAGCGCCCGCTGGCAGCACCGGTGGACCTGTTCTACTGGGAGCGCACCGCCGCCCACCTGCAGTTCCGTGATGAACTGCAGGCGCTGGCCGCAGCGCACCCGAACCTGCGCGTGCACCTGCTGACCACCCGAGAAGGCGAAGCACCGGCCGCGCGCATCGATCGCCATGATCTGCAGGTGGCCGGCGATGACACGCCGTTGGCGCAGCGACATGTGCTGGCCTGCGGCCCGGACGGCTTCGTTGCCGCTGCGCGCGAGCGCCTGGCGCACCAGGTGGCCGGTTTCCAGGCCGAAGCCTTCACCCCGCCGGCGCCGTTGCGTGATGCCAGCAGCGAAGGCGAAGTGTCGCTGACCCTGGCCCGCAGTGGCCGCCAGTTGAGCGTGCCGCGTGGCCGCTCGCTGCTGGAAAGCCTGGAAGCCCATGGCATCAAGCCCAAGCATGGTTGCCGCATGGGCATCTGCAATACCTGCACCTGTGACCGCGTCAGTGGCGCCACCCGCCACCTGCGCACCGGTGACCTGCAGTCCGAATCGGCACAGCCGGTGCGGATCTGCGTGAGCGCACCGACCACCGACCTGACCCTGGATCTCTGAGGACGCCTGCCATGACCCGCGCTACCGACCGTGCCCTGAGTACTGCCGAGATGCATGCCTTCGGTGAGGAACTCGACGCGATCCGCGACCGTGTGATCGGCAGCCTCGGCGCCTCCGATACCCGCTACATCCGCCGCGTGGCCGCCGCCGTGCGCTGGTTCGGCGTGGGTGGCCGTGGCCTGCTGTTCCTGGCGGCGTTCTCGCCGCTGTTCTGGATGCCGCTGCTGTGGCCGGCCGCAATCACCGGCACGCTGCTGCTGGCGCTGTCGAAGATCCTGGAGAACATGGAGCTGGGCCACAACGTCATGCATGGCCAGTTCGACTGGACCGGTGACCCCAAGCTCAACGGCAACACCTACGAATGGGACATCGTGGCCACCGCCGACAACTGGCGCAAGACCCACAATTTCCGCCACCACACCTACACCAACGTGCGCGGCATGGACGATGACATCGGCTACGGCCTGCTGCGCATCTTCCCGGAACAGCGCTGGAAGCCGTTCTACCTGCTGCAGCCGATCATCGCGCCGATCTTCGCGCTGCTGTTCCAGTGGGGCGTGGCCGCGCAGGACCTGCGCCTGGGGCGCTGGCTGAAGGGCCGCATGAGCGGCCGTGCGATGTGGCTGCAGACCCGCCCGGTGGCGCGCAAGATGCTGCGCCAGGTGCTGAAGGATTACGTGTTCTTCCCGCTGCTGGCCGGTCCGTTCTTCCTCACCGTGATGCTGGGCAACCTGGTCGCCAACGGCCTGCGCAACATCTGGACCTACGTGATCATCTTCTGCGGCCACTTCACCGCCGAGTCGGAAACCTTCCCGAAGGAGTGCCTGCGCAATGAGTCGCGTGGACACTGGTACCTGCGCCAGCTGCGCGGTTCGTCCAACATCAGCGGCGGCTTCCTGATCAACGTGCTGTCGGGCAACCTCAGCCACCAGATCGAGCACCACTTCTACCCGGACCTGCCGGCCAACCGCTATGCGGCCATCGCCAAGGAAGTGAAGGACATCTGCCGCCGTTACGGCCAGCACTACAACAACGGCTCGCTGCCGCGCCAGTTCGGCCAGGTGGTCTGGCGCATCCTGCGGCACGCGTTCCCGAGCAAGCCGCGCCGCCTGCCGATGCCGGACATCATGTCCGCACCGGCATCGGCCAACGCGGGCTGATCGACTCAGCCCGCCTTCGCCAGGGCCGCCTGTTCGCGGTCCAGGCGGCGCAGGAACACCTGCATTTCCTTGCGTGCCTGCTGGTCCCCCTTGCTGCCGGCCACGCTCAGCCCGCGCTGCCAGGCCTCGCGCGCCGCCTGCGGCTGGCCACTGGCCAGCCAGGCTTTGCCCAGCAGCTTCCACGCCGCAGAATACTGCGGATCAAGCACCACGCACCGACCCAGGTGGGTGGCCGCGCGTACCGGGTTGCCGGCATCCAGCCAGCCCTTGCCCAGGCCGAAGCGCAGCAGCGCGCCATCCTTGCCGTTGGCAAGCATGCATTCCAGGGCTTCGATGTTCATCAGCGCACCTCCACCAGCAGCTCGGCCGGGCCGGGCTGGAAGCGGCCGCGATGGAACAGCAGCGGCGCGCCGCCGTTCTCGTGCACCTCGATGATGCGTCCGGCCAGCAGCAGGTGATCGCCCACCGGCCACATCGCGTGGCGGGTACAGGTGAGATGGGCGACCGCACCGGCAATGCGTGGCGGGGCCTCTGCGTCGTCGTCCAGCAAGGGCAGGCCGTCGAAACGGTCGCGCACCTGCGGATCGGCGAAGCGCCGGGCCAGCGCTTCCTGGTCGGCGGCCAGCACACTGATTGCAAAGCGGGTGGCGCGCTGGAAGGTGGACAGGCTCTGCGCATGCAACGCCAGGTTCCACAGCACCAATGGCGGCTGCAATGACACCGGCACGAACGAATTGATGGTCAGGCCGATGGGGTTGCCCTGCGCATCGCGTGCGCAGACGATGGCCACGCCGGTAGGAAAGTGGCCGAGCAGCCGCCGCAGGGCACGCGGCGGCATCTCGACCGACGGCACCGGGGCCGGGGCGGGGAAGACCCCCGCCCACGGCCCGGCGTACGGCAGTGTCTCGCCGCTCATGAGGCCCTGGCCTGGCGGTAGCGCCGGCCGACCTCGGCCCAGTTGATGATGTTGAAGAACGCACCGATGTAGTCCGGGCGACGGTTCTGGTAGTGCAGGTAGTAGGCGTGTTCCCAGACATCCAGTGCGAGGATCGGGGTGTTGCCGGACAGGCCCACGGCTGCACCCATCAGCGGGCTGTCCTGGTTGGCGCTGCTTTCCACCTGCAGGCGGCCATCGCGATCGCTGGTCAGCCAGGCCCAGCCGCTGCCGAAGCGGGTCTGCGCCGCCTTGGTGAAGGCATCCTTGAAGGCATCGAAGCCGCCAAGATCGCGGTCGATGGCGGCGGCCAGCTCATCATCGGGTGCACCACCGTTGGTGCTGAGTACGGTCCAGAACAGGCTGTGGTTGGCGTGGCCACCGCCGTTGTTACGGACCGCGCCACGCTGCGCCTCGGGCACGGCATCGAGGTTGGCGATCAGCGCCTCGACCGGCTGCTCGGCGATGCCGGCCTGCTCGATGGCGGCGTTGAGGTTGTTGATGTAGGTCTGGTGGTGCTTGCTGTGGTGGATCTCCATCGTGCGCGCATCGAAATGCGGCTCAAGGGCGTCGTAGGCATAGGGGAGCGGGGGAAGCGAGTACGACATCGAAGCAATCTCCGTGGGGAAGGCCAGAGAGGTTGGCCGTGGGGAGATTGTTATCGCACCTCAACATTGGTTGAGGTCAAGGGGCGGGATTGAAATGCGTGCGCGTTCGTCGCCTTGATTCTTCCTGGCAGGCAGGGGCTGATGGGTCAGCGCAGGACACGCCGTGAACCCATCCATGGGGGCTCGATGGCGCCATCCATGGCGCCAACGGTCCTGCGCTGACCCATCAGCCCCTGCAGGACAGCTCCCTGCGCTGGCGCGGTGACGGAGTCAAAGGCAGGAGCAGGAGCGACGTGGTAGTGCCGGCCGCTGGCCGGCATTCAGCGATGGTCGGATTGCCGGCCAGCGGCCGGCACTACCAGAACCCGCTTTCCGAACCCTCACCGGCGCGCTGATGCGCTGCCCGCGCTCGCAGGAAACCGTCCGGTGGCGGGGGGAGGGTCAAAAGTTGGGGCGGTTCGCCTCCCTGACCGTGCGCCCAGGCCTTTTTTTGCACCGTCAGTTGAGAA
>NZ_JAUTXR010000034.1 GCF_030658505.1 Stenotrophomonas raiganjensis (SeqCode) | reverse complement strand
CCGATCATCAGTGGTGAGTCCTCATTCTTCGAGGACGATTGACATGATTATCTTCCTTTGCTATTTTTTAGTCTTTAGTTTTCAATATTTGCTAGATCTAGCAGGGTCATGTCCCAGAATTTCTAGTTAGTAGAGGTTTTATTTCAGACAAAGTTAGAATCAGTTTTAGTATTTAAGTTAGACTTTTCAGTTGTTGTTAAACTCTCAGTATTATTCAGATTTAGTATGGGTATTCCCCATCATTTTAGATTATCTTAGCTATTAGTTTCTGCATAATATTTCTTTACTTCAACTTATCTTTAGTATGCTTATGATATGCCAGCT
>NZ_JAUTXR010000049.1 GCF_030658505.1 Stenotrophomonas raiganjensis (SeqCode) | reverse complement strand
GAGAGGGTCGGGGGTTCGAAACCCTCAGCACCCACCACAGCACCGCGGTAAAAGTTTGAGTGTGGAGCGGTAGTTCAGCTGGTTAGAATGCTGGCCTGTCACGCCGGAGGTCGCGGGTTCGAGTCCCGTCCGCTCCGCCATTCAACGAGGCCTCCGGCCAAAAGCTGGAGGCTTTGTTTTCTTCCCGGTCCAGGCTGGTGGAAAACAACAAAGCAACAATGCGGAGCGGTAGTTCAGCTGGTTAGAATGCTGGCCTGTCACGCCGGAGGTCGCGGGTTCGAGTCCCGTCCGCTCCGCCACTACATCAAGGCCCCCGGCCTGAAACTGGGGGCCTTGTCTTCTCACCGGCAGGTTCGGGAA
>NZ_JAUTXR010000074.1 GCF_030658505.1 Stenotrophomonas raiganjensis (SeqCode) | reverse complement strand
CCCATCGATCCAGGAACATCCACGTGGTCACACCTTCGAACCGATACGCCCGTTGCGAACGCGATGAGCACTGCAGGAACAGATCCGTCACCATCGGGTCGTAGAAGCGCAGCACCGCTTCCGGCCCTGCGCATGCGGGCAGTGCGCGACCGCACGCTCGGCCAGCCGTCTGGCCAGTTGGGGTGTCCGGTGGGGCGCCACCACCGGTATTTGTTACGGGGTTGGTGCTGACCTTGGGTCGGCACACCGGGCTGGTTCATTGGGTTGCCGGCCAGCGGCCGGCACAACCCCTATGCCGCGATCGGTGCCTGCGGCGGCGAGGACGGGCTGTTGCCATTGTCGTCCGGGTGGTCGTCGTCATTGTCGGCGTCATCGCGCCAGCGCCAGTCGGCC
>NZ_JAUTXR010000073.1 GCF_030658505.1 Stenotrophomonas raiganjensis (SeqCode) | reverse complement strand
GCGATGGCCATTCGCGCGGCGCAGGCCCCGCACCTGCCTGCTGGCCAGGGCGACAGCGCCTGGCTGGACGCGCTGTTCCGGCAGATGCTGGCCGAGCACGCGCCTGCGTGAAGAGCCGCACCTGCCTCTGGTAGTGCCGGGGGGGGGGGGGGCCCCCCCCCGGGCGCCCCGTTGGTTGTTGGGGGCGCGCCCCCCCCCCCCCGGCTCTACCACGCGGGTATCATCATCGCGAACGCCCAGATTTCCGGAGACACCGATGAACCCGCTGCGCCCCTTCCGCGACAAGATGCCCGTCCTCGGCCAGCGCGTATACGTCGATCCCGCCTGCACCCTCATCGGT
>NZ_JAUTXR010000072.1 GCF_030658505.1 Stenotrophomonas raiganjensis (SeqCode) | reverse complement strand
CACCGGTTTTGCCCCGTTCCGCGGCGGCCCGATCCAGCACATCCGTGCAGTCGGTGCCGATGCGATCGTCGAGCGGTTGAAGGCGCTGCAGCGGCGCCACGGCGACCGTTTCGCCCCGCCCCTGACAGCTTCCCGGTGACGGTGGGTGAACTGCGATGGCTGGTAGGTGTCGACCTTGGTCGACACGCTTGATCCACGCCATGCGTGGATGCGAGCGAAGCGACCGGCGTTTGATTTTGATTTTCTTTTTTTCTTCTCCGTGGCTGGACAGCACACGGAAACAGTCAGAGGCCGGGCGGGTGGGTGGCGCAGGGGCGTGAGCCGCATGGATGCGGCGATCGAGCTTATATGGACGTACTTGCAGCGCCCCCTGCGCAGTCCCACCCCCCCCGCCAAACCCACCAAAACAACCGGAGAAAGGAAGATCACACCTATGAACACCAGACACCCGTTGTT
>NZ_JAUTXR010000071.1 GCF_030658505.1 Stenotrophomonas raiganjensis (SeqCode) | reverse complement strand
CTGCGCTGGACCGCATCGACGAAGCCTTCGCGGGTGAAACCGGAGACGAAATCGGACTCGTCCAGCACGTCGCTGTTGAGCGGTGCGGGATAGCCCGCGCCCGGTGCACGCAGTTTGGTGTCAGCGCATCCAGGCGCGCCTGCGCCTGCTCGAAGGCGCCGTCGGCACGCGGGTCGGCATGCCCGATCAGGTACAGCCGGCCCTAGAGGTTGTCGAACACCGCCAGCTCGTGGGAGTCCAGCAGCAGGATGTCCGGCGTGCCCAGTTAATCGCGCCCGGCCGGCGGGGCCAGGCGCGGTTCGAGGTCGCCGATGCGCGCGAAGCCGACCCCGCCGCCCCGGCCACCGGTGACGCCCGGCAGGCCTTCCAGCTTCGGCACCGTGTGGGCGCTGCGCCGCGCCTCGACTTCGGCGAACGGGTCGGCCACCTCGCGGGTTTCCACCACCTGCCGTCTTCACGCACGGTCAGCGTGTGGCCGTGGAAGGCATATACGCGGCGCGCCGGCAGGCCGATGATCGAGTAGCGACCAAAGCGTTCG
>NZ_JAUTXR010000069.1 GCF_030658505.1 Stenotrophomonas raiganjensis (SeqCode) | reverse complement strand
CCTTCGACAGATTTCCGCGATCTGTCCGGTCTTCTGTAGAGCCGAGCCATGCTCGGCTCAAATCATTCCGATATCGAAATTTTCGATTTCGATGGAAATTTATCCACGCACGGCGGGATCTACCCGATCGCGGAAATCTGTCGGAGGTGGGCGGTGTCGGAGTGCGGGGTGTCAGCCGCATGGATGCGGCTGCCAAGCCTACAAGGACGTACTTGCGGCGTCCCCGCACTCCGACACCGCCCCGCCACCCCAAGGAATGCCAGCTTTTGCTGTTGCTGTTGCCTTGGCTTGAAGGCTTCGGCGGGTGCAGGGCGCAGCCCTGCCGAAAACCACCCTCAACCGTCGCCCTGGATACCGCCGGGGGCCTGTCCCGGGTCGCGCCAGCGCCGCACCGTGCGCTGGAAGAACAGGTTGTTCGGCAGCTGCAGCACCGTGCCCTCGTGGCCGTCGCCGGTCTCCTGCAGGGTGGTGTAGATCAGGTTCACGTCGATCACCCGGCCCTTCAGGCCCGGCTTCTCGCCGTTCTCCAGCACCTCGATGTAGTCATGCAGGCGGAACGGGCGCGTGGTGAAGATCAGCAGCGTGCAGAAGATATTGGAGAGCACGCTCCAGGCCGCGAAGAAGGCCACCGCACCCACCGCCGCGAAGCCGGTGAACGCGGTCCACAGTACTGAAGGCTTCGCGCCGAGCAGGCTGAGGATGCACAGCAGGGCGCTGAAATAGACCACGAAACTGGTGATCCGGCGTGCGCCCATCACCATTTCAGGTGGCAGCGTGTAGTGCTCGGCAAAACGCCGGATCAGGCGACGGGCGAGCAGCCGGAGCAACCACGCGACCAGCAATACCAGCGCGATCTGCAGGGTGACGCCTGCATAG
>NZ_JAUTXR010000045.1 GCF_030658505.1 Stenotrophomonas raiganjensis (SeqCode) | reverse complement strand
TGGAACTGCTGCGCGGCACCGAGGCACCGCGGCGTGCCACGGTGGAAGAGCAGCCGATCGCGGTGCAGCCACCGGTGTTTGACGCCAATGAAGAGCGCGACTAATTCGGCAACCCGCGGTTGCCGTGATCGGTCGTGCCGGCCGCGGGCCGGCATCCACCGGTGAATTTGGCACCCACCAGAGCAACAATCCGAACAAAAAAAACGCCGCCCGATGGGCGGAGTTTTCAGTTCCAGGAGTGTCGGCAGATCGTGCCGACCAACGCTCGGCACCCACCGATGGATGCGATCAGCGTTCGACGA
>NZ_JAUTXR010000068.1 GCF_030658505.1 Stenotrophomonas raiganjensis (SeqCode) | reverse complement strand
TTTGAAATCATTTGGATTGAGCTCCTTGAAAGGAAGAATAATCAAGGATGAAGGATCCCCATACCTTAGCCTTCAAGAACCAAACGAAATTGAAGAAGAAATCAGTAGCCACCATCAACCCTAGCTCCATCTTTCACCTTGAGCTTCCATGGGGTTTGAGAGAGTTTTGAGAGAGGGAGGTTTTTGAATTTAGGAGATTGACTTTAAAATAGACTTAAAACCTTATATATTTATCATATAAACCATTTAAAATCAACCCCACATAATAAACAATTAAAACGAAATTACTTAAACACCCCTCGCTTGGGCAGCCCCGCCAGGGACCACGCCTACTTGGACGGGTCGTGAAGGACACCACGGTCCGTGGTGGTGCCCGTGGTCCATGGACCAGTAGCTCCTTCAACCCTTTTTGGCCCTCAACCACCCTAATTTGCTAAGGCACCTTCACGGGCACTTTGACGGGCCGTGGTCAAGTAAACGGCTCGTGAAGTGCCTCGTGAACTTG
>NZ_JAUTXR010000067.1 GCF_030658505.1 Stenotrophomonas raiganjensis (SeqCode) | reverse complement strand
TGCGGCCCTGCACCTGCAGAGGCTTCAAGCCAAGGCAACAGCCGAAGCAAAAGCTGGCGTCCTAAGGGATGGCGGGGTGGGTGCGGGTGCGGGGGGCGCCCGGAACCCAAACCCGGGGGGGTGGGCGCGGCCACCCAGCCCCGGGCCCACCCCCCCTGGTGGGGGTTTCGGGCGTCCCCCCCACCGGGCCCCACCCCGCCACCCCACGGAATGCACACTGTTGCTATTGCTATTGCTATTGCTGTTGCTGTCGCTCTGGCTTCGGCAGGTGCAGGGCGGCAAGCCCGGCCGCCCCCCCCTACTTTGCCTGCTCGCAGAACTTCTGCCGGTACTCGAGCGCCTTCGGCATCAACGCCTGCAGGTTCTGGATGCGGGTACCCGGATT
>NZ_JAUTXR010000077.1 GCF_030658505.1 Stenotrophomonas raiganjensis (SeqCode) | reverse complement strand
AATCCTAGTTACCTGTGTCTGCATCACAAAATGATGCGGGCCAAATGGCATCAGTATAGTGATCTACGAGCATGCGAGGAGAATACTAAAACATGACGTGAGCTTTAAAGGAATTTGAAAAGAGCACTTACCTTGGCTTTACTGACCACATGAATAACTCAACTCAAATGCAAAGTAAAACAACAATAAAAGTGCAGTTATACAAAGCTTTTAAAACAGTAGGTGACAACTCAATGTGTTAAAGAAATGCAATAACAACTCAGTTTACATATAAAGTAATATAATACTGTGGGAGTTTCTCTAACTGACAACCATCACTATGAGCTAATATGATGATACAGCATATCTCCCACGCTGCCAGAACTGTCCTATAATTTTTCATGATATAGAAATCTTCAACTAAGTGGATCCACTAGTTTATGCTAAAAACTACTAAGGAATCATCTAAAAAGTATGACCCT
>NZ_JAUTXR010000041.1 GCF_030658505.1 Stenotrophomonas raiganjensis (SeqCode) | reverse complement strand
AGTGTCTAAGTCATCTTCAAGGAACCCTTCACGGACCGTGGTCCACACCACTGGTCGTGAAGGTGGTCGTGAACTATTAGGCAGTGGCTGCCAAGCTTGGGCAGCCTTGGCCCTTTGGCTTAGGCTTGCCTTGGTGGTTGCCCTTCCCATGCACCACCAAACACCTATAGGTCACCTAGGCTACTAGGTCTAATGCACACCTTAATGCCCTACCATTAAACTCCTCATTCACAACACATACGACAAACTATAGAACCCTAGCTCTTGGCTCTAGTTCATCCTAATTCATTTTGAGGGGTGTTACAATATCCCCCACTTGGGAACATTCGTCCTCGAATGACACTTTAAAACATTAAGGGTAATTACTCAAGACTAGCAGCCCACCATCAAGCCTCTAACCGTATAAACAATACACAAAACAAAGGAGGAAAAACAACTTCACATCTAATCCTCGTATAAGCAATCATGCAATTCAAGAAAGTAAAAGCACACTCACTAACTCCTTATGCCCCTCACATTACCATTCCTTTCATTTCATTATTGGAGGAACTTCCTTCTCCACATTACCAAACCCATTTCAACATCAACG
>NZ_JAUTXR010000065.1 GCF_030658505.1 Stenotrophomonas raiganjensis (SeqCode) | reverse complement strand
GTTCTACTTCCGTACCACCGACATCACCGGCGCCGCCCAGCTGCCGGAAGGCGTCGAAATGGTGATGCCGGGTGACAACGTCAAGATGGTCGTCACCCTGATCAACCCGGTGGCCATGGACGAAGGCCTGCGCTTCGCCATCCGCGAAGGTGGCCGTACCGTCGGCGCCGGCGTGGTCTCGAAGATCATCGAGTAATCTGGTAGTATCTGCGCCCCGATGTTGCCTGGGTAGGGCATCGGGGCGTATCAAATGGGAAAGCAGGCACAGGATGTGCCTTGTGTTCCCCGGACCAGGAAGGGTCAATGCCATTCAGGCGGCGTCAACAGGCGACTGTTGACAGCTGCCTTGCGTGCCATTATGCTTCTACGTCTGGGCAGGCCGGGAAACTGGTCTGCCTACGTTTTTGAGGTCTATGGACTGACCTTGGCGGCCTGCAGGAGTGCGGGCCGTCCGTATTCAGGAATTTCATGGGGCAAAGCAACCCAGAGGCTTTGTCTGTCGCTCTTTTAACGAAGGAACCTACCGCCATGGCGGACCAAAAGATCCGGATCCGGCTGAAAGCGTTCGATCATCGTCTGATCGACCGTTCGGCCAGCGAGATCGTTGAAACGGCAAAGCGGACCGGCGCGCAAGTGCGTGGCCCGATCCCGCTGCCGACCAAGATCGAGCGTTACACCGTTCTCGTTTCCCCGCACGTCGACAAGGACGCGCGTGACCAGTACGAGACCCGCACGCACAAGCGCGTGCTCGATATCGTTGACCCGAATGACAAGACCGTGGACGCGCTGATGAAGCTCGAACTGGCTGCCGGCGTCGACGTTCAGATCAAGCTGACCTGAGGACTACGACCATGACGAAGAAGTATTCGTTGGGCTTCGTGGGCCGCAAGGCCGGCATGAGCCGCGTGTTCACTGAAGATGGCCGTTCCATCCCGGTGACCCTGATCGAAGCAACCCCGAACCGCATCGCGCAGATCAAGACCGTCGAAACCGACGGCTACAGCGCCGTGCAGGTGACCGTCGGCGCGCGTCGCGCTGCCCTGGTCAACAAGCCGGAAGCCGGCCACTTCGCCAAGGCGAAGGTGGAAGCGGGTCGTGGCCTGTGGGAATTCCGCGTTGAAGACGCGCAGCTCGGCGATTTCGCCGTTGGCGGCGAAGTCAAGGCGGACATCTTCGAAGTCGGCCAGATCGTCGACGTCCAGGGTGTCACCAAGGGTAAGGGCTTCCAGGGCACCATCAAGCGCCACAACTTCCGTATGGGCGATGCAACCCACGGTAACTCGCTGTCGCATCGCGCGCCGGGTTCGCTGGGTCAGCGCCAGACCCCGGGTCGCGTTTTCCCGGGCAAGAAGATGTCGGGCCACATGGGCGCGGTGCAGCAGAGCACCCAGAACCTGGAAGTGGTCAAGGTCGACGTCGAGCGCGGTCTGATCGCGGTTCGCGGCGCCGTTCCGGGCGCGGCGGGTGGCGATGTGATCGTCCGTCCGGCGAGCAAGGCATAAGGAGAGATGACGATGGAACTCGTTATCACGGGTAGCAACAACAAGGTCTCGGTCTCCGAAGCCGTGTTCGGTCGCGATTTCAGCGAAGATCTGGTCCACCAGGTCGTCGTTGCTTACCGCAACGCCGGTCGCGCCGGCACCAAGGCACAGAAGACTCGCTCCGAAGTGGCTGGTACCACCAAGAAGTCGAAGAAGCAGAAGGGCGGCGGCGCGCGTCATGGCGCACTGACGGCTCCGATCTTCGTCGGCGGCGGTGTCACCTTCGCGGCCAAGCCGCGCAGCTTCGAGCAGAAGGTCAATCGTAAGCAGTACCGTGCCGCCATGTGCGCGATCCTGTCCGAGCTGAACCGTCAGGGCCGTCTGACCATCGTGGAGGCCTTCGACGTCGAAGCCACCAGCACGAAGGGTCTGATCGCCAAGCTGGCCGGCCTGGAAGTGGGCAAGCGCCCGCTGATCGTCACCGAAGAAGCGTCCGAGCACCTGTACCTGTCCGCCCGCAATCTGCCGTACGTGCAGGTGCGTGACGTCCAGGGCCTGGATCCGGTCTCGCTGGTGGGTGCCGACACGGTCGTCATCACCGCTGACGCGGTCAAGAAGGTCGAGGAGTGGCTGGCATGAACAGCAACGAAAAAATCTTCAGCGTGCTGCGTGCCCCGCGTGTCTCCGAAAAGACCGCGCGCCTGCAGGAACTCTCCAACCAGTATGTCTTCGAAGTTTCGAACGAAGCCACCAAGGCCGATGTAAAGGCCGCGGTTGAGCAGCTGTTCGACGTCAAGGTCGAAGCCGTCAACGTGGTCAACGTCAAGGGCAAGAACAAGTCCTTCCGTAACCGTGCTGGCCGCCGCGGCGATTGGCGCAAGGCGTACGTTCGCCTGGCCGACGGCCAGTCGATCGATGTAACGGCCAAGGCCTGAGGTACATCCCATGCCATTGATGAAATTCAAGCCCACCTCCCCCGGCCGCCGTTCGGCCGTGCGCGTGGTCACGCCCGACCTGCACAAGGGTGCTCCGCACGCTGCACTGGTCGAGTCGCAGAGCCGCTCGGGTGGTCGTAACCACCACGGCCGCATCACCGTGCGTCACGTCGGTGGTGGTGCCAAGCAGCACTACCGCATCATCGACTTCAAGCGCAACAAGCTGGGCATCCCGGCGCGCGTGGAACGCATCGAATACGATCCGAACCGCACCGCCCACATCGCTCTGCTGTGCTACGTCGACGGTGAGCGTCGCTACATCATCGCCCCGAAGGGCCTGAAGGCTGGTGATCAGGTGATCGCTGGTTCGGATGCCCCGATCAAGGCCGGCAACACCCTGCCGCTGCGCAACATCCCGGTCGGCACCACCATCCACTGCATCGAACTGAAGCCGGGCAAGGGCGCTCAGATCGCTCGCGCCGCAGGTGCGGCCGTGCAGCTGGTGGCTCGCGAAGGCATCTACGCCACCCTGCGCCTGCGCTCGGGTGAAATGCGCAAGGTTCCGGTCGAGTGCTGCGCCACCATCGGCGAAGTCGGCAACGACGAGCACAGCCTGGAAAAGCTGGGCAAGGCCGGTGCCAAGCGTTGGCGCGGCGTCCGCCCGACCGTTCGTGGTGCTGCCATGAACCCGGTTGACCACCCGCACGGTGGTGGTGAGGCCAAGGCCGGCCAGGGTAACCCGCATCCGGTCACCCCGTGGGGTGTCCCGACCAAGGGTTACAAGACGCGCCATAACAAGCGCACTCAGCAGTTCATCGTCCGCGATCGTAGGGGCTAATCGACCATGGCACGTTCACTCAAGAAGGGCCCGTTCGTCGATCACCACCTCGTCAAGAAGGTGGAGGCCGCTGCGGGCAGCAAGAAGCCGATCAAGACCTGGTCGCGCCGTTCGATGATCCTGCCTGACATGGTAGGCGTCACCATTGCCGTGCATAACGGCAAGAACCACATCCCGGTTCTCGTCAACGAGAACATGGTCGGCCACAAGCTCGGCGAATTTGCCATCACCCGGACCTTCAAGGGTCACGGTGGTGACAAGAAGTCGGGCAAGTAAGGAGAGATGACAATGGAAGCGAAAGCCATCCTGCGCACTGCGCGCATCTCCCCGCAGAAGGCTCGTCTGGTCGCTGACCAGGTGCGCGGTCTGCCGGCCGAGCGTGCGGTCAACCTGCTGAAGTTCTCGGACAAGAAGGCTGCCCACCTGATCAAGAAGGTGGTGGAGTCGGCAATTGCCAACGCCGAGAACAACCAGGGCGCCGACGTCGACGAGCTGAAGGTTCAGACCATCATGGTTGATGAAGGTCCGACCCTGAAGCGTTTCATGGCGCGGGCGAAAGGCCGCGGTACCCGCATCCTCAAGCGCACCAGCCACATCACTGTGGTTGTGGGCGCCGCCAAGTAAGCGGATAAGGAAAAGACCATGGGTCATAAAGTTCATCCGATTGGTATCCGCCTCGGCATTTCCAAGGACTGGAACTCCAAGTGGTACGCCAACAAGGCCGAGTTCGCTGGTTACCTGGCAGCCGACCTGAAAGTGCGCGAAATGCTGCGCAAGAAGCTGGCTCAGGCCGGCATCAGCAAGATCCTGATCGAGCGTCCGGCCAAGACCGCTCGCGTGACGATCCACACCGCCCGTCCGGGCGTGGTGATCGGCAAGCGCGGTGAGGACATCGAGAAGCTGCGCAAGGAAGTGAGCGAGATGATGGGCGTCCCGGCGCACATCAACGTCACCGAAGTGCGCAAGCCGGAACTGGACGCGCAGCTCGTTGCCGAGTCGATCGCCCAGCAGCTGGAGCGTCGCATCATGTTCCGCCGCGCAATGAAGCGCTCGGTCGGCAACGCGATGCGCCTGGGTGCCCTGGGCATCAAGGTCAACGTCGGTGGCCGCCTCAACGGTGCGGAAATCGCCCGTTCGGAGTGGTACCGCGAAGGCCGCGTGCCGCTGCACACCCTGCGTGCCGACATCGACTATGGCTTCGCTGAAGCCAAGACGACCTACGGCATCATCGGCATCAAGGTCTGGATCTACAAGGGCGAGGTCTTCGATTTCTCCCAGGTTGGCCAGGAAAAGCAGGACGACACCCCGTCGCGCAACGATCGTCACGATCGCGGCGACCGCGGTGACCGTCAGCGCCCGGCCCGTGAAGCGAGGTAACGACAATGTTGCAACCCAAGCGAACCAAGTACCGCAAGGTACACAAGGGCCGTAACGATGGCCTGAGCTGGAGCGCCAACGCTGTCAGCTTCGGCGAATTCGGCCTGAAGGCAACCGCACACGGTCAGCTGACCGCGCGCCAGATCGAAGCGGCCCGCCGCTCGATCAGCCGCTACGTCAAGCGCGGCGGCAAGATGTGGATCCGCGTGTTCCCCGACAAGCCCATCACCAAGAAGCCCATCGAAGTCCGAATGGGTTCTGGTAAGGGTAACGTGGAATACTGGGTGGCCCAGATCCAGCCCGGCCGCATGATCTATGAAATCGAGGGTGTTTCCGAGGAAGTGGCTCGCGAGGCGTTCCGCCTGGCCGCCGCCAAGCTCTCGGTCACCACCACTTTCGTGACCCGTACGGTGCGCTGATGGATATCAAAACTCTCCGTGAAAAGTCGGCTGACGAACTCAAGGCCCACCTGATCGACCTGCGTAAGGAACAGTTCTCTGTCCGTATGCAGCAGGTCACCGGCCAGCTGCCGAAGACCCACGACATTCGCCGGGTCCGTCGCGAGATTGCTCGCGTCAAGACCCTGCTCGGCAGCACGAAGTAAGGATGGCCGCTATGAGCGACAATACTGAAAAGAAGACGCTGCGCACGGTCGAAGGCCGTGTCGTCAGCAACAAGATGGACAAGACGGTTACCGTCCTGGTTGAGCGTCAGGTCAAGCACGCGCTGTACGGCAAGTACATCAAGCGCTCGACCAAGCTGCACGCCCACGATGCCGACAACGCCTGCAAGGAAGGCGATGTCGTCCGCGTGACCGAGATTGCTCCGATGTCCAAGACCAAGAACTGGCGCGTGGTGGAAGTCATCACGCGTGCGGCTGAATAAGGAGTCTGAATCATGATCCAGATGCAGAGCTACCTTGACGTCGCGGACAATTCGGGTGCCAAGCAGGTGATGTGCTTCAAGGTGCTGGGTGGTTCCAAGCGCCGTTACGCCGGCATCGGCGACATCATCAAGGTCACCGTGAAGGATGCGATTCCGCGCGGCAAGGTCAAGAAGGGTGAAGTGTATGACGCCGTCGTGGTGCGTACCCGCAAGGGTGTGCGTCGCGCCGACGGCTCGCTGATCCGCTTCGACGGCAACGCTGCCGTCCTGCTGAACAACAAGCAGGAGCCGATCGGTACCCGTATCTTCGGGCCGGTGACCCGTGAACTTCGTTCGGAGAAGTTCATGAAGATCGTCTCGCTCGCTCCCGAAGTGCTGTGAGCGACAGGAGATAATCATGGCTAACCGTATCAAGAAGGGCGACCAGGTTGTCGTCAACGCTGGCAAGGACAAGGGCAAGCAGGGCGAAGTCGTCCGCGTCGACGGCGACCGTGTGGTCGTCGCCAACGTGAACATCGTCAAGCGCCACACCAAGCCGAACCCGCAGGCAGGTGTTGCCGGCGGCGTGGTCGAGCGCGAAGCTTCGATCCATATCTCCAACGTGAATGTTCTGAACCCGGCTTCGGGCAAGGGCGAACGCGTTGGCTTCAAGGTGCTGGAGGATGGACGCAAACTGCGTGTGTTCCGCTCCAGCGGTGAGGCGCTCGACGCCTGAGGAATGAGAAGATGAGTTCCCGTCTCGAAAAGTTCTACAAGGACGAAGTGGTGCCGGCGCTGATGAAGCAGTTCGGCTACACCAATCCGATGGAAGTGCCGAAGCTGGTCAAGGTCACCCTGAACATGGGTGTCGGCGAAGCGGCCACCAACAAGAAGATCCTGGAAAACGCCGTCGGCGACATGACCAAGATTTCCGGCCAGAAGCCGGTTGTCACCAAGTCGCGTGTGTCGGTTGCGTCGTTCAAGATCCGCGATGGTTGGCCGATCGGCTGCAAGACCACGCTGCGTCGCCACAAGATGTACGAGTTCCTGGATCGCCTGATCAACATCTCGCTGCCGCGCGTGCGCGACTTCCGTGGTGTTTCCGGTCGTTCCTTCGACGGCCGCGGCAACTTCAACATGGGTGTGAAGGAGCAGATCATCTTCCCGGAAATCGACTTCGACGCCGTCGACGCGATCCGCGGTATGGATATCGCCATCACCACCACTGCGAAGACCGACGCGGAAGCGAAGGCGCTGCTGGCAGCGTTCAAGTTCCCGTTCCGTAACTGATCTGTCGAGGAAACCGAAATGGCAAAGACCTCCATGGTCAACCGCGACATCAAGCGGGAAAAGCTGGCAAAGAAGTACGCTGAAAAGCGTGCGGTTCTGAAGAAGATCGTGTCCTCCGTGGACGCGACCTACGAAGAGAAGATCGACGCCGCAACCAAGCTGGCCAAGCTGCCGCGCGATTCGTCGCCGAGCCGCCAGCGCAACCGTTGCGAGCTGTCGGGTCGTCCGCGTGGCGTCTACAGCAAGTTCGGCCTGGGCCGTAACAAGCTGCGCGAAGCCACCATGCGTGGCGACGTCCCGGGTCTGCGCAAGGCCAGCTGGTAATCCCAGCCGGCCCTGCGATCAGGAGCCCCTTCGGGGGTTCCTGAACCGGGCAGGGGAGGCGTTCAGCCTTCCCGACGCAAAAAAACCGAAGAGCCCGGCGCAAGCCGGGCTCTTTTGGCGTATACTCCCGCGTCTTGCCCTGTGCAAACGGGGTTGCAGGAGTGGGCTTCCGGCCCGCTGCATCAAGGGACCTGGCCCGTTTCCAGGAGACAACAGATTTTCGCGAAAGCGGATATCGGTGCACTCAAAGGTACTCATATGAGCATGACTGATCCCATCGCCGACCTGCTGGTCCGCATCAAGAATGCGGCCGCGGTTGGCAAGCAGACGGTGAAAGCCCCGTCGTCCAAGATCAAGGTTGCGATCGCCCAGGTCCTGAAGGACGAGGGTTACATCACCGACCTGCGCGTGACCCAGCTGGAAAACAACAAGTCCGAGCTGGAAATCGTGCTGAAGTATTTCGAAGGCAAGCCGGTCATCGCGACCCTGAAGCGCTTCTCGCGTTCGGGCCTGCGCCAGTACCGCGGCAAGAGCGAGCTGCCGAAGGTCATGAACGGCCTGGGCATCTCCATCATTTCCACCTCCAAGGGCATCATGACTGATGCGCAGGCGCGCCAGCTGGGCGTCGGCGGCGAAGTCCTGTGCTTCGTGGCCTAAGGCGAAAGGAGTAGAACTATGTCCCGCGTAGCCAAGAAGCCGATCGACCTGGGTAAGGTTGAACTGAACGTCCAGTCGGACAGCGTCACCGCCAAGGGCCCGAAGGGCACCCTGTCGCTGGCCAAGCCGGCCGGTATTGCCATCAACGTCGACAACGGCGTTGCCACCCTGAGCACCGAGAACGCCGAGCTGGTCGCACTGACCGGTACCGTGCGTGCGATCCTGTCCAACATGGTCAAGGGCGTGTCCGAAGGCTTCGAGCGCAAGCTGGAGCTGGTCGGCGTGGGTTACCGCGCTGCCATGCAGGGCAAGGACCTGAGCCTGTCGCTGGGCTTCTCGCACCCGGTCGTGTTCGTGGCGCCGGAAGGCATCACCCTGTCGACCCCGACCCAGACCGAGATCCTGGTCCAGGGCGCTGACAAGCAGGTCGTCGGTGAAGTTGCCGCCAAGATCCGTGCGTTCCGCAAGCCGGAGCCGTACAAGGGCAAGGGCGTGAAGTACTCCGACGAAGTCATCATCCGTAAGGAAGCCAAGAAGGCCTAATTAGGCGCTTCCGCTTTCAAAGGAAAAACATCATGAACAAGAACATCGCCCGCCTGCGTCGCGCCAAGTCGACCCGCGCCCACATCCGTGAGCTCGGCGTCGCCCGCCTGTCGGTGCTGCGCACCGGCCAGCACCTGTACGCCCAGGTCTTCACCGCCGACGGTTCCAAGGTGCTGGCTGCTGCCAACACCACCCAGACCGACGTCATGGAAGGCCTGAAGAACGGCAAGAACGCCGATGCCGCTGCCAAGGTTGGCCGCATCGTTGCCGAGCGCGCCAAGGCCGCCGGCATCGAGAAGGTTGCCTTCGATCGTTCGGGCTACCGCTACCACGGCCGCATCAAGGCCCTGGCAGAAGCCGCCCGCGAAGCCGGCCTGCAGTTCTAAGGGATAAGGGCAGGGGACCTGTGGTCTCCTGCCCGCCTGCTCGCCAGCCTGAGTGAGGCTGGACGGCGCCACTCTTCTGCAGTGGCCCACCGGAACGACGCGTCACTCCACAACCATAAGCGGCCCCGAGCCGTACATACCCAAACAACCAAGGAATCAACATGGCAGAAGAGCGTCAGCAGCGGGGTCGCGATCGCGACCGCAACCGCGAAGAGAAGATCGACGACGGCATGATCGAAAAGCTGGTCGCGGTCAACCGCGTCAGCAAGACCGTCAAGGGTGGCCGCCAGTTCACCTTCACCGCCCTGACCGTGGTCGGCGACGGCGAAGGCAAGGTCGGCTTCGGTTATGGCAAGGCCCGCGAAGTGCCGGTCGCCATCCAGAAGTCGATGGAACAGGCCCGCAAGAACCTGGTCAGCGTTGACCTGAACAACGGCACCCTGTGGCACACCATCAAGGATGGTCACGGCGCAGCCCGCGTGTTCATGCAGCCGGCTTCGGAAGGTACCGGCGTCATCGCCGGCGGTGCCATGCGCGCCGTGCTGGAAGCGGTTGGCGTGAAGAACGTGCTGGCCAAGGCCACCGGTTCGCGCAACCCGATCAACCTGGTGCGTGCCACCGTGAAGGGCCTGGCTGCTGCGCAGTCGCCGGCCCGCATCGCGGCCAAGCGCGGCAAGAAGGTGGAGGAACTCAACCATGGCTAATGAGTCCAACAAGACTGTAAAGGTCCGCCTGGTGCGTGGCCTGCGTGGCACCCAGTCGCGTCACCGCCTGTCGGTGCGTGCCCTGGGCCTGAACAAGCTCAACGATGTGCGTGAACTGAAGGACAGCCCGCAGGTGCGCGGCCTGATCAACAAGGTTCAGTACCTCGTCCAGGTTGAGGAGTAATCGACCATGACTCTGCGTCTCAATGAACTGAGCCCGGCACCGGGCGCCCGCACCGAGCGCACCCGCGTCGGTCGCGGTATCGGCTCGGGCCTGGGCAAGACTGCCGGCCGCGGCCACAAGGGTTCGTTCGCCCGCAAGGGTGGCGGCAAGATCAAGGCTGGCTTCGAAGGCGGCCAGACCCCCATGCAGCGTCGTCTGCCGAAGATCGGCTTCCGTTCGCCGATCGCCAAGGACACCGCTGAAGTGCTGCTGTACGCGCTGGACAAGCTGCCGGCCGGCGAGATCGACTTCGCTGCCCTGCGTGCTGCCAAGCTGGTCCCGAGCACTGCCAAGAAGGCCAAGGTCGTCGTCAAGGGCGAAGTGACCAAGGCGTTCACCCTGAAGGGTATTGCTGCCACGGCTGGTGCCAAGGCCGCGATCGAAGCTGCCGGCGGCAGCGTGACGGAGTAAGAAAATCATGGCGCAAGCTGGCATCGGTAACCTCGCGGGCGGAATGGGCAAGTTCACTGAACTTCGCCAACGTTTGCTGTTCGTCGTCGGGGCTTTGATCGTCTATCGCATCGGCTGCTACGTGCCGGTGCCGGGCGTCAATCCCGATGCCATGCTTGCCATGATGCAACAGCAGGGCGGCGGCATCGTGGACATGTTCAACATGTTCTCGGGCGGCGCCCTGCACCGTTTCAGCATCTTTGCGCTGAACGTGATGCCGTACATCTCGGCATCGATCGTGATGCAGCTGGCCGTGCACATCTTCCCCGCCCTGAAGGCGATGCAGAAGGAAGGTGAGTCCGGTCGCCGCAAGATCACCCAGTATTCGCGCATCGGCGCCGTGCTGCTGGCAGTGGTGCAGGGCGGTTCGATCGCACTGGCCCTGCAGGGCCAGGTCTCGCCGTCGGGCGCTCCGGTCGTGTACGCACCGGGCATGGGCTTCGTGCTCACCGCCGTGGTCGCGCTGACCGCCGGCACCATGTTCCTGATGTGGGTCGGTGAGCAGGTCACCGAGCGTGGCATCGGCAACGGCGTGTCGCTGATCATCTTCGCCGGTATCGTCGCCGGCCTGCCGGGTGCGGTCATCCACACCTTCGACGCCTACCGCGACGGCAACATCCAGTTCATCCAGCTGCTGCTGATCGCCATCGTCGTGCTCGCCTTCACCTTCTTCGTGGTGTTCGTCGAGCGTGGCCAGCGCCGGATCACGGTCAACTACGCGCGCCGCCAGGGCGGTCGCAATGCGTACATGAACCAGACCTCGTTCCTGCCGCTGAAGCTCAACATGGCCGGCGTCATCCCGGCGATCTTCGCCTCGAGCCTGCTGGCCTTCCCGGCCACCCTGGCCATGTGGTCCGGCCAGGCCGCCAACCAGAGCAGCTTCGGCCAGATCCTGCAGAAGGTCGCCAATGCCCTGGGCCCGGGCGAGCCGCTGCACATGATCGTGTTCGCTGCGCTGATCACCGGTTTCGCGTTCTTCTATACCGCGCTGGTGTTCAACTCGCAGGAAACCGCCGACAACCTGAAGAAGTCGGGCGCGCTGATCCCGGGCATCCGTCCGGGCAAGGCCACCGCCGATTACATCGACGGCGTGCTGACCCGCCTGACCGCCGCCGGTTCGGCCTACCTGGTGATCGTCTGCCTGCTGCCGGAACTGATGCGCACGCAGCTGAACGCCTCGTTCTATTTCGGCGGTACTTCGCTGCTGATCGTGGTGGTGGTGGTGATGGACTTCATCGCCCAGGTGCAGGCGCACCTGATGTCCCACCAGTACGAGAGCCTGCTGAAGAAGGCCAACCTGAAGGGCGGAAACCGCGGCGGTTTTGCCCGCGGCTGATTGGCCTGTTATACTTTCGTCTTCCTGACGTGATGGTCCCTCCGCTTCGCGGACTCCGGCCACACAAACGAAGGGCGGCCCCCGCAGCGGTTCCGGGTGGGGGTGTGGTGAGGTGGTCCCGCGCTGGAGTAGCGCGGGCGGCCCCGGGGGAAACCCCAGGTCCAACCCCATCCGGCGCCGGAGCCTGGGCACACTCCCCAGGCCGGGTTCATGAAACCAATGGTTTCACGGGCTTCCATGTAAACCGGAACCTTGTTAGTATCGCTAGTTCACTTTTTTGATCCATCCTGCCGGATTGGCGTGCCCGAGGCGCGCTGTCGGCCATCACTCAGCTGGAGAACCGCGTCATGGCGCGTATTGCAGGCGTCAACCTGCCAGCCCAGAAGCACGTCTGGGTCGGGTTGCAAAGCATTTACGGCATCGGCCGTACCCGTTCGAAGAAGGTCTGCGAAGTCGCAGGCGTTGCTTCGACCACCAAGATCCGCGATCTGTCGGAGCCGGAAATCGAGCGCCTGCGCGCCGAAGTCGGCAAGTACATCGTGGAAGGCGATCTGCGCCGTGAAATCGGCATCGCGATCAAGCGCCTGATGGACCTGGGCTGCTACCGCGGCCTGCGTCACCGTCGTGGCCTCCCGCTGCGTGGCCAGCGCACCCGTACCAACGCCCGCACCCGCAAGGGTCCGCGCAAGGCGATCAAGAAGTAAGGGACTGAGAAATGGCTAAGCCCGCTGCTAAGACCAAGAAGAAGATCAAGCGCGTCGTCACCGACGGCGTTGCCCACGTCCACGCTTCGTTCAACAACACCATCGTCACCATCACCGACCGCCAGGGCAACGCTCTGTCGTGGGCGACCTCCGGTGGCGCTGGCTTCCGCGGTTCGCGCAAGTCGACCCCGTTCGCTGCCCAGGTGGCTGCTGAAAAGGCCGGTCGTGCTGCGCTGGACTACGGCGTGAAGTCGCTGGAAGTCCGCATCAAGGGCCCGGGTCCGGGCCGTGAGTCGGCCGTGCGTTCGTTGAACAACGTCGGCTACAAGATCACCAACATCATCGACGTGACGCCTATCCCGCACAACGGGTGCCGTCCGCCGAAGAAGCGTCGCGTCTAAAGGGAGCGATAAGAAATGGCTCGTTATATCGGTCCTACCTGTAAGCTCGCCCGTCGCGAAGGCGCCGACCTGTCCCTGAAGAGCCCGGCGCGTGCGCTGGACTCGAAGTGCAAGCTGGAGCAGAAGCCCGGCCAGCACGGCGCCACTGCCCGCAAGGGCAAGCTGTCCGACTACGCCACCCAGCTGCGTGAAAAGCAGAAGGTCAAGCGTATCTACGGCCTGCTGGAGCGTCAGTTCCGCAACTACTACAAGAAGGCCTCGACCAAGAAGGGCAACACCGGCGAGAACCTGCTGCAGCTGCTGGAAACCCGTCTGGACAACGTCGTCTACCGCATGGGCTTCGCCGTGACCCGTCCGGCTGCCCGTCAGCTGGTGTCGCACCGCGGCGTCACCGTGAATGGCAAGTCGGTCAACCTGGCTTCGTACCAGGTCAAGGCTGGCGACGCCATCGCCCTGTCTGAAAAGGCTGCCAAGCAGCTGCGCGTCCAGGAAGCCCTGACCGTCGCCGCCCAGCATGACCTGAGCCCGTCGTGGGTTGAAGTGGATTCCGGCAAGTTCACCGGCATCTTCAAGGCTGTTCCGGATCGTTCGGATCTGCCTGCGGACATCAACGAAGCGCTGATCGTCGAGCTGTATTCGAAGTAATTCACATTGGAGAGCCCCCGGCGACGGCCGGGGGTTCACTAGGAGAACCCGCAACATGACGGTTACCGCCAACCAGGTTCTGCGTCCTCGCGGTCCGCAGATCGAACGCCTTACCGACACCCGTGCAAAGGTCGTTATCGAACCTTTGGAGCGGGGTTACGGGCATACGCTGGGCAACGCCCTGCGTCGCGTGCTGCTGTCGTCCATCCCGGGCTTCGCCATCACGGAAGTCGAAATCGACGGCGTGTTGCATGAGTACACCACGGTCGAAGGTCTGCAGGAGGACGTGCTCGAAGTCCTGCTCAACCTGAAGGACGTGGCTATCCGTATGCACTCCGGCGACAGCGCCACCCTGTCCCTGTCCAAGCAGGGCCCGGGCGTTGTCACCGCTGCCGATATCAAGGTCGACCACAATGTGGAGATCCTGAACGGCGACCATGTGATCTGCCACCTGACCAAGGATACGGCGATCAACATGCGTCTGAAGATCGAACGTGGTTTCGGCTACCAGCCGGCTGCCGCGCGTCGTCGTCCGGACGAAGAAACCCGTGCCATCGGCCGTCTGGTCCTGGATGCCTCGTTCTCGCCGGTCCGCCGCGTCGCCTATGCCGTGGAAGCGGCCCGCGTCGAACAGCGTACCGACCTGGACAAGCTGGTCATCGATATCGAGACCAACGGCACCATCGATGCCGAGGAAGCCGTGCGCACCGCCGCCGACATCCTCAGCGACCAGCTGTCGGTGTTCGGTGACTTCACTCACCGCGACCGTGGTGCGGCCAAGCCGGCCAACAACGGCGTGGATCCGGTGCTGCTGCGCCCGATCGACGATCTGGAGCTGACCGTGCGTTCGGCCAACTGCCTGAAGGCTGAAAGCATCTACTACATCGGCGATCTGATCCAGAAGACCGAAGTGGAGCTGCTGAAGACCCCGAACCTGGGCAAGAAGTCGCTCACCGAGATCAAGGAAGTGCTGGCTCAGCGCGGCCTGTCGCTCGGCATGAAGCTGGAGAACTGGCCGCCGGCCGGCGTCGCCAGCCACGGCATGCTGGGCTGATATCGGTAATGCCTGGAGGCTCCACCGTTCGCGGTGGGGCCTTCAACCGGTTCATGAAACATGCCACGACGAACCCCAGGTTCGCGGGCAGGTCGTCCAGGACAGGCGGCCAGGACCATCCGCAGTCCGCGCAGCAACGCCAGGATGGCGACAACGATCCGCACAGCCTCATCATTAACCAAGGAATATCACCATGCGTCACCAGAAGTCTGGCCGTAAGTTCAGCCGCACCAGCGCCCACCGCGAAGCGATGTTCAAGAACATGGCTGCCTCGCTGTTCAAGCACGAGCTGATCAAGACCACCCTGCCGAAGGCCAAGGAACTGCGCCGCGTTGCCGAGCCGCTGATCACCCTGGCCAAGGTCGACTCCGTCGCCAATCGCCGCCTGGCCTTCGCCCGCCTGCGTGACAACGAAGCCGTGGGCAACCTGTTCACCATCCTGGGCCCGCGCTACGCGAACCGTCCGGGCGGCTACCTGCGCCTGCTGAAGTGCGGCTTCCGCGCCGGCGACAACGCGCCGATGGCCTACGTCGAGCTGGTTGACCGTCCGGTCGTGGCCGAGGAAGTGGCCGAGTAATCGGACCGCTCCAACCCGACACAGCGAAAGCCCGGCCTCTGCCGGGCTTTTGCGTTCTGGTAGCGCCGGGCCATGCCCGGCGGTTCCGTATCCGCTACGCTCGCCGGGCATGGCCCGGCGCTACCTGCGGCACAATCCGACCCACACCGTTCCGACAGGCGTGCCGTGTGGCGGTTCAGACGGCGCGCACTCTCGGTTACGCTTGGCGCCTTGATCCATTCGAGCGTTGACGATGAATCCACTGCGCTGGCCCTTCCGCGCCCAGTTCTTCCTGGGCTTCCTGATCTGCGCGGGCCTGCTCGGCTACGCGATCTTCCTGCAGCTGAAGATGGGCCTGGAGCCGTGTCCGCTGTGCATCTTCCAGCGCCTGGCATTTGCCGCGCTGGGCCTGCTGTTCCTGATCGGTGCGCTGCATGGGCCGTCCAACCGTCCCGGTCGGGCGACCTACGGCGTGCTCGCCTTCATCGCCGCGGCAGTGGGCGTGGGCATCGCCGCACGCCACGTCTACGTGCAGATGCTGCCGCCGGAGATGGGCGCGACCTGTGGCCCGCCGCTGAGCTTCCTGCGCGAGACCATGGGGCCGCTGGAAGTGTTCCGCACGGTGCTGACCGGTACCGGCAACTGCGGCAACATCGATTGGACGTTCCTGGGCCTGACCATGCCGATGTGGTCGGGCGTGTGGTTCGTGCTGCTGGCGCTGTGGGCGCTGGTGGTGTCGCTGCGCAGGGTCAAGCGCTGAACGCAGGGTAGTGCCGGCCGCGGGCCGGCATACCGTGGGATTGCCAGCCAGCGGCCGGCACTACCTCAGAAATCCTGCTGCAGGCTCAGGTAGGCACCGCGGCATGGTCCCCACT
>NZ_JAUTXR010000033.1 GCF_030658505.1 Stenotrophomonas raiganjensis (SeqCode) | reverse complement strand
GGCCGGATCGCCGTAGGCCGGCATCAGCACCGCGCCATTGACGATCAGGTAGTTGGCGTACGAGGCGGCCAGGCGGCGGCCCTCGTCGATCACCGGCTGGCCCACGGCAGCGGGAACAGGCGGTACGGCTGGCCATCCCTGGTGCGCAGCGCGGCCAGGTCGTGACCCACCGCCTGCAGCGCGGCGTAGTGCGAGTCGCTGGCGTCGTCGCAGGCCTGGGAGACGATGCTGTCAGCCGAAGCGAAGCGGGCGAGGGTGTCGATGTGCGCCTCGGTGTCGTCGCCTTCCAGGTAACCGTGGTCGAGCCACAGCACGCGGTCCTGCTGCAGCCAGTCGGCCAGGGTGGTCGGGGTGTTCGTCACGGCAGCGGTTCCAGCAGGAGCAGTTGATGCGAGGGGATGGATCAGAGAGCGCGGTGCTTGGCTTCGCCGAAGA
>NZ_JAUTXR010000023.1 GCF_030658505.1 Stenotrophomonas raiganjensis (SeqCode) | reverse complement strand
CCTTCGTCAACGAAGCGCAGGAATGCCTGGGTGGCGCCGGCTCCGGGGAGGAGTCGATGCTGCCGCGGCTGTACCGGCAGGCACCGTTGAATTCGATCGGGGAAGGAAGCGGCAACATCCAGTGCCTGGACGTCCTGCGTGCGCTGGCACGGGACCCGGACGCGATGACGGCATTGCGCGGCGAGTTGGCCGCGGTGGCCGACCGCGATGCGCGCTATGCAGCGGCATTGCAGCGTTGGGCAGCGGCGCCGGCACCGGAGGAATCACAGGCGCGGCTGTTCTGCGAGCGCACTGCGCTGCT
>NZ_JAUTXR010000021.1 GCF_030658505.1 Stenotrophomonas raiganjensis (SeqCode) | reverse complement strand
ACCGCACGAGGTCTCGCGGGCCGCCTGATCCAGGCCTGCAATGCGATCCTGATCAAGACGGCGCCCGCAGGGCGCCGTTTTCTTGCCTGCTGTTTGCGTGATGGGTCAGGAAAAGGCCGCTTCCGGGCCTGCCGTGAGTATCGACCACCCGTGGTTGGCGCCGCATCCACGCACGGCGTGGATCTACCGGTAGTGCCCGCCGCAGGCCGGCGATCACAGCGACGCGCACTGGCTGGACCCGCTGCCGGGGTTGGCACCGCTCTTCGCAGGGACAGCCAATCCACGCACGGCGTGGATCTACTGTGGGTCCGCATGCCTTCGGTGGACGCCAACCTTGGTTGGCGCTGTGGCTACCCCCGGAGAATATCCATG
>NZ_JAUTXR010000012.1 GCF_030658505.1 Stenotrophomonas raiganjensis (SeqCode) | reverse complement strand
TGCGCAGCACAACCAGATCAACGGCGGGGGCGCCAACGCCACCGGCAACGCCGCCGCCTGGTTCGAGGGCAATGACCACGCGGCGGTCTACACCGGCTTCAAGAGCCAGGCGCTGGCCGACAGCCAGGGCGGCACCGGTGTATCAGCAGCTGCGCTTCGACGACACGCCCGGGCAGGGCCGCGCGCAGCTGTCCACCACCCAGCACGAGACCACGCTCACCCTGGGCCACCTGAAGGGCGGCCAGGACAACGTGCGCGAGGGCGAGCGCGGCTTTGGCG
>NZ_JAUTXR010000002.1 GCF_030658505.1 Stenotrophomonas raiganjensis (SeqCode) | reverse complement strand
GCATGGCCCAGCATCGCATCGCCCGCGTGTTCGCCGGCGAGACCCGGCCGTGCTGCAGGGCGCACGCCTGACCGTGTGGGAACTGCAACAGGATGGCATCGACGCCACCCTGATCGCCGACTCGGCGGCCTCGCACCTGTTGTAGACCGGTGCCGTGCAGTGGGTGAGCGGGGGTGCCGACCGCATCTGCGCCAACGGCGATACCGCCACCTAGGTCGGCACCTCCCCGCTGGCCAGCGCCGCGCGCCACCACGGGGGGAACTTCCTGGTCGTGGCGCCGTCCTCGACCGTGGACATGGAGACCGTGGACGGCAGCATCGCCACCACGCCGCCCAGCAGCACCGAGAACATGTCCAGCGCCATCGCGCCGACCATGATCCGGAGCCGACCACGAAGCGCGCACCTTCAGCGATGCTCTTGAAGATCGGCGCGGCAGGACCGGTGTGCACG
>NZ_JAUTXR010000086.1 GCF_030658505.1 Stenotrophomonas raiganjensis (SeqCode) | reverse complement strand
GGCAGCAGTATCGTCAACATTGGCCTGACCCTGGCGATGGCGGCGATCGCTGCACCGCTGCTGCGCGCGCGCCTGCAGGCTGTACTGTGGTGGTCGCTGCTGGCGGCTGGCCTGCTGCTGATCCTGTGCGGTCTCGGTGGTCGCCTGGTGATATGGGAGGGGGGCGTGGGGGGGGCCGGCGGCGGCGTGATGCGGGTCGGGCGGGCGGGGGCCCGCCACGGGCTGGGATCCCGTCTACGGATAGGCGGGGGCCGCCCAGCCGCCCCCACTACCGGTTCTGCGTGGTTTCTTCTTCCCGCACCGGTTCCGGCGGCGGCAGCTGCTCTTCGGCGGCCGGTTCGTTGCCCGGCAGGCTGGGGCGGGTTTCCATCAGCAGCGACAGCG
>NZ_JAUTXR010000082.1 GCF_030658505.1 Stenotrophomonas raiganjensis (SeqCode) | reverse complement strand
GCCGCACCTTCGCGGCTGATTTCGACAAGGGTGAGCGCGAGTACTCGATGCACGAAGTGCGCCGCAACCTTGAGGCGATGATGGCCCAGGCCAACGGCACCAAGGTATTCGAGGGGCGCATTCCGCATGAGGTGCCGAGAGCGTGCCGAAGCAGGTGCAGTCGTCCTACGGCAACGCGGCCAGCTACAGCTGGGACAACCATGACACCGTGCTCTACCGCTGAGCTAACCGCCCGTTTTGCTTCTGCATTTCCGCGATTGCGTCGGTTCAGGCAGCGTATATTACGGATGCGGGCCGTGAAGCGCAACACTTGTGTGAAGATGGTGCTGCACCGCCGCGTTCAGCCGAGGCTGGCCTCCGTCAGCTGCCGGATCTGGTCGCGCACGCGCGCGGCGTCCTCGAATTCCAGGTCCTTGGCGTGCTGGTACA
>NZ_JAUTXR010000081.1 GCF_030658505.1 Stenotrophomonas raiganjensis (SeqCode) | reverse complement strand
AAGACCACCACCGAAGAGATGGGCAACAACCCGAACGCTTACTGAGTGCCGATGTGCCGGACCAGGGTCGGCACATACGCTGGACAAAGGAGACTCATCATGTGGTATTTCGCCTGGATTCTCGGTGCCGGCCTCGCCTCTACGGTGGCCATCCTCAACGGCATGTGGTTCGAAGCCCGCGAGCAGAACCGCATCGAGAAAGAAAATCGTCGCTGAGTTGTAAAAAAAACCTTGCCGCCTTGGCCTTCACACGGTATCTTAGGCGGCTCCTTCGGGGTGTAGCTCAGTCTGGTAGAGCGCTACGTTCGGGACGTAGAGGT
>NZ_JAUTXR010000005.1 GCF_030658505.1 Stenotrophomonas raiganjensis (SeqCode) | reverse complement strand
CGGGGCTACGGCGGTGAGCCTGCTGCCGAAGGATGCGGTACGGCCACTGGTGCTGGTGCGGCGGCTGTGCATGCAGTGCCGGCGTGCCGAGGTGGACGGCGACGGCAGAACCGTGTGGCGCGCGGTGGGCTGTGCGGCGTGGGCCAACAGTGGCTATCGGGGCCGTACCGGCATCCAGGAGCTGTGCGTGGTCGACGACCGCGTGCGCGCGTTGATCCATGAAGGGCTGGGTGAGCCTGCGCTGCGCGAGGCGGCTAGGCGTGCGGGCATGCGGACCCTGCGGCAGGACGGCCAGCGCTGGATCGACAGCGGTGTGACCACGCTGGAAGAGA
>NZ_JAUTXR010000063.1 GCF_030658505.1 Stenotrophomonas raiganjensis (SeqCode) | reverse complement strand
CGGGCACGCTCCCCTTTGTGCCATCCCCGGACGGCACGCGCCTTCCCCGGCGCGCGCCGCCTGTTGCAGGTCGATGACAGGCCGAGCTTAGCGCAAGTGCACGGGGTAGTGCCGGCCGCTGGCCGGCAACCTCGGGACTGTGGGGGGTGCCGGCCGGCGGCCGGCCCGACCCGCGCCCCCGCCCACCGCCCCGCGGCTAACCGCCCACGCACCCGGGGCGTCCACCGGGGGGCGTGGGGGGGGGGGGGGGGGGCGCCCGCCACTACCGGCTCAGCGGCCCAGCGCGCGGCGGATCTCCTCCAGCGCACCGGGGTCGTCCAGCGTCGACAGGTCACCCGGGTCGCGCTGCTCGGCCAGTGCCTGCAATGAACGCCGCAGCAGCTTGCCCGAGCGGGTCTTG
>NZ_JAUTXR010000051.1 GCF_030658505.1 Stenotrophomonas raiganjensis (SeqCode) | reverse complement strand
CAGCTTGCCGGTCAGCTTGAAGCCGACCACCTGCGGGATCAGCATCGACGACGGCTGGCCGAGCATGGCCGCCTCGGCTTCGATGCCGCCCACGCCCCAGCCGAGCACGCCGATGCCGTTGATCATCGTGGTGTGGCTGTCGGTGCCGAACACGGTATCGGGGTAGGCCACGTCCTTGCCGTCCTTCTGCGCGGTCATCACCACGCGGGCCAGGTTCTCCAGGTTCACCTGGTGGACGATGCCGGTGTTGGGCGGCACCACCTTGAAGTTGTCGAAGGCCTTCTGGCCCCAGCGCAGGAAGCCGTAGCGTTCCTGGTTGCGCTGGAATTCGATCTTGCCGTTCAGGTCCAGCGCGTCGGGCTTGCCGAACACATCGACCTGCACCGAGTGGTCGATGACCAGTTCGGAGGGAATCTGCGGGTTGATCTGTTCAGGCGAGCCGCCGAGCTTGACCACGGCGTCGCGCATCGCGGCCAGGTCGACCACGCACGGCACGCCGGTGAAGTCCTGCAGGACCACGCGCGCCGGCATGAAGGCGATTTCGGTGTCCGGCTCGGCCGCCGGGTTCCAGCGGGCCACGGCTTCGATGTGGTCCTTGCCGACGGTGATGCCGCCATCCTCGTGCCGGAGCAGGTTCTCCAGCAGGATCTTCATCGAGTAGGGCAGGTGGGAAATATCGAAGCGCTGGCCCAGCGTGGGCAGGCTGAAGTAGTCGTAGGTCTTGCCGCCGACGTTCAGCTGGCTGCGGGTGGAGAACGAATCGCTCATGCGGGGTAACTCCTTCTTGCGGATGGCTTGCAGTGGCGCGTGCGTGGACGCACCTGCTTGCGGTCGCCGCGGGCCTGGCGGCCCCGGTAGTCCCAGTATGAACCCGAAACTGAATGGATTCATCCGGGCCGGGGTCCGGCCTGCGGCATCGGTTCCAGACTACAGGGGAAGGTGTATGGCGTATGTCACGTTTGTGGCCGATCCTTTGCGAGGCAAGGGCTGGCGGGTCGCCGGTCCTGTTCAGGGTGGAAGTATGCCCGGGGAAGTATGTATAATTTGTGCATACTCTGGAGGGCCTACCGATGGAAGCCACTGTTGCAGAACGCGGACAGATCACCCTGCCCAAGGCGGTGCGTGACGCTCTCGGCCTGACCAAGGGCACGCTGCTGAAGGTCGAGCTGGAGGGCAGCCGCATCATCCTGCGCAAGAGTGTTGACGATGCCATTTCACGGGCGCGCGGCAAGTTCGCGCTGGACGGCTTCGAGTCATCCGACGCGGCCGTACGCGCGGTGCGTGACGAGGAGTAAGCCGTGATGATCGCCGTCGATTCGCCGGTGCTGGTCGAGCTGCTCAGCAATGGTCCGCAGGCCGATGCGGTGGAAGCCATCCTCCGGCAGAGCCTGGTCGGTGGCCGCGTGGTGGTCTGTGGCGCGACCCTGGCCGAAGTCTGCGCATCGCTGCGCGGCGGCGCCGAAGTGCTCGAAGCCCTGGAAGAGATGGGCGTGCACTTCAACCCGATGGAAGCCAAGTCGGCGCTTCGCGCCGGCGAGATGCACCGCCGTCATCGCCAGCGCGGCGGCAGCCGCCGCAGCCTGGACGAATTCATGGTCGGCGCCCACGCACTGCTGCAGTGCGACGGCCTGATCACCTGGAACGACACGTTTTACCGCGACTACTTCAAGGGCCTGAAGCTGATCGTGCCGCACGCCTGAGCCCATATTGTTTTTTCAACCTACGCATTACCCGGGAGTTGTCATGTTGGAAGCCTACCGCCACCACGTCGCCGAGCGCGCTGCGCTTGGCATCCCGCCGCTGCCGCTGAGCGCGCAGCAGACGGCCGATGTCATCGAACTGCTGAAGAACCCGCCGCAGGGCGAGGCCGAGTTCCTGCTCGACCTGCTGACCCACCGCGTGCCGGCCGGTGTCGATGACGCAGCCAAGGTCAAGGCCTCGTACCTGGCCGCGATCGCGCTGGGCAGCGAGCAGAACCCGCTGATCAACCGCGAGCGCGCCACCGAACTGCTGGGCACCATGCTTGGCGGTTACAACGTTGCGCCGCTGGTGCAGCTGCTCGATGACGCCAGCGTCGGCACCATCGCCGCCAACGGCCTGAAGAAGACCCTGCTGGTGTTCGACGCGTTCCATGACGTGCAGGAAAAGGCCAAGGCCGGCAACGCCAACGCCCAGGCCGTGCTGCAGAGCTGGGCCGATGCCGAGTGGTTCACCAGCAACCCGGAAGTGCCGCAGAGCCTGACCGTCACCGTGTTCAAGGTGCCGGGCGAGACCAACACCGACGACCTGTCGCCGGCACCGGACGCGACCACCCGCCCGGACATCCCGATGCACGCCCTGGCGATGCTGAAGAACAAGCGCGACGACGCGCCGTTCACCCCGGAAGAAGACGGCAAGCGCGGCCCGATCCAGCAGATCCTGTCGCTTAAGGACAAGGGCCACCTGGTCGCCTACGTCGGCGACGTGGTCGGCACCGGTTCCTCGCGTAAGTCGGCCACCAACAGCGTGCTGTGGTGGACCGGCGATGACATTCCGTACATCCCGAACAAGCGCGCTGGCGGCGTGTGCCTGGGCGGCAAGATCGCCCCGATCTTCTACAACACCATGGAAGATGCCGGTGCGCTGCCGATCGAGCTGGACGTGTCGAAGATGGAGCACGGCGATGTCATCGAGCTGCGTCCGTACGAAGGCAAGGCGCTGAAGAACGGCGAAGTGATCGCCGAGTTCCAGGTCAAGTCCGACGTGCTGTTCGACGAAGTGCGTGCCGGTGGCCGCATCCCGCTGATCATCGGCCGTGGCCTGACCGGCAAGGCGCGCGAAGCGCTGGGCCTGGCCCCGACCGACCTGTTCCGCCTGCCGGTGCAGCCGGTCGATACCGGCAAGGGCTTCTCGCTGGCGCAGAAGATGGTTGGCCGCGCCTGTGGCCTGCCGGAAGGCCAGGGCATGCGCCCGGGCACCTACTGCGAACCGAAGATGACCTCGGTCGGCTCGCAGGACACCACCGGCCCGATGACCCGTGACGAGCTGAAGGACCTGGCCTGCCTGGGCTTCTCGGCCGACCTGGTGATGCAGTCGTTCTGCCATACCGCCGCTTACCCGAAGCCGGTGGACGTGAAGACCCACCACACCCTGCCGGAGTTCATCTCCACCCGTGGCGGCGTTTCGCTGCGTCCGGGTGATGGCGTGATCCACAGCTGGCTCAACCGCATGCTGCTGCCGGACACCGTCGGCACCGGTGGTGACTCGCACACCCGCTTCCCGGTGGGCATTTCGTTCCCGGCCGGTTCGGGCCTGGTCGCCTTCGCCGCCGCCACCGGCGTGATGCCGCTGGACATGCCGGAGTCGGTGCTGGTGCGCTTCAAGGGCAAGATGCAGCCGGGCGTGACCCTGCGTGACCTGGTCAACGCGATCCCGCTGTACGCGATCAAGTCGGGCCTGCTGACCGTGGCCAAGGCTGGCAAGAAGAACATCTTCTCCGGCCGCATCCTGGAAATCGAAGGCCTGCCGGAACTGAAGGTCGAACAGGCATTCGAACTGTCCGACGCCTCGGCCGAGCGTTCGGCGGCCGGTTGCTCGGTGCGCCTGAACAAGGAGCCGATCATCGAGTACCTCAACAGCAACATCACGCTGCTGAAGTGGATGATCGCCGAGGGTTACCAGGATCCGCGCTCGCTGCAGCGCCGTATCGAGAAGATGGAAGCGTGGCTGGCCAACCCGGAGCTGCTGGAGCCGGATGCCGACGCCGAGTACGCCGCCGTCATCGAGATCGACCTGGCCGACATCCACGAGCCGATCGTGGCCTGCCCGAACGACCCGGACGACGTGAAGACCCTGTCCGAAGTGGCCGGCGCCAAGATCGACGAAGTGTTCATCGGTTCGTGCATGACCAACATCGGCCACTTCCGTGCGGCGGCGAAGCTGCTGGAAGGCAAGCGTGACCTGCCGACCCGCCTGTGGGTGGCCCCGCCGACCAAGATGGACGCCTCGGAGCTGACCAAGGAAGGCGTGTACGGCACCTTCGGCGCCACCGGCGCACGCATGGAAATGCCGGGCTGCTCGCTGTGCATGGGCAACCAGGCGCAGATCCGTGAAGGTTCCACCGCGATGTCGACCTCGACCCGCAACTTCCCGAACCGCCTGGGCCGCAACACCAACGTGTACCTGGGTTCGGCGGAACTGGCGGCGATCTGCTCGCGCCTGGGCCGCATCCCGACCAAGGAGGAGTACATGGCGGACATCGGCGTGATCAACGCCAATGGTGCGGAGATCTACCGTTACATGAACTTCGACCAGATCGAGGAGTACCAGGACGTGGCCAAGACGGTCGCTGCCTGATGCGGTAACTGAAAGCCCCCGGGTCGCGCCGGGGGTTTTCTGTGAGTGGACGACGCATGGTAGTGCCGGCCGCTGGCCGGCATCCCGTTGAAATGAAGAACCCCCGGTGAAAGCCGGGGGTTTTTTGTGTGTGATGGTGTATGGCACCGAGGCCACAGCTCGGCTGCTGTTTCCCTTGCCTGCGCGTCAGCAGGACGGTGCCAGTGAGAGTGAGCGCTGCAGCCACGCATCGAGCTGGACGCTGACGAAGGCCGGATTTTCCAGAGTGGCAACATGGCCTGCATCGGGGATCGACTGCAGGCGGCATCCAATTATCCTGGCCATCTGCTGCGCCTCAGTCATCGGGCGCGGCAGATCCTGCTCTCCGCTCAGGATCAGCGTTGTTTCCGGGTCAAGATCCTTCAACGCCAACAGCCGGTCCGGGCGGCCGAAGATCAGCCGGCCAAGCGGCACCACCGCGTTCAGGAGCCGCTCGCGGCGCCAGGACAGCAGTCGTTGCAGGAACCGCATCCGGATCGGGTCGTCGCCAGCGATGCCGGGACGGAAGAACAGGGGCACGATCTGCTCGGCCATGGCTTCGGGGATGTACCCGAGGCGTTCAATCATGTCGAGCATGCCAAAGTAGCGTTGACGGGATGCTTCGGGTTCCGCGCCGAGGAAGGTGTCCATCAGGATCAGTGAGCGGATCTGCTCGGGACGCTGCAGTGCCAGTTCTGCCGCCCACATGCCGCCGACCGACAGTCCGGCCACCGCGCATTGCCGGATACCCAGTGAATCGAGCAATCGACCGACGTCACGTGCCAGGCACGCGGGTGTGGTCAAGGCGGCGGACAGTGGCAGATCATTGTCGTGGCCGGGCAGCTCCGGGATGATCAGGCGATAGCGACGTGATAGCAGCTCGATCTGGGGTTCCCACATGTTGCGGTTCCAGAGATAGCTGCCTCCGAGAACAATGGGAAAACCGCTGCCAATATCGTGGTGGGTGAGGACGGGCAAGAGAAGTCTCCGTGGAGGGAGCCTCACGCTGAGCGCGCAGGGAAAGCACGTCCAGTGCGATGGATCTACGAGGACCCGTCTCAGTGCGGATGGGGGCGATTACGCCACATAGATGCGGAATCGACATTATTGGAACGTCGATGTCCGACGGCATTGCCGGATCGAATGGGGTGAATGCGACGCTTCTTGGTTGTGTCCAGCCGGGTTCGAAGCCGAGCGTGGGCTCGGCTCTCCAGTTGCCCGATCAGCTGCGGGCGAGGGCGAGCAAGCGCTCGGCAATCCGTTCCAGCGGCACCTGTTCCTCGGCGGCGCCCAGCTTGAACGCTGCACCGGGCATGCCCCAGACCACGCTGGTGGCCTCGTCCTGTACCAGCGTCGGGGCGCCGGCCTGGCGCATCTCCAGCAGGCCGCGCGCGCCGTCGTCGCCCATGCCGGTGAGGATGGCACCGATGGCGTTGCCGCCTGCGCTCTGCGCGACCGAGCGGAACAGCACGTCCACCGCGGGCTTGTGCCGGTTCACCGCCGGGCCGTCGTCGACGCGGCAGCGCCAGCGGGCACCGTCGCGGATGATCCGCAGGTGCTTGCCCCCCGGTGGCAGGTAGGCGTGGCCGGGCAGCACCGCCTCACCATCGCTGGCCTCGCGCACGGCCATCGCCGAATGGCGGTCCAGGCGTTCGGCGAAGGCGCTGCTGAAGCTGGCCGGAAGGTGCTGGGTCATCACCACGGCGGGAGCATCGGCGGGCATGCCTTCCAGCACCACGCGCAGGGCTTCAGTCCCTCCGGCAGAGGATCCGATGGCGATCAGCCGGTCGGTGGTACGGAACTGCGGCGCGGCAGCACGCATTGCAGGCGCCGCTTCCAGCGTGAGCTTGGGGGCACTGGCACGCACCAGCGGCCGCACCCGCGAGCGTGCCGCCATCTTGACTTTGGCGATGATCTCGTCGGCGTAGCCCTGCAGGCCGCGCGCCACGTCAAGCTTGGGCTTGGAAACGAAATCCACCGCACCCAACGCCAGCGCCTGCAGGGTGGTATCCGCGCCGCGCTCGGTCAGCGAAGAAATCATCACCACCGGCAGCGGATGCAGGCGCATCAGGTTCTCCAGGAACGCCAGCCCGTCCATGCGCGGCATTTCCACGTCCAGGGTGATCACGTCCGGCGCCAGGCGCTTGATCTTCTCGCGTGCCAGCAGCGGGTCGGCCGCGGTGCCGACCACATCGATGGCAGGGTCGCTGGACAGGATTTCCGTGAGCATCTGGCGCACGACGGCGGAGTCGTCGACGATCAGTACCCGGCAGGGGGCGTTGCCGGTCAGGGTCATTCGAACAGCTCCACGCCACCGGTGACCGGGGCTTTGGACAGGCGTGCACGCACTGCCGATTCGGTCGCGGCCACCTCGGCCTCATGCGCATGCGGCAGGCGTTGCACCACCACGCGGCCGGTATCGGCGAAGAACCAGATCTTGCGCGGATGGATGCCGCACAGGTCCTCGGCAATGATCGGGATGTGCTCGGCCTGCAGGTACTGGCGTACGAACTCGGCGTTGCGGGTGCCGACCGGATTGCTGGTGAAGCCCTTCAGTACGTTGGCGCCGCCGAACACCTTGGCTTCGATGCGCTTGCGGTGCGCGCCGCGCTTGAGCATGTCGTTGATCAGCAGTTCCATCGCATAGCTGCCGTAGCGCGCGGGCGCACCGTCACCGGCGTTGCCCTCGGGCAGCAGGAAGTGGTTCATGCCGCCGATCTTCAGCACCGGGTCGCGCAGGCAGGCGGCTACGCACGAGCCCAGCGTGGTGGTCAGCGCGGTGGTGTCATCGACCACCAGGTACTGGGTCGGCAGCAGCTTGGCGGCGATGGTCTGGAAGCGCGCATCCTGGTAGCGCATCACATCGTCGGTACGCAGCGAAGCATTCATGCGCCGGCCTTTGCCGCACGGCGGTAGAGGGTGCGGCCGCAGGGCTGGATCAGGTCGGCGGCGTGCAGGTAGTTCTCCGAGTGGCCGGTGTACAGCAGGCCGTCATCGGCCAGGTGCTGCACCAGGCGACCGAGTATCGCGCGCTGGGTCGGCTTGTCGAAGTAGATCATCACGTTGCGGCAGAACAGCGCATCGAACGGGCCGCCGACGTCGTAGCGCGGCGCGAGCAGGTTCAATGGGCGGAACTCGATCAGCTCGCGCAGCGCGGGCAGCACGCGGCATTGCCCCTCGTTGGGGCCGCTGCCGCGCTGGAAGTAGCGTCGGCGCAGGTCCGGATCGAGGTTGGTCACGCGGTCGATGTTGTAGACACCACGGCCTGCGGTGGCCAGCACCTGGGTATCGACATCGGTGGCGATGATGCGCACCGGCGGCTTCAATGTGCCGAACGCTTCGCAGGCGGTGATCGCCATCGAGTACGGCTCTTCACCGGTGGAGGCGGCGCAGGACCACAGCAGCAGTGGGCTGCGGCTGGAGCGTTGCTGCAGTTCTTCGCGCAGCTTGTCGAAGTGGTGCGGTTCGCGGAAGAACGAGGTCAGATTGGTGGTCAGGGCGTTGGTGAACGCCTGCCACTCGTCACCATCTTCCTGCTCCAGATGGTCCAGGTACTGCTGGAAGCTGCGCATGCCCAGCGTGCGCAGGCGGCGCGACAGGCGGCCATACACCATGTCGCGCTTTGCCGGCGCAAGCGCAATGCCCACGCGCTGGTAGATCAAGTCGCAGACGCGGCGGAAATCACGGTCGGCGAACTCGAATTCGCGCGGGCCGGTGACGATGGGAGTAGGGCTTTGCACGGGGGACGTGTCCATCGGCGGAGGCGGCGGCCGAAGCCGCCACGGGTGGGTCTCAGAATTCCTGCCAGTCGCTGTCGCTGGCGACGAAGGTGCTGGCGTTGCTGCTGCTGCGGCGGCGGAGCGGAGCGGGCGTGCTGGCCGGCTGCGGACGTGCCACGGAGGTGACGCGGGCCGGCTCGACACGCGCGGCCACGGCCTTCATCGCGGCGGAAACCTGGTTGTCGAGGCGGAAGATCGCCACGGCATCGGCCAGCTGTGCGGCCTGGTCCTCCATCGCGCGTGCGGCGGCGGTGGCTTCTTCCACCAGCGCGGCGTTCTGCTGGGTGGTTTCGTCCATCTGCACCACGGTCTGGTTGACCTGCTCGATGCCGGCGCTCTGTTCCTGCGAAGCCGCAGAGATCTCGGCCATGATGTCGGTCACCCGCTGC
>NZ_JAUTXR010000079.1 GCF_030658505.1 Stenotrophomonas raiganjensis (SeqCode) | reverse complement strand
TCCGTGGACGGCGACGGCCACGCATCGGGCCAAGCCGCGCGGCACCTGACCGGTGGTGGGGGCCGCGGGGCGGGACTGCGCGACACCAGGGGCGGCGAGGAGAGCGGGGGGGCGGGGGGGGGGGGTCCTTTTCCCCCCCGTGGGGGGTGGGTGGGGCCGGGCCCGCGCCCGCCACTACCGGTTGCGGACCCTGCCTGATCCTGAATGGCTGCGGTAGAGTCACACCACGTGCGTCCCCGACTGACATACCGTTTACGGGCAACGCGCGACACTGGACTTCGACCCGAGGCAAAGGACCCCCGCATGAGCAAGCTGACCGTAATCACCGACCGCGCTCTGGAGCGCGCCCTGGAGCTGGCCCACACCGCCGGCGATGGCCTGAAGAGCGCCGGTGGCAGCCTGCGCAATGCGGACTGGATCAAGACCGGCGCGGCCATCGGCGCAGTAAAGACTGGCGGCAAGGCCGCGACCAAGTTCGTGCGCCGCAATCCGGCGGTGGCCGTGGCCGCTGCCGCGGTGGGTGTAGGCCTGCTCGGCTATGCGCTGTACCGCAAGCAGCAGAAGAAGAAGGCCGCCAACGGCCACGTGGTGAATGGGCAGGCGCAGCGCATCAACGCGCGTGACCGCCGCAACGACACCGTCGTGGACGAGCACAGCGATATCGGCAGCGACGCCTGAGTCTGCCGGGGTCGGATCCCTTCCACAGGAAGGGCTCTGACCCCAAGGCACTCCATGAGGGCCGGACACCGGAAGGTATCCGGCCCTTTCTGTTTCAGCCGATCTGCCGCCACTGCCCCGGCTGCAGGTCATCCAGCCGGTACGGCCCCATCGATACCCGCACCAGCCGCAGCGTCGGCAGGTTCACCGCCGCGGTCATCCGCCGCACCTGGCGGTTGCGGCCCTCGCGGATCGTGATCGCCAGCCAGGCATCGGGCACGGTCTTGCGGAAGCGCACCGGCGGATCGCGCGTCCACAGCGACGGCGCCGGATCGAGGCGCTCGATCTTCGCCGGCAGGGTCGGCCCGTCGTTGAGCACCACGCCGTCGCGCAGCTGCTGCAGCTGCTCTTCGCTGGGCGTGCCTTCCACCTGCACCCAGTAGGTCTTGTCGGCCTTGTGCCTGGGGTCGGTGAGCTTGTGCGCCAGCGTGCCATTGTCGGTCAGCAGCAGCAGCCCCTCGCTGTCATGGTCCAGCCGGCCGGCGGCATACACGCGCGGCGGCAGGCCGAACCCGGCCAGGGTCGGCCGCGGCGGCACGCTGCGGTCGGTGAACTGGCAGAGCACGTTGAAGGGCTTGTTGAAGGCGATCAGCATTGCGGGCACGGCAGTCGGCGGGTGGGGCATTGTCCCATTCCCGCATCGCCGCCGCGATCACCACTCAGCCGAAGACCTTCCTTTCCATCAACAGCGCAACGAGCACCACCACGGCGCCGCACGTGGCGGCAGCGTTGGCGCGATACCGTAGCCGCGCTACCGGTGGGCAGGCCCTGCGCGCACGTTCGTCCCACAGGCAGCCCACGAGCAGCGCCGCAAAACCTGCCGCCGCCACGAGATCATGCACGTGACCCGCATGGAACACGAAGTCGTACAACCGCGGCAGCGCCATCAATGCGAAGGCGAAGTACAGCACTTTCTTCAACAGCACACTCCATTGGTGGCAGCGCCGGGCATTGCCCGGCCGCTACCCATTCCGCCCAACACCGCGCTGCGCGCTCACCAGGCACGGCCCGGCGCCCCCTTTACGGCTTGATGAAGCGCAGGGTCATGCGGTCGCTTTCGCCGATCGCCTGGTACTTCGCATCATCGGCCTTGTCATGCTGGTTGGTCGGTGGCAGCGTCCACACGCCGTTCGGGTGGTCCTTGGTGTCGCGCGGGTTGGCGTTGACCTCGCTGCGAGCGTCCAGCTTGAAGCCGGCGGCCTCGGCCATCGCAATCACCTGCTGCTGGCCGACATAGCCGGTGTCATCGTCGTCGGCCACGTCGGTCTTGGCACGGTGCTCGACCACGCCCAGCACGCCACCCGGCTTGAGCACGTTGAAGAAGCCCTGGAACATGCCCTGCGCCTGGCCGGCCTTGCGCCAGTTGTGCACGTTGCGGAAGGTCAGCACCACGTCGGCTGAACCGGCCGGGCCGAACACCGGCCTGGCCGGATCGTAGGCCACCACGGCGGTCTTGCCGAACTGCGCCGGTGCGCCGGCGTACTTCTTTTCCAGGCTGTCGCGGCTGCGCTGCTGGTAGTCACGGCCACGGCCCTCGGGCACCGCCATCGGGTCGACCACGGCGGCAACGTAGCGGCCCTTGTCATGCAGCAGCGGCGCCAGGATCTCCGAGTACCAGCCGTTGCCGGGGGTGATCTCGATGACGGTCTTTTCCGGAGCCACCTTGAAGAACGACAGCGTCTGCGCCGGATGACGGAAGCCATCGCGCTTGACGTTGTTGGCATCACGGGTCGGCGCCTTCACTGCCGCGTCGATGGCCGGCGACACCTGGATCTTTGCCGGCGCCACCGTGGCCGGTGCGGCGAACGCGGGAACAGCGGCAAGCAGGGCCGACGCAAGCAGCAGGCGGCAACCACGCAGGGACGAAGCAGGCATCATCGGAGCGACTCCAGCGGAAGATGCGGCGAGACTAGCAGCCGCAGCGTCCCAGGTGTTCACAAAACGTTAGCGGCGTGCGCGTCGCGGAACACTGTTTTGTGGCCGTCGCCGCAGCACGGTCACACAACGCGTTCTATTCTGGAGCACTTCCCCCAAGGAGTCCGTGCCCATGACGGCAACCCGCGAACTGGGCCGTTCCGGCCTGCATGTACGTCCGCTCGCCTTCGGTGGCAACGTGTTCGGCTGGAGCGCCGATGAGAAGGCCAGCTTCGCCCTGCTCGATGCCTTCGTCGATGCCGGCTTCAACCTGGTCGACACCGCCGATGTGTATTCGGCCTGGGTGCCGGGCAATGCCGGCGGCGAATCGGAAACACTGATCGGCAAGTGGTTTGCCCGCAGCGGCAAGCGCGACAAGGTGGTGCTGGCGACCAAGGTGGCCAAGTGGGCCGAACGCCCCGGCCTGACCCCGGACAACATCAATGCGGCGGTCGAGGATTCGCTGCGCCGCCTGCAGACCGACGTGATCGATCTGTACCAGGCCCACGAGGATGACGAGTCGACGCCGCTGGAAGCGACCTTGGCCGCGTTCGGCCGGTTGATCGAAGCCGGCAAGGTGCGTGCGATCGGTGCTTCCAACTACAGCGCCACGCGCTTGGCCGATGCGCTGAAGGTGTCCACCGACTACAAGCTGCCGCGTTACGAAACCCTGCAGCCGGAGTACAACCTGTATGACCGCGCCGGCTACGAAAAGGAACTGGAACCGCTGGTGCAGCGCGAACAGATCGGCGTGATCGGCTACTACGCGCTGGCCAGTGGCTTCCTCAGCGGCAAGTACCGCACGCCGGCCGATGCAGCCAAGAGCCCGGCGCGTGGCGAGACGGTGGTGAAGCGCTATCTGAACCCGCGTGGCCTGCGCATCCTGCAGGCGCTGGATGACGTGGCCAGCAAGCACAGTGCCAGCGCCGCACAGATCGCACTGGCATGGCAGATCGCACGGCCGTCGATCACCGCGCCGATCGTCAGCGCCACCAGCGTCGAGCAGCTGCATGATCTGCTGGCGGCGGCCAATGTGTCGCTGAGCGTGCAGGATGTCGCGCAGCTGGATGCCGCCAGCGCGGAAGCGTGAGGGCCGGTAGTGCCGGCCGCTGGCCGGCTTTGCACACATACCGAAGAAAATAATTGAACAAAATGGTTGCGCACGACTAAATCGTGGTTTATCGTGCGCACCTCGTTTCAACAACCACTGGAAACTTCCCTTGAACGCGCATTCCGTCGCCATCGCCAAACTGCTGCCATGCCTGCGCATGGACGGGCCGGCGCGCGCGTTCGGCAAGGAAGACCAGCTGACAACGGCCTGATACCCGCCCTGCGGAGATCGGCCACCCCGATCTCCGAGGCCTGACGACGCCCTCGGAACGCAAGTCCCGGGGGCGTTTTCGTTTGCGTCGGCACAAGGACCCGCGATGCCAGAACTGCACCCCGCGCGGCGCCCCGCCGCTCACTGACCCAGGCTTTTCCCGCCCCGCCGAAGGATTTACTTCGCGCGACCGGCAGCGCCTGGACATTATCTGCATCGCATCAAAACATTATCGCTCGCCGATAATGTCGGTGGCCTGAACCTTCGATTCTCCAACGGTCCCGTTTCCACCACGGGCTGGTGCGCGCGGCGTTGCCGTGGCGTATGCCGGAGGTCGCGGACATGCCATCGCCTGGATCGCCTGCTGGAGGCAGGCGCCGGTTCGCCGGCACGCGGTTCGATTCCGCGCGGTTCACCACTGGATAGCTCAGCTTGGTCAGAGCAACGGATCCGTAATCCGTCTGTCGTGGGTTCGACTCCCACTCCAACCACATGACCTGTCACGTCATGACTTGAAGCAACACCCGGGGCGCAAGCCCCAGCGGCCATCGTCGCCGTCCACGGTCACTGCCCTCGGGCGGGGCGTGGAAGGCAACGGATCGCACGCCGGGCCTCGGCCTGTCACCACTACCTGCCCCACGTTGGTCCGGTGCTGTCTGCCGGCAGCGATGGCCGCAAGGGTGATGACGCACCGCAGGCTCCGCGGGCGGACCGTCCGCCGATGGCCGCCCTCTTCCGCCGGCTGCGCGTGGTGTGCAGCCGGCCCTGCCACGACCTGTTCGACCCGGGTCATGGCATTCATTCCATCGGGTCGAACCACCAGAGCCATACAAGGAGAGACTCCCATGTTCTGGACCATCAAGGTCGTGATCGGCGACGGCGAGCGCGGCCTGGTGTATCGCAACCGTCGTTTCCAGCAGATCCTGCTGCCGGGCGTGCACCGCCTGTCGCCGTTCGGCGGCCGGCCGCACGTGGACATCCACACTGCATCGAAGGTCGCGGCCTATTCCGGCAGCGACCAGGACAGCCTGATCGAAGCACTGGGCACACAGCTGGACACGCACTTCGTGCTGGCCAACGTCGGTGCCGGGGAGGTCGGCCTGGTGCTGCGCAACGGTCGCATCGATGAAGTCCTGCCGCCGGGCAGCCGCCGTCTGTACTGGCGTGGTTCGGTCGATACCCAGGTGCAGGTAATGGCGTTGGGGGACGAGCCGCGCATTCCGGCCGACGTGCAGCAGCGGCTGGGCCAGCTGGGCGTGCTGCCGCGTGTGGCGGTGATCAGCACGGTGCCGAGCGAGTCGGTCGGCCTGCTGTTCATCGATGGCACGCTTCGGCAGACGCTGGACGCCGGCCTGCACGCGTTCTGGAACTTCAACGGCAACGTGTCGGTGGAGCGTGTGGAACTGCGTGCACGTTCACTGGACGTGTCCGGCCAGGAGCTGCTCAGCCGCGACAAGGTGACCCTGCGGGTGAACCTGGCCGCGACCGTGCAGGTGGTCGACCCGGTGCGTGCGCACCGCACGCTCAGCAATGCCGATGAGTTCGTCTACCGGCAGCTGCAGTTCGGCCTGCGCCAGGCAATTGCCGCGCGCAGTCTGGACGAGCTGCTGGGTGACAAGGCGGCACTGGACGGCGAGATCGCTGCGCATGTGCAGGCGGCGATCGAAGGCCACGGCGTGCGCTTGCTCGGCGTCGGCATCAAGGACGTGATCCTGCCGGGCGAGATGAAGGAGATCCTCAACGGCGTGGTGCTGGCCGAAAAGCAGGCCCAGGCCAGCGTGATCCGTCGCCGCGAGGAGGCCAACGCCACGCGTTCGCAGCTCAACACCGCAAAGCTGATCGAGGACAACCCGGTGCTGATGCGCTTGAAGGAGCTGGAGGCGCTGGAGAAGGTCACCGAGAAGATCGACAAGCTCACCGTGTTCGGCGGCCTGGACGGCGTGCTGAAGCAGCTGGTGACGATCAGGTAGGGGGTAGCGGCGGCGCAGGGACGCGCCGCCGGCCCATCAAGGACAAACACGAAGACATGGACACGCAACACAACTATCAATGGCTGCACGCCGAGGGCACCACGCCGATCAAGGGCTGGGTCAACGGTGTGCCGCTGGAGGCGCAGGCGCATGAGCAGCTGCGCAACATCGCCGCGATCCCGTTCGTCGGGCCGTGGGTGGCGGTGATGCCGGATGTGCACCTGGGCAAGGGCGCGACCGTGGGCTCGGTGATCCCGACCCGCGGTGCGATCATCCCGGCCGCGGTCGGCGTCGATATCGGCTGCGGCATGGCCGCCGTGCGTACCACGCTGCGCGCCAATGACCTGCCCGATGACCTGCGGCAGCTGCGCAACAGCATCGAGCGCAGCATCCCGGTCGGCAACGGGCGCGGCGGCGAGCACCAGCGCATGCCCGGCAGCATCCACACCAGGTTGGTGCAGTCCGGGCTGGCCGCCGGGCTGGAGAAGATCAAGGACAGGCACCGCAGGATCCGCACCGACAAGCTCGACCGTCAGCTGGGAACGCTGGGCGGCGGCAACCACTTCATCGAACTGTGCCTGGACGAGACGGATACGGTGTGGGTGATGCTGCACAGTGGCTCGCGCGGCACCGGCAACCTGATCGGCACCTACTTCATCGAGAAGGCACGCGAGGAACTGGCCCGGCGCGTGCTCGGTTTCCATCTGCCGGACAAGGACCTTGCGTTCTTCATGGAGGGCGAGCCGCTGTTCGATGACTACGTCGAGGCGGTGTCGTGGGCGCAGGACTATGCCCGGCAGAACCGCGAGGCGATGATGTCGCGGGTACTGGCCGAGATGCGCCACCGGCTGCCGAAGTTCCAGCTGGCAGCGATGGCGGTGAACTGCCACCACAACTACGTGCAGAAGGAGACGCACCACGGCCAGGAACTGCTGGTGACGCGCAAGGGCGCGGTCAGCGCGCGCGAGGGCGAGCTGGGCATCATTCCCGGCAGCATGGGCACGCGCAGCTACATCGTGCGCGGCAAGGGCAACGCGGACAGCTTCCACAGCTGCAGCCACGGTGCCGGCCGGGCGATGAGCCGTGGCACGGCGCGCCAGCAGATCACCCTGGCCCAGCATCGCGAGGCCACCGCGCACGTGGAATGCCGCAAGGACAGCGGCGTGCTGGACGAGTCACCGGCCGCGTACAAGTCGATCGACGATGTGATGGCCGCGCAGCTCGACCTGGTCGACGTGGTGCACACGCTGCGGCAGGTGCTGTGCGTGAAGGGATGATGGAACGGTGCCGGCCAGGGCCGGCACCCACCGCGCCCGATTGCGGTAGATCCACGCCATGCGTGGATCGAACGGCGCCGGGCAAGGTCGGCAGCTACCGGCGCAGCGATCAACGCGGCACGCTGTCCTCGGCCACCAGCGCATGGTGCACACCAATGCCCGCACGCACGCCTTCGGCAGCGGCCAACGTGATATTGCCGACCGTTGTGGCGTCGCCCGCGGCAAACACGTTCGGTAGCGAGGTCTGCTTCATCGCATCGACCTCGATCAGCACGCCCAGCGGGCTTTCCACCAAGGCGCAGCCCAGCTGCTGCACCAGCGGCGTGGCCATTGCCTGCAGGGCCGGCACGAACAGTGCCCGCTGGGCGATGCGGCGGCCGTCGGCCAACTCCACTTCCAGCCAGGTCGGCTGGTCACCCTGCACGCCCACCACCGGCGCGGTCTCGATCTGCACGCCGCGCTGCTGCATGGCGGCCTGCTCCTCATCGGTGATCGGCAGGCCCTGGCTGAAGAAGGTGACATTTCCCCAATCGGCGAACAGTGGCGCCTTGCTGGCGGACATCGGGTGACCACCAAGCAGGCCGATGGCCCCACCACCCACTTCGTAACCGTGGCAGTAGGGGCAGTGCAGCACGGTGCTGCCCCAGCGCTCGGCCAGTCCGGGCAGCGCCGGCAGCTGGTCGACGATACCGCTGGCCAGCAGCAGCTTGCGCGCGGCCAGCACCTGGCCATCGGCGGTACGTACTTCGACGCCTTCAGCGCTGGCGGTGGCCTGCACGGCTTCGGCATGCACCCAACGCACCGTGGGGTAGTCCAGCAGCTGCTGGCGCGCGGTCTTCAGCAGCTCGGCACCACTGATGCCGTCCAGTCCCAGCACACCGTGCGAATGGCTGGCGAAGCGGTTGCGCGGCAAACCTGCGTCGATGACGGTGACCGGGCGGCGGGCACGGGCCAGGATCAGGCCGGCGGCGATGCCGGCATAGCTGCCGCCGACGATGAGCACATCAGGATTCATGGTGACCTTCCAGGGAACGGTGATGGGCGAGATGGCGGGCGAAGTCGGCGCCGAGCTGGTCCAGCGTGGTTGCCTGCAGCCGCGCCTCGAGCAGCCGCTGTGCTTCACGTGCGCCCTCCAGCAGGGCGCTGTTGACCAGTTGCTGGATCGGGCAGCCACCGCCGGAAGCGCGGGCGCCGACCTGCACCAGCGACGGTGCGCCCACCGCCAGGTAGATGTCATGCAGGGTGATCGCTGCGGCATCGCGGGCCAGCAGGCTGCCGCCGCCGTGGCCGCGGGCACTGCTCACCAGGCCGGCCTTCTGGAGCTGCGCCAGCAGGCGCCGGATCACCACCGGATGGGTGGGCAGGCACGATGCCAGCTGCTCGGAGGTGCGCGGGGCGGCTTGGCCGACCAGGTGCGCCATTACATGCAGGGCGTCGGAAAGCGGGTTCGCGGATTTCATGTAACAACAATAGTTACATTTAAATCCTCTGTCGAGAGTCCGCATTCGTTCCATATGGACACATTTGTCCTATGAAACATCTCCTTCACATCACTAAACGAAACGCGAATGTGATGCGCGTCCCACTTCAGCATGCACGCATCGGGTCGATACCGCATTGCCCCTTCCCGAGAGTCCCTTCCATGAAAGCGTCTGTCCGTGCTCCGCGCCTGCAGTCCAAGCTGCTCGGCGCGGTTTCCGTTGGTCTGGCCGTGGTCCTGCTGTGCGCACTGGCGGGCCTGGCCTCCGCCTGGTTGAAGTTGTCCACCGAAGTTCCGCCCGAAGTCGCGCACAGCCGCGATGCGGAACGCCTGCAGCGTGAGTTCCGCGGCCAGGTACAGGAATGGAAGAACGTATTGCTGCGCGGCCGCGACGGCGCACTGCGCCAGCGCCACCTGGAGGCGTTCGACAGCGAAGGCCGCCTGGTCGAGCAGCTGGCCAAGGGACTGACCAGCAGCCCGGATGCGCGCACGCGTGATCTGGCACAGGCCTTCATCGGCCTGCACGCACAGCTGCAGCAGGACTACCACGGGGCGCTGCAGGCGTTCGCCGAGGCCAGCTACGACCCCGCCGCCGGCGACAACCTCGTGCGCGGCAAGGATCGCCCGGTGGCGACGGCACTGGATGCGCTGAGCACGCACGCCACGCAGGTGGCCGAAGCGGCGCTGACGGCACGCTCGCAGCAGGCACGCCAGACCCTGCTGCTGTGCGCGGCGCTGACCGTGCTGGCTGCGGTGCTTCTGCTGATGGGGCTGGCCTGGTGGCTGCGGCGTGCCGTCGTGCAGCCGGTGCTGGCGGTGGAAGCCGCCGCGCGTGCAGTGGCTGCCGGCGACCTGCAGCACGTTGTGCAGGTGCGCAGCCGCGATGAGATCGGTCGCCTTGCGCAGGCGATGCAGGCGGTGCAGTCCACGCTGCGCGACGTGCTGGATGCACAGGCCACGATGGCACAGGCGCATGAAGCCGGCAGCATCAGCCACCGCATGGATGCCGATGCCTTCCCCGGCGCGTTCGGCACGATGGTGGCCGACAGCAACGCGCTGGTCGATGCGCACATCCAGGTGAAGCTGCGCGCGATCGCGATCATGGGCCGCTATGCCATCGGCGACCTCAGCCAGGACATGGAACGGCTGCCCGGCGAGAAGGCAGTGATCACCGAGGCACTGGACATGGCCAAGCGCAACCTCGGCATGATCAATGGCGAGATCCGCCGCCTGGCCGAAGCCGCGGCCGCTGGTGACTTCAGCCAGCGCGGCGACAGCGCGCGTTTCGAGCATGATTTCCGCGCGATGGTGGACGGCTTGAACCGATTGATGCAGACCACCGAACTGAACCTCGGCGAGGTCTCCAGCATGCTGCGCGCTATCGCCGATGGCCGCCTCGGCGCGCGCATGCACGGTGATTTCCAGGGCGTGTTCGCGCGTATCGCCGGCGATGCCAATACCACCGCCGCGCAGCTGGCGACCATCGTCACCGACATCAAGCACGCCTCCGGCAATATCCACACGGCTGCGGCGGAGATCGCCGCCGGCAACAACGATCTGTCACGCCGTACCGAACAGCAGGCCGCCAACCTGGAAGAGACGGCGGCATCGATGGAGGAACTGACGTCCACCGTGCGCCAGAATGCCGAGCACGCGCGCCAGGCCAACCAGCTGGCGATCGGTGCACAGGGCGTCGCCTCGCACGGTGGCAGCGTGGTCGGGCAGGTGGTGGCGACCATGGGTGCGATCGAAACATCGTCGCGGCAGATCGCCGAGATCATCAGCGTGATCGACGGCATCGCGTTCCAGACCAACATCCTGGCGCTCAACGCCGCAGTGGAAGCCGCACGTGCCGGTGAGCAAGGCCGTGGATTCGCAGTTGTCGCCAGCGAAGTGCGCACGCTGGCACAGCGCTCAGCGGCGGCGGCGAAGGAGATCAAGTCGCTGATCGAGGCTTCGGTGGAACAGGTCGGCCAGGGCGCGCAGCGCGTGCGCGAGGCTGGCGACACCATGGCCGAGATCGTGGCGTCGGTGCAGCGCGTGACCGACATCATGGCCGAAATCTCCGCAGCTTCGCAGGAGCAGAGCGCGGGTATCGAGCAGGTCAGCCAGACCGTGATCCAGATGGATGGCGCCACCCAGCAGAATGCAGCGTTGGTGGAGGAGGCCAGTGCCGCCGCGCGCAGCCTGGAACAGCAGGCGAACCGGTTGATCGATGCGGTGGATGTGTTCGACCTGTCGACATCGGCGGCTGCGAAGGGCGGGCTGGCGCGCGCAGCCTGATTGATCCGGTTGCGGGGCCCGCGGCGGGCCCCCCCCCCCACAGGTAAGCTGGGGGGGGGGCCCCGGCGCGCCCATCTTTCTTTATTCGGGTGGTTGGGCGGGGCGGGGGCCCCGCAACCGGATCAATCAGGCTGCGCGCGCCTGCCCGCCCTTCGCAGCCGCCGATGTCGACAGGTCGAACACATCCACCGCATCGATCAA
>NZ_JAUTXR010000064.1 GCF_030658505.1 Stenotrophomonas raiganjensis (SeqCode) | reverse complement strand
CATCGGCGCGTCGCGCCGGCCGCGGCCGCTGTCGCGCAGCAGGCCGATCGCCCCGCCCGTGCCCAGTACGGCGCCGACCAGGCCCCTCACCGGATCCCGCCAGGTCAGCCCCCGCAGCTAGCCGCCGAGCAGGGCGACGATGGCCAGTACCGACGTGGCGGCGTCGGCCAGCACGTGCACGTCGGCCGAGCGCAGGTTGAGGTCGTGACCGTGCGCATGGCCGTGATCGTGGTGATCGTGATCATGCGCGTGGTCATGGACGTGCCCAAGCCCATGATGGTGATGCGCGTGGCCCGGGCTGTCGTGCAGCCACCAGGACAGCAGGTTCACGCCCAGCCCGACCGCAGCGATGGCGATGGCTTCGTTGTAG
>NZ_JAUTXR010000062.1 GCF_030658505.1 Stenotrophomonas raiganjensis (SeqCode) | reverse complement strand
CGCCTGTGTGGCATTCCAGTGCAGATCGATTTCATGGGGCTGTTCGATACGGTGGCCTCGGTCGGCGCTGCGCAGAGCTTCTTTGAAGCAGTATTCGATGGCCACGGTGGCTGGGCGGCAGCCGAGGACCTGCGCATTCCTGCCGATGTACGCACGCTGCGTGCATATGTTGGCCGCACATGAGGTGCGTGGTTCGTTCCGGGTGGATCCGGTGGATGGTGCGAACTGCGAGCAGATCATCTACCGCAACATGGGTCGCACGCGAGGGCGCATTTGAATGAAGAATCCAGCGCGAATGGAAGTCGTTAAGAAGATACTGGTGAGCGCGGCTCTGGTGGGGCTGGTACTGCTTGCACTGGCAGGCCTGGTACTCAAGTTCATGGACTTCAGGATTGGTCCACCACCGCCAGCTCCCCCGAAGCAGCGAATTATTGAGCCCGACACTGGTCATGACATTACTGATGCTCCGCCGGAGATGTCATTGACAATTGGCGTTGCCAACTACTCGGATGAGGGGCTGGGAACGGTCTTCATCAACGGTGCTTGGGCGGGTGGGATGGAGCCACGAGCCAGTGGGAACGCTGCGACCTGCTGCGTGACGTTGCCTCGTCTCTGGCATCCGGGGTTGAAGGTGATGGTGGCCTACCGCACCAGCAGCATGTTTATCAAGGATCCCCGTAGCTATGTTGAGCGAGCCGTTCCTGTGGCACGGTATCGACCTTTTCTTGATGGCTTCATCTATTTCATGTACTTCCCGAACGATCAAGTTAGGGTGGTGGCAACGCCCTATTTCCCGGGCTATCCAAAGTTTGCCTACGACATTGATCACGCGGAGCTTGAGCATGACCCTGAAAGGATTTCTCGATTTCTAATTGAGTCAGATGGGGAGGAGTAGGAATAATGAGAGTAACTTCTTCCGTGCCGTTGGGCGAGGAATCAACAGGTCTTAGTGTGCGTGAGAAGGCTCGATGTGCTGGATCATCGGTTGGCATGATTTCACCATGTGGCATTGATGTCTTTATCGGCTGCTTCTTCGACGGCACGCGCAACCACCGGTTGAATTCGTTAAGGCGCGGCGACTTCACTCAGTCCAATGTTTCACGTCTGTTCGATGTGTTTGATCGAGGTATTTTGCCGGGCACAGGAGTTCGCCGCAGCCAGTTTTCCAGCTATATCCAAGGCGTCGGGACTGAGGCGCTGAAAGAGATTGGCGACACCGGCACCGGCTGGCACGCCCGTGCCGGGGCGGCAGCGGGCTGGGGCGGCGAGGGGCGAGTGAACTGGATGCTGATGCAGATCCAGGACCATCTCCTGACTCATTTCGCAGAGTCTACGGTGACCAAAGCCATGGGCTTCGATTCCACCGTCCCTGTCGCGCGGAAAATGAGTGCCGATCTCCGCCTGAGCCTGCAGGACGTGGAGCGCCTGGCGCAGGCCGCGCGAATGCCGCTGTCCAACTACCTAGCTGTCAACCAGGGGGAGAAAGAGCTCGATCTGCGCAACTCGCTCAGCGGTGGCTTCTGGAATACGGTCCATGCGCTGCAGCGGGTGCGGGGCACCCATCTGGCCCGTGCCGATCACGCATCGCGCCGGGCGGTATTGCAGGAACGGCGCGCCTTTCTGGAAAAGAAGGTGGCGCCGTTCCAGAAGCAGAATCCCCGGGTGGATCGCATCCGGATCTCGGTATTCGGCTTCTCGCGCGGCGCCACCGAGGCGCGCGTATTCTGCAACTGGCTCGGCGATTCCTGCGACCCCGGTCCGGGGCCGCTGCGCCTGTGTGGCATTCCAGTGCAGATCGATTTCATGGGGCTGTTCGATACGGTGGCCTCGGTCGGCGCTGCGCAGAGCTTCTTTGAAGCAGTATTCGATGGCCACGGTGGCTGGGCGGCAGCCGAGGACCTGCGCATTCCT
>NZ_JAUTXR010000032.1 GCF_030658505.1 Stenotrophomonas raiganjensis (SeqCode) | reverse complement strand
TGGTGCGCCCGGAGAGATTCGAACTCCCGACCGCCTGGTTCGTAGCCAGGTACTCTATCCAACTGAGCTACGGGCGCGCGGTACACAATCAACTTACTGCCAAATTTTACTTCATTTCCAGCGGCGGATGCTGGAAACCTGTCGAGTGGTGCGCCCGGAGAGATTCGAACTCCCGACCGCCTGGTTCGTAGCCAGGTACTCTATCCAACTGAGCTACGGGCGCGCGGTACACAATCAACTTACTGCCAAATTTTACTTCATTTCCAGCGGCGGATGCTGGAAACCTG
>NZ_JAUTXR010000055.1 GCF_030658505.1 Stenotrophomonas raiganjensis (SeqCode) | reverse complement strand
CGCGGTCCGGCCCAGCCGCTGGCGGCTATGCGTTCGGGCGCTTGCGAAGCAGTGCTTCGCAAGCAAAGCGCCCTCACCCATGGGGGCTCGATGGCGCCATCCATGGCGCCAACGGTCCTGCAAGCCCACACCGCCCCACCTTCGACAGATTGCCGGTGACGGCGACACACATGCGGGGTCAGATCCATTTTCCGAAGGAAAACGGATCTGACCCCATTCTGTTTATCGATATCTGACAGAAAAATCGTGTCGACCAAGGTCGACACCTACCCAAAGCCGCGCGTACCAGCAGTCGCCGTTACCCACCGCCGCGTGAACCTGTCGAAGGCGGGGTGGGTCCGGTTGCGGGGGCGTGAGCCGCATGGATGCGGCGACCGAGGCTACATGGACGTACTTGCGCCGTCCCCCGCAACCGGCCCCACCCCGCCATCCCGCGGAATGCCGCTCTTGATCTGGCCGTTGCCGTTGCATTGAGCGGGTGCAGGGCTGCAGGCCCTGCTGACCTACTCCACCAGTGTGATCGGCGTCAGCGTGACCCTGGCGTTGTTCGCCGCGCCCATGCGATCGGTGTACGCCTGGCCACGCTGCACCAGGTAGAAGCTGTCCACATAGTCGATGTCGTTGGAGAACCACGACGTCGGCATCGCCTTCAGAATCGCACCTGCGATATCAGCGATCACCGAATACTCCGGCGCGAACGCGCCCAGTGCCGCCTTCACCCCGTTGCTCAGCGCCACCAGCAGGTCCTGGTAGTTGGTGTCGCCGTCATCCTCGAACAGCTGAACATTGGCCGCGTTGAAGCGGTAGTTGCCCCACAGGATCAGCGCCTGCTGCGGGGTGTAGTCGGTCTTGTCGTAGTCCAGGTAGGGCATGTCGACCGTGGCCATTTCCGGCTCGGCCTTGCCGACCTGCAGCCCGGACACCACCGCGAACACCTCGGCCGCGCCCAATGCCCACGGCTCCTGGTCGTCCGCAAGGCGAATGCGATCAAGACGGGTGATGTCCAGCGACGCACGCGCACCATCGGCCGACAGCTGGATGCGCTCAGGCGACTGCAGGCCGCGTGCGCGCAACCCGGCGTTGACCAGCGCCATGCCCTCCTGCACCGAACGGCGGGTATCGACATCGACGATCAGCACCGGAAAGCCAGGCGCGCGCTTCGCATCCAGCACGTGCATGCGGCCCTGTGCATCGTAGGCGGTCAAGGTCGTCCAGTCGCGGTCGTTGCCGCGCGGCAGGCTGGCCACCCACACCTGCCGCGAAGCGCTATCGGCCAGCGACTGGCCGTCGGGCACATAGGCACGCAACTGCAGCAGGCCCTCGCCCTGCACCGGCAATCCCTTGGCCAGGCGCAACTGCTGATCATTGCGGGCCAGAGAGACGCTGGCCTGGGTGCGGACGCCCGGATCGAAGCGCTCCATCACGGCCTCCAGTGCCACGCCCCGCTCCGGCGAAGATGCCAGCGTGCCGCGTACGGCATCGGCAAAGCCCGGTTGGGCCATCAAGGCAGCCACCTCGCGCGCACTGGCCTCGGTTGCCGCCTGTACCTGGCCCGCCCGGGCGGCGACGCCACCTTGCGCAGCCGCTCCCGCGCTGGCCAACAGCAGTGCCAGCAGTGCGGCACCTCGAATCATCCGTCGTTGCGTCATCCCGGTCACCAGGCAGCGTCGCTGCTGATGAGCGACAGGAGCTGCCTACGCTACGATGCAAGCACCATACGTTCCGGTATGCGCCGCACAGTTCCGCCTGCGGCAGGCAAAAAAAGAGCCGAGCATGCGCTCGGCTCTGCACGGGAACGCGATCCCACGGAGGCCCGGACTCAGCCGTTGGCCATCCACTTCAGGATCAGCCCGGTGACATAGGCCAGCCCGGTGCCGGTGGCATAGCCCACCGTGCCCAGCAGCACGCCCACGGGAGCAAGCGTCGGATGGAACGCCGCCGCCACCACCGGGGCCGAAGCAGCCGCACCGATGTTGCCCTGCGAACCGATGGCGAAGAAGAACAGCGGCGCGCGCAGCAGCTTGGCCACCACCCACAGCACCAGCACGTGCGTGGCCATCCAGATCGCGCCGAGCAGGAACAGCCACGGCCGATCCAGCAGCGACAGCAGGTTCATCTGCATGCCGATGCAGGCGATCAGGAAATACAGGAACACCGTGCCCAAGCGCGACGCACCAGCCGCTTCCAGCCGGCGTGCGCGGGTGAAGCTCAGGCCCAGGCCCATCGCGGTGGACAGCAGGATGACCCAGACGAACTGGCTGTCCAGGCTGAACTGGCTGGCCCAGCTGACATTGGCCTTGAACCAGCCCGACAGCGGTGCAGCGATCGCGTGTGCCAGGCCGACGCCGCCCAAGGCCACGCCGACGATCACCATCAGGTCGGTCATGCTGGGAATGCGCGCATTCTGCGCCTCGTAGGCGCTGATGCGCGCCTTCATCTCATCGATGGCGCGGGTATCGGCACCGTTGCGTGTGTCGATCTGCTGCGCGCGGTTGGCCAGGAACAGCAGGATCGCCATCCACAGGCTCGCGCAGGCCACGTCGACCACCGCGAACTGGCCGAAGGTGGTGGCATCGGTACCGAACACCTCGCGCATGGCGACCATGTTGGCGCCGCCACCGATCCAGCTGCCGGCCAGCGCGGCCATGCCGGCCCAGGTATCACCGGCCACGGTTTCAGGATGGATCAGTTTCATCAGCTGGAACGAGACGATCGCACCGAGCATGATGCCGGCGGTACCGGCGCAGAACACCAGCAGCAGTTTCGGGCCGAGCTTGATGACGCCCTTCAGGTCGATCGACAGGGTCAGCAGGACCAGCGCAGCCGGCAGCAGGACATCACGCGCCACCGGGTTGTACAGCGAGGTGTTGTGGCCATCGATGACACCGGCGGTGTTGTAGATGGCGGGGATGAAGTAGCACAGCAGCAGCGCCGGCACCCAGGCGAAGATCTTCTTCAGCAAGGGGGTCGGGCCACTGGCGGCCCAGAAGATCAGGGCCAGGGTGGCGGCAATCAGGCCCAGCCCAACGATGTCGTTGCTGATCAGGGCAGTAGCGGGTTCGGTCGGCATGGGATCCTCTGTCGATCGAAAGAGCGGAGAAAAAAAAGCGCCGCATGGAGCGGCGCAGGTTGAGATTAACACTGTCTTCACGCCGGGTCATGCCGCAGCGCGGGGAACGCTGGCAGGCCGGTCAAGCCGGTCGCGAGCCGCTGAAGTCGAGCGTGGCGCGTGTACCGCGCGGTTCGCAGTGCTGCAGCTGCAGGGTCCAGCCCAGGTGTTCGCACAGACGGGCGATCAGGTCCAGGCCGATGCCGCCACCGCGGTCGGCGCGTTCGCCACGGGCCATGCGCGCATGGATGGCCGCGATCTCCTCCGGGCTCATGCCATGCCCCGGGTCCTGCAGCGTCAACACCGCAGACGAACTCAGCCGCAGTTCGATGTGGCCACGCCCGCTGTTCTCGATGGCGTTGCGGAGCAGATTGCCGATCGCCGCCTGCACCACCGCCAGCGGCGCGACGATATCCACCGGCGCAGCCTGTATGCCGATGCTCAGGTCCTTGTCACCGAGCAGATGGCGATGGTCGTCGACGATCTCCGGCAACAGCTGGTCCAGCGCGATGCGTTCGGCGCGAGCCGCCAGTCGTGCCGGATCACGGGCCAGCACCAGCAGCAGTTCGATCAACTGTTCCACGCTCTGCGCGGTGCGAAGTACCCGCTGCATCTGCTGGCGGGCGCGATCGGGCAGGCCTGGTTGCTCCAGTGCCAGTTCGGCGGCGCCGGTCATCACCGCGATCGGCGTGCGCAGCTCATGGCTGGCGGTGCTGATGAAGACCCGTTCACGCTCGACGAACTGCTCGTTGCGGTCCAGGTAGTCGTTCAGCGCATCGGCGATGGTATGCAGCTCGGAGCTGCCGCGCGGGTCGACCTCGATGCGCTGGCCCTGCACGCCGGGTTTCAATCCGGCGATGCGCTCTGCCAGCAGGCTCAACGGACGCACCATCCGCTCCATGCCGAATGAAGCCATCAGCACGGTGACGAAGATCATGATCACCCCGGCAAGCATCACCCAGCGCGTGGCGAACTGTTCAAGGTCATGGAAATCGGAAATGTCCAGTGCCAGCGCCACCCGCCCCATCGAGCCGGTATCACGCACCATCACCGCAGTCTGCCGCCCCTTGATCGGCACCCCGTCATGCAACCCCGGGTGCAGCATGCGCACGCTTTCCGGCATGTTGCCTTCGTCGAAGCGGAACAGGCTGAGCGTGTCCGAGTCCTGCCAGCGGTAATGTGGCTCATGCTCGGTGTGCTCGACAATGCTGTCCAGTTCGGAATTGAGCAGCGCGCGCCAGGCAGCATGCTCGGCATGCTCGTGCACGTAGTTGCCGACACTGAACACCGCGACCGAAAGCAGGGCCAGGTAGCCCAGCAACCACCACACCACCCGCCGGTACAGCGGCCCCGGCTTACGCGCCTTCATCATCATCCTTGCCGGCATCGCTGGGCGTGGTCACGGCCAGGCGGTAACCCACCCGCGGCAAGGTATGGATCAGTTTCTCGGCGAACGGTCCGTCGACACTGCGGCGCAGCTCGTAGACATGCGAACGCAGCAGGTCGCCATCCGGCGGCTCGTCCCCCCACAGGGCGAATTCCAGCTGCTGGCGGGTCACCGCCCCCGGGCTGGCCCGCATCAGCACTTCCAGCAGCTTGCGGCAGGCCGGGTACAGGTGCAGCGCCTGGTTGCCGCGCTGGGCCTCCAGGGTCGCCAGGTCCAGCACCAGGTCGCCGACCTGCAGGCGCTTGCGCGGGTTGCGGCCCTGCGCACGCAGCAGCAGCGCCTCCAGCCGCACCTCCAGCTCGGGGAGTGCGAAGGGTTTGGTCAGGTAGTCATCGGCGCCCGCACGGAATCCGGCAATCTTGTCCGGCAGTTCGTCACGCGCGGTGAGCATGATCACCGGCACCTCCGAAGCATGCTCGGCGCGCAGCCGGCGCAGCACCTCGGGGCCCTCCATGCGCGGCAGCATCCAGTCCAGGATCACTGCGTCGTAAGGATGGCTGCCGGCCAGGTGCAGGCCGGTGATGCCATCCGGAGCCACATCCAGCACGTGCCCGCGCGACTCGAAATAGTCGAACAGGTTGGCCACCAGCTGGCGGTTGTCCTCGATCACCAACAGACGCATGCACGAAACATCCACGGAAGTTCGTACCATGGTAGCGCTGCGCATGTCGGAATGCGGTCGCCCCGGCCTCCTCTGACGCTTTTCCAACCCCCGCCACCTCAGAATGGCCGTTTTGCTCCCGGAGCCTGCCGTGCCCGTAGCCCTGCCCCGCCGTTGGCGCCTGCCCCTGTTGTGGCTGTTGATCATTGCTGCGCTGGCAGCGGGGATCGGCCTTCGGCAGCCGCAGCCACCGGACGAACCGCGCTTCGTGCTGGCCGCCCGCACCATGGTCGAAAGCGGGCAATGGCTGCTGCCGCACCGCGGCGTGGAGCTCTACGCGGAAAAGCCGCCGGTCTTCATGTGGCTGCAGGCCGCCGCTTACGAGATCGTCGGCAGCTGGCAGTGGTCGTTCCTGCTGCCGTCGCTGCTGGGCGCCCTGCTCAGCCTGTGGCTGGTCTCGGACCTGGCACGGCGGCTGTGGTCACCCCGGCACTCCGTCTATGCCCTCGCCGCGCTGTTCTGCACCCTGCAGTTCGGGCTGATGGCCAAGCGCGCGCAGATCGACATGGTGCTGGTGGGGATGACCACCGTGGCCCTGTGGGGACTGATGCGCCACCTGTGCGAACGCCGCAACCTGCCTGCCCTGTGGCTGGCCGGCTTCGCCGCGGGCGTCGGCACGGTGACCAAGGGTGTAGGCTTCCTGCCCTTGCTGATGGTGCTGCCCTGGTTCGGCTGGTGGCTGTACCAGCGCCGCCGTGGGCACAACGTGGAGGGCCCGCACCCGGCCACGCTGCTGTGGCTGATCCCGGCCTTCCTGCTGGGTGCAGGGGTGTGGCTGGCGCCGCTGGGCTGGGCCCTGCTGCACACACCCAGTGCCGAACTGCAGGCCTACGCGCATGAGCTGCTGTTCAAGCAGACCGGTACCCGCTACGCCAATGCCTGGCACCACCGGCAGCCCGCCTGGTACTACCTGCAGGTGATCCTGACCCTGTGGCTGCCGGGCAGCCTGTTGTTGCCGATGCTGTTCAAGCCGTGGTGGCGCCGCATCCGCCGTGGCGACCGCCGCCAGTGGCTGCTGCTGGGCTGGGCGGTGCTGGTGCTGGTGTTCTTCAGCGCCAGCCCGGGCAAGCGCGAGGTGTACCTGCTGCCGATGCTGCCGGCGATGGCGCTGGCCGTGGCACCGCTGCTGCCCGGCCTGCTGCGCCGGCTGTGCGTGCGCCGCTACCTGTTCGGCTACAGCGTGGTGCTGATGCTGGCGACCGGCGTGCTGGGCGTGATGCTGATGACCGAACACCCGTGGGCGGTGGCCCAGCTGGAACGCCGTGCGATGCCCGACACCCTGCTGCCGGTGCTGGGTGATGGCCTGCTGACCTTCGCCATCGCGCTGGCCACGTTGATCGTCTGGTTGCGGGTGCGCCGCGCGGCGACACTGGTACTGCTGACCCACGGCATGCTGTGGATGCTCTATGGCCTGGTGCTGATCCCGGCACTGGATCCCTACGCATCGGCGTCGGCACTGATGCGCCGGGTAGGCGCGCGGATCGGCCCAGACGCGGAGCTGGCACTGGTCGCCTGGCGCGAGCAGAACCTGCTGCAGGCTGACCGCCCGGTACGCGAGTTCGGCTTCAAGCGCCCCTGGGCCGAGCAATGGCACGACGCCGGCCCGTGGCTGGCCGAGGCACCGGACAAGCGCTGGCTGCTGGTACTGGATGATGCGATGAGTCCCTGCGTGGACCCGGCCAAGGTGATCGATATCGGTGTTGCCAACAGGAATAGTTGGCAACTGCTTCCCGGTACCTCATGGAACCCGGACTGCCATGCCGAGCGGACAGGATCGACCGCAGAAGAAGACTGAACGTTGACACGTGCCGGACAAACATTAACCCGGCACGAACGAGCGTCCGACCCTTCTCCGACATCCAGGTGACGAGCATGACCGCGGATTCCCGAACCGCTCTTTCCCAGCATGCCCGTCCAACCCATTGACTCGGTAGCACCGCTTGCGACATCGCCACTGGCGTCAAAATTTGCCTTAACTCACCTTTGGCTACCTGTCGCAATCGGTCTGCCCGTGTTTACGCTGCTGATGGGTTTCGGCGGCGATCAATGGGTAGCCGACCACCTGTTCCGTCTTGAAGGCGGCCATTGGGCGTTGCAGGACGCCTGGGTCACCCGCACGCTTGTGCACAAGGTGGGCAAATGGCTGAGCACGGCTGCAGCACTCGTGGCGATCCTGCTGTGCTTCCATCACTGGCGCAAGGGTCGCGATCGCACCCTGCGGTGGGCGCTGCTTTATGTCGTAATTGCCATGGCCCTGGGTACCGGCGTGATCTCCCTGCTGAAGTCGCTGGTGCCGATGGAATGCCCGTGGGACCTGCTGCGCTACGGCGGCCACCAGCCTTTCATCGGGCTTTTCACCGTGCGCTCGGTCGGCATGGCGCCGCAGGCCTGCTTCCCGGCGGGCCACGCCAGCGCGGGCTATGCCTGGTTGTCTCTGTACTTTTTTGCCCTGCTGTGGCGCCCTTCATGGCGCTGGGCCGGGTTGTGGATCGGTCTTGGCACCGGTCTGGTGTTCGGCATCAGCCAGCAGCTGCGCGGCGCGCATTTCCTTTCGCATGATGTTGCCACCGCGTTGATCTGCTGGTTGCTTTCGCTCGGCCTGTATCTGATCGTCAAACGCGTCCTGGCACGCCGTCAGCTGGACCGTCCCAACCGCCAGGAGGCAAACGCATGAGTGCATCGGTCCAACGCCCCGCCCGCCTTCCCGCATTGGCGAGTCTTCGCCGCTGGCGGCCGCAGCTGTCCACCGAAGCACTGATCGCCCTGACCAGCCTGTTCTTCGCGGTGGCTGGCAACGGCCTGTTCTGGCACAGCGCAATGGCCAGCCATCCGGGCAGCCTGCGCTATGCGCTTTCGCTGCTGCTGTTGCTGCTGGGCGCACACGGCGTGCTGCTCGGCATCCTGGTCTGGCGCTGGAATGCCAAGGTGGTGATCAGCCTGCTGCTGCTGGTGACCGCCTTCGCCGCGCACTACATGAGCCGCTACCACATCTACCTGGATGCGGACATGCTGCGCAACGTGCTGGCGACCGACCCCAAGGAAAGCCGCGAGCTGATGACCGTGTCACTGCTGTGGCCGGTCCTGCTGCTGGCGGTGCTGCCGATGATCGTGCTGTGGCGCGTGCAGCTGCGCCGTCGCAGCTGGGGCCGCAGCCTGCTGTGGCGCCTCGGCTTCCTGCTGGTGGCGGCGGTGACTGCACTCGGCGGCGCACTGATCTCGTTCCAGGACGTCTCGGCACTGATGCGCAACCAGCGCGAAGTGCGCTACCTCGCCACCCCCGCCAATGTGCTGCTGGGCCTGCCGCGTGCATTGCGGGGTGACAACCCGGTGCAGCGCGCGCCGAAACTGCCGATCGGGACCGATGCCAAGGCGACGCCACGCGCGCCGGCCAGCAAGCCACGCCTGCTGGTAATCGTGATGGGCGAAACCGTGCGCGCGCAGAACTGGGGCCTCAACGGTGGCCGCAATACCACTCCGGAACTGGCCCAGGCACCGGTGATCAACTTCCCCGACATGCACTCCTGCGGCACCAGCACCGAAGTGTCGCTACCGTGCCTGTTCTCGCCGTGGGGACGCCACGACTACGACGAAAAGAAGATCCGCGCACACCAGTCGCTGCTGCACGTATTGAACCGCGCCGGCATCGCGCCGCTGTGGCGTGACAACCAGTCCGGCTGCAAGGGCGTGTGCGAGGGCCTGGACTTCCAGTCGCTGTCCGATGCGACCACCCCGGGCCTGTGCGCCGACGGCCGCTGCATGGACGAGATCCTGCTGCAGGACCTTGCCACCCAGGTGCGGGCCAAGCCCGGCGACCGCGTGGTGGTGCTGCACCAGCTGGGCAACCACGGCCCGGCCTATTTCGAACGCTATCCGGCTGCCTTTGCCCGCTTCAAGCCAACCTGCGACACCCGTGACATCGGCCGTTGCTCGCGCGAAGAGATCACCAACAGCTATGACAACGCCGTGCTGTACACCGATCACTTCCTGAGCAAGACCATCGGCACGCTGCAGGGCATGCAGGACTATGACACGGCGATGATCTACCTGTCCGACCACGGCGAGTCGCTGGGCGAGAAGGGCCTGTTCCTGCACGGCGTGCCCTACGCCATCGCCCCGGCCGAGCAGACCCGGGTGCCGATGACGATGTGGTTCTCGCCGGGCTTCGCCAGCAGCCGCGGGTTGGACCTGCAGTGCGTGCGCAAGCGTTCGGCGGCGTATACCGACCACGACAACCTGTTCCCGTCGGTGCTCGGCCTGATGCAGGTGAAGACCTCGCTGTACGAGCGCGACCGCGACCTGTTCGCCAACTGCGAAGGTTGAGGGTTGTTCGGCAGGGCTTGCAGCCCTGCACCTGCAGAGGCAACCGCAACGGCCGAAGCAACAGCAGAAGCCGGCTTCCTGTGGGTAGGCGGGGTGGGTCCGGTTGCGGGGGACGCCGTAAATACATCCATGTAGGCTCGGTCGCCGCATCCATGCGGCTCACGCCCCCGCAACCGGCCCCACCCCGCCTTCGACAGTTTTCCGCGATCTGTTGGAACGACCTTGGGGTCGGATCCGTTTTCCTGAGGAAAACGGATCCGACCCCATTTTGATTTTCGATACCTGACAGATGTGTCGACCAAGGTCGACACCCACCAACGGCCGCCGCGATCTGTCAGAGGTGGGGCGGTGTGGGCTTGCAGGACCGTTGGCGCCATGGATGGCGCCATCGAGCCCCCATGGGTGAGGGCGCTTTGCTTGCGAAGCACTGCTTCGCAAGCGCCCGAACGCATAGCCGCCAGCGGCTGGGCCGGACCGCG
>NZ_JAUTXR010000019.1 GCF_030658505.1 Stenotrophomonas raiganjensis (SeqCode) | reverse complement strand
CGCGAGGACCTCTCGTCGAAGGCCAGGACTCCGCCGCGCGATCCGCCGGCAGCCTTCCGCGAGGGTACCCAGGGCGAAGGGATCCTGATCATTGATGTCGATGCCAGCGGCAACGTCACCACTGTCACGGTGGAAACGTCCAGCCGTACCCGCGCCCTGGACCGAGCCGCGATGCAAGCGGCTCGCAAGTGGCGCTTCACCGCCGCTGAAGCAGGCGGTAAGACGACGGCAGGTCGCGTGCGCGTTCCGGTCAACTTTGGGCTGAACTGTTGCTTCCGGGTGGCCGCCGGCCACCCCCGCTCCCGGTTCGATTGTTTAGCTTAGCTACA